>NZ_FQUZ01000043.1 GCF_900129055.1 Lampropedia hyalina DSM 16112
TTGTGCATACCGACCGTGGCAGTCAGTATGCCAGTCAGGCCCACCGTGACTTGCTGGCCAGGCACCAGTTGGTGGCCAGCATGAGCCGCAAAGGCAATTGCTGGGACAACGCAGTGATGGAGCGCTTCTTCCTGAACCTGAAGATGGAGCGTCTCTGGCAGCGCCGCTATGCCAATCACCAGGAAGCCATGGCCGACATCAACCATTACATCGTCGCTTTCTACAACACCCACCGGCTGCACTCCAGCCTGGGATACCGATCTCCTGCTCAATACGAGAAAGCCAACACCTGAAATGCCTTATCTCGGTGTCCACTAAAACTTGACCACAACACAGGATAGACGCCATAGCTGGCGGTTTTTTGCTTGCCTTCAAAGCGGTAGTTAAACCGCCAGTATTTGCCCACATGGTTCACCAGCAGGAAAAGACCGGTTCCATCGGTCAGCTTGTAAGGCTTGTCTTGGGGCTTGGCTTGCCGCAGGGCAACATCAGACAGGGGCATGATGGTATCTCGTGTGATGGTATTTGTAGATACCATCAAAAATACCAGCATCGTTCATGGTATGTCAATGGACTACCAGAGACTATCCGGGCAATAAAAAACCCCGCTTTCCTATGAGAAAGCGGGGTTTTTAGCTTTTCTGGGGTTATCTGAAAAGCGTATCTGGCGGAGACGAAGGGATTCGAACCCTTGATGCAGCTCATCACCGCATACTCCCTTAGCAGGGGAGCACCTTCGGCCTCTCGGTCACGTCTCCAGCGAAGACAGCATTATGCCCTAGTTTTTTGGGTTGTTTCACAAACCGAAGCGGATTTTGGGATGTTCCCCTTGCACTTATACGCGCTCGGCCACCCAGGCTTGAACCGACTGGAGAGCCTGGGGCAGTGCGGCAGCATCGGTTCCACCGGCCATCGCCATGTCGGGTTTGCCGCCACCCTTGCCGCCAATCTGCTGGGCGACGAAGTTCACCAGTTCTCCTGCCTTGACCTTGCCGATGCTGTCCTTGGTGACACCAGCGGCCAGTTGCACCTTGCCATCGGCACCGACGCTGGCCAGCACGATGGCAGCGGTTTGCAGCTTGTCCTTGAGTTTGTCGAGGGTTTCGCGCAGGGTTTTGGCATCTGCGCCTTCGAGTTGTGCGGCCAGGATTTTCAGGCCCTGCACATTCACGGCCTGTGCTGCAAGGTCATCGCCCTGACTGGAGGCGAGCTTGCCTTTGAGGGCGGCAATTTCCTTTTCCAGTGCCTTGGTGTGTTCCAGTTGCTGCTCCAGTTTGCCCAGCAGGTCGGCCACGGGTGTCTTGAGGGTGCGGGCAGCCTGTTCCACAGTGGCTTCCAACTGCTGCACATAGTCCAATGCTTTCTGGCCGGTGATGGCTTCAATGCGGCGCACGCCAGCGGCCACACCGCTTTGCGATACCAGCTTGAACAGGCCGATCTCGCCACTGCGCTGCACATGGGTGCCGCCGCAGAGTTCGCGGCTGGAGCCAATATCGACCACGCGCACGCTGTCACCGTATTTTTCGCCGAACAGCATCATGGCTCCGGTGGCCTTGGCGGATTCGATGTCCATGACACGGATTTCGGTCGGGGTGTCGGCAAGAATTTCGGCGTTCACCAGTTGTTCCACCTGGCGCAGTTGCGCATCGGTGATGGGGCTGTTCTGCACGAAGTCGAAGCGGGTCTTGTCGGCATCCACCAGCGAGCCTTTTTGCTGAACGTGTTCGCCCAGTGTGTCGCGCAGGGCCTTGTGCATCAGGTGGGTGACGCTGTGGTTGCGGGTGGTGGCGGTGCGCAGGGCGGTATCGACCTCGGCGGCGACACGGTCGCCGATTTGCAGGCGACCCGATTGCAGCGTGCCATGCTGTCCGAATACGTCGGCCTTGATTTTCTGGGTGTCCTGCACATCAAAGATGGCACTGGCGTGGTGAATGCGCCCCTGGTCGCCCACCTGACCGCCGGATTCGGCGTAGAACGGGGTGATGTCCAGCACCACCACGCCTTGCTCGCCGGCCTGAAGTTGCTGCACGGGCTGGCCGTTGGCATACAGTGCCAGCACCGTAGCTTGCTCCTGGATGCTGTGGTAGCCGGTGAAGGCGGTTGCTGCGCCGGTGTATTCGAGGGCACGTTCCATCTTGAACTTGCCTGCTGCGCGGGCCTGCTCTTTCTGGCGGTTCATGGCGGCCTCAAAGCCGTCTGCATCTACGCTGACATGGCGTTCGCGGCAGACGTCCTGGGTCAGGTCCAGCGGGAAGCCGTAGGTGTCGTGCAGCTTGAAGGCAATGTCGCCTGCCAGCTGCTGGCGATTCCCGGACAGGGCTTCATCCAGAATCTCCATGCCGTTGGCGAGCGTCTCGAAGAAGCGTTCTTCCTCGGCCTTGAGCGTTTCGGTGATGCGCTGCTGCTGTTCACGCAGTTTGGGATAGGCTTCGCCCATTTGCGCCACCAGATCGGGCACGAGTTTGTGGAAGAAGGGGGTTTTCTGGCCCAGCTTGTAGCCGTGGCGGATGGCGCGACGGATGATGCGCCGCTGCACATAGCCACGCCCTTCGTTCGATGGAATCACGCCATCGGCCACCAGGAATGCGGTGGCGCGAATGTGGTCGGCAATCACCTTCAGCGATGGATTGTGCAGATCGCTGGTGTGGGTTTCGCGGGCTGCGGCCTGGATGAGGGCCGCGAACAGATCGATTTCGTAGTTGCTGTGTACGCCTTGCAGGATGGCAGCAATGCGCTCCAGCCCCATGCCGGTATCGACGCAGGGTGCGGGCAGGGGTTTGACACTGCCATCTTCCTGCATGTCGAACTGCATGAAAACGTGGTTCCAGATTTCGATGAAGCGGTCGCCATCTTCATCGGGGCTGCCGGGAGGGCCGCCGGCAATGTGCGGGCCGTGGTCGTAGAAGATTTCCGAAGAAGGGCCGCAGGGGCCGGTGTCGGCCATCATCCAGAAGTTGTCGCTCTTGTAGCGTCCGCCCTTGTTGTCGCCTATGCGGATGACGCGCTCGGGTGGCAGGCCGATGATTTTTGTCCAGATGTCGTAGGCTTCGTCATCCTCGAAATACACGGTGGCCAGCAGCTTCTCGGGTGGCAGTTGGAAGACCTTGGTCAGCAGCTCCCAGCCCCACTGGATGGATTCTTTCTTGAAGTAGTCGCCGAATGACCAGTTGCCCAGCATTTCAAAAAAGGTGTGGTGGCGTGCGGTGTAGCCTACGTTTTCCAGGTCATTGTGCTTGCCACCGGCGCGCAGGCTGGTCTGCACCGACGTGGCGCGCTTGTAGGGACGTTGGTCTGTGCCAAGGAACACATCCTTGAACTGCACCATGCCCGAGTTGGTGAACATCAGTGTGGGGTCATTGGCTGGCACCAGGGAGCTGGAAGCCACGACCGTGTGGCCACGCTTGGCAAAAAAGTCCAGAAAAGTCTGGCGAATCTGGGCGACGGTGAAATGGGGAATGCTCATGGTGTCAATCAATCGGGTGTCTTGTGGGAGTGCGAACCGCCCCTGTGGAGGCGAGGCAGGCGAAGATTATAGATTTTTCCCCTTCGTTGAACCGCTTCGCCTGTGGGGCGGCTGGCAAAACATATAATGCGAGCCGGACTGTGAATAAGCCTGCGGGCAGGCAGTTCTCCAGTCTGATGCAATGTCAGGCTGTTATGCGGGTGTAGTTCAATGGCAGAACGCCAGCTTCCCAAGCTTGATACGCGAGTTCGATTCTCGTCACCCGCTCCATCACCAGCATCAAGACGTTTCTGCCTGAAAGCGCAGGTCTGCCTTCTGATGCTTACCTATCGGGTCAATAGCTTCTGCCGGCCTTGTACATGGCGTGCTGGCGGCGGTGTAGGGGAGTGCTTTGGCTGACGATCTGCATGGAGTGGCCGGCGTGGGCGTGGGTGATCGCCAGACCGAGGGCATCGGCGGCATCGGGGCCGGGCAGGCCGGGCAGTTGCAGCAGGCGTTTGGTCATTTCCTGAATCTGCGATTTGGCGGCGCGGCCGTGCCCGGTCATGGCTTTTTTCATTTGCAGCGCGGTGTATTCGGCTACCGGCAACTGCCGTGAGACCAGCGCAGTGATGCAGGCTCCGCGCGCCTGGCCCAGCATGAGGGTGGATTGCGGATTGACATTGACGAAGACGATTTCGATGGCGGCCACGTCGGGCTGGTAGCGGCCGACGACTTCGCCAATGCCGTCGTAGAGGATTTTCAGCCGCCCTGGCAGATCGCCGCGCGCAATGCCGGTGGTGCGGATGGTGCCGCTGGCGATGTAGTGCAGTTGCGCGCCGTGGGCTTCGATGATGCCAAAGCCGGTGGTTTGCAGGCCGGGGTCGATGCCGAGGATTTTCATGGGGATTCAGGCAATGTGATGCTGCGCATTCTGGCCTGTATGGTGCGGGTGCGTTGCTGCATGTAGGGCGAGTAGGGTTCCTGGCCGAGGCGGCGCGGTTGCGGCAGCATGACGGCCAGCCGCGCGGCCTGTTCTGCCGTGAGTTGGGCGGCACTGCGGCCAAAGTAGTGCTGGCTGGCGGCTTCGATGCCGTAGATTCCCAGCCCCCATTCCACCTGATTCAGGTAGATGGCGAGAATGTGTTCCTTGCTGAGCAGGTTTTCCAGCATGGCGGCCAGCAGCAGTTCCTGTCCTTTGCGCCACAGCGTGCGTTCGCCCGAAAGATAGAGGTTTTTGGCCAGTTGCTGGGTGATGGTGGAGCCGCCCAGCATTCGCTGGCCCTGTGCGTTGCGCTGCCAGGCGCGGCGCATGGCCTCCCAGTCCATGCCGTGGTGTTGCAGGAAGAAGTTGTCTTCGGCGGCAATGACGGCGCGCTGAATATGCGGTGAGATGGCGGCAGCAGGTACAGGCTGGTGTTGCCAGTGCGCAGGTTTTTCTGCGCGCAGCAGTTGCCAGATGGCCGTGCGCTGGAAGGCGGTGGAAGGCGGCTCGCCAAGCCAGCGCAAGGCGACGATCTGGAGAATCCACACGGTTTGCAGCAGCACGGCGGTGACTACCAGCAGTTCCAGCCAGCGCAGCAGGGCGTGGCGGATGCGGCGGGCACTTCCTTCCGAAGGAGCGGGCACAGGCGGTTGCGGGGAAGCACGCTTGCTGGCCGTGGACTGGTCGGCACTGGCCTTGCGCGTTGCAGGTGCCGATGCGCGGGGGGGCTTCATGGGGCCTGGTTCTGCTGTTGTTACTGCTTTTGCTGTGCACGCAGTTCGGCCAGTACCTGAGGGCTGTCGGGGCGTACGCCGCGCCAGATCAGGAAGGCTTCGGCAGCCTGTTCCACCAGCATGCCCAGGCCGTCGCGGCTGCGGATGCCCCATTGCGCAGGAGCCGATTGTGCCCATTGCAGAAAGGTCTGTGCGGCTGTGCCGTACATCATGTCGTACACCAGTGCATGGGGTGCCAGCAATTGTTGGGGGTCGGGCAGGTTCAGGCGGTCGCCCTGGAGGCTGCTGGCGGTGGCGTTGATGATGAGGTGATACGCGGTGCCGTCGGGGTTCTGAAGCTGGTTCAGGTCGCCGGTGCTGAGCTGTACACCGTGCGCCTGCGCCAGCTTCTGGTGCTGGTGGGCGAGCTGTTGGGCGCGGCTTTCGGTGCGATTGACGATGTGGATGCGGCGTGGCCGCGTGGCCAGCAGCGGTGCGAGTGCGCCCGCAGCGGCTCCGCCTGCTCCCAGCAGCAGGATATCCTGTTGCTCCAGCGGGGTCTGCGCGTTGTGGACGATGTCGCGCACCAGCCCCAGGCCGTCGGTGTTGTCGGCTTCGATCTGCCCGTCGGCCCGCAGTACCAGGGTGTTGGCGGCCTGTGCCAGTTGCACCCGGTCACTGCGATGGTGGGCGGCTTGCGCGGCCTGGAGCTTGAAGGGCACGGTGACGTTGCAGCCTTTGATGCCCGCATCTTGCAGGGCTGCCAGGGTGTCGGCGAAGCCATCCAGTGGGGCCAGACAGGGCTGGTAGTCCAGTGCCTGTCCGGTCAGTTGGGCAAACCGCTGGTGGATGCGTGGCGAGAGGCTGTGGCCGATGGGGTTGCCGATGACCACATAGCGGTCGATGGCGGTGTGGATATCAAAGTTCATCGGAAAGGGCTTCCTGCTTGATGTGGACGGTGGAATCGCTGCGGAATTCAAAGCTGGAGATGAAGCCCAACTGGTCGGTGCTGCGGCGCATTTCGGAAGTGAATACGTCAAACGGTGCAGAGGCTTCGACGATGGCTTCGGCGCGGCGATCCAGCGCGGGATTGCCGGAACTGCGCATGACCTGGGCGGAGATCAGGCTGCCGTCGTGGTGGATGAGCACTTCCATGACCAGAATGCCAAATATCGGCTTGCCATCCTGCAACGGGAAATTTTCGGTACCACGCTGGGCAATGGTATTGCGCACGGTGTTGAGGTAAATGGCGAGGATGGAGTCCTGCGTGGACGGGCTGGTGTAGCGTCGCCGCGGGCGTTCGTTCTCGGTTTTCACGTCGCGCTCGATTTCGGCCAGCATCCGCAGCAGTTGCAGGCGGCGTTCTTCCTGGGCGATTTCGGCGGCGGTGTGTTCGCTCTTGCGTGGGTCCAGGGGCGGGATGTCGGCCACCTGCTGGCGCAACTGGGCCAGCAGGTTGTTCTGCACGTCGCGGGTGGTCACTTCCTTGCGCTCGACCTTTTCGCTGTCGGTGCCGCTGCTCTCCAGTGCGGAATAGGGCAGTGGACTGGTGGCGCGACCGGCACTGGCATCGCCCCCGCCCACCAGTGCGGCCTGTGCCAGGGTCTTGGCATTCTCGGGACGGTCGGTGCTCTGGGCATTGACGAGGATGACTTCCAGCGGCAGGTTGGTGAACAGCCGGTTGAAGCTGTCCGGGCTGACGAAGCGGATGCTCAGCAGCACCGCATGCACTCCGGCAGAGGCCAGCAGTGCCCACTGGAAGGCGGAAAGCGAGCGAAGAAAAGGCGGCAGTTTCACGGTCTGGGACGGTGGCGGGGGGATGGGCTGAAACAGGGCGAGGGTGGGCGATGGGCGGTTCAGGTCGGGGTGACCGCAGAGTCGGCAGCGGCAACGGGCGAGGCAGCGTCGCCTTCTTCCGGCTCCACGGACAGCGCGATGCTGACGGATTCGGCCAGCAGGGCTTCGTCGTCGTCATCCTCTGCCAATGCGCTCTCGTTGCTGTTTGCGGGGCTGTCGCTGTCCAGCCGTGCCAGCACGGTGCCGTGGATTTCCAGCGCGATCAGGTCGGCTTCTCCCAGATGCACCCGCACCCGCGCACCGCGTGGCAATTCCTGCGCACCCATGACCCGCAGCACCAGCGGCAGGGTGTCGGCGCGAACCAGGGCCGGTTCTTCCCCGGCCTCGCGGATGATGGCGGCATCCAGCTCGGTGATCTGGTGCTGCTGGAGGTGGCGCAGCGTCCAGAAGCGTTCCATGTCGGACTGGTAGCGGCTGTAGCTGCTGTAGGTGGCCTCGAAGGCACTGATGATGGCGAACAGCTCGGTGTCCCTGGGCTTGAAGGGCGCGGCCAGGGCGGCTGTCTGGCCATGCTGCACGGCGGCGATGACCTGCCATTGATTGACCAGATCGACGTAGCGGCGCAGGGGCGAGGTACACCAGGTGTAGAACGGCACACCGATGCCGGCATGGCGTTGGGGCTTGACCCCCATGCGCACCTTGATGCCGGGCGCGAGGCTATACTGGCTGCGGTAGATGGCGGGCACGCCCAGTTGCGCCAGCCAGCCGCCCCAGGTGCTGTTGGCCACGATCATGGCTTCGGCGACGATCAGATCCAGCGGCGCGCCGCGCTGGCGCGTGGTGATCTGCACGGTTTCCGTGCCATCGGGAAAGTCGCCCTGCATGTCGGGCAGTCTGAAGTGGTAGTCCGGGCGGTTGAAGGTTTCGGGCTTGCCGCGCACTTCCTCGCGCCGTGCCTTGAGGGTCTGTGCCAGCCGGTGCAGAAAGCGCAGGCTGCCATGCAGCGGGCGCAGGGCGCAGAGGTGGGCAGAGTCGGTTTCCGAAACGCCAGCAGCATCCGCCGCTGGTGCTTCGGCTTGCAGCCACGCGGTGGTGACGATGTGGTCGATCCTGTCGTGGCGCAGGTTGTGCGCGGTATTCACCAGCTCCAGCCGCGACTGGCTTTCCAGCACTTCCAGCGTTTCCTCGTCGTAGCTGACGTACAGCGACACTGCCGGGTTGAGCCGCCCGGCATCCAGCGTGTATTTCTGCACCACGGCATCGGGCAGCATGGTGATCTTGGCTCCCGGCATATAGACGGTGGACAGGCGTTGGCGGGCGATCTGGTCGAGCGCGTCCTGTGGGCTGAGGGCCAGTGCGGGTGCGGCAATGTGGATGCCCAGCGTGACCCGGCCCGTGCCCAGCCCCTGCACGGACAGCGCATCATCGATTTCGGTGGTGCTGGAGTCGTCGATGGAGAAGGCCAGCACTTCGGCGGTGGGCAAGTCCATGCGCGGCAGTGGGGCCTCCACGCTGGCAAAGCCGATGCCCTTGGGGAACTGCTCGAACAGGAAGCGTTGCCAGTGGAACTCGTACGCCGAGGCAATCGCTCCGGCCTGTTGCAGCAGCGTCAGCGGCGGCAGTCTGGACTGGCGGCTGGCCTCGACCACGGCCTTGTATTCGGCGGCATTCTTGTCGGGCTTGAACAGGATGCGGTAGAGCTGCTCGCGCACCGCTGCCGGGCACTGGCCCGCGACCAGTTCGCCCGCCCATGCGTCGATCTGCTCCTGAAGCAGGCGTTTTTTCTCGATGGCGGCCAGAGCCTGCTGCACCTGTTCCTGCGGGGCCTTGCGAAAACGCCCCTTGCCTGCGCGGCGGAAGTAGTGCGGGGATTCGTGCAGCCGCAGCAGCGCGGCGATCTGGTGGGGCAGATCGGTGTCGGCACTGAAATAATCCCTGGCGAGGTCGGCAAAGCCGAAGTCGTCTTCCGATGCGAATTCCCAGGCCAGATCGAGTTCGATCTCGGGGGCAATCGCCTGCGCCTGCGCCCAGAGTTCGGCGGGGGCCGGCTTGGCGAACTTCAGCAGGGTGTTGTTGGCCTTGACCTTGACGCGCTTGCCGCTGTCGAGTTCGACCTGGGCGGAGCTGTCGGTTTCGGAAAGGATGCGACCGGCAAGGAATTTGCCGCTTTCTTCAAATAGGAGGTACATGCGGGGGATTTTCGCATCTTTCTCACGCCTTCCTGCCGCTGGCTTTTTCCGACAACGGGGTTTATCGGTGAAAATTCGCGCCTATGCCGCCATCCACCTCCGATACCCCTTCGCCCGGCCCTGCCATGCCGCCTGCCGCTGCCACGGGCGAAGCCGCGCCGCGCCTGCAACTGACGGGCATTTCCAAGCGATACCCCGGTGTGCTGGCCAATGACGGCGTGAACCTGACGGTGCAGCGCGGCGAGATTCACGCCATCCTGGGCGAGAACGGTGCGGGCAAATCCACGCTGATGAAGATCATCTATGGCGCGACGCAGGCCGATGAGGGGCGCATGTGCCTCGATGGCCAGCCCATTCATCTGCGCAATCCACAGCAGGCGCGCGAGCGCGGCATTGCGATGGTGTTCCAGCATTTCAGCCTGTTCGAGAGCCTGACAGTGGCCGACAACATCTGGCTGGGGCAGTCGCCCGGCATTTCGCGGGCGCAGTTGCGCCAGCGGGTGGAGGAGACGGCGCGTTTTTTCGGGCTGGACATCGATCTTGACCGGCCCGTGCACACGCTCAGCGTGGGCGAGATGCAGCGGGTGGAGATTCTGCGCAGCCTGCTCACCCACCCGCAGTTGCTGATTCTGGATGAGCCGACTTCGGTGCTCACGCCCCAGGCGGTGCAGAACCTGTTCGGGGTACTGCGCAAACTGGCCGCACAGGGGTGCAGCATTCTCTACATCAGCCACAAGCTCGATGAAATCCGCCAGTTGTGCCATGCCTGCACGGTGATGCGCCAGGGGCGTGTGGTGGGAGCCGTCGATCCGCGCCAGTGCAGCAATGCGGAACTCTCACGCCTGATGATTGGCGCGGAACCGGCGGTGCTGTCGCGCCCCGCACCCGGCGGACGTGGGGCCAAGGGCGGCAATGCCGCGCCAGTGCTGCGGGTGCAGAAGCTCAATCTGCCACGCCAACATGCGTTCGGCATGGACTTGCATGGCATCAGCCTGCATGTGGATGCGGGCGAGGTGGTCGGCATTGCGGGTGTATCGGGCAATGGCCAGAAGGAGTTGCTGCTGGCCCTGTCGGGTGAAATGCAGGGCAAGGTCGGGGAGCGGCAGGCCATTCAGTTGCTGGAGCAGCCGGTGGGGCATCTGTCGCCGCACCAGCGTCGCCAGCGTGGGCTGCATTGCGTGCCCGAGGAGCGGCTGGGCCGTGGGGCCGTGCCCGGCATGGACCTGGCGCACAACTTGCTTCTGACCCGTGACCTGACCGTGGGGCGACTGGGCTGGATTCATGGCCGCCGTCTGGTGGCAAAGTCCCGCGAGATCATCACGCGCTTTCACGTCCGCGCCGCTGGCCCTGGGGCCACGGCGCGTTCGCTCTCGGGGGGCAATCTGCAAAAGTACATTGTGGGGCGCGAGATCGATGCCAATCCACGCCTGCTGGTGCTGGCGCAGCCCACCTGGGGCGTGGATGTGGGGGCGGCCGCGCGCATCCATGCCGAGATTCTGGCCTTGCGTGCCAAGGGCTGGTGGTCAGCGAGGAACTGGACGAACTGTTTGCCATTGCCGACCGCCTGTATGTCATGGCCAAGGGAAAAATTTCGCCTTCGCTGCACCGGGACGAAGCCAGTGTGCAGAAGATTGGCCTGTGGATGAGTGGCCTGTGGAGTGGCCCCGGCGGTGCGGCACGTCCGGCTGGAGCGTCCGCAGCCGTGGTGGACTGACGGGTTTATCGGGCGTTGGATTGATCCAATTGCGCGACAAACTCCACGGCTTGAGGGCGGGGAAGGATAGCGCAGAATCCGAAGGGATTCATGCCATTTAATGAATAACACATTGAAAAATATATCATTTCTGTTAAAGTCAGCAAAATGCCTACAGTCGTCAAAACTCTGAAACTCCGCGTGAAAGACAAGCACGCGCCACTGCTGTTGCAGATGGCGCAACAGGTCAATTTCGTGTGGAATTTCGTGAATGATCTCTCCAGCCGTTCGATTCGAGAGCGCGGAAAATGGCTGTCCGCATACGATATTCACCCGTACACCAAGGGAGCCGCCAAGGAGCTGGGCTTGCACAGCCATACGCTGCAATGTGTGGCGCAAGAATACGTCACACGCCGCCGTCAATGCAAACGCACCCGCCTGAACTGGCGCAAATCCACCGGCAGCCAGCGCAGCCTGGGCTGGATACCGATAAACACCGGCGCAGCTTCTTGGAAGAGTGGGCAGGTCTATCACAACGGCCATTATTTCGGCGTGTGGGATTCCTACGGTCTGGGCCAGTACCGGTTCAAGACCGCCAGCTTCAACGAGGATGCACGCGGTCGCTGGTATTTCAACGTGGCCGTGGAGATTGAAACCAAACCCACAGAAGCCACGGCATCCGTAGGAATCGACCTTGGGCTGAAAGACTGCGCCACCACCAGCACAGGCCAGAAGCTGCATGGCCGCTGGTATCGGGAACTGGAGCCGCAGCTTGCGATTGCGCAGCGGGCGCGCAAAAAGCAGCGCGTCAGGGCGATTCACGCAAAAATAGCCAACCGCCGAAAAGACGAAATCCACAAGTTCACGACCGAGCTTGTAAAGAACAACGCAGCCATCTTCGTGGGCGACGTGGCCAGCGCGAAGCTGGTCAAAACCAGGATGGCCAAGTCCACGCTGGACGCGGGCTGGTCATCGTTGAAAACCGCTTTGGAATACAAGTGCCATCAGGCCGGAGTGGTTTTTGAGGAAGTGAACGAAGCGTATTCAACCCAGACCTGTTCGGCTTGTGGCGCGTTGCCGCAGTCGAGGCCCAAAGGTATCGCAGGTCTTGGAATAAGAGAATGGACGTGCAGCGAATGTGGAGCGGCACACGAGCGCGACGTGAACGCAGCACGCAACATTCTCGCGGCAGGGCATTGCCGTCTCGCAGGAGGAATCACCGCTCTTTAGGGCGGGGAGGATGTCAATGTTCAAACTGGAACCCCGTTCCCAAACTTCCCTGTGGTGGACTCTGGCGTCCCCCCTGCTGGCACTCGCGCTGACCGTGGCGGTGGGCTGGATGATTTTTCTGTTTTCCGGCAAAGACCCCGTCATGGGCTTGCAGGTGTTCTTCTGGGAGCCGATCAAGAATGCCTATGCCTGGGGTGAGATTGCCATCAAGGCCACGCCCCTGCTGCTGATCGCGCTGGGGCTGGCGGTGTGCTTTCGCTCCAACATCTGGAACATCGGCGCAGAAGGGCAGTTCGTGCTGGGGGCCATTGCCGCAGGCTGGGTGGCCCTTCAGGCGGGGGCGGGCACTTCGCCGTGGATCATCGCGCCGGTGCTGCTGGCCGGGGTGCTGGGAGGCATGGCCTGGGCGGCCATCGTGGCGGTGTTGCGCGACCGCTTCAACACGAACGAGATTCTGGTGAGCCTGATGCTTGTCTATGTGGCCATCCAGTTGCTCGCCTATCTGGTCTATGGCCCCTGGAAAGACCCGCAGGGCTACAACTTCCCGCATACGCGCATGTTCGACAGTGCCACCCAGTTGCCGCGCCTGTTCGCGGGCAGCCGTGCCAATATGGGGCTGTGGATTGCGCTGGCGGTGGCCGTTGGTGTCTGGCTGTTTCTGTTCCGTACCCGCGCGGGCTTTGCCCAGCAAGTGGGCGGGCTGGCTCCGGCGGCGGCGCGGTATGCCGGTTTTTCGGCGCGGCGGTCGCTGTGGACGGCCCTGCTGCTCTCGGGTGGGCTGGCCGGGCTGGCCGGGGCACTGGAGGTGACCGGCCCCATTGGGCAGCTCACGCCGCATGTGCCGATGGGCTATGGCTTCACCGCCATCATCGTCGCCTTTGTGGGGCGGCTGCATCCGGTGGGCATGGTGTTTTCGGCCATTCTGCTGAGCATGTTCCTGATTGGCGGAGAACTCGCCCAGTCCCGGCTGGGACTGCCCAAGTCGCTCTCCAGCATCTTCCAGGGCGTGCTGCTGTTCGCGCTGCTGGCCGCTGACACGCTGGTGAACCACCGGCTGCGCTGGCAAGGCCGCAAGAATCGCCCGGTGGCCGCGCCGCCAGCCCAGACGGCGGCCCCTCTGGCCCCCGCAACAGGAGACTGATATGGATTTGCTGCTGGCCGCAACCCTCAACGCCGGAACGGTGCTGGCACTGGCCGCACTGGGGCTGTTGCTCAACGAAAAAGTCGGAGTGGTGAACCTGGGAGCCGAAGGCATGATGCTGTGCGCGGCCATTGCCGGGTTTGCCACCGTGGCCCACACCGGCAGCTTCTCGCTGGGGCTGCTGGCGGGCATGGCCGCTGGCGCGGTGCTGGCAGCCGCCCTGGGGCTGCTGGTGATTTTCCTGCACACCAACCAGTACGCCACCGGGCTGGCACTGAGCCTGTTCGGCCTGGGTTTTTCTGCCTATGTGGGCGTGGACTATGTGCAGCAGACCATTGCGGGCGCGCCCCGGCTGGCGATTCCGCTGCTGGAGCAGATTCCATTTCTGGGCCGCGCCCTGTTCCAGCACCACTGGCTGGTCTATGGCACGGTGGCACTGGCACTGGCGATGACATGGCTCTACCAGCGATCCCGTCTGGGCTTGGTACTGCGTGCCGTGGGCGAATCGCCCGAGTCCGCCCACGCGCTGGGTTATCCGGTGCGCAGCATCCGCCTGGCCTGCGTGGTGGCCGGAGGCGCATTGTGCGGACTGGCGGGAGCCTATCTCTCCACCGTCTATACGCCGCTGTGGTCGGAAGGCATGGTATCGGGGCGTGGCTGGATTGCCCTGGCACTCACCGCCTTTGCCACCTGGCGGCCGGTGCGTGTGCTGCTGGGAGCCTATCTGTTCGGGGGCGTGACCATGCTGCAACTGCATTTGCAGGCTACCGGTGCGCAGATTCCCAGCCAGTTGCTGAGCATGCTGCCGTATCTGGCCACCATCGTCGTGCTGGTGCTGATTTCCCGCAACCCCGCCTGGATTCGCGCCAACATGCCCGCCTCGCTGGGGCGTTCGTTCAGTCCGCATTGAGCGCGGCTGGGTGATTGCCTCTGTGCCGTTCGTTTTCGTCATCTGTCTGCAAGGAGTTCTTCGATGAGCCATTCCCCTCTGCCCACCTTCTCCATCTCTCCCGCGTTGTGGCGCACGGCTGCTGCTGCCTGCGCCACGCTGGCACTGGCCGCCTGTGGCAAGCAGGAGCCACCCGCCCCAGCCAACAGCAACGCCTCTGCCGGGGCCGTGGCACAGCCGGATGCGGGCCAGTCCCCCCTGAAAGTGGCCTTTGCCTACATCGGCCCGGTGGGCGATGGCGGCTGGACTTTTGCCCACGACAATGGCCGCAAGGCACTGGAAGCCGCCCTGGGCGACCGCATCCAGACCACCCATGTGGAAAGCGTGCCCGAATCCGCCGATGCCGAGCGCGTGCTGCGCGGCTTTGCCGCCGATGGCAACACCCTGATCTTTGGAACCACTTTCGGCTACATGGAATACATGGTGCGGCTGGCGCAGGACTTCCCGCAGACGCGCTTCGAGCACGCCACCGGCTACAAGACAGCCGCCAACCTGAGCACCTACGACAGCCGCACCTACGAGGGTGCGTACATGGCCGGTGTCATTGCCGGAGGCATGACCCAGAGCAAGGTGCTGGGCGTGGTCGGCTCCGTGCCCATTCCCGAAGTCATCCGCAACATCAACAGCTTCACGCTGGGCGCGCAAAGCGTCAATCCTGCCATCACCACCAAGGTCGTCTGGGTGAATGAATGGTTCAGCCCGCCCAAGGAAACCGAGGCCGCCACCTCGCTCATCAACAACGGCGCGGACGTGCTGTTCCAGAACACCGACTCGGCTGCCGTGCTCAAGACCGCCCAGGAAAAAGGCGTGCGGGCCTTTGGCTGGAACTCGGACATGACCGCCTACGGCGAAAAAGCCCATCTGGCATCGGCCGTGATCGACTGGAGTCCGTACTACATTGCCACCACCCAGGCCGTGCTGGATGGAAGCTGGAGCAGCAAGAAAAGCTGGTGGGGCGTGAAGGAAGGTGCCATCGACATCGTCGCGCTGGCCGATGACATTCCCGCCGATGTCAGGGAGCGGGTCGCCACCGTGCGCCAGGGCCTGAAGGATGGCACATTCCATATCTGGCAAGGCCCGATCCAGAACCAGGCCGGTGAAGCCGTGCTCGCCGAAGGCACCGTGGCCGACGATGCGTTTCTGGGCGGCATCAACTTCTATGTGAAGGGCGTGGAAGGCCGCGTGCCCGGCCAATAAGCATGGGGTTGATAGGGTGGGTAGGAGACGGCTTGTCAGTCGTCAGAGCCTGCTCACCGGATGCCGTGGGGGCGGCTGCGTGCCTGATCGTTCAGATAGGCCACGCTGGCGGCACTGCGCCGGGGCGTGAAGCCCAGCAGCAGCAATACCCCGGCCACCGCCGAAATCGCGAACACCACCAGCACCCAGGACGGGCCGTGCCCGGAGGCCAGAATATGGCCGCCCAGTGCCGGGGCGATCACGGCTCCCAGTCGCCCCAGTCCAAGGGTAATGCCGATGGCCGCAGCCCGGTACTGCACCGGAAACGCATCGGCCACCAGCGCATTGACCAGATTCTGCGCACTGATGGCACTCATGCCCAGCAGCGCGATCACCGGCAGCATGGCTGTGCTGGAGAGCCAGCGCGAGGCAATCAGCAGCAGGCAGAGGCTGGCCACCACGCCCGCCAGCATCGCCACCGGGCGCGTGCCCCAGCGCATGGCCAGACTGGCCGTCAGCAGCGAACCGGCCACCGCGCCGATGTTCAGCGTGAACATGAGCTGCATGGCCCCGCTGAAGGGCACCTCGAATTCACGCATCAACTGCGTCAGCCACACGCTCACGCCATACCAGGTCAGCAAGTCGGCCAGCGTCGCCAGTGTGCCCAGGGCCAGCACCGGCAGGCTGGCTCCGCGCAGAATGGCGCGCCAGTCGAGCGGCTGGCCGGACAGCGGGTCTGTGGCCGTGGCATGATCTTGGTGCGCGGCTGCCAGCCGGTCACGCTGTTCGATGCGGGCCAGATACGGGCCTATCAGTGCCATCACCAGCAGTCCCAGTACCCCGGCAGCGGCAAACAGAGGCCGCCAGCCCCAGGAGGGAATGATGGCGTGCGAGACCATCGCCGCCAGCATACCGCCCACCGGAATGCCCGACATCACCACGCTGATCGCCAGCGCGCCGTGGCGTTGCTGCACATGCTTGCGCGCCAGCGACAGCCCGGCAGGCAGCACCACGCCCAGCCCCAGACCGGCGAGAAAACGCAGCAGGCCGATCTGCCAGCCCGTCTGTGCCAGCCCGATCAGGGCTGTAGTGACCGTGAAGCAGGCAAAGCCCAGCATGGCCGTGCGCATCAGCCCCAGGGTCTGGGTGGCCTTGCCTGCCACCAGCCCGCCCAGCAGCATACCCACAAAGATCATGCTGCCAATGCTGCCCACCGCCACCTTGTCGATGCCAAGCGAGGCATCGGTCAGCAGCGAGGGGATGGCGTTGCTGAAAATCAGCAGATCGAAGCCTTCCGTCACCATGATGGCCGCACAGGCAACAATCACCCACCAGTTGCTGGCGGTCAGGGGTTCGTGGGAAGAGGAGGGGAGCGGCGTGGAAGAGGTTCTGGACATGGCAGTGAGAATGCGAGGAGCCACCAAAAGAGCGCACGCGGTTAGGGCGTGTCATCATTCAGATTCACCCCCGCGTTGGAGTCCAAAAAGGATTGGCCTGCCGGGGCGCACTGGCGCGGGGGTGAATCTGAATGATGACACGCCCTAGGGCCAGCGCGTTCTGGATTATTGCAGGGCTGGTTTTCAGAAAGCGATGCGTGCCACGCTTTCGGCACTGCCGCGTGCGGCATCACGGCCGTTTTTCACGGTCACGTACAGCACATTGTGGGCAGCATCCAATGCCAGGCTGTTGGGGTGGGCGGGCAGTTCGATGGTGTGCAGCAGGCGGTAATCACGGCTGTCGAAGACCGTCACGGTGCCTGCGCCCCGGTTGGTCACGAACAGCCGATGGCGTGGCTCGTCCAGCAGCAAGGCAATCGGGCCGTTGCCAGTGGGAATGCTGGCGGTAATGGCTGCCGTGTCCGGGTTGAAGACCACCACGCGGTTGCCGGGGGTGGGCTGGAATTCGGGTTCTGCTTTCTTGCGACGCTCCGAGATCGCATCCAGTCCTTGGTCGGTGGCAAACAGCCGCTGGCCCTGGGCATCAAGAGCGAGGTTCAGCAATTGATCGGCCTGGACGGCATGGGACTGGCGAATCGACAGGCTGCGGGTGTCGATTTCATACAGGCCGCCACGCAGATTGGAGACGAACAGCCGCTGGCCCTTGGCATCGAATGCCACGCCGGTGGCAACCTGCCCCAGTCCGGGAATCACTTTTTCCAGCTTCAGGTTCTGCGTGTCCAGCACATACAGGGCACTGTCCTTGCTGCTCAGGCCAGGGGCGAACAGGCGGTGGTTGGCCGTGTCCAGTACCAGCTCGCGGAAATGGTGCTCAAAACTCGTTTTGCCATCGTCCTTCTGGGTGGGTGTGACCATGGGCACGGTAGCCACAATCGCGTGGCTGCGCGTATCCAGCACGGTGATGGAGCCTTCCAGGCTGTTGCCCACATACAGGCGGTTCGCGGCATCATCCAGTACAACGCCAAAGGAACGGTGGGGCAGGGCGATTTCGGCTTCCACAGCCAGCGTTTGCGGATTCAGGCGCAATACTTTGCTGGAGGCCGCTCCTTCACCGAATCCACCTGCCGAAGCCACGAACACGGCATTCTGGCGGGCCGAATAGGCCAGCTCGTACAAAGCTGGAGCGACGGCCTGTTGCTGAACCTGGGGCGTGCGCAGGTTTTCGGCGGTGGCTGCCACGGTGCTGACGGCCTGGGCGACCGGGGATGCCTGTTGTTGGGCCACGGTGCCGCCACAGGCGGTCAGAATGGCCGCAGCCAGTGCCGAAATGGCCCAAAGGGCAGGAGATTGTTTCATGCTGTGTTCCTGTTTGCTGTTCACATGAGTGCCCCGCCATTGGGAGCATGTGACGGAAAGGGGGCTTCAAGAACGTGTTTACGATCTAAGAGCCTGCAAATTTGGCTGAGCATGAAAAATGCACGGTACGCCAGCACATTCGTGTGGCACTGCATTTGCCTGCTGTGGCTACAGGGGGAGATTTTCGCATGTAAATGCGAAGCATCTTGAATTCCTGCCGCTGTGGCCCGGATGTGGTGGACAGGTCTTCCTTAACTGACCAGCAGATGCAATAGCCACGCCACCAATGGAGTCAGTACCGCAGTGAGCAGACCGTTGAGGCTCATGGCCAGCGCAGCATAGGCTCCGGCCACGGGGCTGTCCTGCATTTCGCGTGCAGTGCCTACTGCGTGTGCGGCAGTGCCCACGGCCACGCCGCGCACGGTGTCATCGTTCCATTTCAGCAGGCTCAGCAGTGGCCGCGCCAGAATCGCACCGGCTATTCCGGTGGCACAGACCAGCAGGGCGGTGATGGCCGGTATGCCGCCCAGCGGGGCGACCACGCTGATGGCAATCGGGCTGGTGGCCGATTTGGGAATGAACGATACCAGCATGGCCTCATCGGCCCCCAAAGCCCAGGCGATCAGCACGGCGGAGACGATGGCCGTGACACTGCCGGCCAGCAAGGCGATGGTCAGTGGCCACCAGATTTGCCGCAGGCGTTGCATTTGCTGGCGCATCGGCACGGCCAGCACCACCAGTGCCGGAGCCATCAGGAACAGCAGCACCGACGTGCCCTGTTCGTAGTCTGTGTGGTCGGTGTGCGTGAGCAACAGAATCGCCACCAGCATGATCGTGGCCGTCAGGATCGGAATCGCCAGCGGATGCCCCCGGCACCAGTGCGAGAGGCGTATGGCCAGCCGGTACAGCACAATGGTCAGTCCGCTCCAGAGGGCAGTGTGAGTCCACCACACGGGGTTTTGCCAGTCAATCACGGGCATCATGGCGCATCCTTGTGGTCGGTATTTTCTGCAATGCCGGGGGCGGTGGCTGTGCGGTGTGCGGGCTGGCGTCGCAGCATGGTCTTGAATACCCATGCAGTCACGATCAGGGTCAGCGCGGTGCCCAGTACGCCCGCCAGCAACAGGGCGAGCCAGTTCTTCTGCAACAGCTCCAGATGCGCCAGCACGCCAACAACCGGAGGAATCAGCCAGAGGGACATGTTGCGCAGCAGGAATGCGCTGACTTTCTGCATGCCCTGCGGCACTTCGGGCATCCACAGCAAACCCAGCAACAGCAGCATCATGCCCAGCAAGGCTGCGGGCAAGGGCAACTGAAACCGGTGTTGCAGCACATGCCCCAGCCACAGGCACAGGGCAATCGTGGCAATGGCCGCCAGCATGGAGGCAGCAGATTTCAGGGAGGAAAGTGATCGCATGGAAATACTCCAGTTCACCATGAAAAATGGCGCGCACTTTTGACAGTGCGCGCCATGCTTATCAGGCGGCTATGGCCTTGATGGGCATATCCTGCTTAGATCGTAGCCAGCTTCTGCCAGGTATCGACCACGCTGTCAGGGTTGAGCGAGATGGAGGAGATGCCTTCCTTAGCCAGCCATTCGGCAAAGTCCGGGTGGTCGCTGGGGCCTTGGCCGCAGATGCCGACGTACTTGCCCTTGGCGCGGCAGGCCGCAATGGCACGCGAGAGCATGAAGCGCACCGCAGGGTCGCGTTCGTCGAAGTCGGCCACCAGCAGTTCCAGCCCGGAATCGCGATCCAGGCCCAGCGTGAGCTGGGTCAGGTCGTTGGAGCCGATGGAGAAGCCGTCGAAGTATTCGAGGAACTCATCGGCCAGGATGGCATTGCTGGGCACTTCGCACATCATGATGAGGCGCAGGTCATTTTCGCCGCGCTTGAGGCCGTTCTTCGCCAGCAGTTGCTCCACCGCAGCGGCCTGACCCAGGGTGCGCACGAACGGAACCATGATTTCCACGTTGGTCAGGCCCATTTCCTCACGCACGCGCTTGAGGGCGGCACATTCCATCTCGAAGGCTTCGCCGAAGTCTTCGCTGATGTAGCGGGTCGCGCCCCGGAAGCCCAGCATCGGGTTTTCTTCTTCCGGCTCGTAGCGGCTGCCACCGATGAGCTTGCGGTATTCGTTGCTCTTGAAGTCGGACAGGCGCACGATGACAGGCTTTGGATAGAAGGCGGCAGCAATCGTGGCCACGCCTTCGGCCACCTTGTCCACATAGAATGCGCGTGGCGATGCATGGCCACGGGCCACGGATTCCACGGCAGTCTTCAGGTCGGCATCGATGTTCGGGTAGTCCAGAATGGCCTTGGGGTGTACGCCGATGTTGTTGTTGATGATGAACTCCAGCCGTGCCAGGCCCACGCCCTGGTTGGGCAACTGGGCGAAGTCGAAGGCCAGTTGCGGGTTGCCTACGTTCATCATGATCTTGGTGTCGATGGCGGGCATTTCGCCACGCTGCACCTCGGTCACTTCGGTTTCCAGCAGGCCGTCGTAGATGCGGCCCGTGTCGCCTTCGGCGCAGCTCACTGTCACCAGCGCGCCTTCCTTCAGGTGCGCGGTGGCATCGCCCGTACCGACCACGGCAGGAATGCCGAGTTCACGCGCAATGATGGCGGCGTGGCAGGTGCGGCCCCCCCGGTTGGTGACGATGGCACTGGCGCGCTTCATGACGGGTTCCCAGTTGGGGTCGGTCATGTCGGTCACCAGCACGTCGCCGGGCTGCACGCGATCCATTTCGGCAATGTCATTGACCAGGCGCACCGGGCCGGTTCCGATCTTCTGGCCAATGGCGCGGCCTTCGCTCAGCACCGTGCCGGTTCCCAGCAGCTTGTAGCGTTGCTCAGCCTGCCCCTTGGACTGGCTCTTGACGGTTTCCGGGCGCGCTTGCAGGATATAGAGTTGGCCGTCCGTGCCGTCCTTGCCCCACTCGATGTCCATCGGGCGGCCATAGTGCTGCTCGATGATGAGGGCGTAGTGCGCCAGTTGCTCCACATCGGCATCGGTCAGCGAGTAACGGTTGCGCAGTTCGGTGGGCACATCGGTGGTCTGCACCAGCTTGCCGGAGGCGGCTTTCTCTTCTGCCGAGGAGAACACCATCTGGATGAGCTTGGAGCCAAGATTGCGGCGAATGACCGAACGCTTGCCCGCCTTCAGCGTGGGCTTGTGGACATAGAACTCATCGGGATTGACGGCACCCTGCACCACGGTTTCGCCCAGGCCATAGCTGGAGGTAATGAACACGACTTCCTCAAAGCCGGATTCGGTGTCGATGGTGAACATCACACCGGCGGCACCGGTGTCGGAGCGGACCATGCGCTGCACGCCCACCGACAGTGCCACCACGTCGTGGGCAAAACCCTTGTGGACGCGGTAGCTGATGGCGCGGTCGTTGTAGAGCGAAGCGAACACTTCCTTGGCCTTGGCCAGAATGTCTTCAATGCCGACCACGTTCAGGAAGGTCTCCTGCTGGCCTGCGAAGGACGCATCGGGCAGGTCTTCGGCCGTGGCGGAAGAACGCACGGCAAAGGATGCCTTGTCGTTGCCTTCGCTCAGGGTGGCAAAGGCCGTGCGGATGGCCTGTTCCAGCTCGGGCGGGAAAGGCTGGGTTTCCACCCAGTGGCGGATTTCCTTGCCCGCTTCGGCCAGCGCGCGCACGTCATCGACGTTCAGCGCGGCCAGCTTCTGGCTGATGCGTTCGGCCAGACCATCGTGCTTGAGGAATTCGCGGAAGGCATGGGCCGTGGTGGCAAAGCCGGTGGGCACGCGCACGCCTTGCGGCAGCTGCGAGATCATCTCGCCGAGGCTGGCGTTCTTGCCGCCGACCACCTCGACATCGCTCATTCTCAGGTTCTCAAAGGGTACGACCAGGGAGGTCGCCTCGAAACGTTGGGACATGGGTAAGCTCCAGAAGTAAAAAATCGGTTCGTGGGAACTGGACGCACACTGCTGTGGCACAGCCGCCCTGCGGGCTTGCCGAGGGCAGGATGGCACGTGTACGCCAGGGCCGCCGTCCGCACACACGCCGCAAGCCATGACTTGCTTATTGGTGTTTTTGCATGGTTGAATGCGTGAATGGGCATTGCGCTGGACAGGGCTGGGTGCGAAAACTGGACAGGGCGGTCAGATTTCCTGTGGAGGGCCACAGTTTGGATATGTGCTCGGAATACGACCGCCAGAATGGCAGGAATACAACTGCCACACAAGGATGGTATTGTAAAACGATGCACCGGCCTGGGAATGAATACTTGCGCACCATTTCGGCTCCATGCGGCTGGAGGCGGACTCGGGAAGCGGGGATGCGGCATTCTCGCCTCGCTTCACCGTAGGACAAAACGGCGTGGCGCAGCCGATCTGCGCCGCACCCCACAACTTCACGGTTGTGCCAGACTGAAGCGGCGCACAATTTCCTGCATCAACCGCCGTTCCACGGCTGGCAACGCCAGATAGGTTTCCATGAATTGCCGGTCCAGATAGTCAATCTGGCCTATCCCCAGCCGATCGGTCGCGCCATCCGGCGACCGTTGCGCGTCGCTGCCAAAGCGCAGTGTCGATGGCTCCACATTCAGCCAGTTGGCCAGCACCATCATGCGTTCGTGTGTAGGGATGGCTTTGCCATTGAGCCAATTCCAGGCTGCCTGTGTGCTGATGGGGGTCATTTCATCGCGGCAGCGGAGATTGAACTCGTGCTCCAGCAACGTGGCACTTGCCTTATAGCCTTGCCGCTGCATTGCTTCACGTAAGCGATTGCTGAAATCTTGTTTGGCACTCATGACGCTAAGGTATTGAGAAGTGCCATTCATATGTTAAATTGTTTATTTTTTTAACAATCAATAATTGATTGATAGAATGCGGGTTTCGTGGAGTAGCAATGTAGCATCCGAGCTGTTTGATGGGCATGTTTTACTTTGTGAAAGAAGAGGATGAAGTCAAGCTCAGGGGAATGCCGCAATGCTCATTCCCACTTTGATTTCAATCGGAATTTGAAGTAATTTTGATTTGGATTAGATGGAGGGGTGATGAGTACCAAGAATCTGCAGAAAATCCTCGAGGGTCTGGCTGGTTCAACCGAAGATATCGAGGCATCGGCACTGATCTCGCAGGATGGCTTGGTTGTTGCGTCTACCCTGCACCAGCCGATAGATGAAGGCCGTCTCGGCACGGTGCTGGCGACCATGTTGTCTTTGGGAAGGGATGCTGCCAAGGAGCTTGCAAAAGGAGGGCTGGAGCAGATTCTGATACAGGGTGAAGTTCCCCCCATTGACCGGACACCTTATATTTCTCAAAGAAGGAGTCCATCATGTCTTCAAAACGCCCGCAGTATCCACCTGAGTTTCGCAGTCAAATTGTTGAGCTGGCCAAAGCAGGTCGCACACATGCTGAACTTGCCCGAGAGTTTGGATGCCACGCCACCAGCATTGGCACCTGGGTTCGCCAGAGTCAAATTGATGAAACCGGCGATACGTCTTCAGATGCACCGTTGAGCACCGCTGAGCGCCAAGAATTGACCGCATTACGGCGCGAGCTCAGGCAAGTTAAGCAGGAGCGCGATAT
>NZ_FQUZ01000009.1:0-40627 GCF_900129055.1 Lampropedia hyalina DSM 16112
GTGCGGCAACTGGAATACAAGGCCCACTGGTATGGCCGTGAACTGGTAGGAATCGACCAGTGGTATCCCTCGTCAAAGCGTTGCTCGGACTGCGGATACACCATGCCAAAGATGCCTTTGAATGTGCGGCAGTGGACGTGCCCGGAATGTGGAGAACACCACGACCGGGACGTGAACGCTGCGCGCAACGTACTGGCCGCCGGACTGGCGGTGTCAGCCCGTGGAGAAGCGGTAAGTCCTGTGGCTTTTTGAGGCATGGGCACGGTTCTGTGAAGCGGGAATCCCCTGTCTTTAGGGAGGGGAGGATGTCAAGCTCCCTCCTTGCGTTGCGCAAAGTTCATGGCCGTGCCGTAAGGGGGCAAGGGCATTACCCGGCCCGGTGATCGGGGCGGCTCCTGCGCACCGCGTTGCATGCGCTGCATCACCTCGGTCATCGGGCCGAAGTCGGCCTGGGCGCCGGCGTGCAAGATCAGCAGCTTGTCGGCCTGCTTGAGGATGTTGGGTTTGTGCGTGATCAGCACCAGGGTGATGCCAGCGGTCTTCATCCGGCCAATGGCCTCGGCCAGCATGGCGTCACCGGCTTCGTCGAGGTTGGCGTTGGGTTCATCCAGCACCACCAGGCACGGCTCGCCGTACAGCGCACGGGCCAGGCCCACGCGCTGGCGTTGCCCGCCAGACAGGCCCATGCCGTTTTCGCCCAGACGGGTCTGGTAGCCCTCGGGCAATTGCAGAATCAGCTCATGCACCCCGGCCATCTGCGCAGCGGCAATCACCTTGGCTTCATCCACCTCACCGAAGCGGGCAATGTTCTCGGCCACCGTACCTGCGAACAGTTGCACGTCCTGCGGCAGGTAGCCGACCAGCGCGCCCAGGGCTTCGGGCCGCCATTGGTCGAGCGGGGCGCTGTCCAGCCGAACCTTGCCGCGCAGCGGCGGCCAGGCATTGACCAGGCAGCGGGCCAGTGTGGTCTTGCCCGCACCAGATGGGCCAATCACCACCAGCGCCTCACCGGCGTTCAGCTTGAAGTTGATGCCATGCAGCACCGGCTGGGTCTGGCTGGGCGGGGCGGCCAACAACTGCTCGACCGCCAGGTTGCCTGCTGGCCGGGGGAAATCCATGCCCTTGGCCAGCGGCGGAAAGTCACCAAGCAACTGACTCAGGCGGCGTTCCGCTTCCTTGACCTGCGTCCATTGCCGCGATGCGCCCATGATCTGGTCGATGGGCGCCAGGGCGCGGCCCAGCAGGATGGAGCCGGCAATCATCATGCCCGCCGTCATCTGGTTTTCCAGCACCAACCAGGCCCCCAGGCCCAAGGCCAGGGACTGCACCGCCATGCGCAGCGCCTTGTTCCAGCCCTGAATCTTCGCCATGCGGGCACTGGCCAGGTTCTGCTCACGCACATAGCCCAGGTGCTGCTCGGCCCAGCGGCGGCGCAGATTCGCCAGCATGCCCATGCCGGCAATCACCTCGGCATTGCGCAGGTTGGCCCCGGCATCACGGCGGGAATTGATCGCCAGTTCCCCGGCTTTTTTCAGGTGCGGGCGGCTCACCCGCTCATTGAGCCAGGCCACGCCCATCAGTACCACGGTGCCGCCCAGGGCGAACCAGCCCAGTGCGGGGTGGAAATAGAACATCACCAGCACATACACCGGGAACCAGGGCGCATCGAACAGCGCGAACAATGATTGGCCGGTGGCGAACTGGCGCAGTTGCTGCAAATCATCCAGCGGCTGGGCTGCGTTGAGCTTGCCGGTCTTGAGGTTGGCACTGAAAGTCGCGTCGTAGATGCGGGGGGCCAGCTTGCGGTCAAACCCGGTGCCCAGGCGCAGCACCACCAGCGAACGCACCCACTCCAGCGCGCCCATCAGGGCATACATGCCCAGCAGGATGACGGTGAGCATCAGCAAGGTCATTTCGTTGCCGGAGGCCAGTACCCGGTCATACACTTGCAGCATGTACAGCGCCGGGGCCAGCATCAGGATATTGATGACGCCCGAGAACACGCCGATATGTACGAAACTGCGTTTGTAGGTCAGCAGAGCACGGGCCAACTCACCGTGCGCACCCTCTGCCGGCCGGGATTTGCCCGCCGTCATCACATCACCAGCCCTTTTTACGGAAAAAGAATCCCCCTCCCCATAAAAACGGGGAAAGCCGAAATCTGCCTGCAGCTTGTTTTTGCAGGTGGTTCCGTAAACCGCTAAAATCGACGGCTTCCGGAAGACGGAGCCTGGCCAAAAAGCACCAGGCTCCGGTACTACCCGGTCAAGTGGTGGATCTTCCCGCTAGAAAATCACCACCACTTTTCCGGTCAAACCTCTTGCATTTCTGGAATGGCTGCTTACGCGGCCAGCAGGAGGTCGCTTTCGACTTCGGCAGCAGCAGAAGTGATGACACCGCCGGAGGCGTAGGTGCTAGCCTGGGCGTAGTAGTCGATCGACACATTGGTATCCGACAAAGCATTGTCGATATTCGTCCAAGTGTCTGCGATACCGTTCGCCGCACCTTCATGCTTCAAGTACTGATCCAGCGCCCATTCGAAGATCGACACGCCTTCAACGTTTTCTTCGAACGCCAGGTTATAAAGCACTGCGGCGTTCATGGTGGCCGACCCATAGTACCCAGGCTTCGACATCAGATCCTCGAAGGCCAAACCACCAGCAGTGGTGTCGGTCAACAGGATGGTGTCGTTGCCGTCCGATGCACCGAACAGGGTGGCAGCGTAGTCCACCACATAGTTGAAGCCATCGACCACGAGCAGAGGTTGCAGTGGATTGAAGGTCGTTACCGTGTACTGGCCAGGGGAAGCACCGGTATCACCCAGGGCGTTGGTTCCCAGGTACAGAGTGTTCAACGAACCCTCTGTCTCCATGGAAAGCAAACTGCCTGTTGCAGGCACCGTATCCCATGAAAAGCCTCCGGTGGATTCCACCAGGAACTTCCCGCCGGAAGTTCCGCCAGACGGCAGGCCTTGGCCAGCGTACCAGTTGAACTCCCAGATTGCGTTGCCCACACCGGTGTAGATGGCAGGGCCAACATGCGGATTGCCATTAACATCGATGACCGAGCCGATGTAGGCAGGGTTACCGCCTCCAGCGTTGATGCCGGTGTTGTTGTAGAGACCTGTCCAGGTATCGATATTGCTTTTAAGCGTCATTTGACTGCTCCAGAAGTTACGTCGGTCGCCACTCCGACAATTGATGTCTCACCCCCAATGAGTGAAACGGCAAAACCTCAAAATCGGTATTCCATATTGGCGGTAATGGTCCGCCCTGGATAAAAGTTGTAGCCGAACGTGGTGGGCACACCATCCATCTTGTCCGTCAGATTCGCCACATAGACGCCCATTTTTAGGTTGTCGTTAAAACGATAGTTGAGGAAAAGATCCACCTTCATCATGCTCGGATACAGGTCGGCAGTAATGAACCCATCGCCATCAGGCAAAGCACTAGAGGAACTATTACTTGGGTGCCCCCTACCTTTATTTTGAGCACTATCAACATACCAGTAAGAAGCGCGCTGCTTGCCACGATAGTGTAGGGTTCCGCCTAATTCCAGTCTGCCCTGATAGGGAGTCAAAGCAGCAGTCAGACTGCCACTGATTGGCTCGATTTGCCCATCCTCTATCCAGTTCCAACCGGAATAACACAGGCGGTCACCTTTGCCGATAGAGGTATAGGTCACATTCCCAGTCAGTGGATCTCTTACACTGCTATAGCCCTTATTGCTAGGGTTTTGATGACTGCACATCTTGTTGTTATGGCGCAGAGGCAGGGTGATATTGGTGCGTATATAAAATAATGGCTGCTGATAGGCTAAGTTCAGCTCAAATCCTTGGCGAATCACCGGAGCCAAGTTATTTACACTGGCAAAAACACCATTTTGTTCACTTGACGCTTGATTCTCATGCCAGATCGGCCCATAGCCGATGTAGTTGCGAATGCGATTCCGATAAAAGCCGACACCTAGATGCAGTGAGTCTTGACTCATTAGCCAAGCATTACGCTGGTAGTTCACACCCAGATTGAGTAAAAGATTTTTCTCCGGCTCCAAATGCGGATTTGCCGTAAATCCCTGGCGCAGCCACATGCCGTAAAGATACATTTCGCTACTGGTGGGTGCGCGTTCGCTATACCCCACGCTGGCATAGGTGGTAAACCCTGTGCCAGGCTTGGTGTATTGCAAAGAGAAATGGGCTTGCTTCAGGTTGAAGCGTTTTTTCTCATCGCGTTCGACCCAAGTATCAGCATTGTTAAATTCGGCATGCTGTTGGTTAGCCAGCGTATCTGCCATAGCATAGGCGGTGTTGTTATCGTACCCTTGGGAAAGGAAATCACTGTAATAGTGCAGGACACTATACTGTGTTCCTTCTTTACGAATTCCACCTATTTGATAGCGGAGATCGTAAATATCCATAGACACGCGCTGCCAACCGATACCAGCACTGGCTTGCCACGGACCGTTGCCTTCAGTACTCAATGCCAGCGATATTCCAGTGGTATTAGCTCGCGAATCAGGATCCCATTTTTTTCCCTTGTATTCGATACCAAGCCTATCTTCTATATGCTTCCCGTAGGCTTCGTCTTCGCCATAGCTGTCGACGTTCTTATTACGGCGAGCCATTTGAAGTTCCGCATCTAAACGCAATGGCCCCAATGTGCCGACATCGAAATGGCTGGCATTACCTAGCTTCAGGCCAAACGACTCATTCTCAACAAAATAATGTATTTGCTCGCCTGGCACGACACTGCCTGCCTGAGCTACCCAACGCTGTTTGCGATCCTGAACTTCTCGAAAAACTTGCACTTGCGGATTAACCAGATCAGAGAAAGCTGCCTTGTACTTCAAGCTGAGGACCTGACTCTTTAGCTCAGAGCCTACTGACCACGGCTGCCCCCCCCATAGCGCACCGTTCTCTGTTCCCGGCATGAAGGAGCTGCCGTCTTTTTCTGGGATGTAAATGATGGGCTGCTGATCGGTTTCGTATTTGGCATGATTGGCTGTGGCAAACAATTCTAGGCTTTGGCTATTGGCATCATCGAAGAAGTGACGCAACCTCACCATCTGGGCATCTGCATCGCGCTGCGTGCCCTTCAACTCACCAGACTTGGCTGCCTGTTTTAACCAATCGGCTTTTTCTGGAGTCAACTGGCAGTTTCTGAATCCGTCACGGCCGCCGCCGGTTACACCGACGACACCCAGATAACTACAATCTCCTACTTTTGGATTCAAATATGTATTTGCCCTGTCGCGAAACTCCAAGTTATTGGCATGGAAGTTTCGCAACATATCTCCCTTGTCGAAGCTGCTGCCGATGCGATAGGCATCGTTTCGACTATCAGAGGCGCCAACCATCACATCCCATCGCTCGTTGCGCCCACCGAGGAAGAATGATCCGGAAGGTTTCTCGCCATTACGGTATTTGCTGAATCCGGTTTGCCCACGAATCATCCCGCCGAAGCTTTTCCCTGGGAGCAGAATGTCATCCAAGTCCATGTACTTGAAATCAACCGCGCCACCTAGACTCCCGAGAGTGCCGGTGCTGGTACTAACGCCGCGAGTGACATCAATGGAGCTGAGCAGCCCAGGGTCCACAAAGATCGAACCAGTTCGGCCAATATCTTTGGTGAAAGCATGAAAGTTTTGGGTCACACCTTCCAGTGATTGCGATACTCGTCCATAACCAACGATGCCTTGGACCTTGACGGAAGTTTCAGGAGCGGCATAAAGATTGTTTGCTGAAACACCGGAAATCGAATCGAGTAAGTCTGCCATGTGGCTGGCCCTACGCCGCTCCACATCCTCCTTACTCGCCCCGCTGGTGTTGCCTATGGCCTTCTTTTCTTGTTCGGCTGTGCCGACTACCTCCACGGCGTCCAGCGTGTGAGGGGCATCGGCATCGGTGATATTCAGAACAGACGGTTCTTCCTGGTCAGGGGAGGGGCGCTGTGCTTCCTGGGCCAATGCTTGCTGGCCCGAGAGCACCAGGGCAATGGCCAGGCACAAACGGCTGGGGCGCAGATGCAGGCCATCCTGGCGCTGATGGGCCGGCCTGCGTGCCGTTTGCCCCTGTCGTCTGGAGAGGGCTATACCCTCAGTGCTCCCAGCGTTGTCTCTCCTGAATACCATCTGAATCTGCCTTTACTACGAATAATATATTGAATGATAGGTATTTACAATATTGCGTAAAGCATGCCTATCCCCTGGCTGGCCCCTGTTGCCTCCGAGTGCGTTCCTTGCCCCTTGCGGCGCGATGTCCGCTGCGATGGGAAGGAGTGAGCGTCTTTCGATGAAGACTCTTGTGGAAGGCTGTCGATTACCAGCTATCCCGGATGATTACCAAATTTCGCCAACCGTGCTAACGGTTTACGGGAAAAATTTGACATTTCGGGGTTTTTTGTTGCAGTACACCATGCGCGGCGGGTAAGTGCTTGCTTCCAGCCACGCCGTGACGCGGCCTGAAGGTGTGTTGTGGCGGTGTGGCTGGCGGGAATTACTGCAGGCCATCACCCGCCAGTTGGCGTTGCAGCTTGGGGGTGATGCCCAGTGCGCACTGCTTGGGCGAGATGCCGGTGTGGGTGCGGAACAACCGGCTGAAGTGGCTGAGGTTGGCAAAGCCGCAGCTGATGGCGGTTTCGGTGACGCTGGTGCCGCGTTGCAGCATGGTGATGGCAACGTCGAGTCGGATGCGGGTCAGGCAGGCATAGACCGAGCAGCCATACATGGCATGAAAGCCCGACTGCAGGCGTTTTTCGTTCAGGCCCACGGCGCGGGCCAGGGTTTGCACGGTCCAGTCCTGGTCATAGCTCTTCTCCAGAAGCGCGCGAGCGTCGATCAGGTGGGGTCTGTCAGCAGGCACCGGCAGTACAACCTGTTGCGCTGCGAGGTTTTCACGCAGGAAGCAGGCGATGGCCTCGAACGCCTTGGCGCGCAGGTACAGATCGCGTGAGATGCAGGGACCGGGGTAAGTGCAGCCAAAGCCCAGCAGGTCGCACGCGATACGCTGCAGGCCGCTGGAGGCCGGCATGACACCGAGAAAGGCGTCGATGTGCGATTGATCGCCAGCCACGGTGCAGATGCGGCTGCGCAAGTCGTCCATCTGCAGGCCGGTCAGGCCAGCCATGGCGGTTTGCGGCATGTGGATGCTGACCATGCGGAAGGCACCTTCAGACTGGCCGTCGAGCACGTCCCAGCCTTTGGCGTATGAGCCTGTCGCCATCATGATGGCCGATCCCGCCTTGGCATCGAGCACGGCACCATCGTCGAAGGCTGCCTGCATGCGGCCTTCGAGCAGGATGTTCACGCTGAAGGCCGATGGCCCTTCTGCCTGAAATGCCCATTTGCTGCCTGGGCGGCCATTGATGCAGCTGATGCACAACCCTTCGCAGGGTTGATACATGTGAACCGCGTGCCTCCAATCTTCGTGTACGTGGTCCAGCCCTTCTTCTGGCAGTTTGCCTGGATCAAGGGCTGGTTGGCCGGACACTATCTCTGCGTTCCCCGCCATAAAAATTTCCTGAAAACATCAAATTTTTTCCGTAAACCGTTAGCGCCATTTTTCAGTTGGCGTAATGATGCTCGATATCACTATTACCTATCTTATCGCTAAATATACAAGATAGACATTGGCAATTGTGATTTACCCGCATCTAGCCCATGACAAAAGCCTTAATCAGGCCACGGACTTTTTCAGTATGTCGATTTCCTCCCTAGTTCCGTCGCGCCTGAGTGCGCGGCAGGTTTTACCTGCTATTGCAGGCATCTATATCAGCCAGACGATTATTACGGCTTTAACTACCCAGGCACTGCCTTCGCTGTTGCGCGATGCGGGAGCTTCGTTACAGGTGGCTGGGTTGACGGCCCTGCTATGGATACCTTGGGGGCTGCGTTTTCTGTGGGCACCAGCGGTGGAGCGCTGGCGTTTGCCTGCCGGCCAACTGACGCGGCATTCACGGACACTGGTCTTGACAGGCCAATGGTTGATTGCCGCGGTATTGCTGCTGTTGGGGCTGGCGGCGCTGGGTGGGGTTCTCTCGCTGTCAGGGCATGCCGGATGGATTCTGGGCGGCTTGTTGCTGGCGGCCTTGGTGGCCGCAACCACGGACGTGGCCAGCGACGGCTTTACGGTTGAGCAGCTTGCCAGCCAGCAGCGCGGCTGGGGCAATGTTGCCCAGGTGGGTGGCAGCTATGTCGGGGCGATGCTGGGCGCTGGGGGGTTCCTGTTGGTGGCCGGATCTGCAGGCTGGCCATGGGCACTCATGGCTGCCAGCCTGGCGGTATTGCTGCTGAGCATACCGATGCTGTTCTTGCGTGAGCCGCCCCGTGATAGAACCTTGGCTGTCGGCCACCGTCCTGGGCTGATGCATGCGCTGCGCCGGCCGGAGATACGCATCGGTCTGGTGTTGATGCTGCTCTCCAGCGTAGGGGTGCGCTTGACGCTGGGGATGTTTGGCCCATTCCTGCTCGACAAGGGCTTGAGCCTGGAGCAACTGGGCTGGTTGTTCGGCTCCCTGCATATTGGTGCCGGGCTGACCGGGGCTTTCCTGGGCGGCATTCTGGTACGCGCCGCGCCAGGCTGGCGGGCGGTGTGGATTGCGGTGGGCTTGAAGGCACTGGTTCTGGCTGCTTTGACTCTCGCGGCCCCCACGGCTTCCCTGACGGTGTTGATGGTGCTGGTGGGGCTGATGTTCGCGGTGCTGGGCTTTGTCTGGGTCGCGCTGTATTCGGCGCTGATGGGGCTAACCTCGCCCTTGCAGTCCGGTGTGGATTTCACCCTGTTCCAGAGTGCCGATGCCTTGCTGGCGGTGGCAGGAGGTGTGGCCGGAGGCTGGCTGTCCCAACATCTTGGATACGAAGTGTGCTTCGGACTGGCAGCGGCTTCAGCCGTGGTCGCAGTACTGGTGGTCAGGCGCAAGGCTCCTTCCCTGGATGACAAAGCGAGGGGGCTTACGGCATATGAGTGAGGGCAACTCTCAGGCGGTTCCAGGTGTCTGGTCCATCATGCGGCCTGTGCAGGGCCAGATCCGCCTGGCCATGGCCTTGGCGGGGCTGGCAGCCGCCTGTGCCCTGGGGGCCTTGTGCGCGCTGGCCTGGTGCGTGCATACCTTGCTGATCGCACCCGGCCAGTGGCCTTGGGCAGCCCTGTCGCTGGCCGTCGTGCTGACGGTACTGGCGTACGTTCTGCGGCTGACGGCATTCAATCGCTCGCATTTCGCGGCCTTCCAATTGGAAACCCGCTTGCGTACCGATCTTTCCGAGCATCTGGCGCGGGTGCCGCTGGGCTATGTGCAGCAGACCGGCTCCGGTGCTTTGACCAAGGTGATGATGGATGACGTCAAGGCGCTGCATGTATTTGTGGCCGACAGCACGCCTTTGTATGCGCGGGCTTATGTCTCGCCGCTACTGACCTTCGCGCTGCTGTGGTGGCTGGATTGGCGGCTGGCCCTGGCGGCGACGGCGGTGCTGGCGGTCGGCATGGCGGTGGTGTCGCTTGCCATGCGCGGCAGCGGCGAGATGATGCAGCGTTACCACGCCGCCAGCGAGAACGTGAGCAAGGCCGTGGTGGAGTATGTGCAGGCCATGCCGGTGGTGCGTACCTTCGACACTGGCACGACCACGTTCCAGCGTTACCAGCAGGCACTCAATGCCTTCGTCGAGGTGGTGTTGCAGTGGTACCGGATGGCGGGTTTGTCGTCGCGCCTGTCGATGGCCATCCTCAATCCGCTGCCCACCCTGGCGGTGCTGGTGTGGCTGGGCGGCTGGCTGATCAGCCGTGACGCGCTGGCGGCTTCGACCTGGTTGGCAGTGCTGCTGGTGGGCACGGGCATGGCCGAATCGCTGCTGCCGCTGATGTCGCTCAAGCACCTGGTCGCCAAGACACAGATGAGCATCTACCGCATCCACGAAGTCATGGCCGAGCCGGAGCTGCCAGTGGTGGATAGTGCCCAGGCCAAGGTGCCGCGAGATGCCAGCGTGTGCTTCGAGAACGTGGATTTTCGCTACATGGCTGATGGCGAGCGGGTGCTGCAAGGTGTGAGCTTCGAGGCACCTCAAGGCAGTGTCACGGCACTGGTCGGCCCTTCGGGTGCGGGCAAGACGACGGTGGCGCGGCTGATTCCGCGCTTCTGGGACGTGAGTTCTGGCTGTATTCGGGTGGGCGGCGTGGATGTGCGCGAGATGCTGCCCGAGGTCTTGATGCAGCAGGTGGCTTTCGTGTTTCAGGACACGTTTCTGTTTGCCGACACCATCGCCAACAACATCCGCCTGGGTCTGGGTGCTGCGACCATGGATGAAGTCATTGCCGCTGCCAAGGCCGCCCAGGCCCATGAGTTCATCATGGCCTTGCCGCAAGGCTATGACACTCCCGCAGGCGAGCGGGGTGTCTTTCTCTCCGGCGGGCAACGCCAGCGCATCACCATCGCCCGCGCCATCTTGCAGAACCGGCCCATTCTGGTGCTGGACGAGGCCACAGCCTTTGCCGACCCGGAAAACGAGGCGGCACTGGTGGCGGCACTGTCGAACCTGATGCACGGCAAGACGGTGCTGATGGTGGCGCACCGGCTATCGACCATCCGGGATGCCGACCAGATTCTGGTATTCGACCAGGGGCAACTGGCCGAGCAAGGCCGACACGATGCGCTGGTGGCACAGGGCGGCGTGTATGCGCGGCTATGGCACAACTATGAAACAGCGCAGAACTGGTCGCTGGCAGGAGTCATGGCATGAGTACACAGCAACCCACGCCGAAGACCGCACGCAGGATCACGCCCCTGCGCGAGACCTGGCAGCAACTGATGAGCAGTGCCCGCAGCCGCGCCCCCCAATTGCGGGCCAGCCTGATCGGGCTGGGCTTGGCTGCTGCCCTGCAAGGTTTGGCTTTGGCATGCCTGATGCCCTTGTTCCAGGCACTGATTCCGCAGGCGGATTGGACTGCCGCCTGGCCCTGGTTTCTCGCGATGACGGCATTGATGCTGGCAAGCACGGCAGTGCGTTGGTGGGCCCAGGGCTTCGATTACCGGGGCGACATGGTGCACAACACCCATGAACTGCGCACCGAGCTGGGCGAGCAATTGCGGCGGATTCCGCTGGAGGTCTTGCAGGACAAACGCACTGGCGCGGTGAATGCCACGTTGCTGGGCAATGTGGACGAGACGCTGAGCTATATCCTGACCGTTGCCAATATGATGACCACCGCCCTGGTCACGCCGGTGGTGGTGGCGCTGGCAGCCCTGTGGTTCGACTGGCGCATGGGGTTGATTCTGCTGCTGGTGTTTCCGCTGCTGATTCCACTGTACCGCTGGCGGCGTCCGGCCTTCGGGCGCGGCATGCGCATGCTGGCCGATGCCAACGAGCGCACCAGCAGCGATATTCTGGAGTACGCCCAGGGCCTGCCGGTACTGCGGTCGGCATGTTGTGTGGGTGAGCACGCTGTGGCCTTGCAGGCCAGTTTCAAGCACCTGGAAATGATCCAGACCATCGGCCAGAAGAAAGGCGCCAAGCCGAACCTGGTCCTGGCAACCGTCATGGAGCTGGCCATCCTGCTGGTGGTGTTCGCCGGCACGCTGTTGGTCGTGCAAGGTTCGCTGGATGTCGCCATTCTGGCGGCCTTGATGGTGATCGTGGTGCGCTTTGCCGAACCGTTGGCGACTTTTGTGCTGTACGCCAAGGTGATCGACCTGATCGAGGCGGCGCTCGGCAAGATCAATGCCCTGCTGGCCGTCGCACCCTTGCCCCAGCAATCGCCCGAGCAGATGCCAAAGACTTTTGAGGTAGCCTTCGCGGGTGTGCGCTTTGGCTATGCCAGTGCCGGGCAGCCCACGCTGCGCGATCTGGATGCGCATCTGCCAGCCCGCAGCCTGACGGCCTTGGTTGGCCCTTCGGGCAGCGGCAAGACCACGGTGACGCGTTTACTGATGCGCCATGCCGACCCGCAGGCTGGGGCCATCACCATCGGTGGCGTGGATATCCGCGCGATCGCGCCGGAGCAGCTCAATGCGCTGATTTCCGTGGTGTTCCAGGACGTGTACCTGTTCGACGACACCATCCTGGCCAACATCCGCATGGCCCGGCCCGACGCCAGCGATGCAGAGGTCGAGGCCGCCGCCCGTGCGGCCCATTGCCATGAGTTCGTCACGCGCTTGCCCGAGGGCTACGCCACACGCGTGGGCGACATCGGCGGGCGGCTCTCGGGCGGCGAGCGTCAGCGCATCAGCATTGCGCGGGCCATGCTCAAGAATGCCCCCATCGTCATCCTCGACGAGCCTACCGCCGCGCTGGATACCGAGAGCGAAGTGGCGGTGCAGACCGCCATTGATGCTCTGGTGCGTGAGCGCACGGTGATCGTGATTGCCCACCGCCTATCAACCATTGCCGCTGCCGACCAGATTCTGGTGATCGACGATGGACAAGTGGTCGAGGCCGGCAGGCATGCCGATCTGCTGTCCTGTAAGGGCCGTTACGCCCGCATGTGGCAGGCCCAGCAAAGTGCCAAGAACTGGCATGCCAGGCAGGACAGATAGGCCATATTCGTTCTGCTTTCGCACGGCTTCGTGTGCCAGGCAGCGGCAGCCCTCACGGGTACAGCACTTCCACCCCTGTGCCTCCGTTGTTCAGCAGCAATTCAGTCAGGGCTTCGTCAGACGGGAAGATGCGCGCTTCGTCCCCCAGCACCAGTTCGGCGCGGGCACTGCCCTGCCCGGACTGGCATTGCAGCGCAATGCGCAGGCGCACGCCCTGGGTGGAAACCACTGGGGCCAGAGGTGATGCCGATGGGAGCGTGCCCAGTCGTGGCATGGTGTCGGGCAGCATACCCAGCCCGCCCTGTGGCTCGTCCATGCCGTCCGGGCCGAAGCCGGATGAATGCGCTCCTGCATCCTCATCGGGCGATGGCACGGGCGGGTACTTCTGGAGCAGGCCCTCCAGCAGTGGCAACAGCCCCTGCCGTGCAGCAGGCACATCGATCTTGAGAAAGCGGGCGTGGGCACAGCGGGCGGCGGGCAGGTCGCGCATCTGCTGCACGTTCAGGCGTGGCTCGAAGCCGTTGCGCCCCGGCTGGTAGCGCACGTTCAGCACCAGCAGTTCGTCTTCCTTGAGCACTGTGCCGCACCGCTGCATGGTGGCCTCGTCCACCACGGCTTCGATGGTGGCACTGCGGTCGTCCAGCTTGAAGATGGTGATCTTGCCGCGCTGGCCATTGATGCTGCGGATGTCGCTGACGATGCCTGCCACGCGCTGCGTCTCGCGCGTGTCCTCCAGATTGTCGATGCTGGTGCGCACGAACCGCCGCACCTCGGCTGCGAATTCGTCGAACAAATGACCCGAGAGGAAGAAGCCCAGCGCGGATTTCTCCTGCATCAGCCGCTCCTTCACGCCCCAGGGGATGGTGTCGGTCAGGGAAGGCTCCTGGGTGCTGGAGCCGGTGGCATCGTCGCCCAGCATGTCGAACAGGCCGCCCTGGTTGGCATTGGCCAGCGTGGTGGCCGCCCATTCCATCGCGGTTTCCAGACTGGCAAGCAGGGCGGCGCGGTTCGGCTCCATGCTGTCGAAGCCACCGGCCTTGATGAGGGCTTCGATGGTGCGTTTGTTGATCTTGTGCCGATCCACGCGCAGGCAGAAATCGAACAGGCTTTGGAACGGCCCCTGGTCGCGCCCGCGCTCACCCGCGCCGCGCCCTTCCCGCGCGGCAATGATGGCCTCGATGGCGGCCTGTCCCGTGCCCTTGACTGCGCCCAGCCCGTAGCGGATGACCTTGTCGGAGACTGGCTCGAAGCGGTACGCACCCCGGTTCACATCCGGCGGCTCGAAGCGGATGCTGAATTTCTGCGCATCTTCCAGGAGCACCTTGAGCTTGTCGGTGTCGTCCATCTCGATGGTCATGTTGGCGCAGAAGAATTCCGCCGTGTAATGCACCTTCAGCCAGGCGGTGTGGTAGGCCAGCAGCGAATAGGCCGCCGCGTGCGACTTGTTGAAGCCATAGCCCGCGAATTTCTCCATCAGGTCGAAGACTTCATCGGCCTTGTCCTGGTCGATGCCATTCTTGGCCGCGCCCTCGCGGAAGATCAGGCGGTGCTTGGCCATTTCCTCGGGCTTTTTCTTGCCCATGGCGCGGCGCAGCATGTCCGCGCCGCCCAACGTGTAGCCGCCCAGAATCTGCGCGGTCTGCATCACCTGCTCCTGATAGACCATGATGCCGTAGGTCTCGGACAGCATCTGCTCGACCAGCGGGTGCGGGTACTCGACTTCTTCCTTGCCGTGCTTGCGCGCCACATAGGAGGGAATCAGATCCATCGGGCCGGGTCGGTACAGCGCGTTGAGGGCAATCAGGTCTTCCAGGCGGCTGGGCTTGGCTTCTTTCAACATGCCCTGCATGCCCCGGCTTTCAAACTGGAATACGGCCTCGGTCTTGCCTTCCTGGAACAGCCTGTAGGTGGCCTTGTCGTCGAGTGCAATGGTCTCGAACGCGAAGTTTTCCTGGCCGGGGTGGCGGGCCATGATGAACTGCCGCGCCAGCTCCAGAATCGTCAGCGTGGCCAGCCCCAGAAAATCGAACTTGACCAGGCCAATGGCCTCCACATCGTCCTTGTCGTACTGGCTCACCGCCGCGTCGCTGCCGGGCTGCTGGTAGAGCGGGCAGAAGTCGGTGAGCTTGCCCGGCGCAATCAGCACGCCCCCGGCGTGCATGCCCACGTTGCGGGTCAGGCCTTCGAGCTTCTGCGCCATCTCCAGCAGGGTTTTCACCTCGTCCTCGTTCTCCAGCCGGGACTTGAGCAGCGGTTCTTCCTCGATGGCCTGGGCAATCGTGATGGGCTTGCCGGGCTTGTTGGGGATGAGCTTGGAGATGCCATCGCAGAACGTGTAGCTGAAGTCCAGCACACGCCCCACGTCGCGGATGGCGGCGCGCGCGGCCATCGTGCCGAAGGTGGCGATCTGGCTGACGGCATTGCGCCCGTATTTCTGCTTGACGTACTCGATCACACGGTCGCGGTTGGTCTGGCAGAAATCAATGTCGAAGTCGGGCATGGACACCCGCTCCGGGTTCAGGAACCGCTCGAACAGCAGGTTGTATTGCAGCGGGTCCAGATCGGTAATCAGCAGCGCGTAGGCCACCAGCGACCCCGCACCGGAGCCACGCCCCGGCCCGACCGGGCAGCCATTGTCCTTGGCCCACTGGATGAAGTCGCTCACGATCAGGAAGTAGCCCGGAAACCCCATGTTCAGGATGGTGGTCAGCTCGAATTCCAGCCGCTCCTGGTAGCGCGGGTGTTGCGCCTCGCGCTCGGTGGCATCGGGGTAGAGCATGGCCAGCCGGTGCTCCAGCCCCTGCTGCGACACATGGCGGAAGTATTCGCCCACCGTCATGCCGTCGGGAATCGGAAAGTCCGGCAGTTGCGGCTTGCCCAGCACCAGCGTGAGGTTGCAGCGTTTGGCAATCTCCACGGTGTTGTGCAGTGCCGACGGCAGATCGGCAAACAGGGCCTGCATTTCGTCACTGGTCTTGAAGTACTGGTCGGCGGTGAAACGGCGCGGGCGTTTCTGGTCGCCCAGCATCTCGCCCTCGGCAATGCACACGCGTGCCTCGTGCGCCTCGAAGTCTTCCGGCTCCAGAAACTGCACCGGGTGCGTGGCCACCACCGGCAGCTTCGCCTGCACGGCCAGTTGCACGGTGCGGCGCACTAACCGCTCATCTTCGCGGCGGCCCGCGCGTTGCAACTCCAGATAGAAACGTTGCGGGAACAGCCGCGCCAGCGTCTGCGCCCGCTCCAGGGCCTGCGCCAGGTCTTCGCGCAGCAGGCTTTGCCCGACAGCCCCAAAATGCGCACCACTGAGGGCGATCAAGCCGCTGCTGTAGGCCTCCAGTTGCGCCCAGGTCACCAGGGCCTGGGGAGACTGGCGGCTGTTTTCCGTCCAGGCCAGCGAGAGCAACTCGTTCAGGTTCAGGTAGCCCTGCCAGTCCTGCACCAGCAGCAGCAGGCGGCTGGGGGGATCATCGCCCAGCCCCTGCACCACCACTTCGGCCCCCACCAGAGGCTTGACCCCCTTCTTGCGGGCCTGGGTGTAGAGCTTCAGGGCACCGAACAGATTGTTCAGATCGGTCATGGCCAGCGCAGGCTGCTGGCTTGCGACGGCCTTTTTCACGGCTTGGTCGATACGGGTGGTGCCATCGACCACCGAGAATTCGGAATGCAGGCGCAGGTGTACAAACATGGCTGGCATTGTAATGCGGCAGGCTCCGTGCCTCGCCTTGCAGCAAAAGGTCGCGGCCTAGGGAAGGTCTGCAAAACCCTTGCGGTAAGCCCGCGCCCGCCAGTGGGATGCAGCGCAAGGCGGATTCTGCGGTCAATAGCGGGACTATTGACCGCAAAAGCCAACGCGGCGATGCGCCCAGTGGCGGGATGCGGGCGGCGCAAGAGTTTTGCAGACCTTCCCTAGGTCAGCCGATGTCGTCGGCAGGCGGCAATGGAAGCTGTGCAGCCCTCGATACTTCCACGCAATCGCGCAGATGCTGTTCGCCCAGGTAGCGCAGGGCGGCGTAACCGATGCTGGCCGACAGCACCTGTCCGGCCACCGGCACGAAGCGTGCGGCCTGCTTGCTGCTCAGGCGCAGGCCGATGCGGGTGGCCAGCTTCAGCACCATCTCGCGGGTGATGAGTTTGCCGATGAGCACCGAGCCAACCATGCTCACGGCTTTCTGTACCTGTTCGCGTTTTTCGGGGCGCAGGGCTTCGATCTGTTGTGGAGTCAGGCCGAATTGCTCGCTGATCTGCGGCAGCAGGCGCGAGAGCAAGGCCGCATCGGCCACCCAGTCCAGCCCCGGCAGGGGTACGGCACTGGCCACGGCCCCCATCAGGGCCTTGCGGTGCAGGAGTTTGCGGCTGCGCTCGATGGCCCGCTGCAAGGCAGGATCACCCTGCGCCAGTTCAGGCGCTGGCGGAAAGCGGGACTCCAGGGCTGCCTGCCACGGGCGTGCAGACAGAATGTTCGGAATTCGCAGAAATGGCATGGGCAACACCACCGAAAAAAGAGGACAAAACGACCACCCGCAGTGACTGCCCGGTGGCCGTAGCGTGGATCACGCACGCAAAGGCCGTGCCGTCACTTCTTCGACACCAGCCCCCAGACAAACAGAATGCCGATGGCTCCGATGACCGAAGCAATGAATCCGGCCCCCTGACCCGCCTGATCCTGCCTCGTGGCGGCAGGCTGGGGTCATTGTGCTGGCAAATGCCATTCCCGTGCAAGCGGGTGGATGTTCGACACGGCAGCAGGCCACTATGGTGCGACATAGCCCCGCTCTCCGGGGCCGGGCAGGTCCAGCGGATTGCCGTACAGGAAGGCCTGCGGGTTGCTGCTGATGTTGCGCGTGAGTTGCTCCACGCTCTGCATGGACACCGATACATCGTTCATGGTGCGCTCCAGACGCGGCAGGGTGCCGTGGTTGATGCTCTCGGCCACGCCCACAAAGGCCTGCACGCCCCGGTCCAGTTGCACCAGCGCGCCGTCTTCGGCATTGAGGCGGCTGGCAATACGGGTGATTTCCTGGCTCATCTGCTCGATGCTGGCGGCCGTGCGTTGCAGCGATTGCAGGCTGGTGCCCACATCCTGGGTCAGGCGGGCGATGCTGGGCTCCAGTGTCTGGCTCCAGCCCTGGTTCATGTTCTGCATCAGCACGGAACCATCGTGCGCGGCCTGGCCGAAACGCTCGATGGTTTGCGCCAGTGTGTCGCGGTTCTCGGCGTTGAGCAGCGCGTTGATGCTGGCCATGGTCTCGCGCACGTCGCCGATGACTTCCGGCCCCATCGCTGCCAGTTGGCTCAGGCTGGAAGGCCGCATGTGGATGCGGGCGTGGCCCTTGGCGGTATGCCCCAGCAGCGGCAGGTCGGCGTCGGCATCGTCCAGATCGATGTAGGCCAGCCCGGTCACGCCCTGATAGCCCAGCGTGGCGAAGGTGCGCGGGGTGACCGGTGTGGTTTCATCGACGCTGACGCGGATGAGCACATTGCCAGCCTGCTCCGGGTCAAAGCCAATGTGCATGACCTTGCCGACCGACACGCCCTTGTAGCGCACCGGGGCCTGCAATTGCAGGCCGGTGACGGCCTGGCGCGTGGTCATTTCATAGGTCTGGTAGCTGCCCTGGTCGCGGGTGAGCCACACGGCCAGCACCAGCAGCAGGGCGGCCACCGTCACCACGAAAATGCCAGCGGCAATGGCGTGAGATTTGTTTTCCATTCAAGGCTCCTGGGTGGGGGGATGGGATGGCGCAGGCGACGTGCCATCCGGTGTCGAAGGGCGGGTGGGCAGCGCGCTGGCAGGCTCCAGTGCCCGCAGGCCGCGCTCGCCCAGAAAGAACTGCTGGATGAACGGATGTTCATACTGCACCACCTGCCGGGGCGGAGCGTTGATGATGACCTTTTTCTCGGCCAGCACCGCCACGGTGGTGCTCAGGGCGTAGAGCGTGTCGAGGTCGTGCGTGACCATGATGACGGTCAGCCCCAGTTCCTCGTGCAGCTCCAGCAGCAGCTCGCAGAATTCATCGGAACCGCGCGGGTCCAGCCCGGCGGTGGGTTCGTCCAGCAGCAGCAGCGGCGGATCCATGATGAGTGCCCGCGCCAGTGCCACGCGCTTTATCATGCCGCCCGAGAGGTCGGCTGGCATGCGGAACGCATGTTCTGGCTTCAGCCCGACCATCTGGAGCTTGACCATGGCGGCATCGAACACCATGTTCAGTGGCAACGCGCCCTGCTCGCGCAGCGGAAACGCAATGTTCTCCAGCACGCTGAAGGCAGAAAAGAGTGCGCCGTGCTGGAACAGCATGCCCATGCGCGAGGCGGCAGTGGCCGCATCACGGTCGGCAGCGTTCTGGCCGTTGATCTTCACCGCGCCCTGGGAAGGGCGCGTCAGCCCCAGAATGTGGCGCAGCAGAACGGTCTTGCCCGTGCCCGAACCGCCCACCAGACTGAGAATGTCGCCCCGGAACACCTGAAGATTCAAGTCCTGGTGTACGCTGAAGGCACGCTGGCCCTGGCCAAACGTCGTCCAGAGCCGTTCGATGTCCACCAGCAGTTCCCGCTGGGGTGCTGGGGTCTCCACGGTTTGCGGCATGGCATGCGTCGTCATCGTCAGAACCCCACGTTGCGGAAGACCACGGCAAAGATCGCGTCGATCACGATCACCGCCGTGATGGAAGTCACCACCGAGGCCGTGGTTCCGGCCCCCAGGCTTTGCGTATTGGGCTTGACCCACAGCCCCCAGTGGCAGCCGATGAGGGCAATGGCCAGCCCGAACACCACCGACTTGCCCACACCCAGGGCCAGATTGGCAATGTCCACGGCATCGGGCAGGGCTTGCAGGAAGAATGCGGGCGATATGTCCAGGGCCATCTGCGAGGCCCACATGCCGCCGATCAGGGCCGCCAGCGTCGTCCAGACACTCACCAGCGGCATGGCCAGCGACAGGGCCAGCGCGCGCGGCATCACCAGCCGGAAGCCCAGCGCAATGCCCATGACGCGCATGGCATCGAGTTCCTCATTGACGCGCATCACGCCAATCTGCGCAGTAATGGCCGAGCCGGAACGCCCGGCCACCAGAATCGCTGCCAGCAGCGGGCCGAGTTCGCGCGTGAGGGAGATGCCCAGAATATCGACGATGAACGCATCGGCCCCGAACTGGCGCAGTTGCAGGGCCAGCAGATAGGCGATCACCACGCCGATCAGAAACCCCACCAGCGCGGTGATCGGCAATGCCTGCGCGCCCATGCGGAACAGGTGCGCGGAAATATCGCGCCAGGGGCCGCGCAGCGGTTTGCCCAGCAGCCGCAATACATCCAGCAGCAACTGGCCGAGCAACTGCACGATCTGCCACCAGTGCGACAACGCGCCCAGAGCCAATTGGCCAATGTGCTGGAATGCCCGCTTCCAGCTCTCCTGCCGGGGCTGCTTTTGCTCGGGTGGCACGGCCAGCCGCACCACGCGCTCCAGAATGGCCTGCTGTGCCGCACTGGCCTGCCGGTTGGCGGGCAATGTCTGTTCCCAGGCCGCTTCCCACAGCACCTGCGCGGCCACATGGTCGAACTGGCTGGCCGGGCGCAAGTCCCAGCAGACGGCATCGGCCTGTCCGCTGTGGCGCACGGTGCGAATCTGCCGCGCCAGCGGCTTCCAGTATGCCGTCTGTGCCAGCATGGCCGCCGTCCAGCAGCCTTGCAGGACAATCTGCGGCGGGTCGGCATCGGTGCGAATCTCAAGCGTGGGAGGCGGGGGATGGGCGTTCATGCGGGCTTATTATGCGCACAAGCCCGCACCTGTACAGCTTCATCCCCTGAAAAATCCTGCCGAACAAACGGGGAAACCATGCCCTGATCCTGGGGCGCAACGTTCAGAGCCTGTGCTCGGGATTCCCTTGTATGATGCCTGCTCTCGCTCTGCGTCCAGCCACGTTCGGAACGCCAGAGAATGTCTCTGTCCGATTGCTTCCCTTCTCCCCCCAACCATGCGCAAACCCCTTTCCTCAGGCCAGCGTGGCAGGCTCTGGCCGTGGCTGCTGTTGGCACTGGCCGCGCTGTCCCTGCTGCTGTGGCTGGCCTTGCGCGGCGGCCCCCAGGTGGCGGCCACACAGATTCAGCCCCGCCCGCTGATGCAGACGGTGGTGGCCACTGGCCGCATCACCACACCGGCACGCATGGCACTGGGCAGTCAGGTGGTGGCGCAGGTGACGGCTGTCCGCGTCGAGGCCGGCCAGCGCGTCGCGGCAGGTGAAGTGCTGGTGCAACTGCGCAGCGACGAGGCCGATGCCGCCGTGGCACAGGCACGCATTGCGCTGGAACAGGCACAGTGGCAGCAGGCCGAACTGGAGCGGGTGCACGCGCCAGTGGCCGCCCAGGCTGTGCGCCAGGCACAGGCCGACTGGACGCTGGCGCAAGTGGAGCACCAGCGCGTGCGCGATCTGGTGGCGCGCCGGTTCTACGCCCCGGCCAGTCTCGATACCGCCGAACGCAGTCTGCAACGCACCCAGGCGCAACTGGCCACGGCACGCACCCAGCACCAGGCCACCTTGCCGGGAGGAGCCAGCCACTCGCTGGCACTCGCACAGCAGCAGCAGGCCCAGGCCGCGCTGGAGCGTGTCCAGGCACAGCGCGCCCTGCTGACCTTGCACGCGCCCACTGATGCCGTGGTGCTCACCCGCGAGGTGGAGCCGGGCGACGTGGCATCGGCAGGCAGCGTGCTGCTGACCCTTGCCGCCGTGGGTGAAACCCGCATCCATGCCACGCTGGACGAGCGCAACCTGCCGCTGCTGCACGAAGGCATGGCCGCCCAGGCCGTGGCCGATGCCTATCCCAATCAGCCGTTTGCCGCCCAGCTCTATTACCTCTCGCCCGCCGTCGATGCCCAGCGCGGCACCGTGGAGCTGCGCCTGCGTGTGCCCGAACCGCCGGATTTTCTGCGCCCGGACATGACCGCATCCGTGGAAATCATCACCGGCCAGAAGGATGATGCCCTTACCCTGCCCGCCGACTGGCTGCACGATGCCGACGGCCCCGCCCCGTGGGTGCTCACGGTGCGCGACGCACGGGCACAGCGACAAACCGTGCAACTGGGTCTGCGCGGCATCGGCCATGTCGAAATTGCCAGCGGCCTGCAAGCAGGCGACTGGGTGCTGGCCCCCGATGGCAAAGTGCGCGAAGGCCAGCAGGTGCGCCCCATGCCGACAGCCGCCATAGCAGCAGCGACCCCATGAACTCGCGCCTGCCCTTTGTCTGGATGGTGGCCCTGCGCTTTCTGCGCGAAGGCAAGACCCAGACCCTGTTGATTCTGGCGGGCATCACCGTGGGCGTGGCCGTGGTGGTGTTTCTCTCCGAATTGATCGCCCAGTTGCAGACCAGCATGATCGAGCGCGTGCTGGGCAGTCAGGCGCACATCGTCATGCGGCCCCTGGAAGAGCACAACACCCGCGCCCTCGCCACCGATGCCGCCACCATCATGGAACCCCGCACCCAGCGGCTGCGGGCCATCGACCAGTGGCAGTCCATGCTGCCGCTGGCACAGGGAATTCCGGGGGTGCTGGCGGCCTCGCCCACGGCCAGCGGCCCGGCCTTTGCGGTGCGCGGGCGGGCCAGCAAGTCGGTGGCCGTGCTGGGCGTGGAGCCAGCGCGTTTTCTGCAAATCGTCCAGATGGATGCCTACATGCTGCACGGGCGGTTCGCGCTCAGCGGCAACCACACCATCATCGGCAAGGATCTGGCCAACGACCTGGGGGCCAGCGTGGGCGACAGGATTTTCGTGCGCACCGCCGATGGCCGCAACGAAATGCTGCAAATCACCGGCCTGTTCGACATCGGCAACCGCGACCTGAACCGCCGCTGGGTGTTCACCACCCTGAAACTCGCGCAGAACCTGCTGGACATCGCCGGGGGGGCCTCCAGCATCGACATCACCGTGCAGGACATCTTCCAGGCCGAAGCGGTTGCCCGCCAGTTGCAGGCGCGCAGCGGCCTGACCGTCGAGAGCTGGATGCAGACCAACGCACAACTGCTCACGGCCCTGCGCAGCCAGGCTTCGTCCAACACGCTGATTCGCAGCTTCATGGTCATCGTTGTCGCGCTGGGCATTGCCAGCGTGCTGGTGGTCAGCGTGGTGCAGAAGCAAAAGGAAATCGGCATTCTGCGGGCGATGGGAGCCAGCACCGGCCAGATGATGGGCGTATTCCTGCTGCAAGGCGGGCTGCTGGGGCTGGCCGGTGCCTTGCTGGGCATGGCCTTCGCCTTCGGCCTGCTGCAAACCCTGCACTGGCTCGCACCCGACAGCATCTTTGCCGAAGTGCAGCTCTCGCCCGCCACGCTGCTGGCGGCCCTGGGCATGGCCGTGGGCATTGGCCTGCTGGCCGCACTGCTGCCTGCCCGCCGCGCCGCACGGCTCGACCCGGTGGCTGCCATCCGGGGATGATCGCCCTCCACACCATGAACACCATGCCGACCCCGCTCCCCTCCACGCCCCTGCTGGAACTGCGCGATGTGCGCAAATCCCACCAGATCGGCACGGCCCTGGAAACCGAAGTGCTGCACGGTATCAGCCTGCGCATTCAGGCCGGGGAATTCTGCGCGCTGACCGGCGCATCCGGCTCCGGCAAAAGCAGCCTGCTCAACCTCATCGGCCTGCTCGAGTCGGCCACGGCGGGCGACATCCTGCTCGATGGCCAGAGCACCACCGGCCTCACGTCCGCGCAACGCACCCGCCTGCGCGGGCGCAGCATCGGCTTCGTGTTCCAGTTCCACCACCTGCTGCCTGCCTTCACCGCGCTGGAGAACGTGCTCATGCCCGCCAGCATTGCGCACGGGCGGCCTTCGCCAGCGCAGTGCCAGCGTGCCCAGGCCCTGCTGCACCGCGTCGGGCTGCGCGGCCACGAGCACAAAAAGCCCGCCGCACTCTCGGGCGGCCAGCAGCAGCGCGTGGCCATTGCCCGCGCCCTGCTGCTGTCGCCGCGCCTGCTGCTGGCCGACGAACCCACCGGCAACCTCGACAGCCACACCGCTGCCGAAGTCTTCGCGCTGCTGCGCGAATTCAGCCACGAAAAAGAGCAGACTCAGCGCAGTGCCTGCCTGATCGTCACGCACGACCCGCATCTGGCCGCCCGTTGCGACCGCCAGTTCGTCATGCAGGATGGCCGCCTGCAACCCGAATCCGACACTCCCGCCGCATCACTTCGATGACCTCCTCTCACACCATTCCCACCGCCGTGCAGCCCCTGCAAGCCACGCTGCAAGAACTGCTGCACGATGCCAGCCTCTGCCCCACCGCCCTGCCCGGCACCGATCTGCAACTGTGGCTGCTGGATGCCACCCACATGCACCGCCGCTTCAACCCCGATGAGACCCGCCGCATCATGGACGAGCCGCCCTACTGGTGCTTTTGCTGGGCCAGCGGCCTGGTGCTGGCACGCTGGCTGGCCGAGCAACCGCATTGGGTGCGCGGCAAAACCGTGCTGGACTTTGGCACCGGCTCCGGCGTGGCCGCGATTGCCGCCGCCAGGGCCGGTGCTGCCGAAGTGGTGGCCTGCGACCTTGACCCGCTCGCGTTGCAGGCCACCGCCGCCAATGCCGCGCTCAACGGCGTGACGCTGGGCTACAGCAGCGACTTCTTTGCCGAGGCCGACCGCTTCGATCTGGTGCTGGTGGCCGACGTGCTCTACGACCGCGCCAACCTGCCGCTGCTCGATGCGTTCCTGACGCGCAGCCAGCAGGTGCTGGTGGCCGATTCGCGCGTGCGCGACTTCCACCACCCGCCCTACGCCCGCATTGCCCGGCAGGAGGCCAGCACCTGGCCCGATCTGGACGAGTCGCCCGAATTCCGCCGCATCAGCCTCTACCACGCCAGCCGTCAGCCCTGAGAACGTATTTACGAAAAAACGCCGCTCCAGTTTCCCAGAGCGGCGTGGTCACATCAACAGCCAGACGGCCATTGAGTGGAAGGAACGGTTAGGGAAGGTCTGCAAAACTCTTGCGGTAAGCCCGTGCCCGCCACTGGGATGCAGCGCAAGGCGGATTTTGCGGTCAATAGCGGGGCTATTGACCGCAAAAGCCAACGCCGCGATGCGCCCAGTGGCGGGATGCGGGCGGCGCAACGGGTTTTGCAGACCTTCCCTGGATCACTTCTTGCGCACCGGTGGCAAATCCGTGCAGGAGCCTTCAAACGCTTCCGCCGCCATGCCGATGCTTTCGCCCAGCGTGGGGTGGGGGTGGATGGTCTTGCCGATATCGACCGCATCCGCGCCCATTTCGATGGCCAGTGCGATTTCGCCGATCATGTCGCCCGCGTGCGTGCCGACGATGCCGCCACCGACGATCTGGTGGGTGTCATCGCTGAACAGCAGTTTGGTGAAGCCCTCGTCGCGGGTGTTGGCAATGGCGCGGCCCGATGCCGTCCACGGGAACAGCCCTTTGTGCACCTTGATGCCCTGCGCCTTGGCCTGCTCTTCGGTCAGGCCCACCCAGGCCACTTCCGGGTCGGTGTAGGCCACGCTGGGGATGACCCGCGCATCGAAGGCAGACTTGGCCAGCTTCGCGTCACCCAGCAGTTCACCGGCAATCACTTCGGCCGCAACATGTGCCTCGTGAACGGCCTTGTGCGCCAGCATGGGCTGGCCGACGATGTCGCCAATCGCAAAGATGTGCGGCACGTTGGTGCGCAATTGCACGTCCACGTCGATGAAGCCGCGTTCGCCCACGATGACACCGGCCTTGTCGGCGGCAATCTTCCTGCCGTTCGGAATGCGCCCCACGGCTTGCAGCACCAGGTCGTAGGTTTGCGGCTCGGGCGCACCTTCGCCTTCAAAACTGACCTTGATGCCTTCGGGCGTGGCTTCGGCTCCGACGGTCTTGGTCTTGAGCAGAATGTGGTCGAAGCGCGGGGCATTGAGCTTCTGCCAGACCTTGACGAGATCGCGGTCTGCCCCCTGCATCAGGCCATCCTGCATTTCCACCACGTCCAGGCGCGTGCCCAGGGTGCTGGAGTACACCGTGCCCATTTCCAGGCCAATGATGCCGCCGCCGACCACCAGCATGCGTTTGGGAGCCTGGCGCAGTTGCAACGCGCCAGTGGACGTGACGATGCGCGGGTCATCCGGCAGGAACGGCAGTTTCACGGCTTCGGAACCGGCCGCAATGATGGCGCGCTTGAAGCGCAGGGTCTGCGTGCCACCATCGGCCAGTTGCACGCTCAGGTGCTGCGGGTCGGCAAACTCGCCCGTGCCCTGCACCACCGTGACCTTGCGCATCTTGGCCATCGCCGCGAGTCCGCCGGTCAGCTTGGAGATGACCTTTTCCTTGTGGGCACGCAGTTTGTCAATGTCGATCTGCGGCTGGCCGAAGACCACGCCCAGGCTCTCCATGTGGCTGGCCTCGTCAATGACGGCCGCAACGTGCAGCAGTGCCTTGGACGGAATGCAGCCCACATTCAGGCAGACCCCGCCCAGCGTGGGGAAGCGTTCCACCAGCACGGTTTTCAGGCCGAGGTCGGCGGCGCGGAACGCTGCCGAATACCCGCCGGGACCTGCGCCCAGCACCAACACGTCGTATTCCGCATCGGCAGAACCGCTGTAGCTGGCCGCCTGTGGCGCGGCAGCAGGAGCGGCCACAGTGGCAGCCGCAACGGGTGCGGGTGCGCTGGCAGCCGGGGCCGAAGCCACGGTTTCGCCTTCCAGCAGCAAGACCAGCGAACCTTCGCTGACCTTGTCGCCCAGAGCCACTTTCAGCTCCTTGACCACGCCCGCATGGCTCGATGGAATTTCCATCGAGGCCTTGTCGGACTCCACCGTGATGAGCGATTGCTCCACGGCCACGCTGTCGCCGGGCTTGACCAGCAGTTCGATGACCGTCACGCCGTCGAAGTCGCCGATGTCGGGAACCTTGATTTCAATGCTTGCCATTGGGATTCCCTCCTGTTAGAGCATGATGCGACGGTAGTCCGCCAGCACCTGTGCCAGATACACGTTGAAGCGCGTGGCCAGCGCACCATCGATGACGCGGTGATCGGCCGTCAGCGACAGCGGCAGCACCAGACGGGGCACGAACTGCTTGCCGTCCCAGACGGGCTTCATCACACTCTTGTTCACGCCCAGAATGGCCACTTCCGGCGCATTGACGATGGGCGCGAAGTAGGTTCCACCAATCCCGCCCAGGCTGGAGATGGTGAAGCAGGCTCCCTGCATGTCGGCCGGGCCGAGCTTGCCGTCGCGGGCCTTCTTGGCCAGCACGCCGGATTCGGTGGCAATCTCGCCGATGCTCTTCTGGTCGGCATTCTTGACCACCGGAACCACCAGACCGTTGGGGGTGTCGGCGGCAAAGGCAATGTGGAAGTACTTTTTGTACACCAGATTGTCGCCATCCAGCGAGGTGTTGAACTCCGGGAACTTCTTGAGCGCGACCGCCGATGCCTTGATGAGGAAGGCCAGCATGGTGAGCTTGGCCCCGCCGGTTTTCTCGTGCTCCTTGTTGATCTGGACGCGGAAGGCTTCCAGATCGGTGATGTCGGCATCTTCGTGGTAGGTCACGGCCGGAATCATCACCCAGTTGCGCGCGAGGTTGGCCCCGGCGATTTTCTTGATGCGCGACAGCGGCTTGGTTTCGATTTCGCCGAACTTGGCGAAATCCACCTTCGGCCACGGCAGCAAATCCAGTCCCACGCCAGAGCCACCGCCCGAACCTGCGGCGGGCTTGGCATTCTGTGCCTGCGCCTGGGTCTGGATGGTGCCTGCCAGCACGCCCTTGATGAAGTTCTGCACATCCGGCAAGGTGATGCGACCCTTGAGGCCGGAACCCTTGACCTCGGCCAGCGGCACACCCAGCTCACGCGCGGCCTTGCGGATGGACGGCGAGGCATGGGGCAGCTTGGCTGACACAGCGGCCGCCGGGTTGTGTGCGGCGACAGGAGCCGGCGCAGCAGCAGGTGCGGGACTGGCGGTGGCCACCGAAGCGGGAGCCGATGCAGCCACGGCTGCGGCAGCAGGAGCGGTAGATTCGGCAGATGCGGTCGCGCCCTGCCCCTTGACCACGCCGATCAGGTCGCCGATGTTTACCTTGTCGCCCAGCTTGACGGCCAGCGATTCGATCACGCCCGCCGCGCTGGAAGGAATTTCCATCGAAGCCTTGTCGGATTCCACGGTAATCAGGCTTTGCTCCAGTGCCACCTGGTCGCCGGGCTTGACCAGCAGTTCAATGACGGTGACGTCCTTGAAGTCGCCGATGTCGGGGATGCGCACTGGCGTGCTGGCTGCGGCAGCCGTGGCAGGTGCAGGTGCGGGAGCCGCCTGCGTCTGGGGATCTGGCGCGGGTGCAGCGGGTGCCGGTGCAGCTGCGGGCTTGGCAGCCGCTTCGCCAGCCGTCTCCAGCGTCAGCACGATGGAGCCTTCGCTGACCTTGTCGCCCAGAGCCACTTTCAGCTCCTTGACCACGCCCGCATGGCTCGATGGAATTTCCATCGATGCCTTGTCGGACTCCACTGTGATGAGCGATTGCTCCACGGCCACGCTGTCGCCGGGCTTGACCAGCAGTTCGATGACCGTGACCCCGTCGAAGTCGCCGATGTCGGGAACCTGAATGTCGATGATTGCCATGTGTGTCTCCTTGTTCTGCATCAGGCGTACAGCGGGTTGATCTTGTCGGCATTGATGCCGTACCTGGCAATCGCTTCGGCGGCCTTGGTGGCGGGCAACACGCCTTCATCGGCCAGCGACTTGAGGGCCGCCAGCACGATGTAGTGGCGGTTGATCTCGAAGTGCTCGCGCAGTTTGTAGCGGAAATCGCTGCGGCCAAAGCCGTCGGTTCCCAGCACCTTGTAGCTGCGGCCCTTGGGGATGAAGGGGCGGATCTGCTCGGCGTAGTTCTTCATGTAGTCGGTGGATGCAATCACCGGGCCTTCGGTGCGCGAGAGCTGCTGCTCCACGAACGATACCTTGCGTTCCTCGGTGGGGTGCAGCAGGTTCCAGCGTTCGGCGGCCTGGCCGTCGCGGGTGAGTTCGTTGAGGCTGGGCGCGCTCCAGACGTCGGCAGCCACGCCCCAGTCCTGCGCCAGCAGGGCCTGTGCCGCGATGGATTCGCGCAGGATGGTGCCGGAACCCAGCAGGTTCACACGCGGGCCTTGCACGTTTTCCGAAGCAGGCTTGCACAGGTACAGGCCCTTGAGGATTTCTTCCTCTGTGCCTTCTTGCAGGCCGGGCATCGGGTAATTCTCGTTGAGCAGGGTCAGGTAGTAGAAGACGTTTTCCTGCTTCTCCACCATGCGCTTGAGGCCATCGTGCATGATGATGGCGACTTCGTGCGCAAACGTGGGGTCGTAGGAGATGCAGTTGGGGATCGTGCCCGCCAGAATGTGGCTGTGGCCGTCTTCGTGCTGCAAGCCTTCGCCGTTGAGCGTGGTGCGCCCGGAAGTGCCACCCAGCAGGAAGCCGCGTGCCTGCATGTCGCCCGCCGCCCAGGCCAGATCGCCAATGCGCTGGAAGCCAAACATCGAGTAATAGACGTAGAACGGAATCATGATGCGGTTGTTCGTCGAGTACGACGTGGCTGCCGCAACCCAACTGGACATGCCGCCCGCTTCATTGATGCCTTCCTGCAGAATCTGCCCGGCCTTGTCTTCCTTGTAGTACATCACCTGGTCTTTATCGACCGGGGTGTAGAGCTGGCCCTTGGGGTTGTAGATGCCGATCTGGCGGAACAGCCCTTCCATGCCGAAAGTGCGCGCTTCATCGACCAGAATGGGCACAACGCGCGGGCCGATGGCCTTGTCGCGCAGCAGTTGCGTGAGAAAGCGCACAAAAGCTTGCGTGGTGGAAATTTCGCGGCCTTCGGCGGTAGGCTCCAGCACGGCCTTGAAGGTGTCCAGCGACGGGATGGTGAACTGCTCGTCGGACTTGACGCGGCGTTTGGGCAGGTAGCCGCCCAGTGCCTTGCGCCGCTCGTGCAGGTACTGCATTTCGGGCGTGTTGTCGGCGGGCTTGTAGAAGGGAACTTCGGCCAGCTTGTCGTCCGGCACGGGGATGTTGAAGCGGTCGCGGAAGGCGCGGATGTCGTCGTCCGTGAGCTTCTTGGTCTGGTGGGCGGTGTTCTTGCCTTCACCGGCCGCGCCCATGCCGTAGCCCTTGATGGTCTTGACCAGCAGCACGGTGGGCTGGCCCTTGTGATGCTGGGCAGCGTGGAAGGCGGCATAGACCTTGTACGGGTCGTGGCCGCCACGGCGCAGTGCCCAGATGTCGTCGTCGCTCATGCCCTCGACCATCTTCAGCAGTTCGGGGTCGCGGCCAAAGAAGTTCTTGCGCACGAATGCACCGTCGTTGGCCTTGAATGCCTGGTAGTCGCCGTCCAGCGTCTCCATCATGACCTTGCGCAGCACGCCGCTCTTGTCCTTGGCCAGCAGCGGATCCCAGTTGCTGCCCCACAGCAGTTTCAGCACATTCCAGCCGGAACCCCGGAATTCGCCTTCCAGCTCCTGGATGATCTTGCCATTGCCACGCACCGGGCCATCCAGACGCTGCAAATTACAGTTGATGACGAAGACCAGATTGTCCAGCCCTTCGCGGGCGGCCAGGCCGATGGCTCCGAGGCTTTCTGGCTCGTCCATTTCGCCGTCACCGAGGAATGCCCAGACCTTGCGCTGGCTGGTGTCGGCCAGGCCACGCGCGTGCAGGTACTTGAGGAAGCGCGCCTGATAAATGGCCATCAATGGCCCCAGGCCCATCGACACGGTGGGAAACTGCCAGAATTCCGGCATCAGCTTGGGGTGCGGATAGCTGGACAGGCCCTTGCCGTCCACTTCCTGGCGGAAGTTCAGCATCTGTTCCTCGCTCAACCGGCCTTCAAGGAACGCACGCGCGTACACACCGGGCGAGGAATGGCCCTGAATGTAGAGCAGGTCGCCGCCGTGTGTGCCACCGTGATCGGTGTCGTCGGCATGCCAGAAATGGTTGAAGCCTGCGGCCAGCATGTGTGCCAGCGAGGCAAACGAGGAGATGTGTCCGCCCAGATCGCCACCGTCTTCGGGGTGCAGGCGGTTGGCCTTGACGACCATCGCCATCGCATTCCAGCGCATGTAGGCGCGCAGACGGCCTTCGAGTTCCAGATTGCCGGGGGTGCGCACCTCATCCTGCGGCTCGATGGTGTTCACATAGCCGGTGTTGGCGGAAAACGGCAGGTCGATGCCCTGCTGGCGGCCTTCTTCCAGCAATTGCTCCAGCAGGAAGTGCGCACGTTCGCGGCCTTCACTCTCGACCACGGCAGCGAGTGCGTCCAGCCATTCGCGGGTTTCCTGCTGGTCGATGTCGTGGGATGCGTAAGGGGTTGCGGCAGCCGGTGTGGCGGCAGGATCGGGTGTGAAATCAGTCACCTGGGTCTCCTTGGTTGTTATGGATTCAATGAAAGAAATGCCGGTTTTGGGTGAAGGAAACGGCAAGGCGTTAGTTTCGCATAAAAAACAAAAATTTCAAATAATGTTTTTCATTTTCATAATGCGGAACAAAAAACGATCTGGCCTCCCTGAATTTCCGACCGTTTTGGCCTGAATCCGCACCAGCGAACGCTTCACCCTAAAATCGGTATCCAACCGCTTTCTACCGCCCTTTTCCACTCCTGCCATCCGTACATTCCATTGACCACTTCCAACCGCAAGCCCTCCCTGATCGAACGATGCAGCCTCTGGTGGAACAGCCTGGGAGCCTGGCAGCAGGAGATGATCGCCACCATTACCCCGCTGCTGGCCGTCAGTCTGTTCCTGCTGGCCACCTTCACGGTATTCCTGTACCTCAAGTTCGAGGAAAGCAACCGCGAGGCGCAGATGCTCCAGCGCGAAAGCAGCTTTGCCCTGCAACGCCTGCACGCCCGGCTGTACCAGCACCAGACGGCCCTGCGGGAGCTGACGGCCCTTGCCGCAGAGCAAGGCCATGTGCCGCAACCCGATTCACGGCTGTATGCCAGGGCACGCGACTGGTTGCGACAGGCTCCCGATGTACAGGGCATTTACTGGATGAGCGCGCACGATTTCACCGCCTCGCCAGATGCCACCGATGGGCCAGCCACTGCCGTGCCCTCTGATGAGCCTGGCCCTGCCATCTCTGCCATGCACTGGTCGGTGACACATGCGCGGCCCGAGGTTTTCGCCCACATGCGCGCGCTGGCCCTCTCCGACGATGCACACAGCACAGCATCGGCTTCCGCCTCTGCATCGCCAATGCTGTTGCAATTGCGCATTCCCATTCCAGTGCTGCCGCCCGCGCCAGACGACGCGCCCGCGCAACACGGCTGGCTGCTGATGGTGCTGGCTCCGCATACCCTGTTGCAGCTCGGCACATCCGCCGAAGCCATGCCACTGGGCTACAGCATGGCCCTGGTGGATGGCGAGCAATTGCCCATGGGAACAGCCGATGCGCCATTGGCCAGGGAGTCGCTGATGGGCCTGCTGCGGCGCGACTGGCTCCCCCCGGCCGAGATGCGCCTGCCAGTTGCCCCCTTCGGACACCATCTGCAATTGCACATGCGCATCTACCGCACCGATTCCGGTCTGACCGACCAGGCGTTTCTGGGCTTCATCGTCATCATGGGGCTGACCATGCTGGTGATGCTCATCATGAACTGGCGGCTGAGCCGCAAGCGTTTCCAGACCCAACGCCAGTTGCAGGACGAATCGCGGTTTCGTCGCGCCATCGAGAACGCCATGACTTCGGGCATTCGCGTGCTGGACATGCAAGGGCGCACCACCTACGCCAACGCCACTTTCAGCCGCATGGTGGGCTGGAGCCAGGAAGAACTGGCCGGCATGGGGCCGCCCTACCCCTACTGGCCGCAGGAAGACCACGACATCCTGCTGCAACGCTTCAATGCCGAAATCTCCGGCAAGCACTATCCTGGTGGTCTGCAACTGCGCATGCAGCGCAAGAACGGCACGATCTTCGATGCCCGCATCTTCATCACCCCATTGCTCAACGAGCACCGGCAGCAGACCGGCTGGCTCACCACCATCAACGACATTACCGAACCCAACCGCATCCGCCAGCAACTGGCCGCCGCGCAGGATCGCATCACGCTGGTGCTGGAATCGCTGGATGCCTCCATTTCCGTCACGCCACTGGGCAGCCGCGAACTGCTGTTCGCCAACCGCCTCTACCGCCAATGGTTCGGCACGCACAGCAGCGGCCACCTCAAGCTCATTGCCAAGGCCGGTGTCACCAAGGCCCGGCAGGCCGATACTGCGCCTAGGGAAGGTCTGCAAAACTCTTGCGGTAAGCCCGCGCCCGCCACTGGGATGCAGCGCAAGGCGGATTTTGTGGTCAATAGCGGGGCTATTGACCGCAAAAGCCAACGCCGCGATGCGCCCAGTGGCGGGATGCGGGCGGCGCAACGGGTTTTGCAGACCTTCCCTAGTTTTGCCAGCCAGCCCACATGGGTATGAAAAATCAGATGTCGAACAGCAGGCGGGCCGGATCTTCCAGCGCGTCCTTCATGGCCACCAGCGACAGCACGGCTTCGCGGCCATCGATGATGCGGTGGTCATAGGACAGTGCCAGATAGTTGATCGGGCGCACCACCACCTGACCGTTTTCCACCACAGCACGATCCTTGGTGGCGTGAATGCCCAGGATGGCCGATTGCGGTGGGTTGATGATGGGGGTGGACATCATGGAGCCGAACACGCCACCATTGGAGATGGAGAACGTACCGCCGGTCATTTCCTCGAGGCTGAGCTTGCCATCCTTGGCCTTGGCACCGAATTCGGCAATCTTCTTCTCGATGTCGGCAAAGCTGAGCTGGTCGGCATTGCGCAGAATCGGCACTACCAGACCGCGTGGCGAACCCACGGCAATGCCGATGTCGAAGTAGCCGTGATAGACGATGTCATTGCCATCGACGCTGGCATTGACCACCGGGTACTGCTTGAGCGCATGCACGGCAGCCTTGACGAAGAAGCTCATGAAGCCCAGGCGCACGCCATGTTCCTTCTCGAACTTGTCCTGGTACTTCTTGCGCAGTGCCATGACAGGAGCCATATTCACTTCGTTGAAGGTGGTCAGAATGGCGTTGGTGGCCTGCGATTGCAGCAGGCGTTCGGCCACGCGGGCACGCAGACGGGTCATCGGTACGCGCTGCTCGGGGCGGCTTCCCAATTCGCCAGTCAGCACAGGCGCAGCCACAGCAGGCAATGCGGCCTTGGCGGCAGGAGCCGGTGCAGCAGCGGCCTGAGCACCGGCAGCCACGGCGGCCAGCACATCACCCTTGAGCACACGGCCATCCTTGCCGGAACCTGCCACGTCGCTGGCTTGCAGCTTGTTTTCGGCCAGCAGTTTGGCAGCAGCGGGGTGGGCCACGTCGCCCTTGGAGCCACCGGCGGCGGCCACGGCTGGAGCGGCTTCAGCTTGCGCAGCCGCAGCAGGTGCGGCGGCTGGTGCTGTGGCAGCGGATGCGCTGGCTTCGGTATCGATCTGGGCCAGCACCTGACTGGACACCACGGTGGCACCATCTTCTTGCAGGATGGCTGCCAGCACGCCCGATGCCGGGGCTGGAACTTCCAGCACAACCTTGTCGGTTTCGACTTCGATCAGGATTTCATCGGCAGTGACGGCTTCACCGGCCTTTTTCTTCCAGGTCAGCAAGGTGGCTTCGGCAATGGATTCGGAGAGTTCGGGAACTTTGACTTCAACAATGGCCATGGGACATTCTCTTGTGTTGTGATTCGTTGATGGACGGATAGCGCAATCACCCGGCAATGCACTTGCAGTACAACCGCTCACCAAGTGACCCGGAAAGAATGAAGCCTTTTCTACCTTGGCTTCACCCTTTCACGCAAGCGGGGTTTTACTTGGTCAGCACAAAGCCCTTGAGCTTCGCAAAAGCGGCCTCCACCAGGTTCTTCTGCTGCTCCTGGTGCAGGTGGGCATAACCCACCGCAGGCGAGGCAGAGGCAGGACGACCGGCATAGCCAAGCTTCTGACCGTCAAGCATGTTCTCGTGGATGTAGTGCTGCACAAAGAACCAGGAACCTTGGTTCTGCGGCTCATCCTGGCACCAGACAATGTCCTTCGCATTCGAGAAACGCTTGACTTCGGCTGCAAATGCCTTGTGCGGGAACGGATAGAGTTGCTCCACACGGATGATGGCCACGTCGTTGTTGTCCTGCTCGGTGCGCTTCTTCACCAAATCGTAGTACACCTTGCCGGAACAGGCGATGATGCGCTTGACCTTGTTGGCATTCTTCACCACATTCTCGTTCTGCTCGGGAATGACGGCCTGGAAACCACCGTCGGTGAACTCGGTGATGGGGGAAGTGGCATCCTTGTTGCGCAGCAGCGACTTGGGCGTGAAGATCACCAGCGGCTTGCGAATGGGGCGCACCACCTGGCGGCGCAGCAGATGGAAGATCTGGCTGGCCGTGGTGGGCTGTACCACCTGCATATTGGTATCCGCCGCCAGTTGCATGAAGCGTTCAATGCGCGCCGAGCTGTGTTCTGGCCCCTGCCCTTCATAGCCATGCGGCAGCATCAGGGTCAGGCCATTGAGACGGCCCCATTTGACTTCACCCGAAGCGATGAACTGGTCGATCACCACCTGCGCACCATTGACGAAGTCGCCAAACTGGGCTTCCCAGATAATCAGCGAATTCGGATCGTTGGACGCATAGCCGTATTCAAAACCCAGCACAGCCTCTTCGGAGAGGATCGAATCGATGACAGTGAAGGGAGCCTGGTTTTCCGTGATGTTCTGCAACGGAATATAGGAGCCTTCGTTGTACTTCTCGCGCTTCTGGTCGTGAATGACTGCGTGGCGGTGGGTGAATGTGCCCCGGCCACTGTCCTCACCGGAGAGGCGAATCGGGAAGCCGCTGGCCAGCAGCGAGGCAAAGGCCATGGACTCCCCCATGCCCCAGTCCACCAGGATTTCACCACGCCCCATGGCGGCACGGTCAGCATAGACCTTCTTGACCAGTTGGTGGGGATTGGTTTCTTCCGGAATGGCCGTGAGTTTTTCTGCCAGTCGTTGCCACTCGCTCAGTGGAATTGCCGTGTCGGCAGTGTCTGTCCACTTCTGGTTCAGGAATGGAGTCCAGTCCACCGCGTACTTGCTCTTGAAGTTGGTGATGACCGGGCTGAAGATATGCTTGCCCTGGTTCATCGCCTCACGGTAGGCCTTGACCAGATCATCCGGCTCATTGGCGGTGAGCACGCCCTGCTGCACCAGTTTGTCGGCATACAGCTTGCGCGTGCCGGGGTGCGCTGCAATCGTCTTGTACATCAATGGCTGGGTCAGGGCAGGCGTATCCTGCTCGTTGTGCCCCAACTTGCGGAAGCAGACGATGTCGATGACCACATCCTGGTGGAAGGTCGTGCGATATTCGATGGCCAGCTGGGTGGCCAGCACCACAGCCTCAGGATCGTCACCATTGACGTGCAGCACTGGGGCCTCGATCATCTTGACCACATCCGTGCAATAGCGGGTGGAGCGGGTGTCACGCGGATCGGAAGTTGTGAAACCGATCTGGTTGTTGATGACAATATGGACTGTGCCGCCAGTGGAATAGCCACGGGTTTGCGACATGGCCAGGGTCTCCTGCACCACGCCCTGCCCTGCAATCGCCGCATCACCATGCACGACCACGGGCAGCACCTGGGTTCCCACGGCATCGCCACGGCGATCCAGACGGGAGCGCACCGAACCTTCCACCACGGGGTTCACGATCTCCAGGTGGGACGGGTTGAATGCCAGCGTCAGGTGCACGGGGCCGCCGGGGGTAGAGACATCGGAACTGAAGCCCTGGTGGTACTTCACATCCCCTGCGGGCAGGTCTTCGGGAGCGGTATGCTCGAATTCGGCAAACAGATCCTTGGGCAGCTTGCCCAGCGTATTGACCAGCACGTTCAGACGGCCACGGTGGGCCATGCCAATGACCACTTCCTGCGCACCCAGCTTGCCCGCCTGGTTCACCAGTTCATTCATGGCCACGATGAAGCTCTCGCCTCCTTCCAGCGAGAAGCGTTTCTGGCCCACATACTTGGTGTGCAGGTAACGCTCCAGACCTTCGGCGGCAGTGAGTTGGGCCAGCACATTCTTTTTCTCGCTGGCATTCAGTGTCGGATGGGTGCGGGCACTCTCGAGCTTTTCCATCCACCAGCGTTTCTGGGTCTGGTCGGTCACATACATGTACTCTGCACCGATGGTCGTACAGTATGTTTCATGCAGCGCGTTGAGCAATTCGCGCAGGGGCATGCTTTCCTTGCCGAAAAACGTGTTGCTGGTGTTGAACACGGTTTCCATGTCTGCGCTGCCCAGCCCATAGGAAGCGGGATTCAGTTCAGGAATATCGGGGCGTTGCGTACGCTTGAGCGGATCAAGATCAGCCCAACGCTGACCCACGTTGCGGTAAGCGGCAATCAACTGCTGAACGGCCGTACGCTTGCGCCCCAACTCGGAGTCGGCCCCGCTGGCCACCACAACCTGGGTGGTTCCCTGCCGGGCGCGCGCCGCAAAGGCATCGATGACCGGCTGGTGCGCCACATCACGGCTGCTCGTTCCATCAACCGCAGGCACATTCTGCAGGGCATCGAAATAGCTGCGCCAGCTTTCGGGCACTCCACCAGGGTTACTGAGATAGATTTCGTAGAGTTCCTCTACGTAGGAAGCATTGCTGCCAAAAAGATAGGTATTGCCTTGGTAGGCTTTGTAGAGAGACGAAGTATCGCTCATGAAACCGCTGACCTCTGCACTTCTGAAAAGTGCCTTAGCTTGGTTGAGAAACCTCCCGCGACACGGCTGAACCGATTAGCGGATGCGACTGTGGCGTTGGGAAGGCGCCTAAGGAAGGCCGTATTTTGCCATCGATTCATGTCGAACGTTTGACTTTCGGCGAGGGCGAAAACCTTTATTGACTTCAGGGGTTTTTTGATCTACCGAGAAAGGACAGGAATGGCACGCCAATGCAGGCCTGGTTGGTTCAGCCCTGAACTCATGCAGCATGGTGCCGCCATGGGTATAATTGCGGCCTTCGGTTTGATCTTGATTCGGTATGAGTCCACATTCAAACCGTGCGCCGGCATAGCTCAGTTGGTAGAGCAGCTCATTCGTAATGAGAAGGTCGGGGGTTCGACTCCTCTTGCCGGCACCACGTCGGTTTCCCTCTTTGAAACAACAAAGGACAGCCCTTGCCAGCTGTCCTTTTTTCGTTCTGGCGACAATCGGTACGTCCTTCCTTTGTATGATGCACGGCATTCCTGTGCGCTGTGCTCTCATGCCCGCACATTTTGTTGCTGCTCTCTTACCCAGTATGGCTTTGGCAACACATGCAGGTCATCCCCTTACCCGATTTCCACCTTCTCGAAAGAATCCTCCATGCAGATACAAAAACTCACATGTGTGGCAGCCCTGGCATTGCTGGCGGCGGCCTGCTCCTCCAAAAAAGAGGCCAGCGCAGATGCACTGAATCCACTGAGCTACGCACCAGCGGACACAGCATACGTCATTGGCAACCTCGAGGCCGCACCCGCCGATTACCAGGAGATTTACAACAAACTGGTCAATCCCCTGAGTCAGGGCGTACTGCAAAGTCTGGCCCGTGCGATTGAGAAAACCAGCGAAATCAAAGACCCCGAGCAAGCAGCCAAGGCCAAATCCTTGCTGGAATTCCTGCAAGCCCAATGGCAGGGTGGTCTGGAAAACATCGGTGTGGATATCAAAGGGCGTGGAGCCATTTACGAAATCAACTCCCTGCCGGTTCTGCGCATGGAACTGACTGACCCTGGCAAATTCAAGGCTTTCATCGCCAATCTGGAAACCCACCTTGGCAAACCATTTGCAACCGGCACGGTACAGAATCAACCTTATTGGCAGATTCCGCTGGAACAGGCCTCGGCCGACAACGATGCACAGATCGTCCTGGCCTTGATTGGCAAACAAGCGGTGCTGTCGGTTCACACCCGTCTGGCGAATACTTCTGTGGAGCAATTGCTGGGCCTGCAAAAGCCGGAGAAATCCATTCTCGACACCGGTGAGTTGCAAGCCATCAATAAGGAGTACGGCTTCAAACCATATGGGACGATACTGCTCAAGCCACAGACCATCGCGCAAAAGTTCCTGGGACAAACCGGGCAGGAAACCTGGGTATCCCAACAGGCGGCTGCCCGAGGCAAGAATGTCAGCGAAGTGTGCCGCAGCGAGATCACAGCCCTGATTGGCAAAGTACCGCGCATCGTCGGTGGCTACACCGAACTGAACAAGAAACAGTTCGACATGCGCTATACGCTGGAACTGGAGCCTGCCCTCGCACAATCGCTCACCGAGCTGACGGCTCCCGTTCCCGGACTGGGCAAAAGCGGCAATACCTCGGCCGTGGAAATCGGCATGGGCCTGCATCTGAACAAGCTGGCGGCTTTTGTCCAGACCCAGGCCAGTGCCATCCAGGCAGCACCGTTCGAATGCGAGGTATTGCAAAGCTGGAATGAAGCTGCTGGCCAGGCCCAGCAGCAACTGGCCGGACTGTACATGGTGGCAGGCTGGGTGAATGGTTTCCGCGCCAATCTGACCGAGTTGAATCTGCAAACCCCCAGTGCCAAGGGTACGGTACTGCTGACATCGCCCAACCCCAGTGGACTGCTGGGCATGGCACAGGGCTTTGTGCCCCAGTTGGCGCAACTGAACCTGGCTCCCAACGCAGAGCCACAGCAACTGGATGCCAGCTTCCTGGCCATGCTTGGCATGAACCCTGAAGAGAGCCTCTGGGTTGCCACCAGCGAGACCGCGCTGGGTGTGAGCCTGGGCCAACAGGACGGCAAGGCCGCGCTGCAACAAGACCTCAAGGCTGCGCCTGCCACTCCAGCCCCCTTCCTCTACACCCGCTTCACCGGTGACATCTATGCCGACCTGATGCGCACCTCGAATGAAAACATTCCCGCAGAAATGCAGCAGGAAGATGTTGCCACCTACATCACCTGGCCACTGATGCAAAGCCTGCCAACGCTCTATGAGCAGATTGGGAACATGTCGTCCCTGTACCTGTTCACCAGCAAAGGGATTGAAGTGCGCCAGGAAACCACGCTGAAGTAAAGTCAATCCTTTTTTTACATACACTTGGCATGCCAGCACCTTCCCGTTGCTGGCATTTTTTTGTTTGTCCACCAGCAGCATTGATATTCAAGAATCGGGATCTGGCTGGCGAAACGCATCTGCACGCAAGCCATGACGCGCCAGTTTGTCATACAGCGTCTTGCGGGGTAGCTGTAGCAGTTCGGCCGTTTGCGAGACCTGCCCCTGCGTTACCTTGAGGGCATTGCAGATGATGCCGCGTTCGACTTGTTCGATCTGTGCCGTCAGTCCCAAGGCCATTGCTTCCCCATCCAGACCTGTACCAGCCCCGATGAACAGGTCATCCGACAGGCCCAGGCACAAGCGTTCTGCACTGTTCTTGAGCTCGCGTACATTGCCAGGCCAGTCATAAGATTGCCAGCGCAACACATCGGTCGGCCGAAAAACGGGAACGGGTAGATGAAATCGTTGGGCGGCCTGTTGCAAAAAATGCGCCATCAGCAATGGAATGTCGTCCTTGCGCTGGCGCAATGGAGGGATTTGCAGAACTGCCACATTCAGGCGATAAAACAGATCCGCCCGGAAAACGCCCTGATCCGCCAGTTCCCTGAGGTCATTTTTGGCAGCCACGATGATCCGGCAATCCACGCTCACCGACTGGTTGCTGCCCAGCCGCTCGATGCAGCGTTGTTGCAATACGCGCAGCAACTTGATCTGCATCACCAAGGGCATGCTTTCGATTTCATCCAGAAACAGTGTGCCACCATGCGCATATTCAATCTTGAAGTTCCCCCACATTACCGGAGGGTATAGAACACTGGATCGGCCATTTCTGGCGTTGGTTTGGAAACAGATTTCTTGCTGCCTTTCCTCCTTTTTTCAAACTCTACAGGCGACAGGTAACCGATGCCTGAATGCAGCCGGTGCGGGTTGTACCAGCCCTCGATCCAGCTAAAGATGTCGCGCTTGGCTCCTGCCTTTGTTGGCCAACTTCTCCTGTCAATCAACTCACATTCCAGACTCGCAAAAAAGCTCTCAGCCATGGCGTTGTCGTAGGCATCACCCACCGTCCCCATGGAGGGCGTTACCTTCATT
>NZ_FQUZ01000009.1:40637-103912 GCF_900129055.1 Lampropedia hyalina DSM 16112
AACCGCCTCTACCGCCAATGGTTCGGCACGCACAGCAGCGGCCACCTCAAGCTCATTGCCAAGGCCGGTGTCACCAAGGCCCGGCAGGCCGATACTGCGCCTAGGGAAGGTCTGCAAAACTCTTGCGGTAAGCCCGCGCCCGCCACTGGGATGCAGCGCAAGGCGGATTTTGTGGTCAATAGCGGGGCTATTGACCACAAAAGCCAACGCCGCGATGCGCCCAGTGGCGGGATGCGGGCGGCGCAACGGGTTTTGCAGACCTTCCCTAGTGGCACACCGGCAGAGCCAGCCGCCCACGCCGAGCCGACCACCAAACCCAACCTGGAACACGCGGAAATCTACATCGAACGGCTGGACAAATGGGTGGAAGTGCGCTCGCGCTACCTGGACTGGGTGGATGGCCGACTCGCGCAGATGGTCATCGCCACCGACATCACCGCCCGCAAGCACACCGAGGAACTCGCAGCCCGCCAGGCCGAGCAGGTGCAGAATGTCAGCCGCCTCATCACCATGGGCGAGATGGCATCCAGCGTTGCGCACGAACTGAACCAGCCGCTGGCGGCCATCAGCAACTACACGAACGGCATGATTGCCCGCATCGAGAACCGCAGCATCAGCCTGGAAAACCTGTTGCCACCGCTGGAGAAAACCGCCCATCAGGCGGTGCGGGCTGGGCAGGTGATTCTGCGCATCCGCGAATTCGTCAAGCGCAGCGCGCCCAAGCGCGAACACTGCCATGCCACGCGCATCGTCACCGAAGCGGTGGAAATCGCCAGCATCGAACTGCGCCGACGCGACACAAGGCTGGACATCCACCTCGGCGACAACCTGCCCCCGCTGCTGGCCGATGCCATCCTGATCGAACAGGTGCTCATCAACCTGCTGAAAAACGCCGCCGAAGCCATGAGCACCGCACAGACACGCCAGCAGCAGCGGCAGATCACCCTCACTGCCAGTGCGCATGAGCACGGCATTGAGTTCGCCATTGCCGACCACGGGCCAGGCATTGCGGAAGACCAGATCGCCCACCTGTTCGATGCGTTCTACTCCACCAAGAGCGACGGCCTGGGCATCGGCCTGAACCTGTGCCGCAGTATCGTGGAATCCCATCAAGGGAAAATCCGGGTTCGCAACCTTTACAATGACGGGGTATTGACAGGCTGCGAATTCTCCTTCTGGCTTCCGGCCAGTTCCGAGGGAGCCGGCAGCGCACCGGCAACGCCCTGACATGGAACCGCCTTTCCCGCCACTATCCAAGAGACAAACCACACACCATGAACACTGATTCCAAAAAAGGCACTGTCTATATCGTCGATGACGACGAGGCCATCCGGGACTCCCTCCAATGGCTGCTCGAAGGCCGCCAGTTCCATGTACGCAGTTTCGACAGCGCGGAATCGTTCCTCCGACACTATGACCCCAAGGTCGTGGCCTGTCTCATCACCGACGTGCGCATGAACGGCATGTCCGGCCCGGAGTTGCAGGAAAAGCTCATCGAGCGCGGCTCACCCCTGCCCATTGCCATCATCACCGGCCACGGCGACGTGCCACTGGCCGTCAGCACCATGAAAAAGGGCGCGGTCGATTTCATCCAGAAGCCCTTCGAGGAAGCTGCCATCACCTCGCTGGTGACCCGGATGCTGGAACAGGCCGAAATCACCTTCAGCGGCCAGCAGGAAGCGGCCAACCGCGAAGCCCTGCTGGGTCGCCTGACGGCCCGTGAATCGCAGGTGCTGGAGCGCATCGTCGCCGGTCGCCTGAACAAGCAGATCGCCGACGACCTGAACATCAGCATCAAGACCGTGGAGGCCCACCGCGCCAACATCATGGAAAAACTCGATGCCAACACCGTGGCCGACTTGCTGAAAGTGGCATTGGGCAGCAGTGGCATGTCCGGCAAACCCGCCTGAGCCAAGTCTCCCGCAGCGTTCCTGTTTCCTTTCCCCACCCACCCCCGAAGGATCTCCCATGAACACCTACTTTTTTGAAAACAGCCGCCAGTTTCTGGAACGCCTGATTCAGGACGACCCCAGCAACACCTCGCTGGTGCAGGCCTACACGCGCCTGATCGAAAAGTATGCCGACCTGGAAATCTCCCAGTTCGAACAAAACACCAGCTTCAACAAAGATTTCAACAAGAACCAGACCGAAATCACCAAGAACCAGCAGACCACCCAGTCGGAAATCATCAAGAAGCAGGTGGAAAAAGGCGTGATGCCCGCCCAGAGCAGCCTGCAACAACTGGGACTCTGACCGCCCCGCATCCCTGCCTGCCACCCGAACGCGAACGGCCCGCAAAAAGAGCACCGTTCGGGTGGTTTTTCGCGTTCCTGCCCACTGCCTCACACCATGCCAGCCCAAATCATCGACGGCCTCGCGCTGTCCAAGAAACTCCGCCTCGCCATTGCAGACCAAGTGACCTCCCTGAAACAGCGGGGCATTCAGCCCGGTCTGGCCGTGGTGCTGGTGGGCGACAACCCCGCCTCGCAGGTGTATGTGCGCAACAAGATCAAGGCATGCGAGGATGCAGGCATCCACTCGGTGCTGGAGAAATACGAAGCCGACTTCAGCGAGGCCGATCTGCTGGCCCGCATCGAAGCCCTGAACCACGACCCCGCCATCCACGGCATCCTGGTGCAACTGCCCCTGCCCGCCCACATCAATGAGCAGAAGGTGCTGGAAGCCATCTCGGCGCAGAAAGACGTGGACGGCTTTCACGTCAGCAGTGCGGGCGCGCTGATGACCGGCCTGCCCGGCTTCTGGCCCTGCACCCCGCATGGCTGCCTGAAAATGCTCGACGACATTGGCTACGATCTGCGCGGCAAGCACGCCGTGGTGGTCGGGCGCAGCAACATCGTCGGCAAGCCAATGGCCCTGATGCTGCTCTCGCGCAGTGCCACCGTCACCATCTGCCACAGTGCCACGCAGAACCTGGCCGCCTTCACCCGCCAGGCCGATGTCATCGTCGCTGCCGTAGGCAAGCAAAACCTCATCACAGCCGACATGGTCAAGCCCGGCGCAATCGTCATCGATGTCGGCATGAACCGCAACGCCGAAGGCAAGCTCTGCGGCGACGTGGATTTTGATGGCGTGCGCGAAGTCGCAGGCTGGATTACCCCTGTGCCCGGCGGTGTCGGCCCCATGACCATCACCATGCTGCTGGACAACACCCTGCAATCGGCCGAACGCAGCGCGGCTGTACGGCAGACTGCGGCCTGAAAGCAGCCATGCTGCACATTCGCCCAGCACGGATGGCCGACCTGCCTGCCATCATGCGCATTCAGGCACAGTGCTATACGGCCATCGTGCCCGAATCGGCGGCCTCGATGGGCGCGAAAATCCAGGCCTCGCCCGACACCTGCCTGGTGGCCAGTGCAGGCACGGATGCCGATCTGTGCGCCTACTTCTTGGCAGTGCCGTGGCGATTCGACAGCCCGCCCAGTCTAGATCAGGCCCACTGCACCCTGCCTGCCGAACCCGATTGCCTGTACCTGCATGATCTGGCCGTCGCCCCCGCCCGCCGCAGCACCGGTGCAGGCCATGCGCTGGTACAAAAAATGTTGGCAGTCTTCCGTGACAGCCCATTCGACAAAGCCTGCCTGATTGCCATTCAGGGGGCACGCACCTACTGGCAAAAGCACGGCTTCGAGCCTGTTCTGCCTCTGGCCCCGGCCCTGCATCACCAGATCAGTGGCTATGGAGCAGATGCCCGCTACATGCAGCTACTGCGCCCCTGACCCAGCCTGCCACTGCCCCACGGCAGCCACCCGCGCAACATGAATCTGCTGGCCGATCTGTTCGCCCCGCAACCCCTGCCGGGCGGCTGCCGCCGCAACGTGTGCGGTATCGATGCCCTGGGCCTGCTGCAAGGCCGCTTGCAGCAAGGGCCGCTGGGGATAAGACTTGTCCTGCCAACCCAGCCTGCCGCGCACATCGCACTCACAGGCCCACAAAGCCAGCGCGAAACGCTCCGGCCGCCGGAACGCATCGCAACGCTCCAGCAACTGCACGATGGCCTCGGCATCCGTCTCCAGACTGCGGTGGATATTGGCATGCTCCAGAGCCACCAGACTGGCCAGGGAATGCACATCGGCAGGCACCTTGAGCCGTTGCGACACCTCGGCCTCCAGCAGATGGCTGCGCTGCTCGTGGCCGGTGTGGCGCGGCAGCACCTCAGCAGGCGTGTTGCCCTTGCCCAGATCGTGCAACAGGGCAGCATAGCGCACGGCCAGCGGAGCATCCAGTTGCACGGCCATGTCCAGCACCAGCATGGTGTGGATGCCCGCATCCACTTCCGGGTGGTAATCGGCACGCTGGGCCACCCCCCACAGACAATCCAGCTCGGGCAGCAGTACCTTCAGGGCACCGCAGGCACGCAACACATCCACCATGCGCGAGGGCCGCGCCTCCATCAGCCCGCGTGCCAGTTCCTGCCAGACCCGCTCCGGCACCAGATGATCCACCTCGCCCGCCTGCACCATCTCCTGCATCAGCAGCATGGTCTCGGCAGCCACCGAAAAGCCATCGAAACGCGCGGCAAAACGTGCCACGCGCAGAATCCGCACCGGGTCTTCGCGGAACGCCCCGGTGACGTGGCGCAGAACCCTGTCCTGCAAATCCTGCTGCCCCCGATACGGGTCGTGCAGCACCTCCTGCCCCTGTGCATCTGTGCCGATGGCCATGGCATTGATGGTCAGGTCGCGCCGCGCCAGGTCCTGCTCCAGCGTGACATCCGGGGCGGCATACACGGCAAAGCCCTTGTAACCGTGGCCGCTCTTGCGCTCGGTGCGCGCCAGGGCATATTCTTCGTGGGTCTGCGGATGCAGAAACACCGGAAAATCCTTGCCCACCGGCAAGAAGCCCTGCGCCAGCATCTGCTGCGGGCTGGCTCCCACCACCAGCCAGTCACGGTCGTGAACGGGAATACCCAGCAACTGGTCGCGCACCGCTCCGCCCACCTTGTAAATCTGCATTCCCTGTTCCTTTCCGTATTGGTTCACATCACCGGCCAGACCACCCCGTGGTTGTTCAGAATCGTCTCCAGCGGCACATCGTGCGGCTGCGGTTCAAAATCTTCAATGAATCCATCCGTATATCCCAGCCCGACCGTATAGGGCCGAGGTTGCAGATCGGCCAGCGTGCGATCATAAAAGCCCCCGCCATAGCCCAGCCGGTAGCCGCCTGCACCATAGCCCACGCACGGCACGAACAGCAAGGTCGGCTCCAGCAGTTCCGTATCCTTGGGTTTGGGGATACCATAGGCATCTTCTTCCATCGGACAACCCGGATACCATGCCTGAAAACGCAGTGTGCGATGCACCTTGTCCACTACCGGCAGGCCAATGCGGCGCAGTGCCGGCTCCTCCAGCAGTTCGCCATCTTCCTTCCAGCGATGCAGCGCGGGCAACGGGTCGAACTCGCCCTTGATCGGCCAGTACGCACCGATGACCGTCTCCGGGCGCGTCACCAGCCACATGCGCAGCACCTGCTGGAGCTGATCGTTCTTCTGCACGCGATCGGTCATATTGACCCGTTGATTCACAAGGAATTTTCGCAGGGCGGCTTTGTCCATCTCATAATCCTCTGTTATGCAACCGACCCACATTCTGACACCACTTTGCGCCGCGCTCGGCCTGACCGCCAGCCTGTTCTGTCTGCCCGCCCAGGCGCAGAATGCCCCCTCCACCGCCCAGGCCCAGCAAGCCCTGCTGAGCATGAAAACCGCCTTCGCCGCCAAGGATCGCGCCACCCTCACCCGCCTGCTGCCCAATGTGCGCGGCCACGCGCTGGAAGGTTGGGGAGCCTACTGGGAACTCACCGCCCGACTGCGCGATGCCCCGCGCCATGAAGTGGATGCCTTTCTCGCACAATGGCGCGGCACCTACTACGAAGACCGCCTGCGCAACGACTGGCTGCTGCTGCTGGGCGAACGCCGCGCCTGGTCGGAATTCAGCCACTACCTCAGCGGCTACCGCATGCACGACGACCCGCAGGTGCAGTGCTATAGCCTGCTGATCGACTGGGTGCAAGACAAGGCCCCTGCCGATGTCGGCGCACAAGTACGCGATCTCTGGCACAACCAGCGCAATGCCGACGATGGCTGCACGCATGCCGCCTCCGAGCTGTCGGCCGCTGGCATCATCAAGCAGGCCGACCTCTGGCAACGCGCCCGCATCGGGGCACACCACAACCGCCCCGCCGTGGTGCGCAGTGCCATCCTGCTGGCCGCGCCCGACTCCCTGCCCTTTGTCAATGACGCCATCGGCAAGCCCGCAGCCTTTCTGGCCCACCGCGACACCGCCACGAATCCCGCCCGCCGCGCACTCGTGCCACTGGCACTGACACGGCTGGCCAGCAGCGACTTCAGCCAGGCCGCCCAGCAACTGCGCAGCCAATGGGCGGCGCAGATGGACAGGGCCGATCAGGACTGGGTCTGGGGCAGCATTGGCCGCTGGGCGGCCATCCGTCGCTCCGACGATGCCATCAGCCACTTCCGCCAGGTGCGTGACGAACGCAACCTGCACGGCGAGCACCTGGAATGGAAAGTGCGCACCGCCCTGCGCCACGGCGACTGGGCGCAGGTCAGCCGCAGCATCCAGGCCATGCCGCCTGCCATGCAGCAAAACAGCACCTGGGTGTACTGGCAGGCCCGTGCCCTGCAAGCGGCCAGTGCCGATGCCAACGCCCAGCTCCAGGCCCGCAACCTCATGCAAAGCATTGCCGGAAACAGTGGCTACTATGAACAACTGGCCCAGCACTGGCTGGGCGGCAAAGTCAGCGTCATACCCGAACCCCCGCCACTGACCGCCGACGAAAAAGCCCGCGCCCGCACCAACCCCAGCCTGCAACGCGGCATTGCCGCCATCCAGAATGGCCTGCGCAGCGAAGGTGTGCGGGAATGGAACTACGCGATCAACCTGCACATTCCCGGCGGCATGAACGACCGCGACCTGCTCGCCGCTGCCGACCTCGCCTGCCAGCACCAGGTCTGGGATCGCTGCATCAACACCAGCGAACGCACCCGCACCACCACCAGCCTGGCACAGCGTTACCCCATGCCCTTCCGCGAAGCCGTGGTGCAACGCACCCGCAGCATCGACCTCGACCCGGCCTACGTCTATGGCCTGATCCGCCAGGAAAGCCGCTTCATCATGGATGCCCGCTCCGGCGTGGGGGCCTCTGGCTTGATGCAGGTCATGCCCGCCACCGCCAAATGGACGGCCAACAAAATCGGCATGACCGACTTCCGCCCCAGCGACATCAACCACAAGGAAACCAATATCGCCATTGGCACCGCCTACCTGAAGCTGGCACTCGATGAATTCTCCGGCTCCATGCCACTGGCCGCCGCCGCCTACAACGCCGGCCCCGGCAGACCCCGCGCCTGGCGCAACGGCCCGGAACTCGAAGCAGCCATCTGGGCGGAAAACATCCCGTTCAACGAAACCCGCGACTATGTGCAAAAGGTACTGGCCAACGCCACCGTGTACTCCGCCATCCTGACCGGCCAGCCCCAGTCACTGCCCAGCCGTCTGGGCCAGACCATCGGCCCACGCCAAAGCGGCGAACCCGTGGCCATTGCCGACCTGCCCTGATAAACCGTCAGACCATGGCCGTCAGTCACGGCCACCGGACCGGTGTTGGATGGCACTCGGTCTGGCGGGCGTTTTTCGGATGAGGCGCGCAGGCTTATTGGTTGCCTTCAGCCACTCCTCCAGCCGCTGTTCCGCCACCAACGCCCTGCGCTCCAGCACCCCACTCTGGGCAAGCTCTGCCTCCAGCCTGCCCTGTACCGTGGCCAGTTGCCCAATACCATCCTCGCGCTCACGCTGCAAACGTTCGGCCTGCTCGCGTGTCTTGGCCAACAAGGCTTCGGCATGGCGGGTTTCTTCCCGCGCCTCCGCAACCTGAAGCATCACATGCTTCCTGACCCCCTCCAGGCGTTCCGTAGCCTTGCCCATCTCGGTGCGGAACTCCCTCTCCTGCGCCACCATCGAAGCCTGAAGCGCGGCCAGTCGGACTTCCGCTGCCGCCCGCTCATCGGCAAGCTGCCGCCGCGCCTCGGCCTGTGCCTGAACCAACTGCTGCTCCAGAGTCTGCTGGCGTGATTGCGCCATCTCCAGATTGCCTTGCAACTGAAGCAACTCCTCCCGCAGCCGCTCACCAACCACCTTCTGCGCCTGCCATTGCGCCTCCAGCCCAGCCCCTCGGTCGCGCTCACTCGCTAAAGCCGACTCCAGCGTTTGCGCCTGCTGCACCGCAGCGTCGCGTTCCGCTTCGATGTTCTCCCGCTGCTGCTCGAAGGTTTTTTCACCCTCCTTCACGGCCAGCGTCCACAACGAAGTCATGGCCTGAACAATCACCGGCGGAATCCCGCTGTGCAGTGCGTGGAATTTGGCCTGCTCGCCTTTCCACAGCTTTAGCTCGTCATTGATGGTCGTGCGACTGCCTTGCCGAATCTCGGCATGAATCAAATCCACCGTCAGCTCATGCGGACTACGCCCTTCTGCCACCAGATTGGCAGCAGCCTCGCGTGTGCGCATACGTGTATCACTGGTACGCCCCATATCTGCATCCTTTAAAAATATCATATACATAAGTATAACGTTATTTCTATAACGATTTATCCATAAAATTTATGATAATTTTGATAATCGAAAAATTTTTACCTGAACGTTGGCAAAATGGCTCGATGTTGTGTCACTGCCCCTGAGTTGCATCAGGGAAAGCAGCCTCATGTTGGAATTGCCCCAATACCGACCGAAATACTGGGGAAGGAGCGCGCATGGCTGCGATTGCAGCAGCTCTCAGCCCCGTATCAAGTACGGGGCTGACTTTGTTGATACAGCATCCGGTTGCAAGGCCAGTCTTGGCCACCGGGGGCGATTGCCAGCCTCGTCTCTGGAGCCGGATCAAGTGTTTGAGAAGGTGAGCATTTCAACCGCCCTTGCCCCTCAACCTACCGTCATTCCGGCGCAGGCCGGAATCCAGTAACCCCCTGTGCGATTGGGCAATAGCGGTGTTTTTTCAATGTCGTCACTGGATTCCGGCCTGCGCCGGAATGACGAGGCCGGGTAAGTTCACAAAATGTGGGAATGCAACTGAAAATACACAAGCGACGCAGCAAGAATCAATAAAGATCAATTCGATACCGACACACTTATGTGTAATAGCTTCTCTCAAAGAGGTACTTGTATTCGGAATTTATTCAGATTGACCAATTGTCAGCTGCACTTCGACACGCCGATTTCTTGCATCAGCTGGATCAATTCCTGCCAACGGGCTGGAGTCTCCATAACCAGCGACGATGATGCGACGGGCAGTATCCGAGTCAAGGTTGCCAATCAATGCTTTTCTTGCTTCCCTTGCACGAGCAGCAGATAGTGTGTAATTGTCGTCATACACAGTGCAAAACCTGACAATGTCCGTCACAGGATGTCTGACCGGAAGGTTGTCGGTATGGCCTTCAATAAATATTTTGGAATAGCGATTACCTTCCAAAAAACTCTCTACTTTTCCTGCACGCCATCACTAGCTCAAGAACTGGATGCCAGTGCAGTTCAGGTTCAGCGTATCTTTGCTGGTTTGGTAGTCTCTCTTGTATTTGCTGCTCTTTTTGTGTATGTACTGAAGTTTAGCGCATTCCAGTCAATACCCTTGACCAGACCCAGCGTTTGGTCAAAGGCCATGACATGGATTCTTTATGGTATCGATAATTATGTAAATTACAACTTTTTTACAAAATTTAAAATGTTATGAATTGATAATTTTTTGCAAATCTTCACAACATTTTTGATTTAATTCGCAAAAATCCTTCCAGGAAATATCTTGTTGATAATGCATCACATACTGTAAATCCACTCGACAAACATCTGGTCGTTCCTCATAAATTAGGCATAATTCAGTTTTCCTATCAAGATTTCGACAAACTCCATCACCATCATCAAGCCATGCAGTCAAAGATGATTGTGCTACACTGCGACAACATGCACCACAGCATGTACATTGAAAAGACGGATTAAATTTCAATAACTTTGACATCTGGATCATTAATACTATTGATTAGCTGCATAGTTTGTACCATTGGGTTTATTTTTGTTTGTTCTACAAGCATATTTAATGCAGCATTGATTTGCATTTCATTTCCATTGACAAAACCATCGTTCAATAAGGAAAAGTATTTATCAAAATTTCTTTCTCTTTCTTTAAAAGTCTCTTTTATCATCATTTGCAATATAGCCGCCTGCTCTCTTATTGCTGATAACTTAACATCTCGATTCGCTGCAATCTGCTCTCTGCGAGTAATCTCCACTTCACGTGTATTCTGATAATCCTGCCACGCAGTAACCAGAGATCCAAAGCCATCTGCATAATTCAAAACAGCACTTGTTTTAGATAAATTTGCAGAAACAAGATTTTCTGTTGCTTTCACAGAATGAACCACCAAATCTTTTTTAGACATAAAATTTTCCTTTCAAAAAAATCCTATCTGAATTTATTATTCAGATAGGATCATGAAAATCATCCCTCGTATTCAATTAGCCCAGAGGTTACAATATTTAGCTTGCTTTTCAAATTTTTTACAGCACTTCCATCAGATTCGAGAATGGGCGTATCCAATACTTCTTTCAAAGCCTTGCCAACAACCAGCATTCTTTCAAATGCTTCATCCCAGCCGCACTCTACCTCTGGCTTACACTTATCAAACACATTGGCCAATTTAATAATAGTTCGCTCCATCTCTCCTGTATTAGTCTGCAAGCCTTGGAGGGCGATTTTCATGATATCAATTTTTGCAATGGCCTCATCTGCTTGTGATTCATATTCCCTGGCTTTCGTCAAAGCCTCTTCTGCTTTAGATGCTATAACAAATCCCGTAATCGCAATAGCAGGCCCAGCTACAACTCCCCCCAGTACAGCAGTCCCTCCTGCCATTCCCAGCCCTCCAGCAGACAACGCACCACCTCCAAGCCATGCTAATGTAGCATTGCTAGCTGCAACACCGCTCAAACTCGCAATTGCCGTTCCAGTTGAAGCTGTCGCAAGCATACCTACAGAACCATACGCGCCCAAACCCATCAGAGCACCACTTACAGTACCCGATGCAAGGCCTTTCTCAATGGCCAAACTGCCGATTACCATTTTTTCCATTTTCGGCAAATCAAGCTTTTCAATTATTTGCTCAAATCCTTTCAAGGATGATTTTGCAGCTTTTCTTTTCTTGATTTGATCAATCAAATATTTAATTTGATCCGCAAATACATTTGCCTTCAACTCCCCAAGGTCTGATAATTTTTTATTCGATCTTTCTCTTTCAATATTCAACTCTTTTAATGCTTTTTCATGGCGATTCTTTGCAGAATTACCTATAGATTCAGCTTTATCAAAATTCTCTTTGGCATCAAATCCTTTCTTGACGCCGTAAGCCCCAGCAACTAAAGAGGCTCCTCCGAGAATGAGAGGAATAAGAGGTAATGGCATGAAAATACTCCTTTGAAAAATTATCGAAAAAACAAGAATTCCACTTTAAATACTAGCGGAAAACATCTCCTTCAGCCTTGTCGCCATAAAGGTGCTTCTGGCGAAGTACGGCAACTTGAATCACTGCTGGAATGGTGACACGATAAGCGGCTCCAGAAAGGTCAATTGCAGTCCAAGCCCCAGTGATAGCCCATCCAATAGGCCCAGTAAGAAGTTATATAAACTCACTTTTCCTCCCACCTCCCCAACGCCTGCCGCAAACGCTCCATCAGCAGTTCGTGCCATTCCACGGGCTGGACGATGCGGACGTTGGGTAGCCAGTACTGCACCACGGGCAGCAACTGATTGGGGTGGTTGATGGCGGTGCTGACCCACAGCGAGCCGTCGGTTTCGGCGTTTTGCCTCTGTTGGGGCAGCAGCGGGCGGCGGGTGAAGTAATGCGCCACTTCGGGGGTCACGCGCAGCAGCACTTCGGTGGTTTTGGGGGTAAACCACACGTCGTCCTTGCTGTTGATGTAGGCGTGGTGCTGGGGGTCGGGAGTGAAGCGGCTGGCTTCGTCCACTTCCAGTGCGGTGATGAGGGCGACGCTGAAGTTCTTGAGCAGCCCGCCTTCGAGTGCGGTCAGGTACCAGATGCCGTTTTTGTGGATGAGCCGGTAGGGCTGGGCGTGGCGCGGTTTGTCCTTGTAGCCAAAACGGCATTCATGTCGGTGTTCGATGGCGGCTTGCAGTTCGGCAAAGGCGTTGCTGTGTTCGCCCAGGTCTTCGTGCGGTACGGGCTGTACCTGGGTGGCGCGGCGCGGCTGGGGGGTGTCGAGTTGCTCCAGCAGGTAGCGCAGGCTGGTGTCAGGGAACAGGTGTTCGGTGCCTGCCATGCGGGCATAGCCATGCAGGAATTTGGTCGGAACCGTGCTGCGAGAACTGTTCAACAGTTGCCACTGGCCTTCGGCATTGCGCTCAATGATGCCACACAGGCGTTCGCCCAGGTCGCGCTCGATGGTGCGCACATCCACCTGGAATTGGCGCGCCAACTGGTGCTTGTCGATGTTGTCGCCCTGGTGCAGCAGGGCCAGGATGTGCGAGAGCCGCTGGGCCAGTTTTTCTCCTCTGGAAGTGGATGAAGAATCGGAAGGTTTTGTCATGAAGCAGTCAGTGAAATGGGTTGAATGGGGTCGATCAGCCGACTATAGACAATGCTTCCGACAGGTTTTGTCGTGGTATGGATGGATTCAGAAAAATTTGTACCAAATTGATTGTATGCGCAATTTGCAGCATATATACGGAATTTCCGACAAGCCCTGTCGCACCATTTCTGTATGGGCGATATGGTCGATCAGGCACTGGGGCAGGCGTTGCGCAAGCTGCGCACGGAACGCGGCTGGAGTCAGTCGGAATTGGCCCTGCGCGTTCAGATGGATCGCAATTATTTGTCGTTGATCGAGCTGGGTCGAAACAGCCCGAGTGTGCGGATGCTGGTGCGGCTGTGCATGGCTCTGGATGTACGCGCCACCGATGTGATGGCCGATGTGGAACGACGGCTGGAGGCGCAGAGGCTGTTTTGAATGCGATTGGCGGCAGTGGCCGCACACCGTACCTCCCATTTTGGAATGCAGTTCTACAATAGCCGCTGTGTTCCGATTCCCCATCCCTGCCACACGAGGAGGCCACATCCATGCCGCACCCGTCACACACACCTTTTGTTCCGTTCTTCCACTTTCGCTCACGCTGGCTGGCTGCTTCGGCGGCCTTGGCTTTGAGTCTGTCACTGTCAGGCTGCAATGTGCTGGAAAACCCCGATATGGTGACCGCCGGAGCCGGTCTGGTTCGCGCCGCAACACTGACGCAGACGGAAGTGGCGGTGCTGTCAGCGCAGTCGTGTGAAGCGATGGATGCACAAAGCCAGGTGCTGCCCAGCAACAGTGCCTATGGCCAGCGGCTGCAACGGCTGGTGACGCAGTTTCCCCGCGATGTGAATGGACAGGCATTGCAATATCGGGTGTACCAGAACAAGGAGCCGAATGCCTGGGCGATGGCCAATGGCTGTGTGCGGGTGTATTCCGGGTTGATGGATTTGATGAATGACGATGAGCTGCGCGGGGTGGTCGGTCATGAGATCGGCCACGTTGCATTGGGGCATTCCACCGCACGGATGCGCACGGTGTATGCCACTTCGGCGGCACGGCAGGCGATTGCAGCCAGCGGTAGTTCAGTAGCGGCGGCACTGTCGCAGTCGATGGCGGGCGATCTGGCGGAGACGTTCATCAATGCACAGTTCTCCCAGGTGCAGGAGACGGCTGCCGACAACTATGCCTACGATCTGCTGACTCAATTGCAGTTGAACCGCCAGGGTCTGGTGACGGGCTTCCAGAAGCTGTCGGCCCTCAGCGGAGGCGGTAGTGGTCTGCCTTTCCTGAGCAGCCACCCACCTTCGGGCAAACGTGCACAGAACATCCAGAACCGGCTCAACCAGGAGCGGTGAACGGCTCAGATACGCGCGTTCACTTTCAAGTCGCCCTGGCGTATCCAACCCCAACGGCGCAGTACCGCAGCAAATAACAACGTCAGGGCCGCTGGCAACAGAAAGTGCAGCAGGCCGATGGAGAGCCAGACTTCGCGCCCATCCCCCATGGCTGCCAGTGTGCCCACCTGCCCGACGAAGCCGCTGGTTCCCATGCCGGAGCCGGTGGGAATGTTCTGCATGCCAAAGCCCAGCGTGGCCACCGGCCCCAGGATGGCCGCAGCCAGTGTGGGTGGAATCCAGATGCGTGGGTTGCGCACAATATTGGGCAGTTGCAGCATGCTGGTTCCCAGGCCTTGACTGAGCAGGCCCGACAGGCCGTTCTCGCGGAAGCTCATGACGGCAAAGCCGATCATCTGGCAGGCACAACCGACGGTGGCGGCTCCACCGGCCAACCCGCCCAGGTTGAGCGAGATGGCCAGTGCCGCGCTGGAAGTGGGGCCGGTGAGAATCATGCCCATGACGACGGCCAGAATCACGCTCATCAGCAATGGCTGCAAGCCCATCGCCCATTGAATGGTCTGGCCCGTGATTTCAAATACACTGCCAATCAGTGGTGATAGCCACTGTGCCACCAGAAAGCCGCTGACCAGTGCCGTGGCCGGGGTGAGGATGATGTCGATGGGCGTGGTCTTGCTCACCAGTTTGCTCATTTCGGTGGCCACGGCTACGGCCACAAAGCAGCCCACCGGGCCGCCCAGCTTCGCGCCCATCGCTCCAATGGCGGCACTGGCGAAGATGACGATGGGCGGTGCCTTCAGGCCATAAGCCACCCCCACGCCGATGGCCGCGCCCATGCTGCCCTGTGCCATGGCTCCGGCCTCGATCAGCCACGGTGCATCGACCCAACCGCCCACAGTTTTGAGAATCAGGCCAATCACCAGGGAGCCAAACAGCCCCAGCGTCATGTAGTTCAGGGCTTCGATGCCGTAGCGGCGCAACGAAAATTCAATGTCGCGTTTTTTCAGGAAGGTCTGAAGGGACATGGCCGTGCCTCTGGATAAAAACAAAGAATGCGAATGGGAATATACCACCAGCATCGATACTTTTAATCAAAATGAGCATTTCATGCGCAGCAACACCCCCGAAGCTCGCGGTGCATCAGATGGATCAAATGGTCTTGATCGTCTGCATCTGCGATTTGCGGGCCATGCTCAATGCGGCGGCCAGCAGCGCGAAAGCCGTGGCAATGGCAAAGCTCCAGGGGGAACCCAGGGCACTGCTGGTGGGCGGAAAGAGTGCGAATATGCCAGCAGCCAGAGCTGCCCCCAGGGATTGCCCTGTGAGCCGTGCCCCGCTGAGCATTCCACCTGCCGCGCCAGCACGGTGTGCCGGTGCGCTGGTGACAATAGTGTGATTGTTGGGCGACTGGAACAGCGCGAACCCGACACCACACAAGGCAAGCCGCCAGGCCATGTTCCAGAAACTCACCTGTGCAGGCATCAGTGCCAGCATCAGCAAGCCCAGCGCGAACAGCACCATGCCAATGCCGCCCAGGGTCGCGCTGGAGTAGCGGCCAATCAGGCGACCGGAAATGGGGGCGGTCGCCACGCTGGCCAGTGGCCAGACACTGACCAGAATGCCCGCCTCCAGCGCGCCACGCTCCAGAATCACCAGCAGCAGGAATGGCAGGGCGATGAAGCCCATCATCTGCGCGGCAAAGGCTGTGAGGGAACTGCCTACCGACAGCGCAAACACCGGGATGCGCAGCAAATCCAGCGGCAGCAGTGGTTCGTGTAGACTGCGCTGGCGGCGCACATACACGATTCCGACCACCGTGCCGACCAGCATCAGCAGCCCCGGTGTGAGCCAGTGCGCCCCCATGCCCTGCACCGCCACTTCTTCGGCCAGCACCTTGAAGCCCCAGAACAGCAGGGCAAACATGCTGATGTTCAGCAGTACGTCCAGCCAGCGCACGGTTTCGTGGGGCTGGGGTGGTGGATCAGGCGGCAGAAAGCGCAGCCCCAGCCAGACCACCAGCACCGACAATGGAATGGTGATGCCAAACAGCCAGTGCCAAGAAAAAACCGAGAGCATCAGCGCGGCAAACGATGGCCCGGCCACGGCAGCCGTCCCCACCACCAGGGCATTGAGTGAGATGCCGCGCCCCAACTGGCTGAGCGGATAGGTGCGCCGCAGCAGCACGGTGTTGGCTGTCATCACCGCCGCCGAAAAAGCACCCTGAAGCGTGCGCCCCAGCACCAGCATCCAGAGGCTTTCTGCCAGCACACACAGGATCGCCGCCGTCCCAAAAGCGGCAATGCCCCACAGGTACAGCCGCTTGTGCCCCAGCCGGTCGCCCAGCGAGGCTGCGGGCAGCAACAGACACAGTACGGCAATCTGGTAGCTGCTGATGAGCCAGATGATGGAGGATTCGGCAATGCCCAGATCGCGCGCAATCGTGGGCAATGCCATCGTGATGAGGGAGCCATCCAGCACCACCATGCCCAGTGCCAGCAGAATCACCAGCACAGACCAGAAACGCTGTGGGGCAGGAAGCCCACCCTCGTTGCAAGCCTCGCTCCCAGAAGGCCGTGATGCAAGGGCGACGGTTTTCGTCAGATGGCTGGACAGGTCGTCTGGCATGGATTCAGTCGAATTTCACCCGTGGATCGACCCAGACATAGCACAGGTCGCTGATGAGCTTGGTCAGCAGCCCTATCAGGGTGAACAGGTAGAGGGTTCCCAGCACCACCGGATAATCACGCCGGATGATGCTCTCGTAGCCCAGCAGTCCCAGGCCATCGAGTGTGAACAGGGTTTCGATGAGCAGCGCACCCGCAAAGAACGCGCCGATGAAAGCAGCCGGAAAGCCCGTGACAATCGGAATGAGCGCGTTGCGGAATACATGCTTCCACAGCACCTGCCGCTGGCTCAAGCCCTTGGCATGGGCGGTGAGCACATACTGCTTGCGGATTTCCTCCAGCACGGCGTTCTTCGTCAGCAGCGTGGTGACGGCAAAACTGCCCGCCACCATCGAGGCCACCGGCAACGTGATGTGCCAGAGGTAATCCAGTATTTTCTGGCCCAGCGGCATTTCGCTCCAGCCCGGCGATACCAGTCCGCGCAACGGAAACCACTCCAGCTGCCCGCCCAGCAGTACCAGCAGGGCCACTCCCAGCACAAAGCCCGGCACCGCATAACCGGCCAGCACCAGCAGGCTGGAGAGCAGATCGAAGCGGGTTCCCGCCCGCACCGCCTTGGCCACACCCAGTGGAATGGCAATCGCGTAGCTGATGAAAAACGTCCACAGCCCCAGGCTGATGGATACAGGCAGTTTTTCCTTGATGAGTTCCCACACCGCCTTGTTGTGCATGAAGCTGTCGCCCAGGTCGAAGCGGGCAAAACCCGTCAGCATGTTCCAGAAACGCACATGGGCGGGCTGGTCGAAACCATACAGTGCCTTGATGGTTTCCAGCCGCTGCGCATCGATGCCTTCATGCCCCCGGTAGCTAAGCCCTGCCCCATCCACCCCCCCCAGCCCGGCACGCGATTCGGCCAGGTACTGCTCCACTGGCCCGCCAGGCACAAACTGCACAATCGTGAAGGTAATCAGCAGCACCCCTAACAGGGTCGGCAGCATCAATGCGAGGCGTTTGAGGATGTAGCTGAACATCTTTGCATCATACCGTCGATGCCGTAATTTTGCTGGGCATGGGAATGGGGTTGCCAAGGCGACCTCGCCATGTCCAAAGCATCCGGCACGGGCAGGAAACTCACAGACTGGCGGCCTATGGTCAGCGAAGAATCCATCTGTGGCAAGAAATCATCGTATATTCCGGCCAGCACCAGCACGATGGTGTGCAGGTTCCATCACCGTTGATCGGAAAGCGCGACACCCCCCGTCCTTGAGGGCGGGGAAGGAAAGCGCGGAACCCGCAGGGTTCGGGTGTTAAACTGACATAGCGGCTACCAGGGAACGCTGTCGGCTTCTCAATGACGGTCATGTGAATGTCCCGCAAGGGCTACGGCAGGGCATGCCGGATGTAAAGCCTGTGGAGAGGACGTAAGTCATGCCAAGCCTGCAAAGGCAAGGCGCGCAGCCTCGGTGAAGCAGGAACCCGCCGAAGCGACTCAACCCAGCCAGGTGCTGGTGTGAGCACCGTAGGAATCCCCTGACTTTAGGCAGGGGAGGATGTCAAGACGGTATGGCATGAGCATGATCGTGCCACAGTGTGCTTTTCTTACAACCTTCTGGAGATCATGATGGGAATTCTCAACTTTATCAAAGGTGCGGGTGAAAAACTGTTCGGTGGCAGCGAAGCGCAGGCTGCCCCCCCCGCCAGCGACGCACCCACAGCCGCTGCATCGGCCCCGGTGCCATCCCAGGAAGAACGCAATGCCAAGGCCGCGACCGCCATTGCCGCGTTCATCCAGACACAGGGGCTGAACCTGCCCAGCCTCCAGGTGACGTTCGATGGAGCTACCAGCACCGTCATCCTCGAAGGCGTGGCCGAAACCCAGGGAGATGCGGAAAAAGCCGCACTGTCTGCCGGCAACATCGCCAACGTCACGGCGGTGGAAAACCGCCTGAGCGTCAATCGCCCCGAACCGGAAGCCCAATACCACGATGTGGCCAAAGGTGAAACCCTCTCGGCCATCGCTAAGAAATACTACGGCAATGCCAACGAATATCCACGAATCTTCGAGGCCAACCGCCCTCTGCTGAGCCATCCAGACAAGATTTATCCCGGTCAGAAACTGCGTATCCCGGCTCAGTAACGTGATCTGACGCGCCCATGCGACAGCCTCTGCAAGCGCAGCATTTGCAGAGGCTGATTGCATTGGGCACCGTGCCACAACGCACAACATCAAGCCATTGTTTTTGCGAGAGCATCGCAGCGATTGAAAGAAAAAACCACGAGAAAAATAGGATTTAACCCTATAGACTACTAATAAGAAAAATTCGTATTTATAATCCAGCAATCATCAACCAGCCAGCCACGTATTGAGCCACGCCAATGATTGTTTGTGTATGCCACCGTGTTTCCGATCGCGAAATCGTTCGCCATGCACATGCAGGCATGAATTTCGACGAAATCCAGTTTGAACTCGGGGTTGCCACCCAATGCGGCAACTGTGAAAGCTGTGTACACGAAATCATGAGGCAATGCAGTCCCATGCAGCCCATGGCTGCACTGCACCATGAAAGCCATCGTTGCTCAAACCAGCCTGCCACCGGTTCTACAGGAGTGACTTCATGGAACTTGTCGCAACGCTCGTCGCCAGCCTGATGTTGGTTCTCGGATCCACCTGGTGGGTACTGCGTAAATAAATACATTCCCCTGTCTACCTGGTTGCTTGCGACTGGGGCAACAGGCTACCTTTTCTTCATGTCGTCTTCGTCATACTATCCCCTTGAGCCCGACACCTCGCTGCACCGCACGGTTTCTGCCGTTGGTGCGGTTGTGCTCCTGCACGTTGCCAGCCTGTGGGCGGTTCAGTACGCCATGGACAATCGTCCCGTCAAGGAAGAGGTGGAACCAGCCGTCTTGCTGACCGAGCTGATTTTTTCCAGTGCTGAAGCCGAAGAGCCTGCTGCGGCCCCTGCGCCTCCGGCACCGCCTGCTCCGCCCCCCCCACCGCCGCCACCGGAACCCAAGCCACAGCCCAAGCCCAAGCCTGCGCCCCCCAAACCGAAGCCCAAGCCACAACCCAAGCCCATCGAGCGTCCAGCCCCCATCACCGAGCGCACCCCGATTGTGGCTCCCGAACCACCACCAGAACCTGTCAAGCCGCCTCCAGAGCCAGCTGCACCCGCTCCGGCTCCAACACCGGTTGCCTCGCCCGTGACAGGCCCTGCCTCCAGCACATCCACGTCGGCCACCAGTTCTTCGGCTTCAACGTCCAGCAGCAGTGCCAGCCAAGGCTCCAGCAGCAGCACATCGTCATCTGGCTCCAGCGAAGTGGTGCGCGCAGCGTCGAACAGCCGTGCAGCCCTGAACAATCCCCGCATCCCCTACCCGCCCATCAGTCGGCGGATGCGCGAGGAAGGGTTGGTCACGCTCCGGGTTCTCGTCGGGGCCAATGGTGCCGCCAAGGACGTCCAGATCAAAACCTCCAGTGGCTATGCCCGCCTGGACAATGCGGCCCGCGACGCGGCCCTGCGCTCCTGGCGGTTCACCCCCAGCAAACGCGGTGGCGTACCGTTTGACGACTGGTACGACATCCCCGTTCGCTTCAAACTGACCGACTGATCTTGCCACCTTCATCCCGCCCCCATGCACCGTCCATCCGGCATTTGCATGGTTCGGCATCAGACAATGTTTTTGTATTCAATATCTTGAGGAGTTTTCATGGGTTCTGAATTTGGAATCTTGGGTGCCTGGAATCAGGCCGACAGCATAGGCCGCACCGTAGCCATCCTGCTATTGCTGATGTCCATCGCCACCTGGATCGTCATCATCATCAAAACTCTGAGCCTGATGCGCTACAAGCGCATGGTCAAACCATCCAAGGACTTCTGGCACAGCGAAAGCCTGGAGTCTGGCATCCAGAAACTGGGCCACAGTGCCGACAACCCGTTCCTGCTGCTGACCCTGGAAGGGCGCGAGGCCGTTGCGCACCACCGCAACACCCAGGAGCACCTGCACGACAGCCTGGACATCAGCGACTGGATCACACGCAACCTGCGCTATCGCATCGACGGCTTCACCGCACGCCTGCAATCGGGGCTGTCGATTCTCGCCACCGTTGGCTCCATTGCGCCATTCGTCGGCCTGTTCGGCACGGTCTGGGGCATCATCCACGCGCTGCTGGCCATTGGCGCATCCGGTCAGGCATCCATGGACACCGTGGCAGGCCCGATTGGCGAAGCCCTGGTGATGACCGCTGCGGGCCTGGCAGTGGCCATTCCTGCCGTGGTGGGCTACAACGCGCTGATTCGTGGCAACAAATCCCTGCTGCTGCACGTCAATAGCTTCGCCCATGACCTGCATGCCTACTATGTCACTGGCGCGCGCGTCAGCCACAACGCAAAACCGTCCAAGGAATTGCCGCAAAAGAAAGGCTGATGCACCATGGCATTCTCAAATATGGAGGAACAGGGCGACGTCATGAGCGAGATCAACATGGTTCCGCTCATCGACATCATGCTGGTGCTGCTGATTATCTTCATCATCACCGTGCCCGTCATCAAGCATGCCGTGAACGTCGATCTGCCCCAGGTCAGCACGGAAAAGGAAAAAGTGGAGCCAGAGACTATCAGCCTGAGCATTGCATCCAATGGCGATTACTTCCTGGATACCACCCTGATCGCCGATACCGATCTGGAATTGAAACTGACGGAAGAAGCAAAAAAAGAGCCGCAGCCCAGCCTCCACATCAGTGGCGACAAAAACGTGCGTTATGAGCGTGTCGCCCTGGCCATGGCCATGGCACAGCGCACTGGCCTGAGCAAGATCGGCTTCGTCACCGAACCCGAAACCGCTGGGGGCGACAGCAGCACAGCAGCCGAAGGCGGATCTCGCCATGGCAGACGTGGTGGCGGTCCTGAAGAAGAGGGTCGTTCTGGCAGGCGCGGTGGTGGCCCTGAAGAGGACGGTCGCCGTGGCGGTGGTGGCGAGCACCGGGGTGGTATGCAGCCCAGTGCTGCTGCAAATTAAGCCGCCGCTCGGCCTGCCCCATTCAGGCAGCCTTACCCCAAAGAGAACCCCGCCATCCCTGGTTTACTGAAGCCAGGGATGGCGGGGTTCTCTTTAATATTGGCCTGTCTGCCGCAGTGCTTGCGCCACCTCCGTCACCAGCACCGGGCCTCGATACACCAAACCGGAATAAATCTGTACCACATTGGCACCGGCCTGGATTTTTTCCAGCGCATCCTCGGCATCCAGAATGCCGCCTGCGCCAATGATCGGATAGTGCGGCCCCAGATATTCCCGCAGACTGCGAATCACGGCATTGCTGGCCTCGCGCACCGGCGCACCACTCACGCCCCCCTGCTCCTGACCATGCGCAAAATCCTTCACCCGCTCATGGTTGATGGTGGTATTGGTGGCAATCACGCCATCAATCGCATGGCGCAGCAGGGTTGCCGCAATCACGCGAATCTGCTCTGCCTCCAGATCGGGGGCAATCTTCAGAAAAATCGGCTTGTTCGGATGGTGGGCATTCAATCGGCGACGCGCCTGGGCCACAGCATCGAGCAAGGCATCCAGAGCCTCGTCAGACTGCAAGGCCCGCAGATTCTTGGTATTGGGTGAACTGATGTTGATGGTGATGTAGTCCGCATGCGGATACACGCCTTCCAGGCAGGCCACATAGTCACTGGCAGCATTTTCAATGGGAGTGACCGCGTTCTTGCCGATATTCAGCCCCAGCAAAATCCCCTTGCCACTTCCCTGCTCCCGGCGAATTCTGGCATTTTGCACATTGTGCAGAAATGCCGGCAAACCGTGGTTGTTGAAACCCATGCGGTTGATGACCGCACTGGCCTCGGGGATACGGAACATGCGCGGTTTCTCATTGCCGGGCTGCGGCAGGGGAGTCACCGTACCCACCTCGATGAACCCGAACCCCATGGCTGCGAGGCCATCGATGCAAGCAGCGTTCTTGTCCAGCCCCGCCGCCAAACCCACCCGGTTGGGAAAGCGCAAACCGGCCAACTCTACAGGGTCGTCCACACGCGGCTGTGCATACAGTTTCTTCAACACCTGCCCCTGTTGGGTGCGTTGCAGCCAGTCCAACGTCCGCTCATGTGCGGTTTCCGCCTCCATGGCAAACAAAAAAGGGCGAATCAACGGATAAAGGTTCATGGACATGGTGATAATCCCAACATACCGCCGATGCCGGTGCGGCCTGCATGGTGCATGGTGACATGCCCCAATGGCTGCAAGGCCAGACCAACCCGGCTTTCTTGACTGAAAAACTCGTAAAACTCCGTTATTGTCATGGATCAGGACGCTCTGAAAAAACTCGTAGGCCGCGCCGCGCTGGATTTTGTCGAACCCCACAGTGTGGTCGGCGTGGGAACCGGCTCCACCGTGAACAAGTTCATCGAAGCCCTGGCCGAAGCCCGCCTGCCACTGCGGGGAGCCGTCTCCAGCTCCGTGGCCAGCACCCGCCTGCTGCAACAGGCTGGCATCACCGTGCTGGAACCCCACGAGGTGACGAAACTGGGCGTGTACATCGATGGAGCCGATGAAATCGATCCCCAGGGCTGCATGCTCAAAGGCGGTGGCGGTGCCCTCACCCGCGAGAAAATCGTGGCCGATCTGGCCGAACAATTCGTTTGCATTGCCGACCAGAGCAAGCAGGTGGAAACCCTGGGAGCCTTTCCACTGCCGGTCGAAATCATCCCGATGGCAGCCGCACAACTGGCACGTCGCTTCGATGCCATGGGCGGTCAGGCACGCCTGCGCCACGCCGCCGATGGTCGCGCCATCAGCACCGACAACGGCATGCACATTCTGGATGTACGCGGCCTGCAAATCACCGATCCGCTGGCACTGGAGCGCGAAATCTCGGCCTGGCCCGGCGTGGTCACCGTCGGCATCTTCGCACGCAACAAGGCACAGGTTTGCCTGCTGGGCACAGGAACCGGTGTGCAGACCTTGCGCTTCTGAAGTCATGAAAAAATGCTTTATCCAGGATTTTTAAAATCCTGGATAAAAACCGGTATATAATTTCATCTTTCGGCGTGTAGCGCAGCCAGGTAGCGCACTTGCATGGGGTGCAAGGGGTCGCGAGTTCGAATCCCGCCACGCCGACCAATACAGCAACGGCTTGCAGTTCACAAGACTGCAAGCCGTTTTGCGTTGTGTGCTTACTCCCTCACGGACAGGGGCCGCTACCCCAGCACTCCACATGGACCTGCGCCTCATCCCATGGCCAATTCCAGCCCACGGCCTGATGGGCAGCTTGCACTGTGACCACCGCTCTTACACTGCGCGCAACATCCGCTGCACAGAAAATCTGCTTCGCCTTCAACAGCCATGCAGCCATGTCGCCCTCGTGGCCTTGCGCTGTGGCGTTTTCCCATGCGTGAACAAGCAATACCAGCGTGCGGGCTGGGAGGGATTTCAGCAGGGGTTGCACGGCGGCGAGGGCATCGGCGGTGGCCGCATCATCCTGGGTTTCGGTTGCACGCAGTTGGGTGCGGATGGCTGCGAGCGGGCCAGCGATGGCGGGCTGCTGCTGGGCCAGTTGTCGCAGCATTTCGTGGGTGATGGCGCGTGGTGCGCCGCCTCGCAGGGCACTGCGCTGCAAATCCAGCAGAATGCACAGAGTCTGCCCCTGGGGCTGGGCCAGCAACTGGCGGTGCAGCAGGCCCAGTGGCACGGTCAGGTCGGGACGACTGGAATCGGCGACCCATAACAGGTTCAGCGTACCGGATGCAGTGGATACAGCGGTCGCAAGGGCAAAATTCTGCATTTTTTGCAGCAGTTCGTCGGCAGGGGCATGGGCAGCATTGGCCAGCAGGGCCTGTTGTTCGTGGTACTGGCGACCGTGTTCCACGGCCTCCTTGAGGCGGTCGAGCACCTGCGGGCGGGCACTCCAGGCAGGCAGTTGCACCGGGGCCTGAAGCAGCAACTGCATGGTCTGAAACAGTGCCAGCAAGGCATCGGCAGGGGTATCGGGGCTGGGTCGGCCTGCCAGAATGCCGCGCAACGCCGAGTCGGGCCTTGCTGCCAGCAGGCGTTGCATGGCATGTGCCAGCCAGTCTCCCTTGCTGGACACTTGGGTAGCCAGCCGCCTTCTGCGCAACAGTCCCGGAGGCGGCAAATGCCCCAGAAACAGCAGGCGCGCTTCAGGGCGCAGCGTCCAGAGCCACTGGTCTTCGTGGGGCTGTTCCACACTCAGGCGTGCGGCTTCGGCCAGCATGGCGGGGTTCTGGGCAAGTTCGGGGATTTCCAGCGGATGAAATACCCCGCACAGGGCCAGTGTCAATCCCAGATCGGGTGTCAGTTCTGCCATTGCGGTACCACCTTGGCATGCACGGCCTGCAGGAGTTGTGAGAGCCGCCCCAGCAGCGTCAGCGGGGAGGCAGGAACGTGGCTGGTGGCCAGTCCACCCCAGTCTCCGTGCCAAGGCAGGCTTTGCGCCAGCGACAGGGCCAGTTGGGCATGGCGCGTCACTTCTTCCATCGGCACCCCAATGCGGTGTTCGGTGAACAGTGCGCACAGGCTGTCCACCAGTTCTTGCAGGCTGATGCTGTCGGCAGCAGGCAGGGTTTCAAGCTGTACACGGTCGGGGTCGATGCCGATGGGCTGTTGCCGCAGGCCAATGAGCACGATGCGCAGGCAAGGCATCTGGGGGGCGGCGGCATAGAGGGCATCGAGCAGCTCCCGTGCATCGGTCTGCGGAATGTCAATGTGTTCGAGGTCGTCCAGCACCAGCCAGAGTTGCCGCTGCATGGGGTGCAGGTGGGTGTGCAACAGGGTCTGGAACTGCGGCAGAAACTGGGTGTGGAGCCAGGCGGCCAGGCTGGTATCGGTGGGTCTGCCGGCAGGCAGGGTGGCAATGGCAGCAGGCGGGACACCGGCATGGGTGAGTATTTCGACGGCCAGTTGGTGCGCGCTGGTGGGCAGCGTGCGCGCCGACAGCGGCACCAGTGCCACACGGTCGCGGGCCATGCAGGCGCGGATGATCTGGCAGGAAAAGCTCTTGCCACTGCCCGTGCCGCCGCGTATGACGAGAATGGGGCGTTCGGCATTCTGCACCATGTGCAGCACGCGCTGCTGGGTGGCACGACGGCCAATGACGAGACGGCCATCCAGCGGGTCGAGCCGCCAGAGCCAGTCGTGCGCAGGCTGGACCTGATCGATGTCCGGTGCGACGGCCACGATACGGTGCAGAAAGGTGGCACAGTTGCGACGCAGTGTGCCTGCGGCATCCCGTTCCGCGCCATAGTGCAAAGCCAGAGGCTTGAGCCTGTGATCGAGACACAGGCCGCCCGAGGAGCCGGTGGCCGTGGGGGCATGGTGCTCCATATAGGGCGAACCGGCAGCGAAAGCCCGGCTGCCGGTGCCAAAGCCGACATGCTGTTCGGCATCGGCAGGGTGCTGCACCACGAAGGTGATGTCGCGTTCATGGTGGATGGAACCGGTATCGCGCAGGTCGTACCAGCCCCGCCTGCGCCCCGGTGCATTCAACAGCCGCAGGGCACAGAAATCCAGCGGCACTTCGGCGGCAAACGGATTGGGGGTGTCACGGTAGGGGTCATGGGCCGACAACGCATCCGGGCGCATGGGGCTATAGGCCACCAGCCAGTCATCCACCGCCTGGCAGGTCTCCTTGCCCGCCCCAAGCCCGTGCTCGAAATGGCAGGAGATGCGCCGGGCAGTGTCGGGCAGTGCCCGGCCCGTCTGGGGGTCGATGAGCGACTGGATGACGTGAAAATTGGTCAGGACGGTTTGCGGGCCAATCAGAAACCCGGTGCCTCTGGCCACACCGCGCTCGGTCGCCACCTGAATCAGGCACAGGCGGCTGCGCGCCAGCATCAGCCCGGCAGAGAGATCGCTCATCCGAATCCAGTCCGGCATGTCCTGGCTCCAGGCCTCCAGCGTGAGGGTCTGGCCCTGTGGTGCGCGGGTAGCAGGAGTGGCAGCCAGTTGGCGGGGACGCGCTGCCCGCAGACACGCCTCCATGTCCAGCCCTCCCATGGCCAGCAAGCCGTGGAGCAATGGCTCCAGAAAACCCGTCTCCTCGGCATATTGGAAGGCGCGCTCCAGTGCCTGTTCCTGATTGTCGGCCCCCAGTGCCAGCAGCTTGAAATCCACATACTGCACGGCACGGATTCCGCCTGCCAGCGGGTCGAACACGGCGGCAAAGGCCGGGCGGGCTGCCGTGACATGGCGTGCCAGCAACGGTGCCGCGTTCTGGAGTGCCCCCGCCACCGAAAATCCTGTGGAAGGCATCGGAGCATGGGCCGGGGTAGGGATGGTGGGAGGCATTACAGGGGCTTTGCGTCAGGTCTGGATGGCACGGGCAGCACCGGCGTGCAACTGAAATACCGAAGCCAGATGGTGGCCGTAGTTGGCCGCCAGGGTCTGGCCCCGAAAATGCACGCCCACCACCCGGGGGATGTCATCGAAAACGCCAATGGGCGAGCCGGAATTGCCAGGCAGGCTGGTGATGTCATGCACAAAGGTCAGCGGCGTGAGGGTCATGCCCATCTCTCCCACGCTGAAATATTTGATGCCGTAGCCACGCAGGCCATACAGGGTTTGCAGGCGATTTCGGACAGCGGCAATGCCTTGCAACTCCTGCGCACTGGGAGCCACCGGGTAACCCACCAGAAAAAACCCCTTGCCCGCAATCGCAGAGGAGGCAGAAGCTGCATTCAATGCCCCCCACGATACCGGAGCAGGCAAAGGCCTGCCCGCAGCATTGACTGGCTCCACAATAAGGAATGCCAAGTCAAGATCGCTGGGGCGAAAGCTGTTCGCCAGAATCGGGTTGGGGCCAGCCCAGCGCACCCCGGTCAGCCGGAAGGCCTGCGACGCATCCTGCGCGGAAGGAGAGAAGTTGATGGTGACCCGATGGGCAGGGGTATGCCCCGCTATCTCGCTGTGCAGAAACCAGCCGTTTTCCCGCTGTGGGCTGTAGGGGTTGAAACCGATGGACTGAAGCACATGGCGATTGGTGGCAATCACACCGGGCCGGATGACAAAGCCCGTGCCAATGTGTACGCCATTGAGATCAATGCGCCCGACACTGGCCAGTACGGAACCGGCCTGACTGCCGTTGCCGCCTTCCAGGGCGCGCAGATGCAGGGCCACGCGATCCTGCCAGTCTCCCAGCGGATGGCCAGGCTGACCGGTGGGGCGGGTTTCCAGGGTTTGCACCCGGTGACCGCTGGGGGTATCGCGTTCGGTGACTGCCACCACGGGACGGTCGGCCAGACGCACCAGCGATTCCAATAGCAGATATTCGCCCGTGTGCAAGTCGGCCTGCGCGCCATCGCGGTGCAGCAGGGCAAGGCTGGCATCGAGGCCGGCAATGTCCTGCAACAGTTCCTCGCGGTTGCCGACCCGGTCTGCGCGTTCGCGCAACGGGTGCAGCACTGCGGCCCTGCCCTCGGCATCCAGCAAGGCCGCGCTGCCCGGAACATCCAGCAGCGCACCACTGGCCTCCAGCGTGATGGCGCGGGGAGTGTGCCGTGCCAGCCGGGGCAACAATGTCGCCAGGTTCTGGGGAGTTCCGGCAGATGGCACGGAAGATGCGGGGCTGGCAAACAGCCGTTCCGGCTCTGGCGGGTTGGCGGGTGCAAGCAGTCCGCTCAGCCCTGTCGCCTGCCCCGCATCCTGTTGCAGTGCGGCTGTGAGCGTCTGCGACAGTGGGCGTTGCCCGAATAACTGGTGTACGTTATCGGGAGCCGCCAGGCGCGCGCGCCCTTTCTCCAGCAAGGTGTGCGACAGTTCCGACGCATGGGCTTGCCAGTCGAATGCCGGGGCAGCAGCGGCATCGCCTGCCTGTCCCTGGTGTGATCCATACAGATGGTGCAACAACTCACGGATGCCGATGGCCTCGGGAACAGAGGGAGCCAGTGGCAGTGGTTGCCGAATGGCATGCAAGGGCAAAGACAGCAGCGACCCCGTGTCCAGAATGCCCGCGCCCAAGCCAGAGGGAAAACCGGCAGGCCGACGGGCCGTTTGCTGCAATGCGGCACGGAACAGGGCCTGCACCGTGGTGTTGCGCTGGCGCGCTTCGGCGGCGACATCGTCATGCCCGAAATGGGCCAGCCAGAGACTGGCCGCCTGGGAAACCAGCCGCATGGCAAGGCCGAAGCCTTGCTCGGCATTCGCAGATTCGAGCGGCTGTGCCTGCCAGGAAAAAGCCGCCATCGCTGCCACGTCCACCACCGTACCACTGGCCGATTGTTGCCACACGCCAATGCCCTGCGCATCGACACAGCCAATGGCAATGACCTCTGGGTAGGCAGCAGGCCAGCCCGGCATCCCCGTACAGGAACCGGCCAGTGCCAGCACAATCCGGTTGCGGGTCACAGCCTGCCCGATGGCGGCGTGCAGCACCCGGCTGCACGGCCCTTCGGCATGCACCGCCAGCACCTGCACACCTGCATCCACGGCATAGAGAATGCCTTGTGCCAAAGCCACGGTGGTGGTGTCCCCTCGCAGATGCAGACTGTGTACGGGCCTGGGCAGGGTCGTCGGCATGGCCGCTTCGCCTGAGCCTGTCGGGGCAGCCTGCGTCCAGTCCACGGTGGCCGCCGTGATGCGGGGGTGAAAGTTGGCAGGGGTTTCTGGGGCTTCATCCGGTGCGGGTTCACGGCCTATGGCAGTGACGGGCGATTCGGGCTCGCACGATGCCAGATGCAGTGCCTCACGCAAGCCAGCGGCCATGTCGTACAGAAAAGAAGGCGGCAGGTCGGCACCCAGACCATGCGGCGCGTAGAGCCAGAAGCGCGAAGGTGGTGCGTCCGCCTGCGCCTGTGTCTCTCTCCCGGCCCAGAGCACGGCGGTCAAATCGAATGCTTTCGACTGGCTGATCTGCACCAGTGCTTCGTGCAGCCCAGGTTCGGGGTCTGGCACTGCGTCGTCGGTCAGTTCCAGCACAAAACGCAAACGCCCTGACGCTGGCTGGGGGCTGGATGCCACGTCGGCCACCAGTGCAGTCAAGGCATGCAGCAGGGTCAGGCCGGGGGATGATGGATTGCCGTGGGGCATGGGCGACAACTCCTGTGCTGAGATGGCAGGGGGTTCCAGCGCGAAGGGCATTCGCAGCAGCTTGCTCTGCCGCGAATGCCCGTGCGCGGTCAATGGTGCGAACGGTGTGCCCGTGCACCTGTGGCGCGGTAGCTGGTTGCCGGGCTGGCGGTAGGCACGTCCGGCACCTGCCCATCCCCGGCTGGCATGGCGATGCGCACGTTCTGCATCATGCCGTTGTCCTCATGATCGAGAATGTGGCAGTGCAATACGAAGTCGCCAATGTAGCGTTCATAGCGGGTGCGGATTCGGGCGAACACGTTCTGCTCCAGAAACAGCGTGTCTTTCCAGACGCCCTTCAGATTGGCGTACTGGTTGAGTTCCGCTGAATTGTCCGGGCTGAATATCCAATCCGGGCCACTCAGGTCAGGGCCAAGCTGGCCGGTCGCTGCATCCAGCTTGCGCACTTCCACGACCTCGAATGGATTGACGTGAATATGGAAGGGGTGCCCCGCGAAGAACGAGCCGATCTCCCACTCCTCCACGTCGCCCAGCGTCAGCAGTCGGTCGATGCGGTCTGCGGAGTAGGCCTGCGAATGCAGCGGAATGGGGCGTTGCGAGGCGAGGTCCAGACCGATTTCGCCCACTTCAAACAGGACTCGGGCAGCAGGCCGTGGTGTTTGGCGGGTGTTCGCTCCATCGGCCACCGCAGCGGCTCCCAGTGGCCCGCCCGCTCCAGTGGAGACAATGCGGAAACCCAGCGACTGGTAGCCGGTGATTTCGGCATCCTGCACCGGTTGGTGCTTGGTGAATGCGGCTATTGCGCCACGCACGCCGCCTTCACCTTCACCCTTGAGGGCGGCAACCACATGGTCGCGGATTGCAGTATCGGTCACGGGCACGCCATCGCGCAGGGCAAACGTGTTGATGCGCTGCTCGGCGGCAGCCACCAGTGCATCGACCACCGCATCCAGCGTGGTGCGAGGCGCGTCGGTGGCCGACAATGCCGCCGCACGCTCGGTTTCCACGCCCTGCCCGGCTGCGTCCACATGGATGTAGCCGACGATCTGCCCGCCCAGCGTGGCGGCGGATTCGCTGCCCACCACATTGCTGCCATCGGCCTCTGGCGTGACCACCGACTGCGTCAGCAAGCGGTCGGCATCGACGATGCAATAGTCACCTGCCTTCGGGAAGGCCACCAGCCAGTCCTCGCGATAACCGGGCTGGAGCATGGCATCCGTGCGCTGAACCATATTGCGCCGGGTCAGGCCATCGGCGGCAATGCTGACCACGGCCACCGGATGGTCCATATCACAGGTTTGGCTGGCAAAGTCACGCGGAGCCAGCCCACCCAGAGCAGGCTTGGCGAAAACGCCATCCGCCCCCTGCTGCAAGGGTTTGGCATCCGCACGGAATGGCACGATGCGCAAGCGGATGGAATCGCGCACACCCGCATGAATCAGCCGCCAGCGTTGGATTTCCCCGGCCCGCACATCCGAGAAAACCGTGTGCACTTCACCGTTGATGCCAGTGAAACGACCCGAATCCACCCAGGAATTGGGCGCAAGCTGGTCGCCATAGGCCTCCACACCGCCCACGTCGCGCGCAGCACCGCGTCCCTGACCGGCATTACAGACCCACGGGCCATTGTCTCCATCGCGCTTGATGGCAGGCAGTGCCGCGCCATCGGCAGCCTGATTCTCGCGGCAGGCATAGGCGATCTGCTGGAACAGTGCCAGACGCTCGCGGAACGGCTCTCCCAGTTGCGCAGGCTGGCCGCCTGTCCCTGGCTCGACATTCACGGTCAGGATGTCGATGTCACCGCCACCGATGGTTCCATCCGCCGCTTTCCGGGGCTGGCGGTCACCGCGAATCACGATGGCCCCGGCCATGCCACTGGACACCTGCAAGGCCGTGGAGCCATGCAGGTGGGTGTGGTACCAGAACGTGCCAGCCGGGTGGTCCAGCGGAATGTTGTATTCGTACTCGAAATCCTTGCCGGGATCGATCTTCAGCAGCACATTGTCGCTGTTGCCCGACGGGCTGACCCAGCCGCCGTGGAAGTGCATATTCGTGCTGTTGAAGCAGTGTGGGCTGTTGTGGTCGTCAATGACGGCCGGACAACTGTCGTCCACCGTTGCACCGCCTTCGCTGACCATGCGGTTCTGCAATTGCAGGCGGAAGGTCTCTCCGGGCCATATCTCCACCCAGGGCGCGGCAAAAGGGCTGTGCGGCGTGGCCACACCGGCACTGGTGGTGCTGCCGCTGGAAGCCTGTGGCCCGCGCCAGGTGGCACAGTCGCTCTTGCTGCCGACCTGCCGTACATCGCTGGCATTGCTGTAGGCGCGCAGCCAGACGCGATCATAGGCACCGGTACGCGGGTTGAAGATGTCGCCACAGCGAAACTCCACACGCAACTTGAAATCCACCTCATGCCCAGGCTCCCTGGCCTGCCCCAGCCCCATCAGGGCGGCTTCGGCCGTCGCACGGATGGAGCCGTCGCGCCCCACCACCGACACATCGGCAGGCGGAAGATAACCCTGCGCCCAAAGGGCCGAGCCAGAGCACAGCAAGCCCCAGCCCAGCATGGAGCGCAGACCAGGGAACCTCTGCCTTGGCGGCAACGCCATCACCGTCGATTCGGACATACAACCTCCTGTGGTGTTTGAATGGAAAAGCAATGCGGGGAAACGACCTTTTTTTCTGCAAAAAATATAACGCTGGCTGCCCCGGTTCGACCCTATGGATAACCCCTTGACGACCGATCTGGTTCTGGATTGGGATGCGCAATATCTCGAAACTGCTGCCTTTTTCCGTCAAGTTCTGCAAAAAAACCACAGGAATGCGTTTTGCTCCCGCAAAAGCACACACTCCTTGGCTGCCAATGATTGCGGGCGGGGTCAGGCACGGGGCTTTTTCTGGGCAAAGCAGGCCCGTGCAGAACCCGTGCGAGAGGGAAATCATTAAAATCGCACGATATGACCATTTCTACCTCCACGCTTCACCTTGAATCCTCCACCATTGCGCCCAGCCTGCTGGATACCCAGGCGCGGCTGACGCTGGCCAGCGACCTGCTGCTGACCCCCTATGGCCTGACGGAACAGCACCTGAACCAGGCACTGGCGGAAATCCGTGCCCACCAGGTGGACGATGCCGATATCTACTTTCAGTACACCCGCAGCGAGGGCTGGAGTCTGGAAGAAGGCATCGTGAAGACCGGCTCCTTCAGCATCGACCAGGGTTTTGGCGTGCGTGCCGTGGCTGGCGAGAAAACCGCCTTCGCCTACTCGGACGACATCTCCCAGGCATCGCTGCTGGATGCCGCCCGCACCGTGCGCAGCATTGGTGCAGCCGCAGGTGCGGGCACCGTGGCCCTGCCGCAGCGGCGCGTGGCCGCCAGCCGCAGCCTCTACCCGACACTGGATCCCATCGGCACGCTGGACAGCCAGGAGAAAGTGGAACTGCTGGGGCGGGTGGAGCGCAATGCCCGCGCGCGCGACCCGCGCATCGTGCAGGTGATGGCCGGGCTGGCGAGCGAATACGATGTGGTGCTGGTCTCCCGCGCCGATGGCACGCTGGCCGCCGATGTACGCCCGCTGGTGCGCCTGTCGGTGACCGTGATTGCCGAGCAGAATGGCAGACGCGAGATGGGATCGGCGGGCGGTGGTGGCCGTTTCGGGCTGGCCTACTTCGACGACGCGCTGCTGGATGGCTACATCAGTGAGGCCGTCGATGCTGCACTGCTGAACCTGGAGTCGCGCCCGGCTCCTGCGGGCGAGATGACCGTGGTGCTTGGCCCCGGCTGGCCCGGCGTGCTGCTGCACGAAGCCGTCGGCCACGGGCTGGAAGGCGACTTCAACCGCAAAGGCTCCAGTGCCTTCAGTGGCCGCATCGGTGAGCGCGTCGCAGCCAAGGGCGTGACGGTGCTGGACGACGGCACGCTGGCCGACCGCCGTGGCTCCCTCAACGTGGACGATGAAGGCCATGCCAGCCAGCGCAATGTGCTGATCGAGGACGGCATTCTGGTGGGCTACATCCAGGATTCGCTCAACGCCCGCCTGATGAACACCACCCCCACCGGCAATGGTCGCCGCGAAAGCTACGCGCACATTCCGATGCCGCGCATGACCAACACCTACATGCTGGGCGGCAGCCATGAGCCGGAAGAAATCGTCGCCAGCATCGAGCGTGGCCTGTACGCGACCAACTTTGGCGGCGGTCAGGTGGACATCACCTCTGGCAAGTTCGTCTTCAGTGCCAGCCAGGCATGGTGGGTGGAAAACGGCAAGCTGCTCTACCCGGTCAAGGGTGCGACCATTGTCGGCAACGGCCCCGAATCCCTCAAGCAGATCAGCATGATCGGCCACGACCTGAAACTCGACAGCGGCGTGGGCACCTGCGGCAAGGAAGGCCAGAGCGTGCCCGTGGGCGTGGGCCAGCCCACCTTCCGCATCGACGGCCTGACCGTGGGCGGCACGGTCTGAACACCTGCCCATCCTGCTTCTTTCCCTGCACCTCTTTTCTGCGGTTCTGCCATGCCCTCCTCCCGGTCTTCCCTGCTTCGTTCTTTTCGCGCCCGTCCACGCACAGGCTGGCTGGCATCGGCCGGTCTGGGGGTGCTGCTGTGTGCCTGCACCAGCACCCAGAGCACCGCACAGCCCCGCAGTCCCGAACCTGCGCCCGTGACGCAAACGGTGGCCACCGCCGCCTTGCCCACCCTCACCGCTGCACTGCCCAGCACACCATCCGACCCTTCGCCGCGCATCGCTACCGGTGAATCCAGTGCCTACCCGGTGCTGCCCCAGCGCGTGACGCAAGCCCTGGGGCAGGCCAAGGTGCCGCTGGATGCCATCTCGGTATGGGTGCAGGACGTGGAAGGCAAGGAGCCGCCCCGGCTGGCGCACCGTGCCGATGTTCCGTCCAACCCAGCCTCGGTGATGAAGCTGGTCACCAGCTATGCCGCACTCGATACACTGGGGCCAGCCTACACTTGGCGCACCCGCGTGTACCTGGATGGCCGACTGGCCAACCAGACGCTCCATGGCAACCTGTACCTGCAAGGCGGGGGCGATCCCAAACTGGTGATGGAACGGCTGTGGCTGCTGCTGCGCGAGCTGCGCCAGCGCGGCGTGCAGGTCATCGTGGGCGACATCGTGCTCGACCACAGTGCCTACAGCCTGCCGCCCCACAACCCCGGTGAATTCGACGGCGAACCGCTGCGCCCCTACAACGCCGCGCCCGACGCGCTGCTGATCAACTTCAAGTCCGTGGTGCTCCAGTTCGTGCCCGACCCCGCGCAAAGCGTTGCCCGCGTGCTGGCCACACCGCCCATGGCCCACATGCAACTGCCCACCAGCGTGCCCTTGCAGCAAGGCAACGGCTGCCCCGGCCAATGGCGCAACAACCTGAAGCTGCAAATCGACCAGCCCGGCGCATGGCAACTGCTGGGCAGCTATCCGGCCGGTTGTGGCGAACGCCAGTGGGCGATTGCGTACCCGAATCCGCAGGCCTATGCTGCCAAGGTGGTGGAAGGCATCTGGCGCGAACTGGGTGGCAGTGTCACCGGTTCCGTGCGGCAAGGGAATGTGCCCGCAGGCCTTCGCCCACTCATCACCGAGCCTTCGCAGTCGCTGACCGAAATCGTGCGTGACGTGAACAAGTACAGCAACAACGTCATGGCCGACCATGTATTCCTTGCCATCGGCACCGGGCGCGAGCGCGAGGGTACGGCCAGCTACGAACGCTCGCGCCAGGTCGTGCAGCAATGGTGGCAAAGCCGACTGGGCAACCCCGCCAGCAGCCTGGTGGTGGACAACGGCTCCGGCCTGAGCCGCACCGGGCGCGTCAGTGCCAAGGCACTGGGCAGCATGCTGCGCCACGCCTGGGATTCCCCCGTCATGCCCGAGCTGCTGGCCACCCTGCCGGTGGCCGGCGTGGATGGCACCCTGCGCAACAGCAAGGCACAGGCCGATGCCCACCTGAAAACCGGCAGCCTGCGCGACGTGGGGGCCATTGCCGGCTATGTGCATGGCCGCAGTGGCAAGCGTTATGCCCTGGTCGCCATCATCAACCACCCCAATGCCAACGCCGCACGCAGTGCCTCCTTCGATGCGCTGATCGACTGGGTCGCCAACGACTGACGCGGGCTGACCATCCGCCAGATGCCGCGCCCAGCGGCACCTGCAAACAACCGGCATTCATTTGCAAATACCGCATTTTCAAATGAATATTCGGTCTTTGACGCAGGCCATCTGCGTTCTTACCATCGGTGCTTTCCCGCTCTTTGCGATCTGGCACCGATATGTCCGCATCCCGTATTTCCCCTTTTTCCAGCAACCTGGGCCGCATCGGCGCGGTGCTGCGGCGCAATGCCTGGCAGGCGGTTCCCACCGTGCTGGGCATCATCGTGCTGAACTTCATCCTGATGGAGCTGGTTCCGGGTGATGCCGCCGATGTGATTGCCGCCGAATCCGGGGCGGCCACGGCAGAAAGCATGGCGCAGTTGCGCAGTCACTTCGGGCTGGATTTGCCCATGCTGCAACGGCTGGGCAGCTACCTGCTGAACATCGTGCAGCTTGATCTGGGGGTTTCGCCACGCCACAACACTCCCGTGGCCTCGCTGATTTTCGACCGGCTCGGCAACACCCTGCTGCTGATGGGCACGGCCCTGGGCATTGCGGTGCTCTCGGGTGTGTTGCTGGGCGTGCTGATGTCGGTGCATGCCGGCAAATGGCAGGATCGCGTGCTGTCGGTGCTGGCATTGCTGCTGTACTCCACGCCCACCTTCTGGCTGGGGCTGATGGCCATCGTGCTGTTCTCGGTCAAGCTCGGCTGGCTGCCCACCGGGGGCAACCACACCATCGGCGCAGACCTGGCGGGCTGGGCATCCGTTACCGACCAGCTCAGACACCTCTTTCTGCCCGCACTGGCCACCTCGGGCTTTTTCGTGGCCATTTTCTCGCGCCTGACGCGCTCTTCCATGCTGGAAGTGAACCGTCAGGACTATGTGCGCACCGCGCAGTCGAAGGGGCTTTCGCCCACCGCCGTCACCTTCCGGCATGTGCTGCGCAACGCCCTCATCCCCGTCACCACGGTGGCAGGGATGCACTTCGGTGCCCTGCTGGGCGGGGCCACCGTGATCGAGACCGTATTCAGTTGGCCGGGGCTGGGGCGGCTGGCCCTGGAGTCGGTGCTGGCACGCGACTATGCCGTGCTGCTGGGCATTCTGTTCCTCTCGTCCCTGCTGGTCATCGTGGTGAACATGCTGGTCGATCTGCTGCAAGCCTGGCTGGACCCACGCATTCAGGTGCGCTGATGAACCACCCCGTGACTTCAGCCCGTACATTCCCTCAAGGCGCATTCACACCATGACCTTCGCACCCTCCATTTCCCGCCGTGCTCCGGTGCTGGACGAAGCCTCCAGCAGTCGCATTCCCTCGCTGCGCACGGCTGCCGACGCGCTCAGTCCCCAACCACTGGCAGAGGCCGCACTGTTGCCCGCCCCCAGCCGCCATGCCGCCTGGAAGGCCTTTTTGCGCAACCCTTCCGCCCTCGCCGGTTTGCTGCTGCTGGCATTCGTGACGTTGGCGGCCGTATTCGCGCATGTGCTGTTTCCGGGCGATCCGCTGGACATGGTGGCCCTGCCACTGCTCTGGCCGGGGCAGGAAGCCCCGTTCGTGCTGGGCACGGACTCGCTGGGGCGCAATGTGCTGGCCGGGCTGGCGCACGGCGGGCGTGTCTCGCTGATGGTGGGAGCCATTGCAGCGGCCATCAGCCTGCTGATTGGTGTGCTGGTGGGAGCCACCGCCGGGTACTTTGGCGGCTGGCTGGATGATCTGCTGGTGCGCCTGACCGAGCTGGTGCAGACCATTCCCACCTTCCTGCTGGTGATCGTCATCGTGGCCATTGGCCAGCCTTCGGTGAAGGTGATCGTGTTCGCCATCGGTGCGGCATCCTGGCCGGTGATCGCGCGGCTGGTGCGGGCCGAATTCCGCACCCTGCGCGAATCCGAATTCGTGCAGGCCGCGCGCAGCCAGGGCTTCAGCGACCGCTGGATCATCTTCCGCGAAATCCTGCCCAATGCCCTGCCGCCGGTGGTCGTCACCACCTCGGTGCTGGTGGCCACCGCCATCCTGATGGAATCCGCCCTCTCGTTTCTGGGCATGGGCGACCCCAACGTGGTCTCCTGGGGCAGCATGATCGGCGAAGGCCGCGAACTGCTGCGCACCGCCTGGTACCTCACCGCCGTGCCCGGTGCCGCCATCATCCTCACGGTGCTGTCGCTCAATCTGGTGGGCGACGGCATCAACGACGCATTCAATCCCCGCCTGCGAGGCCGTTCATGACCCCACACCGCTCACCCCACCCCTCCAGCCGGAACACGCTGCTGGATGTGCAGGGACTCAACATCCATTTTCGCAGTCGCAATGGCAACCACCATGCGGTCAGGAACCTGAATTTCTCGATTGCGCAGGGCGAAACCCTGGCTCTGGTGGGCGAGTCGGGCTGCGGCAAATCGACCACCGCGCTGTCGCTGCTGCGCCTGCTGCCCCCCGAAGCCGAAGTGAGCGGGCAGATTCTGTTGGGCGAGCGCAATATTGCCACGTTGCCCGCCGCGCAGTTGCGCCAGCTTCGCGGCAGCGACATTTCGATGATCTTTCAGGAGCCGATGACTTCGCTGAACCCGGTTCACACCATCGGGGCGCAGATTGCCGAAACCCTGCGGCTGCACCAGGGCCTGTCGCGCGAAACCGCACGGCAGCGCACTCTGGAAATGCTCGATCTGGTGCGCATTCCAGAACCGCAGCGACGCATCCACGACTACCCGCACAACCTCTCTGGCGGGCAACGCCAGCGCGTCATGATCGCAATGGCCGTGGCCTGCCAGCCCAAGCTGCTGATTGCCGATGAACCCACCACCGCACTGGATGTCACCGTACAGGCACGCATTCTGGAACTGCTCGACCAGTTGCGCCGCGACCTCTCGATGGGGCTGCTGCTCATCACCCACGACCTCGGTGTGGTGTCGCAATGGGCCGACCGTGTGCTGGTGATGTTCGATGGCGAAAAAGTGGAAGAAGCCCCCGCCCTGCAACTGTTCCACCACCCGGAGCACCCCTACTCCCAGGGGCTGCTGGGCGCGTCGCTGCACGCGGGCAAGGAAGTCCACTACAGCAGCAGCCGTCTGCCGGAAATCCACCGCATCGTCGATCAGGTCAGTGGCGAGCGCAGTTTCCAGCTCAGCACCCCGGCCCTGCCCGTGCGGCCATTGCCCGTAGCAGCCACGGCAGATGCGCCTTCCCCGCCACCACTGCTGGCCGTGCACGATCTGCGCACCAGCTACCCAACCCGCGAAGGCGGGCTGTTCCATGCCGTCGATGGTGTGTCCCTGCGCATTGCGCGGGGCGAAACCCTGGGGCTGGTGGGCGAGTCGGGCTGCGGCAAATCCACCCTGTCGCGCACGCTGCTGAAGCTGATTCAACCAGCGGCCGGACGCATCGAATTCGAGGGAACCGATCTGGCCCCGCTGAACGAGAAACAGCTCAAGCCCTGGCGCAAGCGCATCCAGATGGTGTTTCAGGACCCCTATGCCTCGCTCAATCCGCGCCGCAGTGTGTACGACACACTGGATGCCGTGCTGTCCGTGCATGGCGAGAAAGACCGCCAGAGCCGCCGCCAGCGCATTGCCACGACACTGGATCGCGTGGGCCTGCCTGCCTCGGCGGCAGCGCGCTTTCCACATGAATTCTCCGGTGGCCAACGCCAGCGCATCGGCATTGCACGCGCCTTGATCGTGCGGCCATCGCTGGTGATTCTGGACGAGCCGGTGTCCGCGCTGGACGTATCGATCCAGGCGCAGATTCTCAACCTGCTGGTGGAACTGAAGGAGGATTTTGGCCTGTCCTACCTGTTCATCTCGCACGATCTGTCGGTGGTGCGCTACATCGCCGACCATGTGCTGGTGATGCACAAGGGCAAGATCGTCGAGTCCGGCGACCACCACCAGATATGGGAAAACCCCCAGCACCCCTACACCCAGTCCCTGATTGCCGCCGTGCCCAAGCCCGATGCCCGCCGCCGCGACGACGATGCAGCGCAAGACCATCAACACCGCACCAGCTTAGTAGCCACTGACCCACATTCCCGGCCACTGCGCCAGGCGGCCTGACGCGGCTTCATTCCCCTGCGATAGCGTTTCTTCATTTCTTCAGGAAAAACCACCATGTCCCAAGCCACCCTGTTCCTGCTCAAGCCCGGTTTCACCGATGCCGCACAACCGGGCAAAACCTTTTTCTGCCCATCCTGCGTGTATGTGGAGGGTCTGCTGGGCACTTACCCGCAACTGCTGGAGCAACTCCAGGTCGTGCGGGTAGATTTTCCCCGCCCGCGTGCGGCCATCATCGCCCTGGCTGGAGCCGAGAACCAGAGCGCACCCCTGCTGGTGCTCGACGCAATCAGCCATTCGGCCCACGTCACCGGCGAGTACGAGGGCCGCAGCCTGATCGATGGCAAGGATGCCATTGCCGCCTATCTGGCAGAACAGTACGGCATCGATCTGTCGCATTGAAGGCTCCGGCGCAAGGCCCTAGATTCAACGGGGCACGACCACCCAGCTCTGGTGCTGCATGTGCCTGCCATGTTGCATGGCCACGCGCTGCTGCATCCAGCAGCGCGTGGGCAAATCCGCCATGCCTGCTGCCGTGCGCAAGGCCGCCCGGTCGGAGGGTGGCTGTGCCAGTCGCTCGCGGATGTCTTGCTGCTGCGCGGCATCCAGTCCCTGTGCAATGAAAACCAGACAACCTCGCCGCTGAGCAAAGCGCGGATCGTCAGGCCAGCGGTGCAGACGCACAGGAGGATAGGCAACGTTCTGCACACAATGCACGGCCAGCGGGCGGTCGTGCTCGCCCAGTCCCACCAGCCCCTTGACGCGCAACAATCGATGGCCGTGGTCTTGCAGAATCCTGCCCATGGCCAGCGACAGGCCAAACCAGGGAATGTCGGATTCCAGCGGCACCACGAAGCTGGCAACCGATGGGCTGTGCACGCGGGACTGCGCCAGCGTATGCCCCCGATGCAAGGGCAGTCCCTCCTCCGGCAGGACGCGCTGTGGCTCATCCGACAGCACCTTGCCGAACAATCCCCCTGCGCCGAACCAGCGCGGCAGTGGAGCCGCAAGGTTTGCATGGGGTGCGGCGTACAGCCCTGCCCCTGTCACGACATCGATGGGAGCACGCCCGTGGCGCACCAATACCTGGCCAGCCTGTGGGTTGAGGGCCTGCAAGCGCATGGCCAGTGCCTGTATGTCGCTGCTGCTGGCCCGATCGCACTGGGTGATGAGCAGGCGGTCGGCCGCCACCACCTGGCGCAGGGTTTCGGGGTGCCGTTGCAGTTGTGCCAGCCCGTGCGGGGCGGCAATGGCGGCCACCACGCCATCGCAGTGGTAGCGGGCACGGACAAAGCGTTCATCCATGATCGTGCAGACCACGGGCACAGGGTCGGCCATTCCGCTGGTCTCGACGATCACCCGTGTCAGCGGGGCAATGTCCCCTCGGGCAGACCGCTCGAACAGGGTCTGGAATGCCCCGACCAGATCGCCCCGTGTCTGGCAACACAGGCAGCCCGAATCCAGCAGCACCATATTGTCTTCGCTGTGCTCGACCAGATGGTGGTCGATGCCGACCTCGCCCCATTCATTGACCAGCACGGCCACGCCTTCCATGCCCGCCTGCTGCATCCAGTGATTGAGCAAGGTGGTCTTTCCTGCCCCCAGAAATCCGGTCAGCACGGTCACGGGAATGCGCTCTGTCGCATCGCTGAAATGGGAAGCTTGCATGGCTTTGTCCTCCAAGGTCACAGATTGGAAAAAAGACGGGCCGGGGCCGGCAGAATCCGCCCGCCCCGGCTCCATTTCATGGCGGATTCATGCCGCCTCGCGCCAGACCTTCAAGGTCTCCAGCACCGCCTCCGGGCGCATGTCCGCCGGGATTTCAGCAAAGTAAAAATGCCCTGCCGCCAGTGCCGGTGCCGGCATGGCACGGGCAAAAGCCTCGCTGGCATCGTCTCCCATTGCCGCTGGCACAGGCGCATCAACATGGTGGGGCGTGGCAGTGGCAATCACCGCATCGAAGCCCGCCAGTTCGCTGCGTTGCGGAACCGGCATTCCGTGCGGCCGCCTGAGTGCCAGTGCCCAGCGGTAATGCCGCGCAATGTTCACCAACGAGCGATAGCCTTGCAGTCCCTGGGCACTGAATGCCGCATCTCCAGCGGCCTCCTCCAGCAGCACGCCATCCACCGCCTTGGTACTGACACTGCGCAGCAAGTCGGCCAGGTACATGCTGGCATCGTCCACGGTATCTGGATCGGGCGGATCATCGGGCTGCTGGGCCATCCGGTTGGCATGGCGCAGCCAGTGCCGGGGCGATGGCATGGCCAGCACCATGGGGGTCTGTCCACGCAAGTGTGCGGCCACGGCATCCAGAACTTCAGCCAGCAGTGCCCTGGGTGCATCGGCCTCCAGCAAACGCCGCAATGCCATGGTGGGGTTGCGCCGCTTGCCCAGCAGGGCTTCCAGACCGCCACTGCGGGCCACCCAGGCATCGTAGAGTTCGCCCACTTCGATCACGGCCACATCAGGCCGCAGCAAGCCCTGTGACTGGGAGAACCAGGCCAGATAGCTGGCGGCACTGTCCCATACATCCGCATCGGCAGAGCCTTTGAGCAGTTGGCGGGTGTAGGCAGAGGACTTGAGCCAGAGGCGGATGCCGCCACCCCCCCTTCCCTGCTGCAACCGCTGTGTCAATGGTGTGGTCATGCGGCACTCCTTACTGCTTCTCGCGGTCGGGAACGCCTGCCGCCTGCAACCGTGCCTCCAGCTCGGCAATGCGCACATCCTTGGGATGCGGCATGTAGTTGGGCCGGAACTCGCTGGCCTTGCGCGTTTTGTCTGGTGTGCCCATGTACAGCGTCTCCACATCGTCGCCCCAGGCACCGAAGTATGGCAAGTGGGCCGGTGGCCTGGGGGTGCTCCATTCCTTGACGAATTCCGCAAACGGCTTGCCGCGCTGGAGACGATCCCTGCGCTCGGCATCGCGCAGTGCCTTGGTGGTTTCATGGTCGATGGCCAGTGTGTCCGGGTCGATCTTCACCTTGTAAACACGCTCGGCCACGGCGTGGGAGATCAGACTGTCCTCGATGTCGCGCACCACGGCAGCCGGGTCGCGCTCCAGCAGGTCGCCATAGCCACCGCCAGCCCCCTGCGAGATCATGACCATCTCGCCGCGCCGCGAAATCTCGAAGCCCAACCCCATGTGGTGGGTGGTGTATCGTGCCCCCTCGAACGGCTGCTCGTTCATGATCTCCTCGATGGAGTGCCTGAATTTCTCCGGCTCGTTGAGCAGGGTTTCGTACACGTCCACGCCCTGTACCTTGGCCAGCGGGTAAGTGCCACAGGCATAGCCACCGAACAGGCCCTGAATGGGGGGCACTTTCGCGCCCTGCGCAGTGGTCATGAAGCCCCACTGTTCGCTGTCCTTGGTGGCGACGATCATCGTATAGCCCTGGCCGCCCCGGTACTTGCCGGGGGCAATCGCATCGCGCGTCATCTTCTTGGAGACCAGTTGCAGGAATGGCACTTCCTCCTCATTGACCTCCTGCTCGCCCACATCCGCCATGGTGGCGAAGATGGGGGCCAGCGCAGGTTCGCCGTCGCGGTCGGCCCGCGCGCCGCCGCCCATGCCGTTGAGGTCGGCGCAGAGGTTGCCCAGTGTTTCGCCGTGCTGGTTCACGCCGCCCCAGATGAACGTGTTGATCATGTTGAAGGCCGGTGCCTGCACCTTGGTGTACTTCTCCGGGCAGGAGTACAGGAACTTGGCCACCGCATGCTGCCCCGCCGTGAAGCCGGTGAAGATGGACATCAGGCTCTGCGAGTTGGGCGCGTCGTAGGAGGAATTGACAATCGAACAAGGGTCGGTAATCACCTCAATGGGCGAGAACGCCGCCTGCCCGCGCGGCAGGTCGGGCCACACATAGCACATGAACAACTGCGAAAGCATGCCCTTCAGGCTGCCCACAATCGTGTTGGTGGGCCGGTTGGTGAATTCCGGTGCGGAACCCCGGAAGTCGAAAATCAGCCGGTCGCCCGTCTTGGTGAGCGTGCAGTTGATCTTGGCAATGCAGTTTTCGCGCAGCGTGGAATCCTGAATGATGTAGGTGCGCACGCTCATGTCCGGCCATTCGCTGATGCGGCGTTTGACTTCGGCGCGCACATTCTCCATCGTCAGGCGCAGGGTGGCCACCAGTGCATCTGGCCCGTCGGTGCGCAGCACTTCCTCGATGCGCTGCTTGATGCGCAGGCAGGAAAAAAGCTTGACCTTCATGTCTTCCAGTTGCAGCTTGGGTTCACGCACCGAGTTCTGCAGGAAGGTGAGCAGATCGCGCTTGATCTGGTAGTTTTCCACCACTTTGAACGGCGACATTTTCAGCCCTTCGTCAAAACGACTTTCGGCCATCGAGGGCATGCCGCCCGGTTCAATGGCCCCGTTCTCTCCCTCGTGTACGGTGGAGGCCACCCAGCAGATCAGCCTGCCTTCATGGAAGATGGGCATGATCATGCTCTGGTCGGTGTTGTGGACGTTGCCATAGCGCGAGTCGTTGTGGATGAAGCCATCGCCCTCGTTCACGCCCACCGTGGGTTCGTCGATCCAGTATTTGTTGATGTACTTGATCGGCGCATGCACGACGGTGGAAAACAGCAGCACGCCACCAGCCGAGGCAATCGCCAGATCACCCGCGCCGGAGTACACGCCGGTAATCACATCGCCCCATTTGGCCCCCGGTGCGGCTCCCATCTGCTCCAGCATTTCGTAGCCTTCGTCGCAGCCCGATTGCAAACGGTCGCGGATGCGGGCAATGGTGTGCGAATCGGCCACCTTGCCAATGGCGGTTTCTTCGAGTTCCGTGCGGGGCATCAGGTCGTGGTTCTGCATGATCTCGGGGTCGGGGCCGAGAAACAGCGTGTTGTCTTCCATAAAACGCTTGATGAGCGTGACTTCCTCTGCATTGGGCGTGCGGTTCTGAACCTGGGTGGGCAAATCGTTTTTCATGGCTTGTCCTTTGTCTCTTGTCTGTAGGAATGGTGATGGGTGCCTGGAAAACCACTGCCACGGAATCGCCGCCGCAGTGGCTGCCGGTATCAGTGCGTGGGCTGCTCGCGCAGGAACCAGGAGGCGTTCTGCCGCGCTGCCACGAAGTTCCAGCCGGGATTGACCAGGAAGGTGGTCACTTCCGAGGCAATGATGGCCGGCCCCGGAACCTGCATTCCGGGCAGAATGTCGGCCCGGCTCCACACCGGCGTGTCGAACGGTTTTTCGTGCCCGACGAACCAGCAGCGTCGGTGCTCCGAGGGCGGCGGGGGAGCCGCGCGTTCGTCTTCAGGCACGGGCTTGAGGTTCTCGAACTGCACGGTTTCGTGGTGCACGAATGCCGCCACGCGGATGGTGTTGATGCGGATGCCCGCCTCCGGTGCCTGTGAACCTTCGCCAAAGCGTTTGCCGTAGTCGCTGGAGAACTGCTGGATCATGTTCAGCACATCCACCGGGCCATCCATCGTGTGCTTGTCGATCACGGCGGTGGTCTGCACCAACTGGTTGCCGTAGCGCATGTCCAGCTCCAGGCGGTGCTGAATCTCGTGGCGCGCCACGCCCTGGCGCAGCAAGTCCTGTGTGCCACGCTCCTTGAGTTCTTCAACGATGCCATTGAAACGCCCATAGTCGTCCATCAGTTTCTTGATGTTGGAGTCGTAGAGCACCATGTACAGCGACTTCTCATGAATGTGCAACTGGTGGATATTGCCCGCCCCCACAGCCGAGAACACCGAGCTGTACGGCGGCGCGAGAATGCGGTCGATGCTCAGGTTCTGCGCAATGCCGCAGCAGTGCAGCGGGCCGTTGCCGCCATAGGCCAGCATCGTGAAGTCCTTGGGGTCATAGCCGCGCGCGCGCAGTTCGGTGAACAGGCCGTTGGCCATGTTGGCATCCACCTTTTCCCGAATCAGCAGCGCGGCTTCGGTCACTTCGCAGTCCAGTTCGTCGCACAGCGTGTTCTCGATGGCACTGATGGCACGGCGTGGATTCAGCGGAATGGAGCCGCCCGCATAGTTGTCCGCATCCAGATAGCCCAGCACCAGATCGGCATCGGTGACAGTAGGCTGCATGCCCCCACGGTCGTAGCAGGCCGGGCCGGGGTCGGAGCCAGCCGATTGCGGGCCGCATTTGACGGTGTCATACATGCGGTCGTAGCTGGCAATGGAGCCACCGCCCGCGCCCAGCGTGACCAGATGCACCATCGGCACGGACACCAGCCAGCGGTCGATCACCGGGTTGAAGTCGTAGTGCTTGATGCCACCCTCGACGACGATGCCGATGTCGTAGCTGGTGCCACCCATATCGGTGGCCACCACATTGCCCAGCGCGGCCTGAGCGGCCAGGTGCTCGGAAGCAGCAATGCCGGACACCGGGCCAGAGTGGATGGTTTGCAGCGCGTCCGTAGAGTTGAGCTGCGCCATGCCGCCCGAGTTGTGAATCACCAGCATCGGCTGGCGGTACTGGTGCGCCCGCAGGTTCTGCTCCAGGGTGGAAAGCGCGTGGTACATGGTCGAATGCAGGTAGCCATCGACAATCGCGGACGTGGCACGCACATACTCGCCTTTGCGCCCGGCCACGCGATGCGACAGGATGACAGGAATCGCCCCCAGCAGGTGCGAAGGGTACTCCTCCAGCAGAATCTCCTCGATGCGCTGCTCGTGCGCCGGGTTCACCACCGAATTGAGCAAGGCCACCACGATGATCTGCGCGCCCCGGTTCACCAGTTCGCGAATTTGCAGCCGCACATCCTCCTCATCGAGCGGCATCACCATCTTGCCCTCGAAGTCCAGCCGCTCGCGAATGCCGCGAATCATGCTCGCCTCCACCAGCGGCGCGGGGCGACTGGCATTGGGCAGGTCGGTCTGCCCCAGCGTGTCCAGGCCCTCGCCATAGCCACGGGCACGGCTCAGCGGCACGGTGGCCTCGTAACCGGCCGTGACCAGCATGCCGATCTTCGGCCCCTTGTGCTCGATCAGCGCATTCGTCCCCAGGGTGGTGGCATAGCGCACCGAGTCCACGCTGGAGAGAATGTCCTCCAGCCCGATGCCCAGCGTCTTGCAGCTTTTGCCCAGAGCCTCATTGAATCCCAGGGCCAGATTGTGGTGGGTGGTCAATGCCTTGGTCTCGATGTACTGGCCGTTCCAGACCACAAAACAGTCGGTGAATGTGCCACCGATATCCACAGATACACGTCGCATGTCAATTTCCTTCCAATGGTGTGCGCACACCGGGCGGCTCCGCCGCGCCGGGACGCGAAAAGCCTTCAGTGGCGGTGTTCCTCGCGCAGCTCGACCGCCGGGCCGGCAGCGGTGGCAGGCACCTGCCCCCGCGCCTGCCACTGCTGGCGCAATGCGGGCAAGTTCACTTCCATGTCGTAGAGGGGCGGATGGCCGGGCGTGGCGTATTCGGCCTCGACCATCGTCGCGCAGCAGGGGCAGTAGTACTCCAGGATGCGCACCCATTCCGGGTCGGGGCTGAACGTGTAGCGGTACTTCTGCGCATCGATCACCGGCGGATGAATCTCCTGCGGGTTGCGGTTGTAGACCAGCATGCCTTCCTTGTAGCTGCGGTGCGCACTGCCGATGGTGTGGTTGCACACGCGGCACTCCCACTGCTCGGCATCGAGATCGAGGCGCAGGTATTCGGTCATGGGTACTTTCATGGCATCAATCCTTTCTGGTGAGCAAAATGTCTTTGTGGTCGCTGATCGTGAAACTCCAGCCGTCGCGCACGCGGCAGGTGAAGAAGTCCTCTTCCAGGATGGCCGGGCCTTGTGCAAAGTCGCCGGGTTGCAGCTCTGCCAGGCGGTACACCGGCACATCGATGCGGCCATGGTGGCGGGTCAGGATGCGGCGGCTGGTGCTGGCCTGGGCCGGCTGTCGCGCCTCGAACACGGAGGTCTGCCCGTCCTGATGGCGCAGGTGCCGGATGGCCGCCACTTCCAGCTCCACCGTGGGCAGGCCCACCAACGCGCTGGGAAAGTTCAGGTCTTGCTGATCCAGCTCCACCACCTGCTCGTGGCCGTCGGCATCCGTGCCCACCAGCCGGGCCTGGATGGCGTACTCGCCCGGTGCAAACCCTTCGGCGAACATGTCGCGCCGGGCACGCTGCAACTGCTCGGCCAAGGCATCTTCCAGCCCGTTCCTGCTGCGCTGCGCCCCCTGCAAGGCCACCGCATAGCGTTGCGAAATATCGCAACGGCCAATCCCATAGGCACTGAACACCGCCGCCATGCCCGGCACGGCCACGCACGTGATGCCCGCCTGCTCTGCCACCCCACAGGCATTGAGTGGCCCGGCCCCTCCGAAGGCCAGCAGCACGGTGTCTGGTGTCACCTTTGTGAAACGCTGCATCTCTGATGCAATCTTCTGTTCGTAGCCGGTTTCCATCGCTTGCAATGCCTCGTCCAGCGACAGTTGCAACGGCTTGGCAATATGCGTCTCCACCGCATGGCGTGCACGCTCCAGATCCAGTGCCAGCCCTCCACCGAAATAAGACTTGGGATCGAACAGTCCCGCCAACACGCTGGCATCGGTGATGGTGGCCTGCTGGCCCCCACGACCGAAGGCCGCCGGGCCGGGCACGGCCCCCACGCTGTCCGGGCCGATGGTGATGCGCCCGTCGGACACCCGGAACACCGAACTGCCACCGGCTCCCGCGCTACTGATCTCGCTCAGCGGAAAGGACACACGGATGCCTTCCACATTGCCGTGGCGCACCTCCTTGACCTGCCCATCCAGACACTGGCCAATGTCGGTGGTGGTGCCACCCACATCGATGGCCACCACATCCCGCATGCCATAGCGTTGGGCAAAAGCCTTCATGCCTTCCATGCCCCCGCGCGGGCCGGAACTGTAGGTCTTGACCGCCACCGTCTTGGCCACCCTGGAGGCATCGCCATCGTTGCGGAAAATCAACAGCGGATTCTTGGTCTTGAAGTCCCGCAGACGGTTTTCCGCATTGAACAGGAAATGCTCCATCGCCGGGTGCAGAAACGAATTGAGCAGGGCCGTCCAGGAACGCCGCAACACGTCACCATCGGTGCTCAGGTCACTGCCATACAGCACCGGCACCGCCCCCAGCAGATGGCGTGGATACTTGCGCAGCACCACGTTGCGCACCAGAGCCTCCTGCGCGGCAAAATCCTTGCCACCAAAACTCACCACCACCCGATTGGCCCCGGCCGCAGTCAGGCGGTTGATCGCCGTGACAATATCGATCTCGACGGCCTCGCTGTCGGAATGCGCCAGATCCAGCACCGCCACGCGATCGCCCACCAGCGCGTCGTACACGTCGGCATCGTGCTGGCGCAGCACCGCTGGCAATCCGGCACTGTCCTTGCCGGTCATCAAGCCCAGCTTGGGGCCTTTGCGTTCACAGATGGCGTTGGTTCCCTGTGTGGTGGAGTAGCGGATCAAATCCACCTCCTCCAGCAACCGTGCCACGTTCGCCTCGCCATAGAGAACGCCAGAGGCCTTGTGCAGACCTTCAAAAAAGCATTTGCTCAGATCGTAGGGGGTCGTGAGCACCTTGGTTTTCTGCACCCCCTCATCGGTGAGGATGCAGATATCGGTGAGCGTGCCACCGTTATCGATGTTGATTTCCAGTGTCATAGATGCGTGTCTCCTATAGTTGTCAGGCCACCCGCAGCCCAGGCCAGCGGATGGTTCCCTTGGCCCCACCATCGAGATATTGCATTCCCGACAGACAGATGCCCTGCGGCCCACCAATGCGTGGCCAGCCCTTTTCCCAAAGCAAATCGCATACCACTTTTCAGCTCATCAAAAATCAATTCAAACCATTGATTTTTAATAATATTTTTACCAATAACACATTACCAAATCAAACCGTTTGAAAATCGGACGTTCGAACGTCCGATACCCAGCAGGTGCTGCAACGCAATATCGAACCAATCTTCTGGAAAACCCGAGCGCGCACTTCGACCGCAAGAAACGGAGTGCCAGTCATCACACCCAGGGGTAAGCTGCTCATCCTCATGAAAAATCAGGGTAACGCCATGACAACCGAGTCCCCCTCCTGCCCGCCCTACGGCACGGACGATGCCCGCTGGAAGGCCATCCGCAACCGGGATGCCCAAGCCGATGGCCATTTCGTCTATGCCATGCGAACCACCGGAAGGTACTGCCAGCCCAGTTCTGCGGCGCGTTTACCCCAGCGCGAGAACATCGAATTTTTCGCCTCGGCACAAGCAGCCGAAGCGGCAGGCTATCGTCCCGGTCGGCGTATTCAGGGCGACCGCACCGCGCTGGTGGCACAGGCCTGCCGCCTGATCGAATCGGCACACACGCCCCCGAATCTGGCAGAACTGGCTGCACAGGCAGGCATGAGTCCCTACCACTTCCATCGCATCTTCAAGGCCGAAACCGGCCTGACACCCAAGGCCTATGCCACCGCTTGCCGCGCCCGCAGAATGCAGGAAGAATTGAACACCGCTCCCGGCACTGTCACCGATGCCATCTATGGAGCCGGCTTCAATTCCAACAGCCGTTTCTACGAAACATCCCAGCAGGTTCTGGGCATACGGGCCAAGGAATATCGCGCAGGTGGTGTGGGAGCCGTGATTCGGTTTGCAGTGGCCGAATCTTCACTGGGAGCGATTCTGGTGGCGCAAAGCCAGCATGGCATCTGCACCATCTTGCTGGGCGACGACCCCGATGGGCTGGTGCGCGAGCTGCAAGACCGGTTCCCCCAGGCGGAGTTGAGGGGCGGAGATTGCGATTTCGAGCAGTTGGTGGCACAGGTCATCGGCTTTGTCGAAGCCCCCGGCATCGGCTTGAACCTGCCGCTGGACGTGCGCGGCACCGCCTTCCAGCAACGCGTATGGCAAGCCCTGCGCGAAATTCCACCAGGTCAGACGGTCAGCTATGCCGAGATCGCCGAACGCATCGGCTCGCCCAAGGCCGTGCGTGCCGTAGCCCAGGCCTGTGCCGCCAACCCGATTGCCGTTGCCATTCCCTGCCATCGGGTGGTGCGGCGCGACGGCGACATTTCGGGCTACCGCTGGGGCGTGGAGCGCAAACGCGAACTGCTGCGACGCGAAGCCCAGACTTGAACCTGCCGCATGGTTGCCAGCATCATGCGCAAACCATCACCCCACTTCCCTGCGGGCAGGAATGCGGCGTATCGCATCAATCGCGCCTTGCAATTGATAACGCTGCACTTTGAGGTACACGGTGCTTTTGGCAATGCCCAACTGCTTGGCCACTGCGGTGAGATTGCCATGGCACAGGCGTATGGAGCGCATCAAGGCATCGCGCTCCCCGTCCGCCAGAGTGGCAGCAGGTGCCACTGAAACCACAGGCGGCATGGCCGCAACCTCTGCGTGCCGGGGCAGTTGGCATGTCTCCAGTGCCTGCAACAGGGTATGGGGCAGATCGGGCAGTTCAATCATGCCGCCCTTGCAGGTCAGCACCATGGCTTCCAGGGCGTTGCGCAGTTCGCGCACATTGCCCGGCCAGGCATAGGCTTGCAGCGCGTCCAGAACCTGCGGAGCGATGGCGGGTCGGGCCACTTGGTGAATGTCTGCCAGTTGCTGCAAATAATGCATCACCAGCAAGGAGATGTCCCCCTGTCGATCGCACAACGAAGGCAGACGGATGGTGGTCACGGCAATGCGATAGAACAAATCCATGCGAAAACGCCCCGCCCGCACTTCTTCCTGCAAATTGCGGTGCGTGGCGGCCACCAGCCGAAAATTCACCTTGCGGGGTCGGGTTTCGCCCAGACGATGCACTTCGCTTTCTTCCAGCACGCGCAGAAAATGCGGCTGCAAGTCCAGCGGCATTTCGCCAATCTCATCGAGGAACAGCGTGCCACCATCGGCCGCCTCGATCTTGCCAACCATGCCGCCGCGCCGTGCCCCGGTGAATGCCCCCTCGGCATAGCCGAACAACTCACTGCTGAGCAACTCTCTGGACATGCCGCCGCAGTTGATGGCCACAAAGGGAGCGGTCTTGCCGCTGGCCAGCATGTGTTCATCGTGCAATGCCTTGGCAAACACCTCCTTGCCAACGCCTGTATCGCCCAGCAGCAACACCGAGACCCGCGAAGGAGCCAGTTGCCGCGCCGTGGCAATCGCCTGGGCAATGGCGGCACTGCGGCCCACCACGCTGGCAAAAGCCCCCTTGCCCGCCCCTGTCTGCTGCTGTTCCTGTGGGCCATGATTGGCCTGCGCATTCCAAGCCGTGGCACGCGGCATGGCTGGTGCCGCATGGGGCACGGCCTCTGCGGCCTGGTAACGCGAACGTGCAGGCACAATCACCACGGTGCCCAGCGTATGGCCATTGACCACCACAGCCTCCTGGCGGACTGCATCGAAATCGAGCCGGACGCTGGAGCAGCTCGTATCGATGCGCCCCTCGAACCGGGCCACCGCCTCCAGCGTCAGGGAAGCCAGCCGCCGCCCCGTCAGACTGCTGTCCATGAGCACCTGGCCGGCCTTGTCATTCGCCTTGAGCAAACGGCCTCGGCGGTCGAACAGCAACACACCATCGCGTCCTGCATCGGAGAGTCGATCCATGGCCGCATCCAGCAGGCGATAACGCCATTGGAGTTCGGCTTCCATCAGGCGGCTTTCGATGCGCCCGGCCATCTGCACCGCCAGGGCCAGATTCTGTCTGACGTAGCTGGATGACAGCCCGGACAGATCCACCGCCCCGGCAATCGCGTTGTCCACCGGGTTGCGAATCACCGCTGCCGAACAGGTCCAGCGTTGAATGCCTTCGCAATAATGCTCGGCCGAATGCACCTGAATCGGCTGGCCAATCGCCAATGCCGTGCCAATCGCATTGGTGCCGCAATCCTGTTCCCCCCAACCGGCTCCCGGCAAGAAATGGATGTTCTCTGCCAGTCCCAATGTGCGGGTATCGCCTTCGGTGCGCAATATCCGGGCCTGCGCATCGGCCAAAGCCATGATGGAGCCGGATTCGGCCAGATAGGCACGCGCCTCCTTCATGACCGGCAGGCTGGCATCCAGCAACTCTTTCTGGATGGACGACAGCATGTCTGCCCCCTCACCCAGAATCGGGGCATTCTGCTGGTTGGGATTGACGTGGGCATCGTGGCAACGCTGCCACGAAAACCCCACCACCGGCCTCAGGTTGCCCAGACCCGCATGGTATTCACCACGCAGGAACGCCCGCCAGGCGCGCACAATTTGAGAATCCTGACTGGGGTTGGAATAGGGCTGGGCGTTGAGAAAAGGCATCGAATTCGGGGTGGCAAGGGGATGGGAGCAGGGCATGTCATCATTTAGATTCACCCCCGCGTTGGAGTCCAAAAAGGCTGTGAGCAAGGCGCAAAACGCAGCAAGGCTTTATGCCTTGCGAGGCTTTGCAACGCCGCGCACGGCCTTTTTGGGCCCAACCCTTCGGGCCAGTGTGCCCCGGCAGGCCAATCTAGGCGCACGCCGCCGCCCGTATGTCGATACGGGCAAGGTGTGCAACGACGAGTGGCCTGTCGGGGCACGCTGGCGCGGGGGTGAATCTAATGGATGACACGCCCTAGCTGGATGCGCCGCTGGTTCTTGGCATAATGCCCGGCAGCATTACACACAGGAGACGACTGCCATGACCCAGAACCAGACCGCTGCCCCACCGAATCCCGCCGCCTTCTCCAGCAGCCCCGACGTGCTGGCCGAAGTGCGCGGGCGCGTGGGCTTCATCACCCTCAACCGCCCCCGGGCACTCAATGCCCTGTCCCTGCCGATGGTGCGTGCCCTCACCGCCACCTTGCAACAGTGGAAGGACGATGCGGCCATTCTGGGCATTGCCATCCGGGGCAGCAACAAGGATGGCGTATTCGGTGCGTTCTGCGCCGGGGGCGACATCCGCTTCCTGCACCAGACTGGCAGCGACGGCGACCCGCAACTGGAAGACTTCTTCACCGAGGAATACCAGCTCAACCACCTCACCCACCATCTGGGCAAGCCCTACATTGCCTTCATGGATGGCATCGTCATGGGCGGTGGCATGGGCATCTCCCAGGGAGCCAGCCTGCGCCTGGTGACCGAACGCACCAAGATGGCCATGCCCGAAACCGCCATCGGCCTGTTCCCCGACGTGGGCGGCGGCTACTTCCTCAGCCGCAGCCCCGGTGCCGTGGGCGAATGGCTGGGCCTGACCGGCCAGACCATCGGCGGTGGCGAGGCCGTGGCCTTCGGACTGGCCGATGGCGTGGTCGCTTCGGCGCAGCAGGCCGCGCTGTGGGACGCACTGGCCGGTGACTTTGCCGATGCCGCCGCACTCGACGCCTTCGTGCGTTCGCATTTCGAGGACGCGCCCGCCCCGGCCACTGCCCAGCGCGAGGCTATCGACCGCGTGTTCTCCCTGTCCAGTGTGCAGGCCATCATCGACACCCTCGAAGCCGCCACCGACGACTGGAGCCAGAGCACCGCGCAGACCCTGCGCAAACGCTCCCCGCTGATGCTGCACATCGTGCTGGAGCAGGTGCGCCGTGCCCGCAACCTCAGCCTCGCTGACGACCTGCGCATGGAGCGCGACCTCGTGCGCCACTGTTTTCATGGCCGTGCCGACCGCCAGTGCAACAGCGAAACCCTCGAAGGCATCCGCGCGCTGGCCATCGACAAAGACCACAGCCCGCACTGGAAGCCCGCCCGCATCGAAGACGTGGATGCCGCCGAAGTGCAAGCCTTCTTCCAAAGCCCCTGGCCTGCCAGCGGCCACCCGCTTGCCTCCCTGACCTGATCCCCGCGATGGACTCCCTGCCCATGACCGCTTCCCCCGTTCTCTCCCTCGCCCTGCCTGCCTCTGCCATGCGCCGCCAGCTCTGCCGGTGGAGTCTGTGGGGCGCGGCCAGCCTGCTGTGCAGCGCAGCCGTTCTGGCGCAACCGGTGCAGCAGGCCAGCGACAGTGCCGCCGTGCGCTTTCCGGCCAGCGTGGAACAAGGCTCGATGATTATTGGCCGCGTGCCACCGGGCAGCACTGTGCAGTACCGGGGCCGCACCCTGCGCACCACCGACTATGGCACCGTGGTCTTCGGCGTGGGGCGCAACGAAACCGAATCTGCCATCGTGCAGGTACGCCGCCCGGATGGCACGCAGACCCAGGCCAGCATTGCCGTGCGCCCGCGCGACTGGCCCACCGAATACGTCAATGGCGTGCCACCCCAGACCGCCAGCCCCAAGGGAGCCATTGCCGAGCGCATCCGCCGCGAACAGGCCCAAGTCACCCGCGCCCGCGAGCGTGATGATGACCGTGCCGACTTCGCCCAGCCCTTCATCTGGCCGGTCAAGGGGCGCATCAGTGGCCGCTTCGGCAACGCCAGGGTCTATAACGGCCTGCCCAGCGGCAGCGGCCACTCCGGCATGGACATTGCCGCGCCCACCGGCACGCCGGTCAAGGCACCGGCTGGCGGCATCGTCACCTTTGCCAACGCCAACCTCTATCTGACCGGCGGAACCCTGCTGATCGACCACGGCTTCGGCATCAGCTCCAACTTCCTGCACCTCTCGCGCATCGACGTGAAAGTGGGCGACCGCGTGGAACAGGGGCAGGTGATTGCCGCCGTCGGCGCGACCGGCCGCGCCACCGGCCCGCACCTGCACTGGGGCATGAACTGGCTGGACGTGCGCATCGACCCGCTGCTGGTGCTGGAACGCCAGCCGTAGTGAACATGGGCTGATGCTAGGGCGTGTCATCCATTAGATTCACCCCCGCGCCAGTGCGCCCCGGCAGGCCAATCTAGGCGCACGCCGCCGCCCGTATGTCGATACGGGCAAGGTGTGCAACGACGAGTGGCCTGCCGGGGCACACTGGCCCGAAGGGTTGGGCCCAAAAAGGCCGTGCGCGGCGTTGCAAAGCCTCGCAAGGCATAAAGCCTTGCTGTGTTTTGCGCCTTGCTCACAGCCTTTTTGGACTCCAACGCGGGGGCGAATCTAATGGAGGACACGCCCTAGCCCCTCACGGCCAGACCAGCGGAACCAGCGAGGCCACCAGCAGCAGGGCCATGCCGATGTTGAAGGCGCGTACCACGGCGGGCTGGCGCAGGTAGCGGCGCAGTGCCACGCCGAACAGCGTCCAGACCGAAATGCTGGGCAGATTGACCAGCCCGCAGATCAGCGCGCCCAGCAGCAAATTGAACAGGAAATCCGTCTGTGGCACGTACACGGCAATCACGCCCAGGGCCATCGTCCACGCCTTCGGGTTGATCCACTGGAAGAACGCGGCCTCCCAGAAGCTGAATGGGCGGCGCGGCCGCGCATCGACATTCACCGGGCTGGCCGTGGCAATGCGCCATGCCAGATAGAGCAGGTACAGCGCGCTGGCAATCTTCAGAATCTGGTGCAGTGCCGGCCAGGTGCGAAACAGTGCGCCCAGCCCCAGCCCGATCACTACCAGCATCAGCATGAACCCGACGCTGATGCCCAGCATGTGCGGCACACTGCGCCGAAACCCGTGGTTCAGGCCGGAGCTGGCCAGCATGATGTTGTTGGGGCCGGGCGTGATGGAGGAAGCGAAGGCAAACAGGGCCAGCGGAACCAGAAGGGAAGTGCTGCTCATGGTAAAGACCGAAAAAAGAGTGGCAGAAAGCGAAACGTTCTGCGCACTGTAGAGCAAACAACCAGTACAGTACCGATACAATTTGTGCGATAGTTGCCGCACTGTACTGGTGAAAATTCATGAAAAGTCTTCTGGTCGATGCCTTTGAGCCACCCCAACGCGACAGCGACCGCACCCTGACCGAGCAGATCGTCGCCATGATGATCCACCGCCTGCGCACATTGGGTCTGCGCCCCGGCAGCCGCCTGCCTTCCATTCGGGCGATGGCACAGCATCTGGGCGTCAGCCGCTTCACGGTCATCGAAGCCTATGAACAACTGGTGACCCAGGGCTGGTTGCAGGCGCGCCAGGGTGCGGGCTACTTCGTCTGTTCCCGTGCCGTGCCCAGCGACCAGGGCGTGCTGGACCCCCGCGCTGGCTCGCACCGGCTGGTGCCGGACATGCCCCAGCAGTTGAACGTGGCATGGCTGTTGAACAATACGCTGCGGGATGTGGGCAGCGGGGGACTCTCTGCCTCCTGTCAGACCGTGTGCACCCACCACACGCCCCGCACTGAGAGCAGCGGTTTCGTGCCGGGTTCCTCGGCCCTGCTGCCGCACCAGTGGCTGGATGCCGACCTGCTGGCCGCTGCCATGCGCAGCGTAGGACGCTCCTCCTGCACTTCGGTGCTGGGTTATGGCCAGCCGCAAGGCTACGCGCCACTGCGTGCCAGCATGGCCGCGCACCTGCAAAGCCTGGGCATTCCCGCTGACCCCCAGCGCAACCTGCTGCTGACCAGCGGTGTCACCCACGCCGTCGATCTGGTGCTGCGCGTGCTCACCAGTCCGGGCGATGCCGTGCTGGTCGAAGACCCGGCCTGGTTTCTGGTTTTTGGCCGCCTGGCCGCTGCCGGAGTGCGGGTGCTGGGCGTGCCGCGCACCCCCGAAGGGCCGGACTTGCAGGTGCTGGAAAACCTGGCACGGCTGCACCGCCCGCGCCTGTTCATCATCAACAGCGCGGTGCACAACCCCACCGGCCACAGCCTCTCGGCCCGCTCGGCCTATGCGGTACTCAAGCTGGCCGAAGAGCTGGACTTCCATGTTTTCGAGGACGATACCTATGGCGAGCTGCACCCCGGCGGAGCCATTCGGCTGGCCGCACTGGATGGCCTGCAACGCGTGCTGCACGCAGGCGGCTTCTCCAAGACCCTGGCCGCCGGAATGCGGGTGGCCTACATGGCCGCCGCCCCGGAGTTGATTGCCAACCTCACCGATCTCAAGCTGCTGTCCGGTCTCACGACCCCTGAACTGCCCGAACGCGTGATTCAGCAGATTCTGTCATCCGGCCAGTACCACCGGCATGTGCAGCGGGTGCGCTCCCAGGTGGATGCCGCCCGGCACGAATGCCTGCGCCGGTTTGCCGCACTGGGACTGCGCATCGAACCCGAGCCAGTGGCAGGCATGTTCCTGTGGATGGACTGCCAGCAGGACAGCGAGCAACTGGCCCGCCGCGCCGCCGCCGAAGGGCTGCTGCTGGCTCCCGGCAGCCTGTTCTCGCCTGCCCAGGCCCCGGATTCGCACATTCGTTTTTCCGTGGCGATTGCGCAAAATCCACAGGCATGGGCCGTGGTGGAGCGGCTGTTGCGCTGATTCTTGTACCAAAGAGATTTTCATGGGATAATCAACGGTTCACCTGAATGAATCAGGTGCTTTTTCATGCCTGTTGTTTGTGTGTTTGACGCAGCGAAGGCGCAGTTTTTGTCTGGCACGGTTGTCTGCATGTCCTGGTGTCTGGGATCAACCGCTGGCAATTCCCATATTTTCATCCGAGTTCTTGCGAGGTAGTTCACCATGAAACGCACATACCAACCGTCCAAAATCCGCCGCGCCCGCACCCACGGTTTTCTGGTGCGCATGAAGACCCGTGGCGGTCGTGCCGTCATCAACGCGCGTCGCGCCAAGGGTCGCAAGCGTCTGGGTCTGGCCTGATTTTCTGATCGGCTCTTGCCGCGTGCGCCCTTTGCCGCTCATGCTTTTGCCATGTTCGGGCAGACGGCCTTGATGCGTGCAATCCGTTGCGCACGCTTTGCCCATGCGCAGGCTTAAAACGCGAGCACAGTTCCAGGCCATGATGGGCAGTGTCCCATTGGCCAAGACTGCCCGTTTTGTGTTGTATCGCCTGCCGGTTGTTGCGCCCAGTGCGCTGGCCGTGGCGCAGGATGGCTCCGAAGCCACTGCCTTGCCAGAGAAAAAACTGCCGGTAGCCGATTTCACACAGGCTCGGCTGGTACTGGAGGCCATGTTGCCCTTGGCGACATCGGCCTCTGTTCGTGCTGGAGCGCGTGAAGCCACCTGGCTGGGCGCGCTGGTGCCCAAACGCTGGGCCAAGCGTGCCGTCACCCGCAATCTGGTACGCCGCCAGATCGCTGCCGTGCTGTGCGAGACGCTGTACCGGCCCGACAATCGCTTTTTCATTCCCTCGGAAGACCCGGCAGGCGCACAGCACCTGATGTTCGCCTATCTGGTGCGGATGCGTGCCAGCTTTCATGCTCCTGCATCGGGTGGATCGCGTGGCAAGAAAGGCAAGGGCCAGCCCGAACGCGACCACAGCCGCACCGAGAATCTGTCTGCCACACCGATACTGCGCAGTGCCGCTTCCGAGCTGCTGAAGGCGCAGGTGCGGCAGGAACTGTTGCTGTTGCTGGCACGCGCCGAAGCGACACTGGCAGGGGAGGGCGACCCCCGCGAGGGGCGAAGACCCCGGCCACCAGCCGCAGGCACGGCGGAAGTTTCGGTATGATGCGCCGACTGCTGATTGCTCTGGTGCGGCTGTACCGGCTCACCCTCAGCCCCTGGCTGGGTTCTTCCTGTCGTTTTGTGCCAAGCTGTTCCGTGTATGCCATCGAGGCACTGGAAAAGCATGGCGCGGCGCGGGGTTCCTGGCTCACCGCCTGTCGCCTGGCGCGTTGCCATCCGTTCTGTGCGGGGGGGCATGACCCGGTACCCGATCGCCCTGCCGGGCTGTTCAGCCGCCTTGTTCCTCCCAACAACAACCCATCCTCCCCTGACGAGAAGTCCCCATGACCGACATTCGCCGCTCTATTCTGTGGATGATCTTTGCCTTTTCGCTGATTCTGCTGTGGGACCGCTGGCAGATTCACAATGGCCGCAACGCGCTGTTCTTCCCCTCCCCGGCGGCCACGCAGGTGGTGGCCGAGGGCGGTGGCACGACGGGGGATGCCGCTTCGGTGGCCGTGCCCAGTGCCAGCGGGGCATTGACCCCTTCGGGCACCGTGCCAGTGACCGCAGTGGCCGAGAGCCGTGCTGCGGCGCAGACCGTTGAAGTCACCACCGATGTGTATCGCCTGCGCTTCAGCTCCGAAGGCGGCTCGCTGGTGCGCGCCGAACTGCTGGACTACGAGAACAACCAGCGCAATGGCAATGTGGTGCTGCTCGATCAGGCCGACGGGCGCACCTATGTGGCGCAGACCGGGCTGATTGGCGGTGCTTTCCCCAATCACCAGAGCACGATGGAGCTGGTGGAGGGGCCGCGCAGCCTGACCGAAGGGCAGGATACGCTGATCGTGCAGTTCCGCTCGCCCGAAGCCGATGGCGTGCAACTGGTCAAGACATGGACACTGCGCCGTGGCTCCTACGACATTCAGGTGGGCCATCAGGTCATCAACCACAGTGGCGCGCCTGTCACCCCGCAGCTCTATATGCAGATCGTGCGCGATGGCGAGGAGATCAAGGGCGGCGTGATGTTCACCGGCACCTACACCGGCCCGGCGATCTACAGCGACGAGCAGAAGTTCGAGAAGGTCAAGTTCGAGGACATCAGCAAGGGCAAGGCCGATTTCCAGGCCCAGAGCAGCACTGGCTATGTGGCCATGGTGCAGCATTACTTTGCCAGCGCGTGGATTCCACCGGAAGGCGCGAACCGTGAGAACTTTGCCCGCAAGCTGGGCAGTGATCTGTATTCGGTAGGCTCCATCACCGCATTCCCGACGATTGCCCCCGGCCAGAGCGAACAGCTCCAGGCCAGCTTCTACACCGGCCCACAGATCGAGAAGCAGCTCGAAGGCATCACGCCGGGGCTGGAGCTGGTGAAGGACTACGGCATGATCAAAGTGCTGGCCAAGCCCCTGTACTGGCTGCTGGACAGGCTGCACGACCTGATCGGCAACTGGGGCTGGGCCATCGTGGCACTGGTGCTGGTGCTGAAGATTGCTTTCTACTGGCTCAACGCCAAGGCCTACGGCAGCATGGCCAAGATGAAGGCCATCAACCCCCGCATCATGCAGTTGCGCGAACGCCTGAAGGACAATCCGCAGCAAATGCAGATGGAGATGATGAAAATCTACCGCGAGGAAAAGGTCAATCCGCTGGGTGGCTGCCTGCCGATTCTCATCCAGATGCCATTTTTCATCGCGCTGTACTGGGTGCTGCTCTCCAGTGTGGAAATGCGCCATGCACCGTGGATGCTGTGGATTCAGGACTTGTCCATCCCCGACCCATTCTTCATTCTGCCGCTGCTGATGACCGTCAGCTCGCTGTTGCAGGTGGCCCTCAACCCTGTGCCGCCGGATCCGCTCCAGGCCAAGATGATGTGGTTCATGCCGTTGATCTTCAGCGTGATGTTCTTCTTCTTCCCGGCGGGTCTGGTGCTGTACTGGCTCACCAACAACATCCTGTCGATTGCCCAGCAGTGGATCATCAACGTCCGCATGGGTGTGCCGCCGCAGTTCAATCTGCCCAAGTTCAAGTAATGCCCTCCAACGCCCCGTTTTCGGGGCGTTTTGGCAACTGTAGCGTGGAGATATGCACCGGTTGCCCCCGAGCGAGGCAGGCCAGAAGCGGCGGATGCCACAGCATTTGCTGTACGATGTAGGCGATCTTGCAACCCGGCTCGCCTGTTTGACACCTGTCTGCCACCGTGCATGAATGGTGAAAAATGGTTTTCCAGTGCCTGCTGATCGCTGGTGTTCAGTGGGTCATCCTGTCCAACCCATGCGTTCACGCATGACCAATGCTTATGAAAACACAGGTTCATTCACCGCATTTCACCAAGCCTTGTGCCACTGCCTCCACGGTTGCCACAGCCGCTGCTGCTTCCTCTCTCTGGCTGGGCACACTGGCCCTGGGCTTGGCTCTGCCGGTGCAGGCACAGACACAGACCCCTGTCACGAATGCCGCCCAGGCCACGCAGCCCACAGCCCTGAAAGTCTCGGAAATCGCCTTCGGTCTCGATCACCCCTGGGCCGTGGCATTTTTGCCCGGCGGCGATTACCTTGTGACCGAGCGCAGCGGCCAGATGCGCCTCATCGACGAGCGCGGGCGGGTCGGTGCGCCGCTGGCGGGCGTGCCCAGGGTAGTGGCCGAAGGTCAGGGTGGTTTGCTGGATTTGGTGCTGGATCGCCAGTTCGAGCAGAACCGCCGCCTGTTCTTCTGCTTTGCCGAAGCCGACCCGAACAACAGCAGCCGCAACAGCACGGCACTGGCATCGGCCACGCTGGCCGAGAATCGCCAGTCGCTGGAAAACGTGCAGATCATCTTCCACCAGATGCCGCGCATCAAAAGTGAGCTGCACTTCGGATGCCGCATCGCCCAGTCGCAAGATGGCTCGCTGTTCCTCGCGCTGGGTGAACGCTCCCATGCCCGCCAGCAGGCACAGCGCACCGGCAACCACCTGGGCAAGATCGTCCACCTGCTGCCCGATGGTTCCCCCCACCCGGACAACCCGTTCCTGAACAACGGTGCGGGCGTGCCCGACATCTGGAGCTGGGGGCACCGCAACCCGCAGGGGGCCGTCATCACCCCCGATGGCAAACTCTGGGTCAATGAACATGGCCCACAGGGTGGCGATGAACTGAACCTCATCGAGCGCGGCAAGAACTACGGCTGGCCCATCATCACCCACGGCCGCAACTACGGCATCGGCACCCGCATTGGCGAAGGCACGCACAAGCCCGGCATGGAGCAGCCCGCCTACCAGTGGACACCATCCATAGCCCCTTCCGGCATGGCCTACCTGCACAGCGACCGCTACGGGCTGGAGTGGCAGAACAGCCTGTTCATCGGGTCGCTGCGGTTCGGCACCCTGCACCGCATGAGCCTGCACGGCGACACTGCACAGGAAGAAGAACAACTGCTGCTGGGGCCGGACGAACGCATCCGTGACGTGCGCGAAAGCCCCGACGGCTACCTGTACCTGCTCACCGACAGCCGCAATGGCCGCCTGCTGCGCATCGAACCGCCCGAACCCGTGGTGGCACCACCGCTGCCGGATGAGGCACCACAGGCCACAGGCACGCAAGCCCCTGACGGGGCCGTACCTGCCGGCCCGGTTCTCGCCGTGCCACCGAGCGGTGCGTTGTGACGCATGCCTGAAAGGCCGGTGCGCAAGCCCTCAATCCTGCCTGGCCAATCGCACCCCGTGCATTGGCCCGCAATCATCGGCGAGACTCTCTCGCTGACCCTGTTCCCTGAAAAAAGTCCCCTCGAACCCCATGCCCAAAGCGTTGGTCCTAGCCGAAAAACCCTCCGTCGCACAGGACATCGTGCGCGCGCTCACGCCGGTCAGCGGCGGCTTCGTCAAGCACGAAGAGCACTTTGAGAACGAACACTACCTGGTCACCAGCGCGGTAGGGCATCTGGTGGAAATCCAGGCGCCTGAAGAGTATGACGTCAAGCGCGGCAAATGGAGCTTTGCGCACCTGCCGGTCATCCCGCCGTACTTCGCGCTCAAGCCCGTCGAAAAAACCCGCACCCGCCTCAACGCCATCACCCGCCTGGCCAAACGCGCCGACGTCACCGAACTCATCAACGCCTGCGACGCCGGGCGCGAAGGCGAACTCATCTTCCGCCTCATCGAACAATACGCCGGCCCCGTGCGCGGCGGCCAGCACCAGGGCCTGGGCAAACCCGTGCGCCGCCTCTGGCTCCAGTCCATGACCCCCCAGGCCATCCGCGACGGCTTCCAGCACCTGCGCAGCGACACCCAGATGCAA
>NZ_FQUZ01000038.1 GCF_900129055.1 Lampropedia hyalina DSM 16112
GCGTGCCTGTCTTTCACGCGAAGTTTCAGGGTTTTGATGGCTGTCGGCATGGTGCTGACTTTAACAGAGAGAGTGTATTCTTAATGTGTTATCCATTCACCAACATGGAACCCGTTGGGTTCCGCGCACCCTGATAAAGCGACCTGACCTAGTCACGGTCATCTGCTCCAGAATTGCCTGCATCAGGCGGAGCGGGCACGCGGTAGTCGCCGGAGGCCCAGGCTCCCAGGTCGATCATTTTGCAACGCTGGCTGCAAAAGGGCCGCCAGCGGTTATGGGCCGCGTAGGCACTGGGTTGCTGGCAGGTGGGGCATGGCACGAAGATGGCTTGGGTGTCTTCGGAATCGGCTGGCATGGTGGCAAGTGGATCGCTTCAGACGCAGATGGCCACGTCCAGTGACAGGTCGATGTGGCACGGCAGGGGTTTGGCATTGTCGCGTGGCTCCAGGAAGCGCACGGAAACCAGCAATTGATTGACACTGATTTCCGGCACGACGGCAATACCGGGCTGAAGCCACAGGCGCAGCAACTGGAAGTTGCGGTTCGCAGGCAGGTTCTGCTGGAACTGGCCGTTGTGGGCGGCAACGCGGCGCGTGTTGCCACTGTCGCGCACCAGCTTGAGCAGCAGGAATACGGTATCGGCCAATACGACGAGGCTGGACGTCCATTCCTCCAGATTTTGCAGGCGGGTGGTGGCGGCCAGGTTTTGCCAGTAATGGTAGAACGGCAGATCGAAAGTGCCGGTTCCACCCGATATGGCCATGCGGTTGCGCACGGCGGTGAGCCATTCGTTGTCGAGGATTTCCTGCCCCGGCTTGCCGGGCATGGCCGTTAGTCCATCCACGCAGGCATCGATCTTGCCGATGATGCGCTCCAGCACGGCCTGATCGGCCTCCGGGTTGTCCAGGTACGGTTGCAGGATGCTTTTATGGCGTTCCAGGTCCTTGAACAAACCTGCCTTCAGATCCGCACGCGCCGCCACTTCGGCGGTTTCAAACAGGGTTTGCAGGGCGTAGTGGTGGTCGATGGGATTGGAACGCTCCAGCAATAGTTGAAGACGCTGCAACAGGTATTCCAGCCGCAGGTAAACGCGGATGCGTTCATTGAAGGGGTATTCGTACAGAATCACGATGAGAGGCTCGATGGCAGGTGGGCAGGACAGAAACCGGCAGGCCGTTCGCAAAAAGGGCTTTTTTGCGAAAACGTGCAAGTATAGGCAATTATGTGCTGGCAACCTTGGTGATTGTATGAACACAATCCAAACGCTTGCGACTCTTGTGGTATCTGCACACGCCTTTTCTTCTGTGCAGGGCGTGGTAACCACCCAAAGAAATGGCTCCCGCCCTAGGACGGGAGCCATTCAGCATTCACCGGCTCTGCTTCAAACGCTTTTACGCGTTTTCAGCCAGAATCTGGTGCATTTCCTGCACCGAGATGACATCCAGTTGGCCCAGTGACTTCATGCCTTCCACGGCCGCTTCTGCACCGAAGATGGTGGTGAAGGTGGTGACGCGGTTTTGCAGTGCCGAGGTGCGGATGGTGCGTGAATCGACAATGGCGTTGCGGCGTTCTTCCACGGTGTTGATGACCATGGCGATTTCGCCGTTCTTGATCATGTCCACGATGTGGGGGCGGCCTTCTGCCACCTTATTGACCACGCGCACCGGCACGCCAGCGCGTTCGATGGCAGCGGCCGTGCCACGGGTGGCTACGAGGTGGAAGCCCATGCCGACCAGATCGCGGGCAATGGCAACGGCACGGTTCTTGTCGGCATCGCGCACGGTCAGGAACACGGTTCCGCCTTCGGGCAGGCGGGTGCCCGCGCCGAGCTGGCTCTTGACGTAGGCTTCGCCAAAGGTCTTGCCCACGCCCATGACTTCGCCGGTGGATTTCATCTCGGGGCCAAGGATGGTATCGACACCGGGGAACTTGACGAAGGGGAATACCGCTTCCTTGACGCTGAAATAAGGCGGTGTGACCTCTTTCGTGATGCCCTGCTCTGCCAGGGTCTGACCGGCCATGCAGCGTGCGGCGATCTTGGCCAGCGACAGGCCGGTGGCCTTGCCAACAAATGGCACGGTGCGGGAGGCGCGGGGATTGACTTCCAGCACATAGATGATGTCCTGCTTGTCCACCCCTTCGCCGCTTTCCTGAATGGCAAACTGGACGTTCATCAATCCGACCACGTTCAGCCCTTCGGCCATGGCAGCGGTCTGGCGTTTGAGTTCTTCAACAGTGGCCTGCGAGAGGTAGTACGGTGGCAGCGAGCAGGCAGAGTCACCGCTGTGCACGCCGGCCTGTTCGATGTGCTCCATCACGCCGCCAATCAGCACCTGACCGCTGGCATCGCGGATGCAATCGACGTCGCATTCGATGGCATTGGAGAGGAAGCGATCGAGCAGCACAGGCGAGTCGTTGCTGACCTGCACGGCTTCGCGCATATAGCGTTCCAGCCCGGCCTGTTCGTGGACGATTTCCATCGCGCGGCCACCGAGCACATAGCTGGGGCGCACCACCAGCGGGTAGCCCAGTGCGGTGGCCTTTTCCAGGGCTTGGGCTTCGGTGCGTGCCGTGGCATTGGGCGGCTGGCGCAGGCCCAGGGTGTGCAGCAGTTGCTGGAAGCGTTCGCGGTCTTCGGCGGCATCGATCATGTCGGGCGAGGTGCCGATGATTTTCACACCAGCGGCTTCCAGCCCCAGCGCGAGTTTCAGCGGGGTCTGGCCGCCGTACTGCACGATTACGCCATCGGGCTGCTCCAGATCGGCGATTTCCAGCACATCTTCCAGCGTGAGTGGCTCGAAGTAGAGGCGGTCGCTGGTGTCGTAGTCGGTGGAGACGGTTTCCGGGTTGCAATTGACCATGATGGTCTCGTAGCCGTCTTCGCGCATGGCCAGGGCGGCATGGACGCAGCAGTAGTCGAACTCGATGCCCTGACCGATGCGGTTGGGGCCGCCACCGAGCACCATGATCTTCTTCTTGTCGGTGGGCTGGGCCTCGCACTCCTCGTCGTAGCTGGAGTACATGTAGGCGGTGTTGGTGGCGAATTCGGCGGCGCAGGTATCGACGCGCTTGTACACGGGGCGAATGCCCAGCGCGTGGCGTTGCTTGCGCACATCGTGTTCGGTGACGTGCAGCAGCTTGGCCAGACGGCGATCGGAGAAGCCTTTTTGCTTGAGGCTGCGCAGTGTGTCGGCATCCAGCGCGGCCAATGCCTGCGCACCCTGCTCGGCGTAGATTGTGTCGAGTTGCAGTTCGATCTGGATGATTTCCTCGATCTGGATCAGGAACCACTTGTCGATCTTGGTGAGCTGATGGACTTCGTCCAGCGTCCAGCCTGCGGCGAAGGCATCGCCCACATACCAGATGCGGGAGGGGCCGGGTTCGCCCAGTTCGCGTTCCAGCACTTCACGATCCTGGGTTTTTTCGTTCATGCCATCCACGCCGACTTCCAGGCCACGCAGAGCCTTCTGGAAAGATTCCTGGAAGGTGCGGCCCATGGCCATGACTTCGCCCACAGACTTCATCTGGGTGGTCAGACGGTCATCGGCAGCCGGGAATTTCTCGAAGGCGAAGCGCGGCACCTTGGTGACAACGTAGTCGATGCTCGGCTCAAAGCTGGCCGGGGTCGCGCCGCCAGTGATGTCGTTCTTCAGTTCGTCCAGCGTGTAGCCGATGGCCAGCTTGGCGGCAATCTTGGCAATCGGAAAGCCGGTGGCCTTGGAGGCCAGTGCCGACGAACGCGAGACACGCGGGTTCATCTCGATGACGATCATGCGGCCATCCTTGGGATTGACCGAGAACTGCACGTTGGAGCCGCCGGTATCCACACCAATCTCGCGCAACACTGCCAGGCTGGCATCGCGCATGATCTGGTATTCCTTGTCGGTGAGGGTCTGCGCGGGAGCGACGGTGATGGAGTCGCCGGTGTGCACGCCCATCGGGTCGAGGTTTTCGATGGAGCAGACGATGATGGCGTTGTCCTTGCGGTCGCGCACCACTTCCATCTCGTACTCTTTCCAGCCCAGCAGCGACTCTTCGATCAGCAGCTCATTGGTGGGCGAGGCTTCCAGGCCGCGCTTGCAGATGGTCTCGAATTCTTCGGCGTTGTAGGCAATGCCGCCGCCCGTGCCACCCAGTGTGAAGCTGGGACGGATGACGGTGGGGAAGCCGACGCTTTTTTGCACTTCCCAGGCTTCGGCCATGCTGTGGGCAATGCCCGAGCGTGCCGATCCCAGGCCGATGCGGGTCATGGCATCCTTGAACTTGAGGCGGTCTTCGGCCTTGTCGATGGCTTCGGGGGTCGCACCAATCAGCTCCACCTTGTACTTGTGCAGCACGCCGTTGCGCCACAGGTCGAGCGCGCAGTTCAGTGCGGTCTGACCGCCCATGGTGGGCAGGATGGCATCGGGGCGTTCCTTGGCAATGATCTTCTCGACCGTCTGCCAGGTGATTGGCTCGATGTAAGTGACATCGGCGGTGGCCGGGTCGGTCATGATGGTGGCCGGGTTGCTGTTGATGAGGATGACTTTGTAGCCTTCCTCGCGCAGGGCCTTGCAGGCCTGCACGCCGGAATAGTCAAACTCGCAGGCCTGCCCAATGACGATGGGGCCGGCACCAATGATGAGGATGGATTTGAGGTCGGTTCTTTTTGGCATAAATCAGGTTCGGAGCACAGCAGCGGTTGTCTGGCAGGGGTGATTGCGTTTCAGGAAACACCGGGAAGGGTGCGTGATTGCATGTGTTGCAGCAGTTTCTCCAGTCGCTCGGGCTGGACTTTTTTCTGCATCAACTGCAACATGCCATCGCCTTCGGCAATCGGGCGCAGTACGTCGATCTCCACCGGGTAGAAATTCACGTCCCAGGATTGCAGTTCATCTTCGAATTCGGCATCACTCCAGTTCTTGCCCTTGGCGATGAAGATCACCAGGGGCACGGCCTTTTTCTCGAGAAAGGATTTTTTATAGGGCTTTTGCGCCCAGCGTTCGGTAAACCAGTCGCGGGCGACCGGCTCCAGCGTCAGCACACGCTTGGCCACGGCCTTTTCCAGTGCTGCCGTAGGAAAACTGAACAGTCTCATGGTTCACCTTTCACAAAAAATCATGGGCCTTGACAAACAGGAGTGTGCCGGGTGTGGCACACAGCCACATCAGCGGCGCATCAATTGAACAAACTGTTCAAACAGGCTGGTGATGTCATCCGGCCCAGGGGATGCCTCAGGGTGTCCCTGGAAGCAGAAGGCCGGGTGGCTGGTGTGTGCCAGCCCCTGCACCGTGCCATCGAACAGGCTGGTGTGGGTGACGCGCAGGCTCTCGGGCAGGCTGTCGGTCTCGACTGCAAAGCCGTGATTCTGGCTGGTGATGCTCACGCGCCCACTCTCCAGATGCTGCACCGGATGGTTGGCACCATGATGACCGAATTTCATCTTGAAGGTTTTCGCGCCCATCGCCAGTGCCATGATCTGGTGGCCCAGGCAGATGCCGAAGCAAGGAATGCCGGACTCGATGGCTTCGCGAGCTGCCTCGATGGCATAGTCGCAGGGCTGCGGGTCGCCAGGACCGTTCGAGAAAAACACGCCATCGGGCGAGAGTGCCTGCACTTCGGCAAACGGGGTTTGTGCGGGCACGACGGTGACGCGGCAACCGTGGGTCGCCAGCAGGCGCAGAATGTTGCGCTTGATGCCAAAGTCATAGGCCACCACATGAAACTGGGGCTTGGCCTGTTCGCCATATCCCTCGCCCAGTTCCCAGGTGGTTTGCTTCCACTCATAGGGCTTGGTGGTGGAGACGACCTTGGCCAGGTCCTTGCCCACCATGCTGGGAGCCTGCCGGGCCCGTTCGATGGCCTGTGCAATCAGGGCATCGTCTGCCACCTGTCCGGGAGCCAGAGCGAGAATGCAGCCGTTTTGTGCACCATGTTCGCGCAGGTGGCGGGTGAGGCGGCGGGTATCGATGCGGGCAATGGCCACCAGGCCATGTTCGCGCAGGTAGTCCGGCAGGTTGGCCGTGGAGCGGAAGTTGCTCTCCAGCAGCGGCAGTTCCTTGATGATGAGGCCAGCGGCCTGGGGCGCGCCGGATTCGGACTCCACGTCTTCGGAATTGACACCGGTGTTGCCGATGTGGGGATACGTCAGGGTGACGATCTGCTGGCAGTAGCTGGGGTCTGTCAGGATTTCCTGGTAGCCGGTCATGGAGGTGTTGAAGACCACTTCACCGACGGTGGAACCCGTGGCACCAATGGACTGACCTCTGAAAACCGTGCCGTCTGCCAGGGCCAGAATGGCTGCTGGGAAAGCATTCTGCTGTAGGGACAAAAGCACTCAAATACCTCGTTGGTTGGGAATACACGCCAGCGCACCCCAGCCCAACCCGCAGGACGCGGCTGGGAAAAAAATCGGTCTGGTCTGAATGCGCCCGGCAAGCGGCAAGCATTTTTGCCGACAAAAGCGGCCTATTATAACCGGCTGGCAGGTGGCTCCGGATGCGGTTCGGGTGCCGAGTCCGAACCTGCTCAGGCCGCCAGCGGCGCGGCCGCGCGCACCAGTGCCTGGGTGTAAGCGGCCTGGGGCTGCTCCAGTACCTGCTCAATCGGGCCGTATTCCACCGCCTGCCCGTCCTTCATCACCAGCACCTCGTGCGCCATGGCGCGTACCACATCGACATCGTGGGTGATGAGCAGATAAGCGAGTTCGCGCTCGCGTTGCAGGCGTTGCAGCAGGCGCAGAATCTGCTGCTGGATGGTGGCATCGAGCGCGCTGGTGGGTTCGTCCAGCACCAGCACGTCCGGCTCCAGAATCAGGGCACGGGCAATCGCAATGCGCTGGCGTTGCCCCCCGGAAAACTCATGTGGGTAACGCTCCAGCAGACCGGGAAATTGCGCCTCGGTCAGTCCCACATCGCGCAGGATGCGCTCCACACGCTGGCGGCGTTCGGCACGCCCCAACTGCGGGGCATGCACCTGCAAGCCCTCGGCCACGATGGCTTCAATGGACAGCCGGGGCGACAGGGCTGAAAACGGGTCCTGGAACACCACCTGAATCTTGCGCCGCAGGGCACGATTGTGGCTGCTGTTGCGCGATGCCGGCTGCTGCCACGGCTGGCCATCGATCTGCAACTGCCCCTGGCAATCCAGCAGACCCAGCACCGCCTGGGCCAGCGTGGTCTTGCCGGAGCCGGATTCGCCCACGATCGCCAGCGTCTGCGCCCTGGGCAGGCGAAACGACAACTGCTGCACGGCCGCAAACGCCCCCTTGCGAAACCAGCCTTTCAGCCCCGGCAGGGAAACAGGGTATTGCACCGCCAGCCCCTGTGCCACCACACGCGCTGCCTCGGCATCGGCGGCACTGGCTGCCCGCACATCCCGCTGGGGACGGCTGGCCAGCAACCGCTGGGTGTACGCATGTTGCGGCTGGCCAAATACCTGTGCCACGCTGCCCTGCTCCACGATACGCCCCAGCTCCATCACCGCCACACGGTCGGCAAAGCGTCGCACCATGTTCAGGTCGTGGGTGATGAGCAGAATGGCCATGCCGGTCTGCCGCTGCAAATCGGCCAGCAGATCGAGGATTTGCTGGCGCAGCCCCACGTCCAGCGCGGTCGTCGGCTCATCGGCAATCAGCAAGGCCGGGCGATTGGCCAGGGCCACTGCAATCATGGCGCGCTGGCGTTGCCCGCCGCTCAACTGGTGTGGGTAGTGTTTGGCCCGTCGGGCTGGCTCGGGGATGCCCGTCTGCGTCAGCAACTCAATGGCCGTCTGCCACGCGGCTGCGCGGCCCTGCCCCTGCTTGAGCTGTACCACCTCGGCAATCTGCTGGCCAATCGTCATCAACGGGTTGAGGGCTGTCATCGGCTCTTGGAACACCACGGCGATCTCGCCCCCACGCACCTGCCGCAGCCGCTGCGCGGACACCTCCAGCAGGTTCTCACCCCGGAACAACGCGCGGCCCTGCAACTGTGCTGCTTCCAAAAGCCGCAACAGGCTCAGGGCCGTGACGGTCTTGCCGGAGCCGGATTCACCCACCAGCGCGAGTTTCTCGCCCGCATTCAGGTGGAAATCCACACCGTGCACCACGGCCTTGCCACCAAACTGAATGCGCAGGTTTTCTACTCGCAGCAGCGGGGATGCACCAGCGGGCACGGCGGATGAAGCAACAGAATCGGACATCGGGCAATCAGCTTTCGGAAGTCTTGGGGGCGGGTGTGGCATCGGCCAGCGTCTTGCGTGGGTCCAGCGCGTCGCGCAGGGCCTCGCCCATGAAGGTCAGCAGCAGCAGGGTCAGCACCATGACGGTGAAGGTGAACAGGCCAATCCACCAGGCATCCAGATTGTTCTTGCCCTGATTGAGCAACTCCCCCAGCGACGGGGTGCCCGGCGGCACCCCCAGCCCCAGAAAATCCAGGGCCACCAGCGCGGTGATGGCCGCACTCATGCGAAACGGCAGGAACGTCACCACCGGGGTCATGCTGTTGGGCAGAATGTGCCGCCACATGATGGCGACATTGCCCACCCCCAGGGCGCGCGCGGACTTCACATAATCGAGTTGGCGGTTGCGCAGGAATTCAGCCCGCACATAGTCCGACAGACCAATCCAGCCAAACAGGCTCAGAATCACCAGCAATAGCGTGATACTGGGTGCGAAAATCGCGCTGAGGATGATGAGCAGAAACAGCTCCGGCATGGAACCCCATATCTCGATGAGCCGCTGGCTCACCAGATCGATCTTGCCGCCAAAAAACCCCTGAACCGCTCCGGCCAGCACCCCCAGCACCACACCAATGGCCGTCAGTGCCAGACCGAACAGCACGCTGACGCGAAAACCGTACAGCAGTTGTGCCAGCAGGTCACGACCCCGGTCGTCGGTGCCCAGCCAGTTCTGGGCCGAAGGCGGAGCCGGATCGGGCTGGGTGCTGAAGTAATTGAGGGTGCGCGGCCCGTATTCGTTGAGTGGGTAGATCGCCCAGTTGTCGCCACCGGAAATACGCTCGCGGATGAAAGGATCGAGGTAATCGGCCGCAGTCTGGAAGTCACCGCCAAACGTGGTTTCCGGGTAGTCCTTGAACACCGGGAAGAACCACCGCCCTTCATACGACACCAGCAAGGGCCGGTCATTCGAGAGCACATTCGCCAGCAGACTCACCAGCAGCATGACCCCGAACAGCCAGAGGCTCCAGTAGCCCAGACGATGGCATTTGAAACGGTGCCATGCCTTGCCGGCAGGCGATGGGGACGGTGAATCGGGCATGGAATGGCAGGTGCAACAAAGGCAAACAGAACAATCCTGTGTTTATACAACAGCCGCGAAGCCTGTGCTGGGCGACGGTGCAAGCCGTGGCATATTGCAAAATCCTACGAACAAGTCCCAAACCCATCACCCCGTCAGTCGGTGTGCCCACTGCGATCCGGCACGATGCCGCAAAGGATTGTGCTCAACGCTCCAGGTACTGGAGCTTGTCGGTCTGGCCGTTCCATTCATCGGCATCGGGCAGGGCTGCCTTGCGGCGGGTGATGCTTTTCCACTCGCTGCTTTGCGAAAGCTCGGCGTTGATCTCGATGAATTCCTGTTGGTCGGCAGGCACGTCTTCTTCGGCGAAGATGGCTTCGGCCGGGCATTCAGGTACGCAAACGGCGCAGTCGATGCACTCATCCGGGTCGATGATGAGGAAGTTGGGGCCTTCCTTGAAGCAATCGACCGGGCACACGTCCACGCAATCGGTGTACTTGCATTTGATACAGTTTTCAGTGACGACGTGTGTCATGGCGGTGCTTTGTTTTGGTGTGTTGAAGGAACGTGGGGATAACCCTTGTCATTTTATCGTTCAGGCAATAGTCGATGGGGCCGGATGGTTGGGCGCATTGAGCGCGTCGGCATCCTGCACCAGCACTGCCGCTGCGGTTTTGTGGCTGGCGGTATCGACCAGAATCAGCGACCCCAGCAGGCGCGATTGTGCGTAGGATGCCACGGGCACGGCTTCTTGCAGCACCAGTTCCACCACGCCAATGGCATTGGCCTCCAGTTGCTGGGCATCTTCGCGGGCCAGGGTGTGGATGTTCAACTGCTCGCGGATGCGGCGAATCTTGGCCTTGACCCAGCGGTGGCCGTGCAATGCCCAATAGACGCGGCCAATGGCAGCGGGTTCATCGTCCATCCAGGCGATGGTGGCAGTGAGTTCGCGCCGGCTCTCCCAAGCATGGGCGGCCGCTGCGGGGGTGTCGAAATCATCGAAGTCATCGGCAGCGGCCTGCCCTGTCGCACTGTCGCTGGCCGTGGCCAGCAGCCAGTCGCCGCGTGAAACGTCCACTTCCCGGTCGAGGGCAATGCCTGCGCTCAATCCGGCAGAAACTGCACCCGGCTGGCGGGCATGGTCGAGCACTTCCACCACGCGGGCACTCTGGCCACTGGGGAAGATGCGCACTTCCTGCCCGGCCTGCACCTGCCCGGTGGCGACACGGCCCCAGAACACGCGGCGGCTCTTGTGGATGTCGGCAGAGCCAGAGAATTTCTCCACCCATTGCACGGGGAAGGCCAGCGGTAGGGCCGTGTCGGCCTGGGTGACGGGCAGCCCTTCGAGCAGCGGCAGCAGGGCCGGGCCGTGGTAGCCCGCAAAGCCGGGGCTGGCTTCGACGACGTTGTCGCCCACCAGCGCGGAAATCGGCACGATGGCGGTGGGCTGCACGCCTTCGGCCTGGGCGAACTGCTGCAAGGCCGTGCGGATGTTGGTGAAGGCCAGCGCGGCATCGTCCACGGCATCGAGTTTGTTGATGGCGAAGATCAGGCTGGGTACGCGCAGCAGGTGTACGAGCAGGCTGTGGCGTTTGGTCTGTGGCAGCAGTGGCAGTGCGGGGTTGCGCCAATCGAGTTTGGTGGCATCGACGAGCACGACGGCGGCATCGGCATTGCTGGCGGCGGTGACCATGTTGCGGGTGTATTGCTCGTGGCCGGGTGCGTCGCCGATGATGAATTTGCGCTGGGCACTGGAGAAGTACCGCCAGGCCACGTCGATGGTGATGCCTTGCTCCCGTTCGGCGGCCAGGCCATCGGTGAGCTGGGCGAGGTCGATTTCGTCCTTGCTGGCGGCGGTGTGGCGGGTGATGCCGGCCAACTGGTCTTGCAGCACGCTTTTGCTGTCCACCAGCAGGCGGCCTATGAGGGTACTTTTGCCATCATCGACACTGCCGCAGGTGATGAAGCGCAGGGCGGCGGAATGGCTGTTGATTTGCTGGTTGCTCATGTCAGGTACGGGTTCACGGATTCGCAAATGGATGGTTTCGGGCGGATGGTGCAGAAGCTGCGGCAGATGGCTCAGAAGTAGCCGTCGCGCTTGCGCTTTTCCATCGAGGCATCGGATGTCTTGTCGTCCATGCGCGTGGCTCCGCGTTCGCTGATGTTGGCCGAGAGGGTTTCGGCGACGATGTCCAGAGCCGATGCGGCGGTGCTTTCCACCGGGCAGGTGCAGGTGATGTCGCCCACGGTGCGAAAGCGCACCTGGCGTTGCTGCACCTGCTCGCCGTCCCTGGGCGGGGTCAGCGGTGTGACCGGCACCAGCAGGCCCTTGCGCTCGACCACGTCGCGCGGGTGGGTGTAGTACAGCGAGGGCAATGCAATGTCTTCGCGGGCAATGTATTGCCAGACATCCAGTTCCGTCCAGTTGCTGATGGGGAAGACGCGGAAGTGCTCGCCCTGGGTCAGGCGGGTGTTGAACAGCGTCCACAGTTCCGGGCGTTGTGCCTTGGGCTGCCACTGGCCGAAGCTGTCGCGGTGGCTGAAGATGCGCTCCTTGGCGCGGGCTTTTTCCTCGTCGCGGCGTGCGCCACCGATGAGGGCATCGAAGCGGAATTCCTCGATGGCTTCCAGCAGCGTGACGGACTGGTGGGCGTTGCGGCTTTCCTCGGGATGCGAGAGGCGCACGGTGCCTCGTGCCATCGAGTCTTCGACACTGCGCACAATCAGTTGCGCTCCCAGCTCCTTGGCACGGCGGTCGCGGAATTCGGTCACTTCGGTGAAGTTGTGGCCGGTATCGATCATCAGCAGCGGGTACGGGATGCGGCCCGCACCAAAGGCTTTCTCGGCGCAGCGCAGCATGACCAGCGAGTCCTTGCCACCGGAGAACAGCAAGGTGGGGCGTTCAAAGGTGGCGGCCACTTCGCGCAGGATGAAGATGGTTTCTTCCTCCAGTGCGTCCAGGTGGGCGTTGGAGAGCGGGTGCAGCAGGGTGTGGGGCAAGGGTGCGTTCATGGTCGATGCTTGGGTCATTGGGTGTCGTGGGCTTCAGCGCAGGGGCAGGAAGCTGATGGGGGACACGGTCGCGTCGTGTGCCTGCCCGGTGCTGTCGCTGGTGGCCGCGTCGTCGTCGCCATGCTGGACGTGCAGACCGCATTCGCGGGCGTTGTCGCCTTCCCACCACCAGCGGCCGGAGCGGAAATCCTCGCCCAGTGTCACGGCACGGGTGCAGGGTTCGCAGCCGATGCTGGGGTAGAAGCGGTCGTGCAGGATGTTGTAGGGCACGTCGTGCAGCGCGACGTAGTGCCACAGATCGCCCAGCGTCCAGTCGGCCAGCGGGTTGATCTTGGGCAGGTTGCCGCTTTCGTCCACATACGGAACTTCGGCACGCGCGCCGGACTGTTCGCGGCGCAGCCCGGTGATCCAGGCCTGCTTGCCCGCCAGTGCGCGATCCAGTGGCTCCATCTTGCGGATGTTGCAGCAGGCCTTGCGCAGTTCCATGCTCTTGTACATGGCATCCTTGCCGTTGGCGGTCACAAAGTCCTGCACGGCCTGGGCATCGGGGTGGTAGATGGAAAATGGCCGCTGGTAGTGGTTCTGCGCCCGCTCCAGCAAATCCAGGGTCTGGGCGTGCAGGCGGCCGGTTTCCAGCACGAAGATGTCGGTTTTCAGGTCAAGCCGGTGCAGGATGTCGGTGATGACCATGTCTTCCACGCCCAGGCTGTTGGCCTGGGTGATGGGTGCAAAGCGTGCCACGGCCTCCCGCAGCACCTGCTGGCTGTGCGCCAGCCGTGCCTCGAAGTCGGCAGAGTGGTCGTCGGCATAAAGCTCGATGGCTGTCATGGAACTGGCTTTCGATGCTGGATGGCTCAGACGGCACTGCGCTCGGACTGCACGGACAGCTCCTCCGGTTCCGGGTCGCGGAAATGCGGCAGCGCGTGTACGGCATCGCCCTGGTAAAAGGCATGGAAGCGGTCGAACTGCCGCTGGGCATCGCTGGCATCCACGCCTTCGCGCAGCACGGCCACATCGAAGCCGGTGCGGGCCATCTGCACCAGTTGGTCGATCAGCACGTCGCCGGTGGCGCGCAACTCGCCCTGGTAGCCCAGACGGCGGCGCAGCAGGTAGGCCTGGCTGTAGGCGCGACCATCGGTGAACTTGGGGAAGTCCAGATCGATGCGCTGCACACCGACCAGATCGAGTTCGCGTGGGTCGGCCTCGTTGTTCAGGGCCAGATAGCCGACAGTAGCCTGATCGGCTTCCAGCGTGGTGGCGTGTTCGGCCGCCGTGAGCAGGCGAAAGGCGGGGGCTTGGCTGGCTGGGGAGTGGCTCATGGTTCAGGCTCCTTCTGCAACGGCATCGGCGGGGGCTGGCAGGCGGGCGGCCTTGCCTGCTTCCTTGAACGGGGCAATGCCCACGCGGCGGAACGTGTCGATGAAGGCTTCGGCCTTGCCGTCCTGCGGTTCGCGCAGCGTCCGGTAAGTTTCCAGAATGGCCTCGATCACACCGGGCACTTCGGCCAGCGAGAACGAAGGGCCGATGACCTTGCCAGCCTGCGCTGGGCCGCTGAGTTGCGAACCATCGGAGCCGCCCAGCACGACCTGATACCACTCCTTGCCATCCTTGTCCACGCCCAGAATGCCAATGTGGCCGCTGTGGTGGTGGCCGCAGGAGTTGATGCAGCCGCTGATGTGCAGATCAATGTGACCCAGATCGTAGAGTTCGTCCAGGTCCTGGTAACGCTCCAGCAGGGTTTCGGCAATCGGCAGCGAGCGGGCATTGGCCAGTGCGCAGAAGTCCCCGCCGGGGCAGGTAATCATGTCGGTGAGCAGGTGCGAAGTGGGCGCGGCCAGACCGAGCTTTTTCGCTTCCTCCCACACTTCCAGCAGATCGTTCACATGCACCCAGGGCAGCAGCAGGTTCTGGGTATGGGTGACGCGCACCTCGCCCGCGCTGTAGCGGTCGGCCAGGTCGGCGGCGGCTTCCAGAATGTGCGAATCGGCATCGCCAGGCGACCAGCCGGGGCGTTTGAAGGACAGGCGCACTGCCCGCAACGCCGGGTTGCGGTGCGGCATGACGTTGCGCTCCAGCCAGCGGTTGAAGGCCACGTTGTCCTGGGGCAATGCCTGCACTTCGGCTCCCACATGGCGCGTCAGCTCGGGATCGACGAAGCAGGCCGCCACGCGGTCGTATTCCTCCTGGGTAATCAGGTGGGCACCGCCGTCGTGTTCGATGATCTGCTGGAATTCGGCTTCCACCTCGTCGATGTAACGCTGACCCTCGGCCTTGACCAGAATCTTGATGCGGGCCTTGTAGATGTTGTCGCGCCGCCCCCAGCGGTTATAGACGCGCACCACCGCCTCCAGGAAGTTCATGATCTGGTTCCACGGCAGGAACTCGCGGATCACCGTGCCGATGACCGGCGTGCGGCCCATGCCGCCGCCCACCAGCACCTTGAAGCCGACCTCGCCTGCTTCGTTCTTCACCAGATGCAGGCCGACATCGTGCCAGCCGATGGCGGCACGGTCTTCCGCAGCACCGGTGATGGCAATCTTGAACTTGCGCGGCAGGAAGGCGAACTCGGGGTGCAGCGTGCTCCACTGGCGCATGATTTCGCCAAACGGACGCGGATCGGCCACTTCATCGATGGCAATGCCAGCCAGTTCGTCGCTGGTGATGTTGCGGATGCAGTTGCCGCTGGTCTGGATGCCGTGCATGTTCACGCTGGCCAGCAAGTCCATGACATCGGCACTCCTGGCCAGCGGAATCCAGTTGAACTGCACGTTCTGGCGCGTGGTGAAGTGTGCGCAGTGCGTGGGCAGGCGGGTGGTTCCGAGCAGGCCCTGTTTTTCCATCGCCTCCTTGAATACGGCGGCTTCAGGCTCGTCGTAGTCGCGGGCAATGGTGGCCATGGCGCGCAGTTGCTGGCTGGAGAGTTCGCCATATGGCACAGCCACCCGCAGCATGGGGGCGTAGCGTTGCACATACCAGCCGTTTTGCAGGCGCAGCGGGCGGAACTCATCTTCAGCGAGCTTGCCTGCCTGCCAGCGTTCGAGCTGGTCGCGAAACTGTGCGGCCCTCAGGCGCACGAATTCCTTATCAAAATCAGTGTATTGGTACATGGCGTGGGAATGTTTGCTTGCTTATGTCCTGTCTCTGCCAACTGACTGCCATCCATGCCCGAAAGTCATGGTGCAGTGCGGCATCTTCGAGAAGGCGTTACTGTAGAAGCAAAGCTGGCAAATCCCAACGAATGTTTAATTAGGGCCGTATAACAAAAAAGATATAAAGAAATGAGAATACAGTTCAAATATCGCCAAAGAGCTTATGGGGGAATGCGCTATCGGTACATTGAACGGTATCGGAACGCTCCAGCGTCCATATCTCATGGCCTGCCGCTGGAGCGGCGGGGGAGGCGTTCCTACGCAGGAGCGCAGGAACGATCCAACTTACCCCACACCGTCATTTCGACGCAGGCCACAATGACGGCCGTTGAAAGGGCAAGAACAGTTGAAACGGCCACACTCCCAAAGCCATCACAGCTTGGCAATCGAAACCTCTGTGGACTTGACCAGTGCGACCACTTCGGAGCCGATTTTCAGTTCCAGCTCATCCACCGAGCGGGTGGTGATGACCGAAGTGACAACCCCCCAGGGGGTCTGCACGTCGATTTCCGAGAGCACATCGCCCCGGATGATTTCCTTGATATTGCCTTTGAACTGGTTGCGTACATTGACGGCTTGAATGGACATGGGGTCTTCTCCTTGGTAAAAAAATCGGTTTTCGCTGTGGTGTTCAGATGGCAAAACGCCATGCCAGTGGCGACGGGCCACTGCCACCCGCGTCGCCATCGTGGCCTGTGGGTTCGGGGGAATCATCGTCCCTGGCCGGGCGGGCCAGCACGCGATCCAGAATGCGTTTTTCGAGTGCGGCAAAGGCAGCACTGCCGCGTTCGCGCGGGTGTGGCAGGGCTATGCGTTCGTCCAGGGCAATGTGGCCGTCTTCGATCAGCAGCACCCGGTCGGCCAGTGCCACGGCCTCCTGCACGTCGTGCGTGACCAGCAGCGCGGTGAAGCCGTGGCGTTGCCACAGCCCTTCGATGAGCGCGTGCATCTCGATGCGGGTGAGCGCGTCGAGCGCGCCCAGCGGCTCGTCCAGCAACAGCAGCTCGGGCCGATGCACCAGCGCGCGCGCCAGGGCCACGCGCTGGCGTTGGCCACCCGAGAGGTTGGCAGGCCAGTCGCCACCCCGGTCGTGCAGGCCGACGTTCTCCAGTACGGCCTGCGCCTTTTCGCGCTCCTCTTTGGGCAAGCCCAGTGCCACGTTGTCGAGCACCGGCTTCCAGGGCAGCAAACGCGCATCCTGAAACATGATGCGGGTGTGCGGGTTCAGGCCGGTGGAAGGGGTCTGGTTGAGCAGGATGTCGCCTTGCGTGGCCGCCTCCAGCCCTGCCACCAGACGCAGCAGCGTGCTTTTGCCACAGCCACTGCGCCCGACGATGGCGACGAATTCGCCCGGCTCCACGTCCAGATCGGTGGCGTGCAACACTTCACGGTCGCCGAATGTCTTCGTCACGCCACGCAATTGCAGGCGCACGCCACGCTGTCGATGGCTCTCGCTCTCGCTCTGGCTCATGCGCAGACTCCCTGATGCGCACGGGAATGATGAAACTGAGAAAAACGGGGAATGTCACGCATGCAAGGGTTTCCTGAAATCTCCAGCCGGGGCTGGATAGGGCAATGGAGTAGCCGCATCCACGGTATTCAGCGATAGTTGGGATTCCAGCGCAGCCAGTACCGCTCCAGTGCGCGGGCGGCCACATCGGCCAGCTTGCCCAGCAGGGCGTAGAGCAGAATGCCGACCAGCACGATGTCGGTCTGGAGGAACTCGCGCGCATTCATGGTCAGGTAGCCGATGCCGGACTGTGAGGAAATGGTCTCGGCCACGATCAGGATCACCCACATCAGCCCCAGCGAGAAACGCAAGCCCACCAGAATGGAAGCCAGCGCGCCGGGCAGGATGATCTGCCGGTACAGTTGCCAGCGCGAGAGGCCATAGGCTCGCCCCATTTCCACCAGAGCCGGATCGACGCTGCGAATGCCGTGGAACGTGTTGATGTAGATCGGGAAGAACACCGAGGTGGCGATCAGGAACAGCTTGGCAGCCTCGTCGATGCCGAACCACAGAATCACCAGCGGAATCAGGGCCAGAGCCGGAATATTGCGCACCATCTGCACGGTGGAATCCAGCAATTGCTCGAAGAACTTCACGGAGCCGGTCAGCAAACCCAGCACCAGCCCCAGGCCACCACCAATGGCCAGCCCGGCAAAGGCACGACCGGCACTGACCTTGACGTGCGTCCACAACTCGCCCGAAAGCGTCAGCGTCCAGAATGCCTGAAACACACTGACGGGCGATGGCAGCACACGCGTAGACAGCCAGCCCAGCGACGACGATGCCTGCCAGGCGACCAGCAACAGCAGCGGCAAGACCCAGGGCAGCAGCTTGCCACGCCACGCATCAATGCCAGTGCCAGCAGATCGGTTTTTTGCCTTGGGCTGTGCCGCCACCGTGGTCGATGGCGATGCAGCGGGCAGCTTCTGTGCGTGGCTGGTCATGCGTGCTCGTTCCTTTCAGAAACCATCAGGCTGCGTCCTTGGGACGGTACAGATTGGCGACAGCCTCGCCCCGCGTGAAGCTCTGCTGCGCGCCAATGCGCTGGTGAATGGAGGGCGGCAGCAGCGGGAACACCAGGTCGGCAAAGTAGTAGGCTTCTTCCAGATGCGGATAGCCCGACAGCACGAAGGTATCCAGCCCCAGATCGGCGTATTCCTGAATGCGGTCTGCCACCTGCTGCGGACTGCCCACCAGGGCCGTGCCTGCACCGCTGCGCACCAGCCCAACTCCAGCCCAGAGATTGGGGCTGATTTCCAGATCGGCACGGCTGCGCCCCTTGCGACCCACATGCAGCGCGGCCATGCGGCGTTGGCCTTCGGAATCCATGTTGGCAAACGCACTCTGGGCGGCCTCGATGGCTTCATCGGGCACATGGCTGATGAGGCGTTCGGCGGCCGCCCAGGCATCTTCCTCGCGTTCGCGCACGATCACATGCAGGCGAATGCCAAAGCGCACGGTGCGCCCGTGCCTGGCGGCTTCGGCGCGGACATCGGCGATTTTCTCGGCCACGGCAGCAGGTGGTTCGCCCCAGGTGAGGTAGGTATCGACCTGCTCCCCGGCCAGCGCGTGCGCCGCCTTGGACGATCCACCGAAATACACCGGTGGATAGGGTTTTTGCAGCGGCGGGAACAGCAGTTTCGCGCCCTTGACCTGCAAATGCTTGCCCTCGAAGTCGTAGGACTCGCCATCGTGGCTGCGTGCCAGAATCTCGCGCCAGATGCGGATGAATTCTTCCGACTGGGCATACCGCTCGGCGTGGTCGAGGAACAGGCCATCGCCTTCCAGTTCTTCCTCACTGCCACCCGTGACCAGATTCACCAGCAGCCGCCCGCCGGAGAGGCGGTCGAACGTGGCGGCCATGCGGGCGGCCAGCGCGGGCTGGTGCAGACCGGGGCGCACGGCCACCAGAAACTTCAGCCGCTGCGTCACCGGCAGCAGACTGGCGGCCACCACCCAGGGGTCTTCGCAGGAACGCCCGGTGGGAATCAGCACGCCTTCGTAGCCCAGGCTGTCGGCCGCCGTGGCGACCTGCTTGAGGTAGTTGTGGTCGAGTTGGCGGGCACCTGTGCCGGTGCCCAGGTAGCGGCTGTCGCCGTGGGTGGGAATGAACCAGAAAATCGACATATCAGTGAGTCAGGGAAAAGAAAAAATCAGACGGCAGCATCCAGCAGGTTGAGCTTGCGCGGAATCAGCTTCAGCTCCAGGAAGGTATCGGCAATCACCTGCTGCTCCAGCAGGACTTCGCGGCTGATCGGCAGCACGCCGAACTCGACCCGGCTGATGTAGCTTTGCAGCACTTCCACCGGAATGCCGAAAATCTTCGACAGCTCCTGGGCCGCCTCGTCCTTGTGGTTCTGCGCCCAGACTTCCACGGCATTGAGTTCATCAATGAAGACCTTGATGATGTCCGCGTTGTTCTTGGCGTAGTCCAGCGACGAGAAATAGTAATAGCGGTTGTTCACCACGCCTTCGGCATTCGCAATCGTCCTGGCTCCCAGACCAATTTCGGCGGAGGACAGGAACGGCTCCCAGATCAGCCAGCCGTCCACCGAGCCGCGCTCGAAGGCGGCACGCGCGTCGGAAGGGGGCAGGAACACCGGCTGGATGTCGCTGTATTTCAGGCCATGCTTTTCCAGCAGCTTGACCAGAAAATACTGCACGTTCGAGCCTTTGTTGAACGCCAGCTTTTTGCCCTTGAGGTCGGCCACGCTCTGGATAGGCGAATCCTTGGGCACGATCAGGGATTCCAGGCGCGGACGTGGCGGGCTGGAAGCCACATAGGCCAAGGGCGCGCCAGCGGCCTGCGCAAAGATCGGCGGGGCCTCGCCCACATCGCCAAAGTCAATCGAGCCAACATTCAGGGCTTCAAGCTGCACCGGGCCTGCGGCGAATTCCGTCCAGGTCACGCGCACGCCCAGCGGGGCGAGTTTCTCTTCCAGTGTGCCGCGTGCCTTCAGGATGCTGAGAAAGCCTTTCTGGTTGCCAATGCGCAGCACGCGCTGGCCACCCTGACGGCCCGCCTGTGCCTGCGCGGAAGATGCCCAGCCCAGGCCCGATGCAGCCAGAGCCACACCGGCCACGCCCAGCGTGCGGCCCATGAACTGCCTGCGCTCGGCAGAAAGCGGAGCATCGGGAATGGATGTCTTGGGGGTGATCGCCATGTTTGATTTCTCGTTTCGGGGTGATGTAGGAATGGAGTGGCTCGGCAGGCTGTGGCCTGAAAACAGGTTCTCAGGCTGCAAACTGGAACAGCAGGCCTTTGACCGTGGCCTGGGGCAGAACGGGAGCGACCACGCGCTGCGCCAGCACTGCCTGCAAGGCAGAAACGCGCCGGGCCTTCTGCACCGGCGCAGTGACACCCCGGCGCGGCGGCCAGTGCAGGCCCCAGCTTTGCGCCGTGGTGGCCAGCAGCCGCGCACCGGGAGCGGCAGGGGCATCCAGCGGGATGGATCGGGTATCAGGGTGGTTGGTGTGTGTCATGAGAAGACCTTCGTACCATGCAAAAAATGGGGAAATGCCATGCGAGTGCGCATGCAGCGGCCGTGCGCCATCACACGCTACATCGCACATGGGCGAACGCAATGGCCTCGAACCCACCGTCCTGCCCCACTACCCTGGAAATACGCGCATGCTCCTGCAACAGATTGGTGACGGCATCGTGCAGACGTGCCTGCAACTGCGCCTCCAGCGTGTAGGCCCCTTCGGGGGTCAGCACAATCTGCCCTTCCACGCCATACACCCCCGGCAGAATGTGCCGGGCCGACAGCGATTGCAGCACCGGCCGCAGGGCATAGTCCAGTGCCAGCATGTGGTTCGGACTGCCACCAGTGGCCAGCGGCAGCACCGTCTTGCCCTTCAGGCCGGCCTGAGGCAACAAATCCAGAAACACCTTGAGCAGGCCGCTGTAGGCCGCCTTGTACACCGGCGTGGCAATCACCACCACCTGGGCGTGCTGCACCGCTGCCAGTGCCTGGCGCAGTTGTGCGTCTTCTGCGTTGGCCAGCAGCAAAGCCTGGGCGGGCAGGCTGGCAATGCGCAACTGCTCCACATGGCCCACCCTTTCCTGCAACAATTGCTGCTGGACGGCATTCAGCAAAGCCGCAGAACGCGACTGCGCCGACGGGCTGGCCTGGATCAACAACACACTCATTTCGGTCTTTCCGGGTTCATCCCCCCAGTGTCCGGCTGGCCCGCAAGCCTGGCCGCACACACTCCCGAATGAACCCACATGCCCCCCAAGGGGACAAAAATTCTTGATAAAGTCACGGCCTTCGTCTGAAGCCATGCCTGCTTGCCCACCCGTTCTGTGAACATGGCGATGCAATGCGCGCATTCTGGCGACATCCGATCAAAACCCGAACTACATCTTTTTTAGTTCTTCATAACAGAAAGGCATATATGACCCGCATGATTCACTGCATCAAGCTCGACAAAGAGGCCGAAGGGCTGGACTTTGCGCCCTACCCCGGTGAACTGGGCAAGCGCATCTGGGAAAGCGTCAGCAAGGAAGCCTGGGCCGCCTGGATGCACCAGCAAACCATGCTGGTGAACGAAAACCGTCTGAACCTGGCCGATGCCCGCGCCCGCCAATACCTGGCCCGCCAGATGGAACTGCACTTCTTTGGCGGCGGGGCCGATGTGGCCCACGGCTACGTCCCCCCCGCCCCATGACCCAGCCCGCCACGCCGGTGGACTGGCTGGACGACGGCACGCCCTACTCCGCGCAGTTTCAGGATCGCTACCACAGCCAGCATGAAGGCGGCGTGGCGCAGTCCGTGGGCACCTTCCTGCACGGCTGCGGGCTGCCCGCCCGCTGGCAGGAACAGGCACAGTGGCGTGTGCTGGAAACCGGCTTCGGGCTGGGGCTGAACTTCCTGTGTACCTGGAACGCCTGGCGGCAGGATGCACGGCGTTGCCAGCGGCTGCACTTCATTTCCACCGAAGCATGGCCGGTCTCGGCAAACGACCTGGTGCAGGCCGCCCGCCGTGCCTACCCCTCGCTGCTGCCGCTGGCCGAAGAACTGGCACAGCAATACCGCGACACCCGCCCCGGCATTCACCGGCTGGTGTTCGATCAAGGGCGGGTACAGCTCACCCTCGCCATAGGCGACGCACAGATGCTGCTGCGCACGCAAGGCTGGGTAGCCGACTCCATCTATCTGGACGGCTTCAACCCTGCCGCCAACCCGGACATCTGGAGCCTGCCAACCCTGAAAGCAGTGGCGCGTTGCAGCACACCCGGCCACACCACGCTGGCCACCTGGTGCGTGGCACGCGCCGTGCGCGACACGCTGGCCCAATGCGGCTTTCAGGTCGAGCGCGTACCCGGCACGCCCCCTAAGAAACACAACCTGCGGGCACTGTACGCGCCCGCGTGGCAACCGCATCCCCGCCCCTCCATCCTGCCCGCACAATACGCCCCCGGCACCAGCGTCGGGCCACGCGAATGCGTGGTCATCGGTGCCGGGCTGGCAGGCGCGTGCATGGCATACCACATGGCCGAGCGTGGCTGGCAGGTCACGGTGCTGGAGCAGGCCCAGGCGGGCTGCGGTGGCGCATCCGCCTTGCCAGTCGGGCTGTTTGCCCCGCACGTCTCCCCCGATGATGCACCGCTGTCGCGCCTGAGCCGCGCTGGCATTCAAGCTACCATCGCCTCCGCCCGCGCTCTGCTGCGCGAAGGGCTGGACTGGCAAGCCAGTGGCGTGCTGGAACACCGCATCGGCAAAAAAGCAGGACTGCCCCGCACCCCCGACGCACAAGTCCCCCACTCCCACCCCGCCAGCGCATCCCAACGTGGAGCAGCCGGCATCCCCGACGACAGCCCCCACCCAGTGCTCTGGCATCCAGACGCTGGCTGGCTGCGGCCCACCGCATGGATCGATGCCCTGCTGCGGCATCCGCGCATCCAGCGGCACGACAGCCATGCCGTACACCGCATTGACCGACTCCCCGATGGCCCTGCCCTGGCATGGCAGGCTCTGGCCGAAGATGGCAGCGTCATGGCCACCGCCGCCTGCATGGTCGTGGCCGCTGGGGTACACAGTGCCGCATTGATCCAGCCCTGGCTGCAACGCCCGCTCAGCCTGAATGCCGTGCGCGGTCAGGTCGCCTGGGGGACGGTGGCGGCCCCATCCACTGCGCCGACTGGCCTGCCCCCCTGCCCGGTGAACGGCAAAGGCAGCTTCGTGCATGTGCCACAAGCGGACAGCCCCGAGCAGCACCTGTGGGTCAGCGGCGGCACGTTTGAACGCGAAAACACCCGGCAGCCTCCAGACGAAGCGGCACGGCAGGCCGCACTGGTCGAAAACCGCGCCCGCCTGCAATGGCTCATGCCCACCGAAGCCAGCGCACGCGACGCACTGCTGTTCGCCCCCCCTGCCACCGTGCACACTTGGTGGGCCAGCCGCTGCACCGTACCCGACCGCACTCCGGTATTCGGCCCCATCCGCACCGCCCCTGCTGAACAGGGCCTGCTGCTGGCCACCGGCCTGGGTTCACGCGGCCTGACACTGGCCTGGCTGGCCGCCGACACCCTGGCATCCGCCCTGCACGGCGAACCCCTGCCACTGGACGCATCGCTGGCACAAGCCCTGCTGAGTACACGGTGGAATGACTCCTCCCCGGTTTCATGACCTCCAGCCCCACTCCGTGCGAATAGAATGGAGTCTTACCCAAAGACTGTCCCCACAGGCTGGAATCAATGCGCCGACTGGGCGACTACTTGGGACAAAAATCGTCGTTGTTTCATCTGCAAAAATTTAGGCGGCCTAAATACTTGGTTGCCGCGAATTTCCGCTATGAACAGCGTTTGTCAAAAAGATTTTTAGGCCGTACTGATGGACTACCATAGTACGGTCTAAATGTAGTTGGGCAGATGCGCTTTCGCGCACCAGACCACAGATTATTCTACGCGAGCGCCATCCGTGGCGCTGGCCTGATTGTAAAATTTAAGAAAAAATGGTAGTATACAGGATTGAGGGATTGAATGTATAGAACTATTGATTTATTTGCAGGTGTTGGTGGTATTCGATTGGGTTTTGAGGCCCACGGTTGTAAAACTGTATTTTCTTCAGAATGGGATAAACATGCACAAAAAATGTATGAGGATAATTTTGGAGAGAAACCATTCGGTGATATTAATCTAATCAAACCAGAAGAAATACCAGACCATGACATATTACTGGCAGGGTTTCCTTGCCAACCATTCAGTATTGCGGGAAAGGGCTTAGGATTCGAGGATACAAGAGGTACACTTTTTTTTAATATTGAAGAAATCCTTGCAGTTAAACAACCTTACGCCTTCTTTCTCGAAAATGTTAGAAGATTGACTACCCACGATAATGGGAATACATTTCGAATAATAACAGAAAAACTAAAAAATCTTGGTTATTTTATACATTACAAAATACTTAATTCACTTGACTATGGTATTCCACAAAAACGAGAAAGAATTTACATCGTTGGATTTAAGGAAGATATACACTTTGAGTTCCCAAAACCAATTAGGTCGTATCGCCCATTAAGTGAATTTCTTGAAGATGAAGCCACTATAGATAAGTCATATTTTGTAACTGATCATATAAAAGAAAAACGATTAGCACATGTAAAAGGAAAACCACAGCGACCTACTATTTGGCATGAAAACATTGGTGGTAATATTTCTGCATTACCGTTTTCATGTGCATTAAGAGCTGGTGGAAGTTACAACTATTTATTAGTTAATGGGGAGAGGCGGCTAACTTCAAGAGAAATGTTCAATCTGCAAGGCTTTCCAAAAGATTTTAAAATTACCTTGCCTTATACGCAGGCCAGAAAAATTGCCGGTAATTCTGTTACTGTTCCTGTAATAGAAGCAATTGCTAAGAATTTTATTCAGTCTTTAGAAAATAAGAAGCCAGCTATTAAAGCTGAACAACTAGAATTAATTGAGGTAGTATAATGACAAATAAAGAAGCGAAAGACTCTCTAAATAAAATAATTGATAAGGCACGAGTTCATTTATATAAACCTATTCAAATAGCTGAAATACTTCATAGAGATAGAATAAATAAAGATGTCGATCTTAACAATGTTGAGTCTTATAGGACTAAATCAAGAGCTTGGAGAGATATTGTTTGCCTACAGTTTCTGGGTAGAACGAGTACTTCGTCAGCACGATACCAGGATGATGTGTTTAATGAAAACGCTGTTCCTCCAGAGGCAATTAGAACATTGGCTCAGATAAATAAAGCCAATAACGGGATTGTTGAAGAGTATATTTATTCAAAGTTCAAACAGCGATTCTCACAGTTGTCAACAGGACTTGATTATTGTATTTCTCACGATAGAAAAAATTTTATGCTGGTTGAATTTTTAGAAATGTTCTGGTTAGAACCAGGTTTGCGTAGAAGCATAGATAAAATTTACGAAATAGTTGTTTATTCTATTTTTTCTTCAATTATTGAAATAATTGATTTAAAAATTGATGCCTATATTGATGAAAATAAGCTTGTTGTGCTAAATGAATTTTATGGATTTGCAAAGAAAATATTGGGATTTTCTGAAAACCAAACAAGGTTAACTATTTCGGGAAAAATTAACCGAGTTGGTGTAACTAATGCGGCAGATCGTGGTCTTGATATGTGGTCAAACTTTGGTCTCACTATTCAAGTAAAGCATTTATCCTTAACAGAAGAACTGGCTGAAAGCATAGTTAGTGCGGTGTCATCCGATCGAATAATTCTAATATGCAAAAGTTCGGAAGAGTCCGTCTTAATATCAGTACTCAATCAAATTGGCTGGAAGTCCAAAATACAAAGTATAGTTACTGAATCAGAACTAATTAGCTGGTATGAAACTGCATTGAGAGGTAAGTATTCAAACTTAATTGCAGATAGACTTCTTCAAAAAATAAAAAACGAAATCCAAGTTGAATTCCCTACTACAGACAACACAGAATTTAATACCTTTTTAGAATTGAGAAAATACCGTACTAATGTATCTGATTTTTAATTGCCTTTGCCGTCCATGGCAAAGGCTCATTCTACGTGGTGGTCTTCTGTCCAACAACGGCTTCAACCTGACTCGCCTATGTCATGAATCTTGCTTTTCCGGCATTCGCCGGGCAAGATTCACGCCATTTAACGGCTCGCAGGTTAAGCCAATGTTATACGTATCTTCTTAGGGTCACTATGAACGCACTTCTTGGTACTGGCGGTTTTATTGCCTTTGCAATATTTGGGATAGCACAACTCGTTGCGGGATTTGCCGGAATTGAACATGGCCTCGGAGTTGGGTGGGCATGGGCTGCGTTGGCAGTTGCTTTCATTTTTCGCTTCACTCTTCCGATAACCATTGGTGCTTTTTTTGGTGCCATGAACGTTTGGGGTTGGCATTGGCTCCTGGCTGCAATTTTTGCGGCGCCTGGCTTGGCTCTTGTTGTTCCTGGCGTATTGGCCGCCATAATTTCTGGTGCTCGTCGCTAGGTGTATAACCATTCGTCGCAGCCGACCGCCTACGGCGGCGGCTGAACTTATTCGTTAAGCAATCATATGGCTAAAGAAATGGTTTCTATTTCAGGATCTGGGAAGGTCACAACCTACAACTGGATGCTCAAAAGTGCTCGTGTGGCGCTTGAATTTGCGCGTGAGAAGGAAGAAGGGCGTTTTTTTCAGGCGATGAACGTGTTGGTGTATTCAGCATTCGCCGTGGAGGCGTATTTCAACCACCTAGGTGCGCATTTGGATTCGAATTGGGAGTCCAAAGAGAGGAAGCTTTCAAAGTTCAAGAAGCTGCGCCAATTCAATGAACGCCTCGAGCTCAATCAGGATCTTTCGAAAGAACCCTTTCGCTCTGTTATGGATGTATTTGACTTCCGTGACGCACTTGCGCACGGCAAGACTGAGGAAGTTGAACGCCAGGAAACAGTCGAGCTCTCAGAGGATGAGTTACGATCCTATATGATCGGCACGAAATGGATGGATGCCTGCACTTTGGAGAATGCAGCGCGGATCTTTTCCAACGTCGAGGAAGCTATTCGACAGCTACATAAGGCAGCGGGGCTCGGTGAGTACCCCTTCATCCACTACCACAGTTCGGCATACAGTCTTGCTTAACAAAGCCATGCATCGGATGCCAAACCCTCCGCTTCGCTGCGGTTTTGTCACCGGTGATGGCGGGCGTTGGGCTGCAATTCGGGCTGGAGGTATTCCGTCGTGTCGCTTTGCCGTATCGGGTTCTGCAATGGTCAGCGCCAGAAAAGCCGTTTCGGCAAGGCTGCGCGGCGCGCACGGGCGTGGCGTGTTGGGGCTTCGGCTTCGGGGTGGCGCATCTTTCGGGGTATCGCAACGTCAGTAGTGCGGCTTCTTTCGGCCCGCCTCATCGCGGCTGTCTCTGGCAGGCTTCCGTCATGCGCTCCAGGCGTGGCGGGCTTCGCTTGCAGGCGCTTCGTGTTTCGGTCGCGGCGATTTGATACATTGCCGCCCAACAAGTCATTCAAGCCGACCGCGTTTCACGCGGCGGCTTAATTTCGGCTACAAGGGCTTCCCCACCGTAGCAAGCAATAAAACTCCCCCCTGAATCATTGCCATGCAATGGTTCAGGCCTGTTGGCGTGCCTGTCTCTCATTTCCACCAATACTCTGTTTGGAGCCTGGGTCGATGATGTCTCGGTAAAGGGCTGTGGACGGCGTGACTACAAACGGTCATTGATGCAGCCTTCGTTTGCTGGCTGCAAACCCTGATGAAAGACGCGCGCAAGGGGCTCCATTCGTTAGTCGGGGCTGGGGGCATGGTCTGCCTCTTTCCCCATTGAATTAACCGAGCATTCCCCTGCGCAGGTCCTGACCTTTACTTGCTTCTCATCAACGATGGCCTCTCTCACGGTGGTCGGCTTTTCTCCCTCTGTCTGACTACCCATGCTCTGCTCTAGGTGGGCAGCTTGAAGTGCTCTCCTTTGCTCAGCACCGCCCAGCACAGGCGTGCGTTCTTGGCCGCTATCGCAATCACTGCCTTCCAGTATCCTCTGCGCTCTGCCACGCTTCTGGCCCAGCGACTGATGCTGTCTTGCTTGTCATAGCCTCCAGCCTCTGTTTTGCGCATGGCCGCAGCCAGCACGGCCCTGGCTCCCAGGGTGAGCAGACTGCGCAAGTAGCGGTCTCCCGTCTTGGTGATGCGCCCCAGCCTGCTTTTGCCTCCCGAGCTGTACTGGCCCGGCACCAGGCCCAGCCATGCACTCAACTGTCTGCCATTGGCAAAGTCGTGACCGTTGCCTATGGTGCTGATGAGTGCGCTGGCAGTCGTCTCTCCAATCCCACCGAGTTGCATGAGCTGCTGGGCCTGGCTGTGTTGGCGGGCCATGCTGGCAATGTGGCGGTCGTATTGGGCAATTCGCGTATCCAGATGCTGGACTTCATCGAGCAAGTCGGTGATGACGGTACGCGCCCAGCCCGGCAGGGCTTCGAGGTGTTGATGGCCTTGCTGGCGTACCGTGGCCGCCTTCAGTGGCATGACAATGCCCAGCTCACTGTACAGACCCCGGATGCGGTTGATGGTGGCGGTGCGTTGTTCAATGTAGCCTTGCCGTGCGCGATGCACCATGAGCTGGCCTTGCTGTTCTTCGTTCTTGATGGGCACAAAGCGCATGTGCGGGCGGCTGACGGCTTCGCAGATGGCAGCCGCATCGGCAGCGTCGTTCTTGCCGCGTTTGCCTGAGAGTCGGTATGGAGCGACGAACTTGGGGGCGATGATGCGCACAGTGTGGCCCAACTTCTGTAATTGCCGTGCCCAGTGGTGGGCACCGGAACATGCTTCCATGCCAATCAGGCAAGGCGGCAGGCTGGCGAGAAGGTCGAGCAGTTTGGCGCGACTGACGCTGGGGCGTACCAGTTCGGGTTTGCCTGCGGCATGGATGCCATGCACGGCAAAGATGTTCTTGGCCAGGTCGATTCCTACGGTGATAATTGCCATTTTCTTTCCCC
>NZ_FQUZ01000019.1 GCF_900129055.1 Lampropedia hyalina DSM 16112
TGGTCGGGCGGGATGTTGGTGGCCGTGCCACCGAAGAACACCAGCAGAACCTGCCCGGAATGCGGCTGCGTCAGCAAAGACAACCGGCAAACGCAGGCGCGTTTTGCGTGTGTGGAATGCGGTTACGAAGAAAACGCCGATGTGGTCGGCGCGATCAATGTCTTAAGGGCGGGACACGCCCGGTTAGCCTGTGGAGAGGACGTAAGCCCCGCCAAGCCTGCAAAGGCAAGGTGCGCAGCCTCGGTGAAGCAGGAACCCACCGAAGCGACTCATACTGGCTTCGGGCCGGTATGAGCACCGTAGGAATCCCCTGACTTTAGGCAGGGGAGGATGTCAAGCCATTCAATGTCTATGGATATGGCAATGGGCGATAAGCCATTGCTGCATCTGGCGCAAATGCGGCACTCAGGGCCATCGCGCCATGCCAAAAGCATTCGATACGTCCCCATTTTTGCCAGACACCAACCCCACACGATCCCGTCATGCCGGGCTTGACCCGGCATCCAGAAGCATTGCACGCCCCAGGCTATTGGAGTTTTCAATGCAGACGTTGCCACTGGATGCCGGGTCAGGCCCGGCATGACGCTGTGGGTGAGTTTCACCATCATGCAAACTGTATGCGGTACCGGCTGGACTGGCGGGCATCAGGCTTTCAGGTAGTCCCATTTGCCGCCCAGCCAGCGGGCCATGTGGGCTTCGGCCAGAGCGGGGTCGTGTTGCAGCATCCGGGGAGCGAGTGCGCGTGCCCATTCCAGCAGGTTCTGGTCGGTGGCCAAGTCGGCAAAGCGCAGCAGGGCCGCGCCCGACTGGCGCGCGCCCATGAATTCACCGGGGCCGCGAATTTCCAGGTCGCGCCGTGCAATCTCGAAGCCATCATTGGTCTGCGCCATGGCTTGCAAGCGTTCTTTGGCGGTGTCGCTGAGCTTGCCGTGGTCGTTGGTGGCGTACAGCAGAATGCAGGCCGATGCCGTGCTGCCGCGCCCCACGCGCCCGCGCAACTGGTGCAGTTGCGACAGGCCAAAGCGTTCGGCATGTTCCACGATCATCAGCGAGGCATTGGGCACGTCCACGCCCACTTCGATGACCGTGGTGGCCACCAGCAGGTCGATGTCGCCAGCGGCGAAGGCGGTCATGACGGCCTGTTTGTCGGCCCCGGACATGCGCGAGTGCAGCAGGCCCAGGCGGGCATGGGGCATGGCCTCGCCCAGCGTCTCGTAGGTGGCCGTGGCGTTGGAGAGGTCGAGGGCCTCGCTTTCCTCGATCAGCGGACACACCCAGTAGGCTTGCCGCCCCTGGGCAATCTGCCGTGCCAGCCGCTCGATGAGTTCGTCGCGGCGGTGTTCGGCAATCAGCCGCGTGACGATGGGGGTGCGCCCCGGCGGCAGTTCGTCGATGGTGGAGACGCTGAGGTCGGCGTAGTAGGTCATGGCCAGCGTGCGCGGGATGGGCGTGGCCGTCATCATCAGCATGTGTGGCTCCATGCCTGCGCCTGCGAGGGCAGTGGCTGCGTTATCCGCATCGGTTTGGGCATCGGCAGGGGTGTCGTGGCGGCGCAGGCTCAGGCGTTGCGCCACGCCGAAGCGGTGCTGTTCGTCGATCAGCACCAGCCCCAGCCGTGCAAACTGGACGTGCTCCTGAATGATGGCGTGGGTTCCGACCACCAGCGCGGCCGTGCCATCGGCAATGGCTTGCAGCATCTGCTGGCGTTGTTTCTTTTTCTGCGCGCCCACCAGCCATGCGACGCTCTGGCCGCGCTCGGCCAGCAGCGGGTTCAGCCATTCGGTGAGTTTGCGGAAATGCTGCTCGGCCAGAATTTCGGTGGGAGCCATCAGCGCACATTGCCAGCCCGCATCGATGCCGATGGCCGCCGAGATGGCCGCCACCACGGTCTTGCCGGAGCCGACATCGCCTTGCAGCAGGCGGTGCATGGGGGTGGGGCGGGCAATGTCGAGGGCGATTTCTTCACAGACGCGGCGTTGCGCCGCCGTCAGCGCGAAGGGCAGCCGCCCCAGCAGTTGCTCGTGCAGCGGCAATGGTGCATCGGTGCCAGCGGGGGCGGTGTGTGGCTTGAGCACGGGGGCGACCAACTGCGCGCGCGCCTGCCGCAGCTTGTACTGCGAGAGTTGCTGCGCCAGCAGTTCTTCGGCCTTGAGGCGTTGCCAGGCGGGGTGGGTCTTGTCCTCCAGCGTGGCCAGGGCCACATCGGGCGTGGGGTGGTGCAGAAAGTGCAGGGCTTCGTGCAGCGACCAGGTGCGCATCGGTGCGCCCTGTGTATTAGGGAAGGGCGGTGGCGGAGCCTGGGGTGGCAGGGTTTCGGGCAAGGCCACGCGCTGCAATGCCGTGGCAATGACGCGCCGCAGATACGCCTGGGGCAGGTTGCGGCTGGTCGGATAGACGGGGGTGAGGGCAGCGGGCAGATTGCCTTCGGCAGCCTTGACCTGGGGATGCAGCATCTGCCGCCCCCAGAAGCCGCCGCGCACCTCGCCCCGGATGCGCAGCCGCTTGCCCACCGCCAGGCTTTTCTGCTGGTAGGGGTAGAAATTCAGAAAGCGCAGGGTGCAACTGCCGCTGGCATCTTCCACCTGCACCACCAACTGCCGCCGGGGCGAGAGCTGCACTTGCTGATCGACCACGGTGGCCTCGATCTGCGAGGTCTGCCCCTCGCGCGTGGCGGCAATGGCGATGATGCGGGTTTCGTCCTCGTAGCGCAGCGGCAGGTGCAGCACCAGGTCGATGTCGCGCACCAGTCCCAGTTTTTCCAGGGCTTTTTTCAGAACCTCACTCATGGGAAAAAGCGGCGGGACGGTGGCTGGCGGACTCAGGCGACGCGGCGTACCCAGCCGCGTGTGTCGGCCTGCTTGCCGCGTTGCAGGCCGGTGAGTTCCTCGCGCAGTCGCAGGGTCAGCGGGCCGGTTTCGCCATCGGCAATCTGGAATTCACCGTCGGCAAACTTCACACGCCCCACCGCAGCGACCACGGCGGCGGTGCCGCAGGCAAAAACTTCCTTGAGCTTGCCGCTTTGTGCATCGGCCTGCCATTCGGCGAAGGAGTAGGGGCGTTCCTCGATGACGATGCCTTTTTCCTCGGCCAGTGCCAGCAGCGATTTGCGGGTGATGCCTGGCAGAATCGTGCCCGATAGCGGGGTGGTGACCAGGCGGCCATCGTCCATCACGAAGAAGATGTTCATGCCGCCCAGTTCTTCCACCCACTGGTGCTCGGCACAGTCGAGAAACACCACCTGATCGCAGCCCTGCTCATAGGCTTGGGCCTGTGCCACCAGACTGGCCGCATAGTTGCCGCCGCACTTGGCCGCGCCCGTGCCGCCCTTGGCCGCGCGGCTGTACTCCTGCGACACCCAGACGGTGACGGGCTTGGCCCCGCCCTTGAAGTAATCGCCCACCGGCGAGGCAATCACGCAGAACGTGTAGTGGTGCGAGGGGCGCACGCCCAGGAACGCCTCGCTGGCGAACATGAAGGGGCGCAGATACAGGCTGCCATTGCCCGCCGGAATCCAGTCCTTGTCGGCCTTGACCAGGGCTTCCACGGCTTCCAGGAATACTGCTTCGGGCAGCGTGGGCATGGCCATGCGCACTGCCGACTCGTTGAAGCGTTGCGCGTTCTGGTCGGGGCGGAACAGCGTGATGGCATCGTCCGCACCCCGGTAGGCTTTCAGGCCCTCGAAAATCTCCTGCGCATAGTGCAGCACCGCAGCGGCAGGGTCCAGCAGAAAAGGCTCGCGCTTGCGCAGCTCGGCCTTGTGCCAGCCTTGGCCTTCGGACCACTCGATGGTCACCATGTGGTCGGTAAAGGCCGTGCCGAAGCCACCGCGATCCAGCAAAGCCTGACGTTCTGCGGCGGGGGTGGGCGTGGGATGGGGGATATGGGTGAATTGCAATGGTTGTTGTGGCATGACGCCTCCTGAAAACACGGCCAGGGCGACACACAGAATGCGCCGGTCGTGACTGTGAAAAATGCAGTGCCCAGGGTCAATTCCTGTGCCGAATCGCACATGATACTATTTGTGCAGACTTGGCAGTGCAACCGCCCTGCCGACTGCGTTCGCGCCCCCATTCAACCCATGCCAGGAGAACACGCCATGCCAGCCACCCCCCAGTCTGCTCCAGCCCTGCCGCCCGCCGACCCGCAACGCCGCCAGACGCTGGGCTACCTCACCGCCACGGCATTGACGGCCACCTTCGCGCCCCTGACGGCATCGGCAGCCGGCTCCAGGCCTGCTGCGCCCACGCCTGCCAGCCCCAGCACATTGCCCGCACTGCCCTATGCCTACGATGCGCTGGAGCCGCACATCGATGCGCAGACCATGGAAATTCACCACACCAAGCACCATCAGGCGTATGTGAACAACCTCAATGCCGCCATCAAGGGCACGGCATGGGACGGTGTGCCTGCCGAGCAGTTGATCGTGCATCTGGACAAACTGCCCGACAACATCCGCACCGCAGTGCGCAACAACGGCGGCGGCCATGCCAACCACAGCCTGTTCTGGACGGTGCTGGCCCCGGCTGGCAAGGGTGGTGGGGGCCTGCCCCAAGGTGCGCTGGCCGCAGCCATCGAGCGCGATCTGGGCGGCTTCGAGCCGTTCAAGGAAGCCTTCACCAAGGCGGCACTGACGCGCTTTGGCAGCGGCTGGGCCTGGCTGTCCACCGACAAGAGCGGCAAGCTGCTGGTGGAAAGCTCCGCCAACCAGGATAGCCCACTGATGCAGGGCATCGGCTCCGGCCACACCCCGATTCTGGGGCTGGACGTGTGGGAACACGCCTACTACCTGAAATTCCAGAACCGCCGCCCCGAGTACATCGGCGCATTCTTCCATGTGGTGAACTGGGCCGAACTGGCACGCCGCTACCAGCAGGCGCAGGGCAGGGCATAAGCCCCGGACGGGCCTTAGGGAAGGTCTGCAAAGCCCGTTGCGCCGCCCGCATCCCGCCATTGACCGCAAAAGCCGCCTTGCGCTGCATCCCACTGGCGGGCGCGGGCTTACCGCAAGGGTTTTGCAGACCTTCCTTAGAACTGAATGCGTGCCACGCTCTCGTTGCTGCCGCGCGGGTCGTCCTTGCCGTTCTTGACGGTCACGAACAGGGCATTGCGCCGGGCATCCAGTGCCAGGCTGTTGGGGTGCGTGGGCAGGGCCACCGTCTGCAATGGCTGGTTGCGGGCACTGTCGAACACACTGACGGAGCCTGCGCCACGGTTGGTCACATACAGGCGTTGGTGGGCATCGTCCACCAGCACGGCAATCGGGCCTTCACCGGTCGGCAGGCTGGCCAGCAGCTTGCCATCGGCTGCATTGAGTGCCACTACGCGGTTGCCCTCACCCCGGCGGCGGTGGTTCTCGATGCCGCCCTGCTTGCCGCGCATCTCCTCGATGTTCTGCGCGCCCTGATCGGTGGCGAACACGCGCTGGCCGCTGCGGTCGAATGCCAGATTCAGCATCTGGTCGGAATCCACCTCTGCCTTGGACACGGCCAGCGTTTTCGTATCCACCGTGAACAACTGCCCCTGCTGGTTCGAGACGTAGAGCCTGCCGCCCTGCGCATCCAGGGTAATGCCGGTGGCAAGGAAGCCAAAGCCGCTCAGCACCTTCTCGACTTTCAGACTGCGGGTGTCCACCACATACAGCACACTGTCCTGGAACCACAGGCCGGGCATGTAGAGGCGGTGATTGGCCGCATCCACCACCAGCTCACGGAAGCCGTGCGGGAAACGCTCGACCTCCTTGCCTTCAGGGTTCGTGGTCTTGATTTTTTCGGCCAGTTGAATCGAGCCAATGGTCTGATGGGTCGCCACATCGATCACGGTGACTGCGGCATCGCTCCCGTTGCCCACATGCAGGCGACCGGCGGCATCATCCAGTGCCAGACCATAGCCCCTGCGCTCCAGCACGATCTCGGCCTGCACAGCCAGCGTTTGCGGGTGCAGGCGCAGAATGCGCGAGGGCGGCGCACCTTCGCCACGGCCACCAGCCGAAGCGACGAACACCGCATCCTGCCGGGCGGAATACACAATCTCATACAGGCCGGGTGCGATGGCCTGGCGCACCACCTGCGCTTGCGCTACCGCCGGTGTCGCCGCCGTGCTTTGTGCAGGGGCCTGTGCCGCAGAGGTCGTGCTGTCGGTAGCGCAACCGGCCAGCAATGCTGCGAGTGCAGCCGCAATGAGGGAATGACGGGCGAATGGTTTCATGTTCATCCGATTGCGCGAGAAACCCCGGCTTTCATGCCGGGTAGGGATAGCGCGGCACGCAAAGCGTGCCCCTGTCTCGCTTCCTTTCTATGGGAGCTATCTTTTAGTGAAACAATACCAGCGTGGACATCAAACGCGCCTACCGATTCCGGTTCTACCCGTCGCCCGAGCAAGCATCGACGCTTGTCCGCACGTTCGGCTGCGCGCGTTTTGCCTATAACTACATGCTGCGCCTTCGCACCGATGCCTGGATGCAGCGGCAGGAAAAAGTCGGCTATCACGAATCGTCTGCCGCGCTCACGGCTTTGAAAAAACAGCCTGAATATGAATGGCTCAACGAAGTCTCCAGCGTTCCGGTGCAGCAGGCCTTGCGCCATCTGCAAACCGCCTTTGGCAACTTCTTTGCCAGGCGTGCCCGCTACCCGCAGTTCAGGCGCAAGGACGGAAAGCAGTCTGCCGAATACACCACCAGCGCATTCAAGTGGGACGGCTCGGCCTTGAAGCTGGCGAAGATGGATGATCCGCTGGATATTTGCTGGTCGCGCCCGATTCCGAAAGCGGCCAAAGTCACCACCGTCACGGTTTCCAAAGACACGGCAGGCCGCTACTTCGTCAGCCTGCTGTGTGACGATGCCGTGGCCGCAAAGCCCGAGGCTGATGGCAAGGTCGGCATTGATCTGGGCCTGACTCACTTTGCCATCCTTTCCACCAGCGAGAAAGTCGCTGCACCCAACACATACCGCAAGAACGAAGCCAAGCTGGCCAAGCTCCAGAGCCGCCTTGCCAAGAAAACCAAAGGATCGAATCGAAGGAGAAAAGCCAAGCTCAAGGTTGCCAGGCTGCACGCGAAGATCGCAGACTCGCGCAAGGATTTCCTGCACAAACTTTCCACCCGGCTGATAAACGAAAACCAAGTGATCGCCGTGGAAAGCCTGTCTGTCTCGAACATGCAGAAAAACCGCCATCTCTCGAAATCCATTGCCGATGCAGGCTGGTCGGATTTCGTGCGGCAACTGGAGTACAAGGCCCATTGGTATGGCCGTGAACTGATTGGCATCGACCAGTGGTATCCATCGTCCAAACGCTGTTCGGACTGCGGATACACGATGCCAAAGATGCCATTGAATGTGCGGCAGTGGACGTGCCCGGAATGTGGAGAACACCACGACCGGGACATCAATGCTGCACGCAACGTACTGGCCGCCGGACTGGCGGTGTCAGCCCGTGGAGAAGCGGTAAGTCCTGTGGCTCTTTGAGGCATCGGCTGGGTTCTGTGAAACGGGAATCCCCTGCCTTTATTTGGGTAGGGGAGGATGTCAAGGCCTTGTGAAGTGAGGAAGAAAAAGAAAACAGAATCGGCAGGCAGCGGCTCTCAGCGCACCGCCATGTGCCGACGCTCCTGCCAGCGGTTGAACAGCAGCAGGAAGACAAACACCATGGCCGCTGCCGCACTGGTGTGGCCGCTGTAGGCCACCAGCCCCAGGCTCCAGCCGCGTGCCGCCACCGCCAGCCACAGGGCGGCCAGCAGCGATGCCCAGCCCGCCGCCCGCAGGCAGCGCGAGGTGCGCGGCTGGAGTTCGCGCCCCCACAGGTCTTCCTGGTGCCTGCCCATGGCCAGTGCCAGCGCAGCAAAACCCACCAGCGAACCCATGAAAACCAGCAGGTGGCCCAGCCAGGGAATGTGCAGCATGCTCATGCCATCTCTCCCTCGGCCTCGATGGCCTTGGCTGTGGGCTTCGTTTTGCGTACCGGCTTGGCCTTGGGCTGGTACTGGTGCGTGCGCCATGCCAGATGCGCGTGCAGGGCGGCAAAGGCCAGCAAGCTCAACTCGAAGCCAGCGAATACCCAGTCGCCCCCCCACAGACTGCGCCACAGCGGCCTGTCGGTGCTGAAGGCATTCAATACCGGCAGCAGGGCCAGCAGCACCGTCGCCAGGGCCAGCAGTTCCACCCAAGCCTTCTTGGCCGGGCGCACCAGTGCCCAGGCCAGCGTGCCGGCCCAGACGATGAAGAAGCCGTGAATCTCCCACTGGGCACGCTCGGCGGTGTGCAGCGGCAGCAGCCGGTTGCACCAGAAGAACGCAGCCATGGCCGCGCTCAATCCCGCAATCGCGGCAACATTGAGCCGCTCCACCAGTGCAAAGCCGAAGTAGGGTTTGAGCGGATCGGGCAGCTTGGTGCGGCGTTTGACCGTCCACAGCACCAGCCCGGAACCCACCATCGCCGTGCCCGCCAGACTGACGAGAAAGTACATCCAGCGCGTGACCGTGTCCGCAAAGCGGCCCAGGTGCAGGCCGTAGAGCACACCCCGGGTCTCGGCTGCTGCACCCACGCGATCCTTGGTTTCCATGATGTCGCCCGTGGTGCCATGGAAGACGATGTAGCGCGGGCTGGTGCTCACGCGGCCTTGCTCGCTCGGCACCAGCGTGACTCTGGCACTGGCATCGCCGGGGTTGTGGATGGTGATGCGGCCCACCTGCTGCCCCTGCCAGTGCTGCCGGGCCTTCTGCACCATCGGGGCAATCGGGGCCAGCTCTGCGGCCTGGCCGCTTGGCGGCCCGGCAGGCACGAAGGCACTCATTTCAGCGGTGAGCTGCTGGCGTTGCTGCGGGGTCTGGAAGGCCACATCGCTGGCAAACGGCAGGTACAGCAGCATCAGCGTGACCAGCCCGCTCCAGGTAATCATGAAGTGGAACGGCAGGCCCAGCACCGACAGCGCGGCATGGCCATCGAGCCAGCTGCGCTGGCCCTTGCCCCAGCGGAACGTGAAGAAATCCGCAAAAATCTTCTTGTGCGTAATCACCCCGCTGACGATGGCCACCAGCATGAACATGGCACAGAAGCCCGCCAGCCAGCGCGCCCACAACACCGGCATGTAGTGGAAATTGAAATGGAAGGCGTAGAAAAAGTCGCCCCCGCGCGTCTCGCGCGCTTGCAGCCGCTGGCCGCTGGTGGCATCGAAAACGCCATTGCCAAAGCGGGGGCCTTCACCGGGCGGATTGCGCCAGAACGCCGATGCCGTCGCGTTGCGGGGCGTGGGCAGGGTGATCGTCCACTGCGGCGCGCCGGGTGCATGTTCGCGGGCCATGGCATCGACCAGACGCTGGGCGACGATGGCCGCATCTTCGCGCTGCACGGCAGCGGGCAGTTCCGGGCGCATCCAGGCACTCATCTCGTCGCGGAAGTAGGCGACCGTGCCAGTGAGGAACATGGCATACAGAATCCAGCCCACCAGCAGGCCCGTCCAGATGTGCAGGTCGGACATGGTCTGGCGGATGCCCTTGGGTTTGACGGGCTTGCCGGGTTTTGCGGATTGGATGGCCTTGGGCGGCACCGTCTGGCTCTCTGTGCTGCTCATGCCCCGGCCCCATGCCACACCCACAGGGCCAGTGGCAGCAATACCAGCGCGGCCACCACCAGACCGACCCAGGCACGGGTGGCCGAGCGCACGGCAAACACCCACACCACCGCACCGGCATAGACGAGGAAGGCCAGTTGCATGCCCCACAGCACCGCTTCGGGCCGCGAGATGGGCAGTGCCAGCACCGCCACGGAAAACAGCGCGGCCAGCGCATAGCCACCCAGCAACGCAGCGACGATGCGCGAGATCAGGCCGCTCCAGCGGAGACACCAGCTCAAGAAAGCTTGTAACCGCAAAGAAATGCGGTCAGCAAACACCAGCATGTTCAGCTCCATTCATGCCTTGCGTACAAACACGATGAAAAGAAATAAAGGATTGGTTTGCTATCGGCACCGTGTACTGCATACGATGGAGTTCTTTTAAAAATCGACGGTTGCTGATACCAAGAAGGTGCGAGGAGCCCCCAGTCCACTGGAGAGCGTACTGGCCCAATATGCTTTGTTGGTAACGTTTTGAACTGTGGCTCGCAATGTCAGTGGGTGATCGCCAAATGCGGTTGTGTAACGTGCTCCGATGTCGTAAATGGTGCGACCTGGTACCCACAGCGAGTTGTCTGCGTTGATGTACTGCTTGGTTGCCGATGAGGCATTGGTAGTCAGGGTCAGACCTTGGATGGCGGCAATATCCCATTCCGCCCCAAGCTTGGCCTGAAGTTTGGGAGCACCGGTTGCCAACTTGCCCTGATTGACTCCACCAGAGGTTTGGGTGAGTTTGGGCTCCAGGTAGCCAATACCCCCCATCAGGCGAATACCTTGGTAGGGCATACCAAAGAAATTCCATTCCACGCCACGGTTGCGTTGCTCGCCACCAAAAGCATAGACGTTGGTCACGGGGTCTGTGTACGAACTGGGACGCTCAATCTCGTAGAGGCTGAACGTGTGTGCGAAGTCGCCGTGGTCGAATTTGAAGCCAATTTCCTTCTGCTTGGTCTTATAGGGCGGGAAAACCTGCCCGGCATTCGCTGCACTGGCTGGAGCGGTCGCCCCCTGGCTCAGGCCTTCAACGTAGTTGCCGTACATGGAGAACGTGTTGCTGATTTTGATCAGCAGTGCCCCCGCAGGTGTGGTGGCATGGGCATCGTAGCGGGAGGTGCGTGCGCCGCTGGCAGCGTCGAAGCTATCGCTTACCACCTGCTGGCGGCGAATGCCAAGCGTCAATTGCACTCTGTCTTCGGCAAACGACAGTGTATCTGCCACTCCATAGCTGCTCATGCGTACTGCACCGGTTTTGCTCAGTGGTTCCTGACTGAAGCTTGTATCCACCGATGGCCCCCAAACCGGCGCATAAATATTAGTGACCCATGGCTCTGTCCACATGTTGCGTAGAAAACCAAATTTGGTCGTGCTTTTGAAGTGCGTGGTGTTCATTACCCATTCATGGCCGATTGCTCCGGTCTGAAATGTTCCGCGCAAGCCAAGCTCGCCAGTGCGGCGACTGATGATTGAGCGTTGATGTGAAACGTTATTGCGGATGTCCCCAGCCTCGTTGAAAACTTGGTAGGTTGATGCAGCCAGTGCGTCGAAATCCACTTTGCTGCCCCCCAGTGCTGCGTAGGCTGTCAGGTGATTGGTGATATCCACTTCGCCACGAAACACCGCAGCACGGTCTTCTGTGTTGGTAAACGTCCAGGTTGGGTTCAACAGGGTTTCGGGCTTTGGTGGGCGGAGCACTGGCAGACCCGATGCGAGACTCACGCCACGGTTGAGGCCATCCACATGGTCCTTGCTGGTATACAGGTCTGCCGAGAAACGCGCACCCTTACCACGCCAATCCATTGCCAGCGAGGCCAGGTTGGTTTCCTTGTCCTGATGGTTCACGGCCCCCTCGCCATCCCGATACACGCCATTGACACGGATGCCCAACTCCTTGTTTTCGCCGAAACGTCTACCGACATCAATGTGTCCGCCAAACTGTGCATCGGACATATAGGTTGCCGTCAGTTGTGTCAGGGGCGTGTCTCCTGCGCGTTTGGGCACCAGATTGATGCTGCCTCCTACCGAACCACCCGGAGGCATGCCGTTGAGCAAGGCTGATGGACCTTTCAGCACTTCGACACGTTCATACATTTCCGGTGTCGTACGGTAATAAGGCTCGACACCATGTAGCCCTGCTACGGTGGCACTCGCACCAAAACCACGAATGGAGTAAGACTCGCCGATCATTCCAGATGCACCATTGCTGAACACAGCAGGATCGGTTGCTGCCACCACACTTGGCAAGTCGCGCGCTTGTCTGTCCTGTGCGTAAGTATCTGTATAACTGATAGTCGCAAACGGCGTTTCCATGAAATCCTTGTTGCCCAGCATCCCGATGCGGCTGCCGCTGGCGACCTGTCCTCCTGCATAGACTGGTGGCAATTCCCCCGGTGCATATCCCGAGGAGGCGGCCACCACCACTTCGGGCAACGCTCCAGTGGCAGAAGAGCTGCGACTGGCGCGAAGCACCGTGAATGCGCCCGGCACACTGTCATTGACCTGCAAATCCGTGCCTGCCAGCAGCAGATTCAATGCCTGGCGGGGGAGGTAGCTGCCCTGGACAGCCGGGGCCGTATGACCTGCCACCACTTGCTGGTCAAACAGCACCTGATGGCGCGATTGCTGCGAAAACCGATTGAGCGCGTGGGCCAGCGGCTGGGCTGGAATATGGAAGGTGATGCTCTGCTGTGCAGAAGCTGCGGTACTGGGTTGCTGGGCGCACAAGGTTTGAGGGGCCAGGCTGACGAGGGCGGCCGCGCTCAGCACCGACAGGCTCACCAGCGGGCGTACCTGTGCGCGAGCAGCCAGGCGGTTGCGATTTTTCATTCCACGATTCCTTTGACGGGCTGTGCTGAATGGGCACCAGATTGAATGCTTCAAACAAAAAAGGCGGGTGGTGGCTGGGCAGAAAAATGCGTGGCTGGCAACCGCAGGCCCGGTGCACTGCCCCACGATTCCCCTTGGGTTCAAAGCCGGTGCAGTGTGTGTGGCCCTATCTATATCAACCCTCCAGATGTGCCAAGTGGGAAGCAGGGAATGAAAATTATTTGTAATTTATTGCAACAAAACTGCCGTTGTGGTGTTGGCAGCCGGGGCCGGATGCGATTGGGCAGGAGTGCGGCGATAATCAGAATTTCAAGCTATTATCGAAGGTAGAATCGTTCTTATTCTAATATCGTGAACGCGTTCTAAGATTGATCGCAGCCAGTCGCCTGAATTTTTGAGTAAACGATGGCGTTCAGAGACTGGCAGTGGCCGCCCATCAGCCCAATTCCTGCAAGAATGCCCCGTGGAAAAACGCCAGCTTGCTTCCTCCGGCCAGTTGGCCCACGCCTACACCAGGCTGCGTGCACCCTTGCTGCGCGTGTTGCAGCGGCTGTTGCCCAGCCCGCACGATGCGGAAGATGCCTTGCACAAGACCTTCGCGCGCTATGCCAATGCCGCCCGGCAGGTGCCTGAGGATGAACAGGCACCGTACCTGCACCGCTGTGCCGTGAACGTGGCGCGGGACTTCTGGAAACTCCCCGAGCAGAAGCTGGAGCATCTTTCCTTGGAAGACAACATCGATTTGCTGGAAGCACTGGCCGCCGAGCAGGAAAGCACCGACCCCGCTGCCTTGCTGGAGCAAACCCAGCGCGAGCGGCTGCTGGAGCAGGCCATGGCCGAACTGCCCGAACGCCAGCGCGATGTGCTGGTGTGGCATCGCATCGATGGACTCTCGCAAAGCGAGATTGCCGAGCGCATGGGAGTATCGCGCCGCACGGTGTACAGCCAGTTGCAGGCCGCGCTGGATTACTGCCAGCAGCGCGTGCGTTACCCCAGTGCCCAGGCCATGCAGCAGGCCATTGGGCAGCAAAACCAGCGGCACAATGCCAAGCAGCCTGCCGATGCAGCGCAGCAGGCAAACCACAAGAGCCAGACGCAAGGCCCGCAACAAGGCCCTATCCGATGACCCATGACCCCAGCCCACCAGAGCTGAACCAGATCGCCACGGATTATTTTCTGCGCCGCCGTGAGCCGGACTGGAGCGAAACCGACGAAGCGCAGTTGAAGCAGTGGCTCAAGGCCAGCCCCCACCACACGGCCATCTACGCCCATGTGGCACGCACCTGGGCGAGCTTGGCGAAGGTGCCACGTCCCGTATTGGCAAGCGATGCCGCTGCACAGGCACAGCCTGATGGCACATCAGCAGGAACATCCATGCCAGAACCTGCCGTGGTTCCGGCGCGTGCGAGCGAATTCGCCTGGACTGCGCCACCAGCCGGTGTGCGGGGCACTCGTCAGGATGAAAGACCGCCAGTGGCCCACGGTTGGCTGGCCCACATCTTCGGCAGACTGGCCCCCGTCATGCTGGTGCTGGCCGTGCTGGGCGGCGCCGCAGGCTGGTACTGGTGGGACACCACGCCCGGCTATCGCCAAACCATTGCCCATACAGCACCGCAACCGTACACACTGGACTTGCCCGATGGCAGCCAGATCGTGGTGAACACCGGCAGCGCAATCGAAGTGCGCTACTACCCGCGCAGACGTGAGGTGGTGCTCTCCAGTGGCGAAGCATTTTTTCAGGTCATGCCCGATGCGCAACGTCCATTCACCGTCGATACCGGCCCCAGCCGCGTGACGGTTGTCGGCACAGCATTCAACGTCCGCGCTGCACCGCCGGCCATGCAGGTCAAGGTGCAGGAAGGCATCGTGCAGGTACAGCCCGACCGCACAGACCCCCGCCGCCAGGCCGTGCTCCTCAGGGCAGGCCAGGGCATCAGCATCCAGGAAGACGGCAGCCAATATGCCGCCATCCCCACCGATGCCGACACCGTGGGCGACTGGCGCAAAGGCCAGCTCATCTTCCGCCAGACACCCTTGCAAACCGTCGTGGAAGAACTGCAACGCTACACCCGCCACCCCATCCGCCTGGCCAGGGATCAACGCCTGATCGCCCTTCCAGTGACCGGCAGTGCCATCACCCACAACCCCGAAACTTTCCTGCAAGCCCTGCCGCAACTCTTGCCGGTGCGGGTGCAACAGCGGAGAGGGGAGTGGGTGATTTCGCGCAGGTGAACGGATGGAGTGGCCGCACAGGTGTGGAAATTTAGGGAAGGTCTGCAAAACTCTTGCGGTAAGCCCGCGCCCGCCAGTGGGATGCAGCGCAAGGCGGATTTTGCGGTCAATAGCGGGGCTATTGACCGCAAAAGCCAACGCGGCGATGCGCCCAGTGGCGGGATGCGGGCGGCGCAACGGGTTTTGCAGACCTTCCTTAGCAGGTGTAATTGAATGTCTGTTTCGCAGCGAGGCTGTGTAAAAACTCAAAAAGTCACGTTTTTGGGAGTAGCACAACCAACTTCCGCTTGGGTGTGAAAACGGCCAGAAAGACTTTATTTGCTGCCTGGATATTGGCCGTGCACACCCTTTACGTTTATTCCACCGTCACGCTTTTGGCCAGGTTGCGGGGTTTGTCCACGTCCGTGCCTTTGCCCAGGGCCGTGTGGTAGGCCAGCAGTTGCAGCGGGATGACGTGCAGGATGGGGCTGAGCGGGCCGCTGTGTTCGGGCATGCGGATGGCGTGCAGGCCCTTGTCGCTGTGGATGTGGGTGTTGGCATCGGCCAGGACGTAGAGCACGCCGCCACGGGCGCGCACTTCCTGCATATTGCTTTTGAGTTTTTCCAGCAGTGCGTCGTTCGGGGCGACCACGACGACGGGCATCTGGCTGGTGACGAGGGCCAGCGGGCCGTGCTTGAGTTCGCCAGCCGGGTAGGCTTCGGCGTGGATGTAGCTGATTTCCTTGAGCTTGAGCGCGCCTTCGAGGGCAATTGGGTAGTGCATGCCGCGCCCCAGGAACAGGGCGTTGTCCATGCGGGCGAAGTCGTCGGCCCAACTGATGATTTGCGGCTCCAGTGCCAGCACGGCCTGCACGGCACTGGGAATGTGGCGCAGGGCTTGCAGGTGTTCATTGATCTGTGCTTCCGACAGAACGCCTTTGGTTTGCGCCAGTGCGAGGGTCAGCAGGAAGAAGGCGGCCAGTTGCGTGGTGAATGCCTTGGTGGAGGCGACGCCGATTTCCACCCCGGCGCGGGTGATGTAGCTGTGGCGGCATTCACGCACCAGGGTGCTGGTGGCGACGTTGCAGATGCTGAGGGTGTGCTGGTGCCCCAGCGACTTGGCATGGCGCAGGGCGGCGAGGGTGTCGGCGGTTTCGCCGGACTGGCTGACGGTGATGACCAGAGCGCGCGGGTTGGGCACGGAGTCGCGATAGCGGTATTCGCTGGCAATTTCCACCTGAACCGGGATTTTGGCCAGGGATTCGATCCAGTATTTGGCCACCAGCGCGCTGTAGTAGCTGGTGCCGCAGGCCAGAATCAGCAGGGAGTCGATGGCCTTGAACGTGGAGTAGGCTCCGTCGCCGAACAGTTCGGGGCTGATCTCCAGTACGTCGGTGAGGGTGTCCGAGAGGGCGCGGGGCTGCTCGAAGATTTCCTTCTGCATGTAGTGCTGGTAAGGCTCCAGTTCGGCGGCTGCGGCGAAGGCCTTGACGGCCTGCACCGGGCGTTGCGCGGCTTCCAGCGGCTGTCCCTGGCTGTCGCTGAGCCAGTATTTGCCGGTCTGCAAGTCCACGAGGTCGCCTTCTTCGAGGTAGATGATCTGGTCGGTGACACCGGCCAGTGCCATGGCATCGCTGGCGAGGAAGTTGCGCTGTCCGGCGGCATCGATGCCCAGCACCAGAGGCGATCCGGCACGCGCGCCCACCAGCCGGTGGGGTTCGTCGCGGTGGATGACGGCCAGCGCGTAGGCTCCGCGCAGTTGCGTTGTGGCCTCGCGCAGGGCCTGGAACAGGTCGCCTTCGTAGAGGCTGTCGATCAGGTGGGCGACCACTTCGGTGTCGGTGGCACTGGCGAATACATAGCCCTTGGCTTCCAGTTGCTGGCGCAGGGTTTCGTAGTTTTCGATGATGCCGTTGTGTACCAGTGCGATGCGGGCGGTCTGCTCGGGGCTGTCGGCACTGTGTGGGCCAGGGCCAAAGCTGAAATGGGGGTGGGCGTTCACCACCGAAGGTTCACCGTGGGTGGCCCATCGGGTGTGGGCAATGCCGATGGATTCGCGCAGTTCTTCGGCCTGGGCCTGGGCTTGCAGTTGTGCCACCCGTGCGGTGCTGCGGGTGCGGTGCAGGCCGGTGTGTGCACCGGGCACGAGGCTGCCGGTATGCACTGCGAGGCCACAGGAGTCATAGCCCCGGTATTCCAGCCGTTGCAGCCCTTGAATCAGTACGGGAACCACATCGTTTTGCCCTACGCCTGCCACAATGCCACACATGTCGAATCATCCTTTGCAAAAAAACTGTGCCGTATGCTACGCATTCGGTAAAAAATTAGTATGCAAATAAAGATCAATTAAGAAATAATATTTCATATCTATTGATGCTTGAAATTAAATTTCATAAAAATGACAAAAATAAAATATTTTGACGAAACAGACAGGGGCTTGCTGGCGGTGTTGCAGCACGATGCCAGTCTGAGCAACCAGCAACTGGCAGCACAACTGGGTATTTCGCCCGCCACCTGTCTGCGGCGCACCCAGCGGTTGCGGGAAGCCGGGGTGATTGAGAAACAGGTGGCGATTCTGAGCCCGTCTGCGCTGTCGGCATGCAGCGGGCAGGCCGAGGCTTTGTCGGTGCTGGCCGAGGTGTCCTTGAGTCAGCAGGTGCAGGAGGTGCTGGATGCATTCGAGACGCGCGCTGTGGCCATGCCGGAGGTGCAGCAGTGCTGGCGGGTCAGCCCTGGCCCGGATTTCGTGCTGGTGTTGCTGGCGCAGGATATGGCGCACTACCAGCGCATCGCCCAGGTGCTGTTCACGCAGGATGCCTGTGTGCGCAATGTGCGGGCATTCTTTGCCACCAAACGCGCCAAGTTCGGCTCCCAGGTGCTGTTGCCTTCGGTGCAGAGCGGGACATAATCGCTGAGGCGTGTCATCATTTAGATTCACCCCCGCGCGGCAGTTTCCGGATTTTCCTTTTCTTTGTACACAGGCCATGAACACTTCCAAGACACCCACTCGCCCCCAGGGAAAATGGCTGCACCGGCTGGCCATTCGTCTGTTCACCGTGGTGCTGGCGGTGCTGGTGTACTGGGTGCTGGGGTTTGTGGTGGACGATATCCGTGCCATCGATGGCCCCGATTACGAAGCGGTGGAGGCGCGGCATCTGGATGCGGGGCTGCTGGCGCGGCAGGATGCACTGGGCGGTGAGCTGGCGGAGTTGCAGGCGCAGATTCGGCACCAGAGCGAGAAGCAGCGCATCGTGCGCGACAGTGCAGCCAGTCTGCAACAGACGATGAACCAGTTGCTGGAATTGCAGCGGTTGAGTCTGGAGAAAGACCAGGGCGTGGCCGAGGCCGGGCAGGACAATATCCGCAACAGCCTGAACCTGTTTCTGGAGCAGCAGAAAAGCTACCAGAACCTGAGCCAGGAGCTGGCGGATTTGCTGGAGCGGCAGCAGGGCCTGCAACAGGAGCAGGCGCGACTGGAGCAGACTTTGCAGCGGCAGCGCGAACCGGCCCAGGCTGAGTATGCGGCCTTGATGCAGACGCACCGCTTCCGGCTGGCCCTGTGGCAGTTGGGGATTCTGCTGCCGGTGCTGGCGGTGGCCGCAGTGTTGCTGGTGCGCCAGCGCGGCAGCCTGTACTTTCCGCTGCTGCTGGCATGGGGTGGGGCCACGCTGCTGAAGGTGGCGATGGTGGCGCACGAGTATTTCCCCAGCCGTTATTTCAAATATTTGCTGATTGGCGGGTTGTTGCTGGCGGTGGCGCGCCTGCTGGTGTACTTCATCCGTGCCGTGGCGTTTCCGCAGGCACGCACCTTGCTGAACCAGTACCGGGAAGCCTACGAGCGGTTTCTCTGCCCGGTGTGTGAATACCCGATTCGCACCGGCCCTCGCCGTTTTCTGTTCTGGAGCCGCCGCACGGTACACAAGGTGGCCGTGCCATGCGACGGCATGCACCATGCGCAGGAGGGCGAGGGGCATTCCTGCCCGGCCTGTGGCACCACGCTGTTCGAGCCGTGCCCGGTCTGCCACAAGAGCCGCCATGCCATGCTGCCGTACTGCGAGCATTGCGGGGCGGAGAAAACAGGTTCTTAGGCGTTTCAGGAGAGCCGCTTCACGCCGTGCAGATGGCAGGCGTACACGGCGTTGCGCAGGGCGGCAATGGCCTCGTAGCGCGTGAAGCTGCGCCGCCAGGCCAGTACCACGCGCCGTGAAGGGGTGGCCGCCAGGCGGTCGTCTTCCTGCAAGGCGAGGTAGCGGATGTGTTCGTGCGCGAGGCGGGCTGCATCGGGCTGGCCGGGCTGCATGTCCTGGGGCACGGCCATCAGTGGCACCAGCGTCACACCCATGCCGGCGGCGACCATGTGCTTGATGGTCTCCAGCGAGGAGCCTTCAAATGAACGCTGGAAGCCGTCAGGCACATGTCCGCCGGGTGGGTGGGCGAATTCCGGGCAGACTTCCAGCACCTGGTCGCGGAAGCAGTGGCCGGCTCCCAGCAGCAGCATGTTTTCGTTCTTGAGTTCCTGGGTGGAGAGGGACTGGCGTTGTGCCAGCGGGCTGTTGCTGGGCACGGCGGCGAGAAAGGGTTCCTCGTACAGCGGGGCAATGGCCAGGTTGGCATCGGGGAAGGGTTCGGCGAGGATGGCGCAGTCCAGCTCGCCCATGCGCAGCATCTCCAGCAGCCGGGTGGTGAAATTCTCGTGCAGGATCAGCGGCATCTGCGGGATGGTTTCGATGACGTTGCGCACCAGTTGAGGCAGCAGGTAGGGGCCGATGGTGTGGATGACACCCAGGCGCAGCGGGCCGTTGAGCGGGTCTTTGCCTCGCCGGGCAATGTCCTTGATGAGGCTGGCCTGATCGAGCACGTTCTGCGCCTGATTGACGATTTCCTGCCCCAGCGGGGTGATGCTGACTTCGCCGGAACTGCGCTCGAAAATCTTGGTTTCCAGCTCGTCCTCCAGCTTGCGGATGGCCACGGACAGGGTGGGTTGCGAGACAAAACAGGCTTCTGCCGCGCGTCCGAAGTGCTTTTCTCGCGCGACGGCGACGATGTATTTCAGTTCCGTCAGTGTCATCTGGCTGCTGGTCGATGGAAAAAACCCGGCTGGCGTGCCGGGAGGGGGATATGTCAGGGAAGCAATGCAGTCTGTTTGTGTGATGGCCCAATGGCTTGGGTGTATCCAGCCACAATCTTGGTATTCTAATATCAATGATGTTATACTGGTGAAACAGTCATGGAATATCCTCATTATAGCAATGTAAAATATAAAATTTTAGGTAAGCTGTTGTTTATTCTAAAAATATCTTGTGCGAATGTATTCGTGACTGGTAAATTCTTAGATGGTGTTGTAATTTTCTAGTGAATCTTAGGGGTTGTATTTTGCTGTACATAATTTCAGATTTTAAAACTGAGATATCCGAATTTATATTTTCGTCATTGAATAGAGATGATGTAAAGTTAATAAATCATCCAAGTAAAACAAAAGGAGTGGTGCAAAAAATAAAAAGATTTGTAGAATGCGGAGTTCCTGTCAAGATGAATATATTTTACTCGGATGAATTGGTGTGTTCGCTTGAGAAAATAAAGCCTGATGATGATGTTTTGTTGTTTTCTATCGGAAATGTAAAAGATTTATTGATTTTGAAGAAATACCTTGAATCCAGGAGGGTTGGTTCTTTTTTGTGGAATCCTGTTATTGAGCATCATGGGGAGAAAATAAAAGCTGCTCGACGTTTGAATGGGTTGATGGATATATCGGATCAAATCTACACATTTGATAATTGCGATGCTGAAAAATTTGGTTTAAATTTTGTTTCTCAGCCATATAGATATGTTGATAATGAGAGTTGTGAGGGGATTTATGACTTTTATTTTGTTGGTTATGATAAAAATAGAATTGCTTGGCTGATGAGGTTTAAAGAGATTGCTGATGATTTGAGTATGCGGTGTTATTTTCATGTGCTTCCTGATAAAGGAAAAAAATATTCGAGTGCTGAAAAATATTTTTTAAAAAATGCTCATTTGTCTTATGCTGAGAATATAAAGATTGCAAGGTCGTCTAAGTGTCTGCTGGAAGTTTTGCAGAAAACACAATCCGGAGCTACCTTGCGCAGCGTGGAAGCATTGTTTTTGGGTAAAAAATTAATAACAAATAGGCCCGGAATAATTAATGAAGAATATTTTCACGAAAGTAGGAATTTATTTGTGTTCAATGTGGATGATCTTGATTCAAATTCTTTGAAAAGCTTTGTGGATGATCCATGTTTAGATGTTGGTGATAATATATTGATGAAGTATGATATTAATGGTTGGGTGGAAAATTTTATCAGCCTTTGTGAAAGACCTATGCCTATCATAAAATAGGGGGTTGTGCATAATCAGTAAGGGTTATTGTTGATTTTTGGTATTATGCCGACAGCCGTCAAAACCCTGAAACTCCGCGTGAAAGACAGGCACGCGTCGCTGCTGTTGCAGATGGCGCGGCAGGTCAATTTCGTCTGGAACTTTGTCAATGCGCTTTCCAGCCGCTCGATTCGGGAGCGTGGCCAATGGCTGTCGGCCTACGATATTCACCCGTACACCAAAGGAGCAGCCAAGGAGCTGGGCTTGCACAGCCAGACGCTGCAATGTGTGGCGCAGGAATATGTCACGCGCCGCCGTCAATGCAAACGCGCCCGCCTGAACTGGCGCAAATCCACTTGCAGCCAGCGCAGCCTGGGCTGGATACCCATCAACACCGGCGCGGCTTCTTGGAAGAACGGGCGGGTCTATCACAACGGCCATTATTTCGGCATGTGGGATTCCTATGGCCTGGGCCAGTACAAATTCAAGACCGCCAGCTTCAACGAGGATGCACGCGGTCGCTGGTATTTCAACGTGGCCGTGGAGATTGAAACCAAACCCACAGAAGCCACGGCATCCGTAGGAATCGACCTTGGCCTGAAAGACTGCGCCACCACCAGCACGGGCCAGAAGCTGCATGGCCGCTGGTATCGGGAACTGGAGCCGCAGCTTGCTGTGGCGCAGCGTGCACGCAAAAAGCAGCGCGTCAGGGCCATTCACGCAAAAATAGCCAACCGCCGAAAAGACGAAATCCACAAATTCACAACGAACCTTGTGAAGAACAACGCCGCCATCTTCGTGGGCGACGTGGCCAGCGCGAAGCTGGTCAAAACCGGGATGGCCAAATCCACGCTGGATGCGGGCTGGTCATCATTGAAAATCGCTTTGGAATACAAGTGCCATCAGGCCGGAGTGGTTTTTGAGGAAGTGAACGAAGCGTATTCAACCCAGACCTGTTCGTGCTGTGGGGCCATTCCCATCAGCAGTCCGAAAGGTATCGCAGGTCTTGGAATGAGGGAATGGACGTGCAGCGAATGCGGGGCGGTACATGACCGCGACGTGAACGCAGCACGCAACATTCTCGCGGCAGGGCATTGCCGTCTCGCTGGAGGAGTTCCCCGTTTTTAGACGGGGAAAGATGTCAAACCACCGCTCCGGCGTTGGGGTCATTGGGGTCGTGCCGGGCTTTGGTGCTCTTGACCAGGTCTTCACGGCTCACGCCCATCCACTGCACGAGTCCACAGCCGACGAAGATGGAGGAGTACACGCCAAAGACGATGCCGATGGTCAGGGCCAGCGAGAAGTAATGCAGGCTGGCTCCGCCGAAGAAGAACATGCACAGCACCATCGCTTCGGTGGAGGCGTGGGTGATGACGGTGCGGCTCATGGTGCTGGTGATGGCGTGATCCAGCACCTGGGGCGTGGTCATCTTGCGGTTCTTGCGGAACATTTCGCGCACGCGGTCGAAGATCACCACGGCTTCGTTCACCGAGTAGCCCAGCACTGCCAGCACCCCGGCGAGCACCGCCAGCGAGAATTCCCACTGGAAGAAGGCGAAGAAGCCCAGGATGATGACCACGTCGTGCAGGTTGGCAATGATGGCGGCCAGCCCGAACTTCCACTCGAAGCGCAGGGCCAGGTAGATGGTGATGCCAATGGCCACGAAGGCGAGGGCCAGCAGGCCGTTGGTCATGAGTTCATCGCCCACCTGTGGGCCGACGAATTCGTTGCGCAGCAGTTGCACGTCGGCATCGTGTGCGCGCAGGGCTTCGAGCACCTGGTGGCTTTGCTGGTCGGAGGTCACGCCTTCCTGCACGGGCAGGCGGATGAGCACGTCACGGGTGGTTCCCAGGTTCTGCACCTGAATGTCCGAGTAGCCCAGCGCGGCTACCGTGCCGCGCACCTGCTCCAGTTGCGCGGGCTGGGTGTACTGCACCTGCATGACCGTGCCGCCGGTGAATTCCACCGACAGGTTCAGGCCGCGCGTGAACAGGAAGAACACCGCCAGTACGAAGAAGATGATGGACACGACGTTGAAGATCAACGCGTGCTTCATGAAAGGAATGTCCTTTTTGATGCGGAAGAATTCCATGTTGCGTTTTCCTTCAGGCTTGGGGTTCGTTGGTGGAGGCTGCATCGGGCTTCCACACCTGACCGATGGAGATGCTCTTGAGGCGTTTGCGCCCGCCATACCAGAAGTTGGTCAGGCCGCGTGCAAAGAACACCGCCGAGAACATGCTGGTGAGTACGCCAATGCAGTGCACCACGGCAAAGCCACGCACCGGGCCGCTGCCGAAGGCCAGCAGCGCGAAGCCGGCAATCAGCGTGGTCACGTTGGAGTCCAGAATGGTGGCCCAGGCACGTTCATACCCGGCATGGATGGCTGCCTGTGGGCTGGCTCCTGCACGCAGTTCCTCGCGGATGCGTTCGTTGATGAGCACGTTGGAGTCGATGGCCACCCCGAAGGCCAGTGCCATCGCGGCAATGCCCGGCAGGGTCAGCGTGGCTTGCAGCATGGAGAGCACGGCCATCAGCAGCAGCACGTTCACCATCAGGGCCAGCGAGGAAATCACCCCGAAGACGCGGTAATAGATACACATGAAAATCATGATGATGGCAGTGCCCCAGATCACGCTATTCATGCCCCGGTCGATGTTTTCCTGCCCCAGGCTGGGGCCGATGGTGTATTCCTCGATGACTTCCATCGGTGCGGCCAGCGCGCCCGAGCGCAGCAGCACGGCCACTTCGGTGGCTTCCGCCGGGGTCATGGAGCCGGAGATCTGCACCCGGCCGCCGGGGATTTCCTCGTTGATGTTCGGGGCCGTCACCACCGTGCCCTGGCCGCGCTCGAACAGGATGATGGCCATGCGCTTGCCGACATTGGCACGTGTGATGTCGCGGAAGATGCGCGCACCGGGGGCATCGAACTCCAGGTTCACCACTGGGATGTTGCGCTGCTGCTCGAAGCCGGGCTGGGCATCGAGCAGGTTCTCGCCGGTCAGCACGACCTGGCGTTGCACGATCACGCGCCGCCCATCGGCATCCTCGAAACTCTCGGAACCGAAGGGCACGGGGCCGCTGCCGGTTTCGGCGGAACGGCCTTCGGTGCTTTCATCGACCATGCGGATTTGCAGCGTGGCGGTGCGGCCGATCATGCGCTTGGCCTGGGCCACGTCCTGCACGCCGGGCAGTTGCACGATGATGCGGTTTGCACCCTGCTGCTGGATGACCGGCTCGGCCACGCCCAGTTCATTGATGCGGTTGTGCAGTGTGCCGATGTTCTGCTTGAGGGCCTGCTCCTGAATGCGCTGGGTGGCTTCGGGGGAGAAGCGCAGGCGCAGCCGATCCGCGCTCTGCGCGTTGGAGTCGAGCGTCAGGTCGGCAAACTGGTCGGAGATCAGGTTGCGCACCGTGGTGGTATCGGCCTCGTTGCGCAGGGCAATCTCGATGACCTGGCCTTCACGGCGGATGCTGGCGGGGCGCACGTCCTTCTCGCGCAATTGCGTGCGCAGGCCATTGAGCAGGGCTTCGGCGCGTTGCGTCATGGCCCCTTCCATGTCCACCTGCAAGGTGAAATGCACGCCACCACGCAGGTCCAGCCCCAGGTACATGGGGCGGCCATTGATGGCTTGCAGCCAGTCGGGGGTGCGCGTGAGCAGGTTCAGGGCGACGGAATAGGAGGGGTGATTTTCGTCGGGAGCCAGCTCGGCGGCGATGGCATCGCGCGCAGCGGTCTGGTCGTCCTGTGCCAGCAACCGCACCCGCAGCGAGCCGTCTTCCTGCTCCACGCTCTTGGCGGAAATGCCTTGCGCTTGCAGAATGTTCTGCACCCGCGCTTGCAGGGCCGGGTTGATGGGGCTGTCCTGGCGCAGCGATGCCACCTGCACTGCGTAGTCGGAGCCAAAGATATTGGGCAGGGTGTAGAGAATGCCCACCAGCAACGCAATCAACATGATTGCGTACTTCCATACCGGGTATCGGTTCATTGTCGTGCTTCGATGTGGGCCAGATGCCGCTGTGGCAGAAGGTCTGGCCCGGTTGGTGGAGACAGGGGTTGGCGGCGCGTGCGCAGCGTCAGGCTCACTGTCCGGGGGCCGTCAGGGTTCCCTTGGGCAGCACCTGACCCACGGCAGAGCGTTGCAGCATCACGACCACGCCGCTGGCCACTTCTACATGTACCCATTGTTCCGACAGGGCCGCGACCTTGCCGACGATGCCCCCGGCGGTGACGACCTCGTCGCCCTTGGCCAGGGCTTCGAGCATGGCGCGGTGTTCCTTCTGGCGTTTCATCTGGGGACGGATCATGATGAAATACAGCACCCCGAACATCAGAATCAGTGGCAGCAGGCTGGTGAGCATGGAGGCACTGCCGGCAGCGGCGGTTTGCGCCTGGGCGTAGGCATTGGAAATAAACAAGGTGAAACTCCTGGAAAAGTGAGGGTGGCGGATGCACAGGGGCAACGCGGCAGGCGCATGACCCACACACTTGCAAACCTGACATTGTATGCGTGCGGCATATTTCAAGGCCATTTTGCCGCAACGGGTTTTGCAGACCTTCCCCAGGCCTGTGCCGAAGCTCGATGGAGAAAGGCCGGGAATTGGCGTGATAATTCGGCAAGTGGTGTTTGCCACACCTGAAAATCAGAAAAGAGAGCACTACAAGCATGGCCATCTATTGCATCGGGGACGTTCAGGGTTGCAACGGCGCGTTGGAGCGTTTGCTGGCGGAAATCGGCTATTCACCCAGCCGCGACTGCGTGTATCTGCTGGGCGATCTGGTCAATCGCGGCCCCAAGTCCCGCAAGGTGCTCGAACGCTGCATCCGTGACGAGGGCAGCATGTTTGCCATTCTGGGCAACCATGATCTGCACCTGATCGCCCATGCCTGTGGGGCGCGCAAGGCGGGCAAGCGCGATACGCTGGAGGCCATCATGGAGTCGCCGCGCAAGGCGGTGCTGATCGACTGGCTGCGCCGCCAGCCGCTGATGCGGCGGATTCAGATTGGCGACGATCCGCTGCTGATGGTGCATGCCGGGCTGTTGCCGCAGTGGACGGTGGCGCAGGCACTGGAGCTGGCGCAGGAGGCCGAGGCGGTGCTGCGCAGTGCCGATTACACGGACTTCATGCACCGCATGTATGGCAACCAGCCCGATGCCTGGGACGATGGCTTGCAGGGGCATGAGCGGGTGCGCGTCATCGTCAATGCCATGACGCGCCTGCGCTTTTGCACGCCCGAAGGGCGCATGGATTTCGACTGTGCCGAATCGCTGGCACAGGCCCCGCAAGGGTTGCTGCCGTGGTTTGCCGTGCCGGGCCGTGCCAGTGCCGACACCTGCATCACCTTCGGCCACTGGTCCACGCTGGGGCTGTACGATGACCACCATGTGCTGGCAATGGATACCGGCTGCGTCTGGGGCGGCTGCCTCAGTGCCATGCGCTATGGCACGTCGCTGGCCCAGCGGGAGCTGATTCAGGTGGCCTGCAAGGCGGCGCAGACACCGGGTTGAGCAGGTTGGCTCACTGGTTCTGGTTCCAGTCGCGCCAGTGTCGCCAGTGGCGCAGGGCCATGCGCATGTCGCGGATGACGGGGGCGACGGCCAGTACCACCAGAATCAGGGCCAGCCAGACGGTGGACACATAGCCCAGGTGCTTGAATCCCAGTGCGCCAGTCACGCCGCCAACGAAGAAGCTCAGCAGCATCAGGCTCAAAATCCACAGGTGGTCGCGGTCGGCCTGGATGTACAGCGGGTATTGGCGGCCGTGGCTGCGGTTCCAGTAGAACAGCCGTCCGAGTTCGATGCCCAGGTCGGTGACCAGTCCGGTGATGTGGGTGGTGCGGATTTGTGCCCCGCTGTACTGGCTGACCACGGCATTTTGCAGGCCCATGATGAAGCACAGCAAGGCCACGGTGACGGGAACGAACAGAAAGCCCTGCACACCGTGCAGGCGCGCGCCCAGCATGCCAAAGCCCAGCAGCAGCATGGCCTCCAGCAGCAGGGGCATGGCGTATTCGCTTTCCAGGCGGTGCCGCCGCGCGTAGCTGACCATGATGGCGGTACAGGCAGAGCCGCCGATGAAGGACATCAGGCCACCAATGCCGGTGAGGATGACATCCCAGGTGCCCAGTGCGACGGCATCGGCCATGGCCGAGACGATGCCGGTCATGTGGGAGGTGTATTGCTGGACGGCCAGAAAACCGCCGGCGTTGGCCGCACCAGCGACGAACGCCAGCACCAGACTGAGCGTGCGGTTGTTGCTGGCGGTGCGGGTGCGTCCCGTCAGGCGGCGCACATAACGCCAGGAATGCCAGAGATTCACGTCGCTCCCTTTGCAGCATCAGGCACAGGCTCCACTTTGGCAGCGGGGAGCCTGTGTTGGTTTATTGCTCTTCCAGCAGCGAACGCAACATCCAGGCGGTCTGCTCGTGGACGGTCAGTCGCTGGGTGAGCAGGTCGGCGGTGGGTTCGTCGCTGGCCTTGTCGGCAATCGGGAACAGTTCGCGGGCGGTACGGGCCACGGCTTCGTGGCCCTTGACCAGAATGCGCACCATCTCCAGCGCGGCGGGCGGGGTCAGGGGAGCATCTTCCAGCGAGGTCAGGCGGCCGTAGTCGGCGTAGGAGCCAGGGGCAATATGACCCAGCGAGCGGATGCGTTCGGCCACCGGATCGACGGCATTCCACAGTTCGGTGTACTGGGTCATGAACATGGTGTGCAGGGTGTTGAACATCGGCCCGGTCACGTTCCAGTGGAAGTTGTGTGTGGTCAGGTACAGGGTGTAGGTGTCGGCCAGCAGGCGCGAGAGTCCGTCGGCAATGGCCTGCCGGTCTTCGGCATCGATGCCGATGTTGATGGAAGGTACGCCCTTGGGCAGGGACGACGCATTTTTCGTTTTGGACATGGCTGCTTTCCTTTCAGTGAATGCAAGGTGAGCTGGCAGAAAATGAACGGCATTCCAATGCCGTGACCACCACCAGACTGCACCTCCATTATGGACACAAGCAGGCAGGGAAACCAGCATTCGCACCGATGCCAACCGTGTGTGCAAGGGCAAGCGGGCAGGCAAAACGGGCCGGTGGTTGCAAAGGATGTTACGAATGCAACCGCAGGAAACTTCATGTCTGGCGCGTACCTATGTGGCTGGGGTGCGGGCGAATACCAGTGCGCACACCCGGCTGGCTCCGGCGTGCAGGCAGGTCTGTGCCAGTGCGTGCAGTGTGGCTCCGGTGGTCATGACGTCGTCAATCAGCAACACATGCTGGCCGTGGATGTGCTGCATGGCTGCGGCGGTGAGGGTGAATGCGCCATCCCAGTGGCGCAGGCGTTGGCTGCGGCGCATGCCGGTCTGGTGTCGCGGGGTGTCCAGGCGGTCGATGCCGTGCGTGAGCAGCAGGGGCGTGCAGGATGGGGTGTGCCGCATGAGCTGGTGCCGCAGTGGCCGTGCAAGCAGCAGGCTCTGGTTGTAGCCGCGCTCGCGCCAGCGCGAGGCCGACAGGGGCACGGGCAGCAGCACCTGGGCCTGCTGGAGCAGGGCAGGGGTGGCGGGATGCCGCCACATGATGCGTGCCAGCGCAGTTGCCCAGCCGGTATCGCCGTGGAATTTGAATGCCGCAATGGCCTGGTTCCAGGGGTAGGCGTAGGGCACGGCGGCCACGCAGTGGTGCAGGGGCGGTGGCTGGAGCAGGCAGGCCCCGCAGACGCTGGTGCCCTCCGACACAGGCAGGGCGCAGTGCGGGCAGGCGGGTTCGGGGTGCAGAAAACGCCCCAGGCAATCGGTGCAGACGCGCCCGGTCGTGCTCCATACCGGCCAGCGATGGCAGAAGGCACAGACGGTGGGAAGCATATCGCCAAGCATGACCGGGATGCTCCGCTGGTGGTTTATTGCCCTTGTTGCGCCAGCCGGGCCAGGTGCGCCAGTGCGAGTTCCACCTGATCGACCAGCACGAGGCAGAAGTCCCCGGCTTGCAGGCGCGAGATGGCCAGATCGATGGCGGCGAGTTCGCCAAACACGCTGTCGATGCGCTGCACGCGGCTGGGGCGTTGCGGGTCTTCGGCCTCCAGGCCTTCGCGCAGCAGTGCAATGGTTTCGCCGTCGGCACGGCCGCGCTGGCAGGCATCTTCGTAGAGGATGGCTTCGTCGAAGGCGGTGCGCAGAATATGGGTCTGGCCCCGGATGTCTTCGTCGCGCCGGTCGCCTGCCGCGCTGATGACGAGCAGCCGCCGCTGGGCCGGGGTGGCTTCGACCACCTGCACGAGTGCGCGCATGGCATCGGGGTTGTGGCCATAGTCGGCAATGACGGTGGCCCCATGGATGCTGAAGCTGTTGAAGCGGGCGGGGGCGTTGTCGGCATCATTGACGAAGCTGGCCAGCCCCCGGCGGATGGTTTCGGATGGCAGTCCCAGCCCCCAGGCAGCGGCCACGGCGGCCATGACGTTCTCGACCTGGAAGCCGATGCGCCCCTGCTGGGTGATGGGGATGCTGCGCAGTGGGATGGTCTCGCGCCATGAGCCTTCGCTGGCGACGATGGCATCGCCTTCCACATAGACGCTGCGCAGGCCGCGTGAGCGGTGCGCGGCCATGACGGGGTGGTTCTTGTCGTGCGCGAAGTAGATGACGCGCCCCAGCGTGGTATTGGCCATGCTGGCCACCAGCGGGTCGGCGGCGTTGAGCACGGCATAGCCCTTGGGGGCGACGTTGCGCACGATCACGCCCTTGACCTGGGCCAGTTCTTCCACGGTGTGGATGTGGTTCAGCCCCAGATGGTCGCCCTCACCGATGTTGGTGACGACGGCCACCTGGCACAGGTCGAAGCCCAGCCCTTCGCGCAGGATGCCGCCGCGCGCCGCCTCGAATACGGCGGCATCGACTTCGGGGTGGAACAGCACGCTGCGGGCACTCTTGGGGCCGCTGCAATCGCCGCTGTCGATCTGGCGACCGTTGATGTAGATGCCGTCGGTGTTGGTCATGCCGGTGCGCAGGCCGTGGGCCGTGAGCAGGTGGGCGATCAGCCGCGAGGTGGTGGTCTTGCCGTTGGTGCCGGTGACGGCGACGACGGGGATGCGCCCATCCTGCCCCTTGTCGTACAGGGTGTCGATGACGTATTTGCCAATCGGGCGCGGCTGGCCGTAGGAGGGCGAGAGGTGCATGCGCAGACCGGGTGCGGCATTGACTTCGACCACGCCGCCGCTTTGTTCTTCCAGCGGGCGTTGCACGCTGTCGCAGACCACGTCCACGCCACAGATGTCCAGCCCGACCATTTGCGCGGCGGCCACGGCACTGGCGGCCACGGCGGGGTGTACTTCGTCGGTGACATCGGTGGCCGAGCCGCCGGTGCTGAGGTTGGCGTTGTGGCGCAGCACGACTTTTTGCTGGTCGGCGGGGATGGCATCGGGTGTCAGGCCCTGCAAGGCCATTTGTGCCAGCGCGATGTCGTCGAGGCGGATGCGGGTGAGCGAGGTGGCATGGCCGTCACTGCGGCGCGGGTCTTGATTGACCTGCTCGACGAGTTCGCGCACGCTGTGCTGGCCATCGCCGATGACCTGGGGCGGTTCGCGCCGGGCGGCGGCGGCCAGCCGGTGGCCGACCACCAGCAGGCGATAGTCCTGGCCGGGCAGGTATTTCTCCAGCAGCACGGTGCTGCCGTATTCGGCCGCGCTGCGGTAGGCGTGTTCGAGGGCTTCGCGGGTCTGGATGTTCACGGTCACGCCCTTGCCCTGGTTGCCGTCCTGGGGCTTGGTGACGACGGGCAGGCCGATTTCCAGTGCGGCTTGCCAGGCATCATCGACCGAATGCACGGGTCGGCCCAGCGGCACGGGGACACCAGCGGCCAGCAGCAGTTTCTTGGAAAGTTCCTTGTCTTGCGCAATGGATTCGGCCACGGTGCTGGTGGCATCGATCTCGGCAGCCTGGATGCGCCGCTGGCGCGACCCCCAGCCAAACTGCACCAGCGAGCCGCGCGTGAGGCGGCGGTAGGGGATGCCGCGCGCCACGGCGGCCTGCACGATGGAGCCGGTGCTGGGGCCGAGGCGTTCGCGTTCGTCGCGCGCACGCAGGCGAGCGATCACGGCGGCACTGTCGAAGGCCGGGGCATCGGCAGGGTGCAGCGCGGCGAGGATGAGCTGCTCGGCCGCCTGCATGGCTTCGCGCCCCACGGCTTCTTCGGTGTATTCGACGATGACCTGGTACAGCCCGGCTTCGCGGGTGGCCAGCGTGCGGGCGAAGTTCACGGCACTGCCCGCTTCGGTTTGCAGCGTGAGGGCGGCGAATTGCAGCACATGCGCGAGGCTGGCGGGCTGGCCGTCTTCGGTGCTGAGCACGCCGATGGCGGGGAACAGGCTGCGCAGGCGGGTCAGAAAGCCCGGCAGGCGTTGCACCTGGGTTTCTTCGGGCAGGCATTGCACGGTGGCGTGCATGGCGGTCTTGCGGCTCCAGAGGTTGGGGCCGCGCAGGGCACGCAGACGGACGATTTCCATGAAGGGGTCTCCTCGGGGCGTTGGGGTGGGGCGTGCGGACGGTGCGGGGTCAGCGCGTCATCATGGCGTGGGCGGGCAGGCGCGGCTCGAAGGTGCGGATGCCGGCCACGATGAGTTCGGGGGCGACGTCCATCGCCCAGCCGGTGGCGACGCTGGCCAGCAGCGCGGATGCGTCCAGGCCAAAGGCGGTGTGGGCGTGCTGGCACAGCGATGGCCAGTCGTCCAGGGTTTCGGCACTGCCATCGGGCTGGTACAGCTGGACGCTGTCGCCCTCGGCCACCACCCAGCGGGCAGTGGCGGGCGCGCTGGCATCGGTGCGGTCGCCATCGGCAGTGGGGTCTGGGGCTTGCGCGCGGGTGCGGGCGTACAGGCTGGCATCGGTGGTGTAGCAGACCACACCGCCATCGGACAGCTTTGCCAGATCGGCCACCTGCGCATCGTCGGCATTGAGGATGGCCAGGCCACTGCCCAGCACCACGTCCACCTGGGTGCGCAGCACGCGGGTCATCTGGGCGCGTTCCTGAATGTCGAACTCGGCCAGTGTCTCAAAGCCGTCCATGTCGGTGACGAGGCCAATGTGGCAGCGGTCGTAGGCGAGGCCGTCGCGCAGGATGCTGGCCGCGCCGTTTTCGATCACGGCCACCTGAATCTGCTGGTTCATCAGCAGGCGGTTGCCTGCCTCCCAGTGCGCACTGGGGCGTTTGTCCACCAGCCGTCGATCCAGAAAAATACCCTGCTGGCAGGCCACGCCGGTCTTGCGCCCGGCCAGGTGCAGCAGCCAGGCCACCAGCCGCGCAATGCCACTGCCGTGCCGCTCGCCCGCGATGCCGATGATGGGGATGCGCCCCACTGTGTCGCCATTGCCCTCCTGCGCCGATGGCGTGGGGAACAGGTATTCGACGATGGCCTGCCCGACCGGCTGGGGCGCGCCCACGGTGGGTTGCAGGTGCATCAGCAGTCCCGGCCCGGCATTGACCTCGATGATCGCGCCGCCCTGTGGCTCCAGCGGCTGACCGATGTCCTGTGCCATCACATCGACTCCGGCAATGTCCAGCCCGACGACCTTGGCGGCCAGTGCGGCGGCATGGGCGGTTTCGGGATGTACGTCGTCGGTGCAGTCGGTGACTTGGGTGCTGCTGCGCTGCACCATCACCAGCTTGCCCGCTGCGGGCACGGACTGCGGCGTGAAGCCCTGGCGCACCAGTTCGGCCTGCACGCTGCTGTGCTCGATTGCCACGCGCGGCAGCAGGCCCTGTCCGGCCTCGTCGGCCTGGGTGTCTTCGGTATCGGCGGCACTGCGGCGGCGCGGGTCGCTGTTGAGCTGGCTTTCCACCAATTGCGCAATGCTGGACTGGCCGTTGCCGGTGACGTGCAGTGAGTCGCTGCGGGCAGCGGCCACCACCTTGCCATCGACCACCAGCAGGCGGTGCTCGTTGCCGGGCACCATGCGCTCGACCATGACCTCGTAGCCGTGCGGCTCGGCCCCGGCCCAGGCGGCCCGCACTTCGGCTTCGGTGTGCAGATTGACGAACACGCCTCGGTTGCGCGAGGCGTCCGATGGCTTGACGACCACGGGCAGGCCGATGTCCTGCGCGGCCTCCCAAGCCTGTTCCGGGCTGTCGGCCACCTGCCATTCGGGCACGGGCACGCCGCAAATCTGGATCAGCGATTTGGTCAGGTCCTTGTCGTGGGCAATGCCTTCGGCAATCGCGCTGGTATCGGCGGTTTCTGCCGTCCAGATGCGTTTCTGCGCCGCGCCATAGCCCAGTTGCACCAGGTTGCCATCGTTGAGGCGGATGAAGGGGATGCGCCGCTCGAAGGCGGCATCGACGATGGCGGCGGTGCTGGGGCCAAGATAGCGTTCCTCGATCACCTCGCGAATGGCCGCCACCGCCGGGGCCACCTCGAACGGCTGGTCGTTGATGGCTGCCATGATGAGGCGATGCCCCTGTGCCAGGGCGGTGCGGGCCACCTGCTCGTCCTTGGCGCGGAATACCATCCGATACACGCCTTCGCGCGAGGTGCTGCGTGTCTGCCCGAAGGCGGTGGGCATGCCGGCCAGGTTCAGCAATTCGATGATGATGTGTTCCAGAATGTGGCCGCACCAGGTGCCTTCGTCCAGCCGCATCAGAAAGCCGCCGCGCTCACCCACGCCGCAATGGTGCTCGATCAGGCCGGGCAGCCAGCTCTTGAGGCGTTCGGGGAAACCGGCAATCGTGTGGGATGGAAAGGCTTCCAGTTCGCCCAGGTCCAGCCAGACTTCCAGCACCTCGCGGTAAGTCCAGATGCTGGGGCCGCGCAGGTAGCGAACCTTCAGGAGGGCGATGTCATCGAATGTGCGCATGGTGTGCTCAAAACCTTCAGGGTGATGCCCAGGGGCTGTGCTTCGGTCGCGTGCGGGCTGGCAAGACAGCGGGCAGCGGCAGAATGGCAGTGCCGGGGCGGAAAAAATCCGGTGCAGCGCAGGCGGCCCATCTGGCCGACACCAGCCTGTGTAGAAAAGGTAGGATGTCATCCAGAACCGATTGCTTTGCGTTAGCAAAAGGGAGCATGGGAGTGGTCGGTGCGGCGTGTGCGTTCCTGAATGCCGATTGTCGTACAGGCCGATGGCCCCATCCATTCATTCCAGAATTTCCGGTGAAAAAAAGCACAATGACCCTTGCCCATCCGCAGACTCCAACCCCTTGGCCTGTGCTGCATCTTCCTCCTGCCGAAAACGCGCTGACCGTGCTGGCGGTTGACCTGAGTCCCGATCTGCGCTTTGCCCTGGGGCGGCTGGTGCTCAGCGACCAGGCCCTTTACGTCTGGCAGCAGGGCCAGCCGGACTGGCAGCGTTTCGCGCTCGATGCCGGGCACACGCTGCGCCTTGCCGAACACGCCGGGCTGGTGACGCTGGGCCTGCACGATGCCCACCAGCGGCTGGCCGTGTGGCACCTGAGCCAGACCGGCAGCGTGCAGGCGCAGCGGCTGGTCGAACACTTCAAGGCGCAATTTCGCCACGATGCCGCCAGTGCCCGGCGCGTGCAGGACATGGATGTCTGTGCCGTCTGCGCGGCGGCCCTGCCCATCGACAGCAGCCATTGCACCGCCTGCGACGAGCAGGACGAGGCCGCACCGGTCTCCAGTTGGGTGCTGTTGCGGCTGGGGCGTTTTGCCAGGCCGTATCGCAAGCTGATCGCGCTGGGCTTTGTGCTGACGCTGGCATCGACGGCGGCCACGCTGGTGCCGCCCTACCTCACCATCCCGCTGATGGACGACATCCTCATCCCCTACCAGTCGGGCCAGGCGATTGATCCATCGCTGGTGGCGTTCTACCTGGGGGCCTTGCTGCTGTCGGCCATCGTCGCCTGGGCACTGGGCTGGAGCCGCACCTATGTGCTCTCGCTGGTGTCCGAGCGCGTCGGTGCGGACTTGCGCACCACCACGTTCAACCACCTGATGCGCCTGTCGCTGGACTATTTCAGCAACCGGCGCACCGGCGACCTGATCGCTCGCATTGGCTCCGAGACCGACCGCATCAACACCTTTCTGTCGCTGCACGCGCTGGACTTTGCCACCGATGTCATCATGATCGGCATGACGGCGGCCATTCTGATCTCCATCGATCCGATGCTGGCACTGGCCGCACTGGTGCCGCTGCCGTTCATTTTCGTGCTGATCCAGCGGGTGCGTGCCCGCCTGAAAGTGGGCTTTGAACGCGCCAGCCGCATCTGGTCGCAGGTCACCAACGTGCTGGCCGATGCGATTCCAGGCGTGCGCGTGGTCAAGGCGTTCGCGCAGGAACGCCGCGAGGAGCAACGCTTCCATGATGCCAACGTGCAGAACCTGCAAGCCAACGACAAGGTGAACCGCACCTGGTCGCTGTTCTCGCCCTCGGTGTCGCTGCTGACCGAAATCGGCACACTGGTCGTCTGGGGCTTCGGCATCTGGATGGTGGCCGAAGGGCGCATCACCGTGGGCGTGCTCACCGCCTTCATCGCCTACATTGGCCGCTTCTACACGCGGCTGGACTCCATGAGCCGCATCGTCAATGTCACGCAACGTGCGGCGGCCGGGGCCAAGCGCATCTTCGACATCCTCGACCATGTCTCCACCGTGCCCGAGGCGGCCAGCCCCGTGCCCATGCCGCAGGTGCAGGGGCATATCGCGCTGCGCAACCTGGGCTTTCGCTACGGCAGTCGCACCGTGTTGCGCAACGTGAACCTGGACATCCAGCCCGGTGAGATGATCGGGCTGGTGGGGCACAGCGGTTCGGGAAAGTCCACGCTCATCAATCTGATCTGCCGCTTCTACGACGTGAGCGAAGGCGCGATTCTCTGCGACGGCGTGGACGTGCGCCAGATTGGCGTGTCGGATTACCGTCGTCACATTGGGCTGGTGTTGCAGGAGCCATTCCTGTTCTTCGGCACCGTGGCCGAAAACATCGCCTACGGCAAGCCCGAGGCCACACGCGAGGAAATCATTGCCGCCGCGCGCGCCGCCCATGCACACGACTTCATCCTGCGTCTGCCACACGGCTACGACTCGCTGGTGGGAGAGCGCGGCCAGACGCTCTCGGGTGGCGAACGCCAGCGCATCAGCATTGCCCGCGCATTGCTGATCGACCCCGAAATCCTCATCATGGACGAGGCGACTTCGGCAGTCGATACCGAAACCGAGAAGGAAATCCAAAGGGCACTGGACAACCTCGTGCAGGGCCGCACCACGATTGCCGTGGCACACCGCCTGTCCACACTGCGCAAGGCAAACCGGCTGGTGGTGATGGACAAAGGCGAGATCGTGGAAGTCGGCTCCCACGAAGTGCTGATGCAGCAGCAGGGCGCGTACTGGCGGTTGTACCAGGCGCAGTTGCGGCATCAGGCCGATATGCAGGAGTGATGCCGCTTGATGCTTGACGCTCCTGCAATGTTTCACGTGAAACATTGCAGGGAAGGGCTGCGTTATTTCAGCAGCCCTTCCGCCTTCAGGGCGGCCTGTACGGCAGGGCGGGCGGCAGTGCGTTCGCGCAGGGCCTGGAGATGACTCCATTTGGACAGATCAACCTGCACCAGAGCGGCCCAGTTCAGCGTGGTGAACAGGTAGGCATCGGCCACGCTGAAGAATTCGCCCAGCAGGTAGGGGCGATCCTGCAACAGACCATTGAGGTGGCCGTAGCGGTTTTGCAGGGTCTCCACCGCCTGCGCCTTGGCTTCAGGCGTGCTGCCGGGCTTGAACAGCGGCGTGTAGTTCTTGTGAATTTCCGTGGCAATGAAGTTCAGGTGGCTTTGCAGGGTGTAGCGTTCCCATGTGCCGTTGGCCGGAGCCAGGTTTTTCTCGGGTGCCTGGTCGGCAATGTATTGCAGAATGGCCGCACCTTCGGCAAGGTGGCGACCATCGTCCAGTGCCAGAAAAGGCACATAGCCCAGCGGGTTGATGGTGTAGAAATCCGTGCCATCTTCCAGCTTGTGGGCCTTGACATTGACCTTGGCCAATGTGTGCGCCAGTCCGGCTTCGTGAAGGGCAATGTGCGAGGCCAGCGAACACGCGCCGGGGCTGTAATACAGTTTCAGTGTCATGAGGAGGTTTCCTGTTAGGCAGGACAATCTGCCGCTGCCAGTATAGGTTTTTTGGTTTTGCCGTGCCGGGCGGGCATTGTTTCACGTGAAACATCGGGGCATTGTGCTGTGGGGACAGCCTCGTTTGCCGGTCGGTGTTTCACGTGAAACATTCGCGCATGTGCCGTTCAAGGGCAACGCGGTAAAATTGCCATCTATTTGATTTTGTACCGGCCCTGGCCGGTTTTTTCCGATGAACACCTCACCTTATACCCACCCCCAAGCGTTCGATGTCATCGTCGTCGGCGGTGGCCATGCGGGCACCGAAGCGGCACTGGCAGCGGCACGCATGGGCTGCAAGACCCTGCTGCTGACCCACAACATCGAGACGCTGGGGCAGATGAGCTGCAACCCGTCCATTGGCGGCATTGGCAAGGGGCACTTGGTCAGGGAGGTGGACGCGCTGGGCGGAGCCATGGCCCTGGCCACCGACCGGGGCGGCATTCAGTTCCGCACCCTCAACGGCAGCAAGGGGCCGGCCGTGCGTGCCACCCGCGCCCAGGCCGACCGCATTCGCTACAAGGCGGCGATTCGCCATGTGCTGGAAAACCAGCCGAATCTGTGGCTGTTCCAGCAGTCGGTGGATGATCTGCTGGTGCAGGGTGACCGCGTGGTGGGGGCGGTGACGCAGGTGGGCATTGCCTTTGAAGCGCGCACGGTGGTGCTGACGGCGGGCACGTTTCTGGACGGGCGTGTGCATGTGGGACTGAACAACTATCAGGCGGGGCGCGCGGGCGACCCACCGGCGGTGTCGCTGTCGGCACGGCTCAAGGAACTGCAACTGCCGCAGGGCCGCCTGAAGACCGGCACGCCACCCCGGCTGGACGGGCGCAGCATCGACTTCAGCCGCTGCACCGAGCAGCCCGGTGATGGCGTGCCCCACGGCGACAACCCCGAGCACATGCCGGTGTTCAGCTTCATGGGGCGTGCCGACATGCACCCGCGCCAGATTTCCTGCTGGATCACGCACACCAATGAGCGCACGCACGACATCATTCGCAGCGGCTTTGACCGCAGCCCGATGTTCACCGGCAAGATCGAAGGGGTAGGGCCGCGCTACTGCCCCAGCGTGGAAGACAAGATCAACCGCTTCGCCGACAAGGACAGCCACCAGATTTTTCTGGAGCCAGAGGGGCTGGACACGCACGAAATCTACCCGAATGGCATTTCCACCAGCCTGCCGTTCGACATCCAGTACGCGCTGGTGCGCTCCATGCCGGGGCTGGAGAATGCCCACATTCTGCGTCCGGGCTACGCCATCGAATACGATTACTTCGACCCGCGCGCGCTGAAAAGCAGCTTCGAGACCCGGCAGATTCAGGGGCTGTTCTTTGCCGGGCAGATCAATGGCACGACCGGCTATGAAGAAGCCGCCGCGCAGGGCCTGTTCGCCGGGCTGAATGCCGCGTTGCAGGTGCGTGGCGAAGCAGCCTGGATGCCGCGCCGCGACGAAGCCTATCTGGGGGTGCTGGTGGACGATCTGATTACCAAGGGCGTGACCGAGCCGTACCGCATGTTCACCAGCCGCGCGGAATTCCGCCTGCAACTGCGCGAGGACAATGCCGATCTGCGCCTGACCGAAACCGGTCGCCGGCTGGGTCTGGTGGACGATGCCCGCTGGGATGCCTTCTGCCGCAAGCGCGATGCCATCGAGCGTGAAACCCAGCGGCTCAAGAGCACCTGGGTGAACCCGCGCAACCTGCCTGCCGCCGAGGCCGAGCGGGTGCTGGGCAAGGCCATCGAGCACGAATACAAGCTGTTCGATCTGTTGCGTCGCCCGGCAGTGGGCTATGCGGCACTGGCCGATATGCAGCAGGGCGAGTGGCGCAGCCTCGATGTTTCACGTGAAACATTGGGCGATCTGTACGACACGGTGGTGGAGCAGGTGGAGATTTCTGCCAAGTACAGCGGCTACATCGACCGCCAGAAAGAAGACATCGGCAAGGCATTGCACTACGAGAATCTGCTGCTGCCCGACGATCTGGACTATGCGGCGGTGACGGCCCTGTCTTTCGAGGTGCGGCAGAAGTTGCAGCAGCACCGCCCGCGCACGCTGGGGCAGGCCTCGCGCATTTCCGGCATCACCCCGGCGGCCATTTCGCTGTTGTTGATTCACCTGAAAAAAAGCGGCAAGAAGTGGGATGCCAGCGAGGCGGTTGCTTCCACCCGGCAGGAGGAGGGCGCGTCATGAATCTGGAACAGGCCCTGCCGCTGGCCTTGCAGGACATCGGGCTGGCACTGGATGCGAGCCAGCAGGCGCAGTTGCTGCATTACCTGCAACTGCTGCAAAAATGGAACAAGGTCTATAACCTCACGGCGGTGCGCCACCCGGACGATATGTTCCATCTGCACCTGCTGGATTGCCTGGCGGCCATGCCGCTGTTTGCCGAGGCCATCGGGCAGCGGCAGGCCACGCGCATTCTGGATGTGGGCGCAGGCGGTGGTCTGCCGGGCGTGGTGCTGGCCATCTGTTTTCCGCAGGTGCAGGTGCATTGCGTGGATGCCGTTGCCAAGAAAATGGCCTTCGTGCAGCAGGTGGCCGCCAGCCTGCCACTGCCGAACCTGAAGGCCATTCATGCACGGGTGGAGCATCTGCCCGGCCAGTACGACATCGTGACCTCGCGTGCCTTTGCCAGCCTGCCTGATTTTGTGAGCTGGACTGGCAGCGCGCTGGCTCCGCAGGGCCTCTGGCTGGCGATGAAGGGCAAGCACCCGCAGGCGGAAATCGACGAATTGCCGGCCCATGTGCGCATGTTTCACGTGAAACATTTGCAGGTTCCGGGGCTGGATGCCGAGCGTTGCCTGGTGTACCTGGCCCCTGAGGGAGCAGGCTGATGCTGCCGAATGTGCTGGGCATTGCCGACTACGGGGCCTTTGTGCTGGCGGTGTGGCTGTTCCTGATGGTGCCGGGGCCGGGCAATCTGGCCATCATTGCGTCCACCGGGCACGGTGGCATGCGCGGTGGGCTGGCGGCCACGCTGGGCATCGTGCTGGCCGATCAGGTGTTGCTGTGGCTGGCCGTGGCGGGCGTGGCTGCTTTGCTGGCTGCGCATCCGGGGGTGTTTCAGGCCGTGCAGTGGCTGGGAGCCATCTATCTGGCATGGCTGGGCATTAGAATGCTGCTGGCCCGGCCCGGCGGCAGCAAGGTGCTGGACATCCAGCCCCGCCAGTTTGCGATGCAGGCATTCTGGATCACCCTGCTGAACCCCAAGGCGATTGTGTTCTACATGGCCTTTTTCCCGCTGTTCGTGCAGCCTGCCACCCACCGGGGATTGACCACGTTTGCTGCGATGGCGGTGACGATTGCCGGGCTCACGCTGCTGTACGGAGCCATTGCCGCATGGCTGACCCGCGCGCTGGCCGGGCGCATGCGTCGCCATCCGCGCTGGGGACAGGGGCTGGAGAAGCTCGCGGGCGTGGCGTTGGTGGCATTCGGCATCAAGCTGGCACTGGGGCGTTAAGGCATTGGATGTGCCACAGGCGCAGGCCATCGGATACCATGTCAGGTGCTGCATTCGGCGCGAATGAGGAGAAAATCGAAATGGCCCAAATCTACTGTGTCGCCAACCAGAAAGGCGGCGTTGGCAAAACCACCACCAGCGTGAACCTGACGGCCGCGCTGGCCAAGATCGGCCAGCGTGTGCTGCTGATCGACCTCGACCCCCAGGGCAATGCCACGATGGGCTGCGGCGTGGACAAGCGCAAGCTGGAGCATTCGGTCTATGACGTGCTGCTGGGTTCCTGCTCGCTGGAGCAGGCGGTGGTGACTTCGCCCGCGTCGCCTGCCGCACCGTTCCAGGTGCTGGGAGCAAACCGCGATCTGGCCGGGGCTGAGGTGGAGCTGGTCTCGCTGGAGCAGCGCGAGAAACGCCTGAAAAACGCCCTCCAGGGTGTACATGCCCATTACGACTTCGTCATCATCGACTGCCCGCCTTCGCTGGGCATGCTCACGCTCAACGGCCTGTGCGCCGCGCATGGCGTCGTCGTGCCCATGCTGTGCGAGTACTACGCGCTGGAAGGGCTGACCGATCTGGTCAATACCATCAAGCAGGTGCACGCCAATCTGAACCGCGACCTGAAAATCATCGGGCTGCTGCGCGTCATGTTCGATGCGCGCATCACCTTGCAGCAGCAGGTGAGCCAGCAACTGAAGAACCACTTTGGCGACAAGGTGTTCGAGGCCATCATTCCGCGCAACGTGCGTCTGGCCGAAGCCCCCAGCTATGGCCTGCCCGGCGTGCTGTTCGACCCCGGCGCGAAAGGCAGCAAGGCATTTGTCGCTTTTGCCCAGGAGATGGTGGGGCGCACCCGCGTGGATGCCCCGGCCACCGCCGTTTCCCCATCCTGAGCGGGCAGGGGAGCAACGCCATGTCCGAACTGGCCCATACCCACAGTGTCCTGCTGCTGCCCGGCTGGAACGATTCCGACGCGCAGCACTGGCAAAGCCACTGGGAGCGCGACCACGGCTACCAGCGCGTGCAGCAGCACGACTGGACGCGTCCGCGCAGTGGCGACTGGCTGGCGCGGCTGGATGAGGTGGTGCTGCTGCAAGCCCACGACCGCCCCATCGTGCTGGTGGCGCACAGTCTGGGCTGCCAACTGGTGGCGCGCTGGGCCGCTCACAGCCGCCATGCCGCTCGTGTGCAAGCGGCCCTGCTGGTCGCGCCACCCGATACCGAAACCCTGGAGAACCAGCACCTGCTGCCCGGCTGGAGTCCCATGCCGCGCCAGCCCCTGCCTTTCCGCTCCCTGCTGGTGGCCAGCCGCAACGACCCGTTCTGCTCCTTCGCACGCGCCCAGGCATTGGCCGGGCACTGGCAGGCCGACTTGGTGGATGCGGGCGAGGCCGGGCACATCAACACCGCCAGCGCGCTGGGAGCATGGCCCCAGGGACACCGGATGCTGCTGGACTGGATGCAAGAACACGAGGAGAACACGACAACATGGCAACCCGAAAGAACCTGAAAGGGCTGGGCATGGGGCTGGATGCCCTGCTCGGCCCCAAGGTGGACGAAAGCCCCGACAGCAGCCGCTTTGCCAGCCGCCACGGCACGCCACGCGACATTGCGCTGACCGAGCTGGTGCCCGGTCAGTACCAGCCGCGCCTGCGCATGGACGAAGGCGCGCTGTATGAACTGGCCGAAAGCATCAAGACCCAGGGCGTGATCCAGCCCCTGCTGGTGCGGCAGTTGCGCAGTGGCGACAACGCCGGACGCTACGAAATCATTGCCGGAGAACGGCGGTTCCGTGCCAGCACGCTGGCCGGGCTGGAAGAAGTGCCGGTGCTGGTGCGCGACGTGGACGACCACACCGCCGCCGCGCTGGCCCTGATCGAAAACCTCCAGCGCGAGAACCTCAACCCGCTGGAAGAGGCACGCGGCATCCAGCGGCTCATCGACGAATTCTCGCTCACCCACGAGCAGGCCGCCGCCGCACTGGGGCGTTCGCGCAGTGCCGCCAGCAATCTGCTGCGCCTGCTGAATCTGGCCGAGCCGGTGCAGACCATGCTGGTGGCGGGCGACCTGGAAATGGGCCACGCCCGCGCCCTGCTGCCGCTGGCCAAGGCACAGCAGATCATGGCCGGGCAGGAAATCGTTTCGCGCCAGCTCTCGGTGCGCGAGGCCGAAGCCCTGGTGAAGAAGATGCAGGAGGCCAAGACCGCTGCGGCTGTGTCGGCATCCGGCTTGCCTGCCGCTGCGGCCAAGTCGGGCGATTTGCTGCGGCTGGAGGAAACCCTGTCCGATCTGCTGCTGGCGCAGGTCGATATCCAGATCAAGAAACGCCGCCAGAAAAACGGCACCGTGCAGCAGTCCGGCGAAATCCGCATCCCGTTCTCCTCCCTTGATGAACTCAATGGCGTGCTGGAACGCATCCAGGCCGGGCGCGAGTTCTGACCATTCCGCTTCCCAGACTGGAGCCGCCATGCCCATTCCCGCAACCGACGATGCCTTCTGGATGCAGCATTGCCTGCAACTGGCTGCCCAGGCATTGACCCTCTCGAATCCCAATCCGCGCGTGGGCTGTGTCATCGTCGGCCCTGATGGGCAGGTGCTGGGCAAAGGCCACACCCAGGCGGTGGGCGGCCCCCACGCCGAAGTCATGGCCTTGCGCGATGTGCAAGCACAGGGCCACGATCCACGCGGAGCCACCGCCTACGTCAGTCTGGAACCCTGTTCCCACCACGGCCGCACCCCGCCGTGCTGCGACGCGCTGGTGGCTGCCGGTATCGCACGGGTCGTCGCGGCCCTGCCAGACCCGAATCCGCTGGTGGCGGGGCAGGGCTTTGCCCGCTTGCGGGCTGCCGGTGTGCAGGTGCAGTGGGGTGTGGGCGCGGTGGAGGCCGCAGAACTGAACCTGGGGTTTCTGAGCCGCCTGATGCGCCAGCGGCCCTGGGTGCGCCTGAAAGTGGCGGCTTCGCTGGACGGCATCACGGCCTTGCCCAACGGCCAGAGCCAATGGATTACCGGCCCCGCCGCGCGGCTGGACGGGCAGGCATGGCGTGCCCGCGCCTGCGCCATTCTCACCGGCGTGGGCACGGTGCTGCACGACGACCCGCTGTTGAACGTGCGCGATATTCCCGCCACGCGCCAGCCGCATCTGGCCATCGTGGACAGCCAGTTGCGCACCCCGCCCACGGCGCGGCTGTTCGAGGTGCCACAGCGACAGGTGCTGATCTACACGGCCTGCACCGATGCCGCCCGCCAGCACGCCTTGCAGGCACGCGGGGCCACCGTGGTGGCCGTGCCTGCGGCGCAGGGCGCACGGGTGAACCTGGCAGCGGTGATGGCGCATCTGGCGCAGTGGCCGGTGAACGAATTGCACGTCGAGGCCGGGGCCACGCTCAACGGCGCGTTGCTGGCGGGCGACTGGGTGGACGAATGGCTGCTGTACCAGGCCCCGACCATCATCGGCGGTGGCCTGGGCATGGCCCAACGTCCCCAGCCGCTGGAGACGCTGGCAGGCGTGCAGCCGTTGCAGGTGCTCTCGCACACCGCTGTGGGCGACGATGGCCGCTGGCTGCTGCGCCCAGCCCGGCGCACCGACTGGCTCGCACCGTTGTTCCCGGCGCATGGTGCAGCAGAACGGCCCGACACAGAGCCGTCATAGACCTCGCATAGGGTGCGTGATGTGCCATTGGGCATACTTCTTGCTGTGTTTTTCCTGTTTTCAGAAACTACTTGCTTGCCATGACCATTCACGTTGCCCTTCATCACGTTACCCATTATCGGTACGATCGCCCGGTCAAGTTGGGTGCGCAGGTGGTTCGCCTGCGACCTGCACCCCACAGCCGCACCCGCATCCTGTCCTACAGCCAGACCATCGATCCCGCGCAGCACTTCTGCAACTGGCAGCAGGACCCGTTTGCCAACTACCAGGCGCGGCTGGTGTTTTCGGAGCGCACCCGCGAGTTCAAGGTCACCGTTGATCTGGTGGCCGAAATGGCGGTACACAACCCGTTCGACTTCTTTCTGGAGCCTGTCGCCGAGCAGTTCCCGTTTGCCTATGATGCCGGGCTGCAACAGGAGCTGGCCCCCTATCTGGCCAAGGCAGTGCTCACGCCCCGGCTGGATGCCTATTTGCAGAAGGTGGATCGGCGGCCCCGGCGCACCATCGACTTTCTCGTGGCCCTGAACCAGCAGTTGTACGAGGACATCGACTACACCATCCGCATGGAGCCGGGCGTGCAGACCCCGGAAGAAACGCTGACGCTGGCTTCCGGCTCCTGCCGCGATTCCGGCTGGTTGCTGGTGAACCTGTTGCGCCACATGGGGCTGGCCGCGCGTTTCGTCTCGGGCTATCTGATTCAGCTCACACCCGATGTCAAATCGCTGGATGGCCCTTCCGGCCCCAGCTCGGACTTCACCGATCTGCATGCCTGGTGCGAGGTGTTCCTGCCTGGCGCAGGCTGGATCGGGCTGGACCCGACCTCCGGCCTGCTGGCGGGCGAAGGGCATATTCCACTGGCCTGCACGCCCCAGCCGTCTTCGGCTGCACCAATCGAGGGCGCGGTGGAGAAGAGCGAAGTGGAGTTCTCGCACCAAATGGGGGTGACGCGCATTTTTGAGTCGCCGCGCGTCACCAAACCGTACACCGATGGGCAATGGCAGGCCATTCTGGCCCTGGGCGAGCAGGTGGATGCCGACCTGCAAGCGGGCGACGTGCGCCTGACCCAGGGCGGAGAGCCGACTTTCGTGGCCGACAGCGACCGCGATGCACCAGAATGGAACACCACTGCATTGGGCCCCACCAAGCGCGGCTATGCCAACGCCCTGGTGCAGAAGCTGCGCCAGCAGTATGGCGACGGTGGCTTTCTGCACTTCGGGCAGGGCAAGTGGTATCCGGGCGAACAGTTGCCACGCTGGGCCTTGTCGATTTTCTGGCGTGCCGATGGCCAGCCTGTCTGGCAGAACCCGGCTCTGTTTGCCGATGAGCGCGAGCCATCGGGCTACACCACCGACGATGCGCACCGCTTCATCACCACGCTGGTGCGCACGCTGGGACTGACGGACGAATACATCACCCCCGGCTACGAGGACATCTGGTACTTCCTCTGGCGTGAACGCCGTCTGCCGGTGAACGTCGATCCCTTCGATGCCCGCATCGACGACGAACTCGAACGCGAACGCCTGCGCAAGTGGGTACAGCAGGGGCTGGGGCATACGGTGGGCTATGCACTGCCCCTGACCCCCGGCAATGCCGTGGGCTTGCAGGGCGTGCCGTGGCAGACCGGGCCGTGGTTCTTCCGCGACGAGCGCATGTACCTGTTCCCCGGTGATTCGGCCATGGGCTACCGCCTGCCGCTGGATTCCCTGCCCTGGGTGTCCGAAGGCGACATGCCGTACTTCCTGGAGCGCGACCCGTTCGCGCCGGTGGACGATTTGCCCACGGCGCAGACCTTCCAGCAACGCTACCGCCCGCATGATGCGGCGCACCCGGCCACGCGGGTATTGCAGCAGACCCAGCGCGACTGGGCACTGGAGCAAGCCCACGACGGCGCGGGCAAGTCCGCTGCCACCGCGCCCGGCTACGAACCCGCTGTGCCCACGCTGTTGCCGCAGCAGCCACCGGCCCGCTTCGAGTCGGCGCATTGGCTGACCCGCACCGCCCTGGTGGTGGAAGTGCGGCAGGGCATTCTGTACGTCTTCATGCCCCCACTGGCGCGGCTGGAAGACTACTTCGACCTGTTGGCAGCCGTGGAAGCGACGGCCGAGCAGCTTCAGGTGCGGCTGGTGCTGGAAGGTTATCCGCCGCCCCGTGATGCCCGACTGAAGGTGTTGCAGGTCACGCCCGACCCCGGAGTCATCGAGGTGAACATTCACCCGGCCAGCAACTGGAAGGAACTGGTGGAGCACACCGAGTTTCTGTATCAGGCTTCGTTCGAGAGCCACCTCTGCGCGGAGAAGTTCGCCCTCGATGGCCGCCATACCGGCACGGGCGGTGGCAACCATGTGGTGCTGGGCGGAGCTACCCCGGCGGATTCACCATTCCTGCGCAAGCCCGAATTGCTCACCAGTCTGGTGGCCTACTGGCACAACCACCCCAGCCTGTCGTACCTGTTCAGCGGCCTGTTCCTGGGGCCGACCAGCCAGGCTCCCCGGCTGGACGAGGCGCGCAACGACCAGATTTACGAACTGGAAATTGCCATGCGGCAAATCGAGGCGCATGGCCGCATCTACGGCGGGCAGATGCCGCCGTGGCTGGTCGATCGCACGCTGCGCAACATCCTCATCGACGTGACCGGCAACACGCACCGCAGTGAGTTCTGCATCGACAAGCTCTACTCCCCCGACAGCTCCACCGGACGGCTGGGGCTGCTGGAGATGCGCGCGTTCGAGATGCCGCCCCATGCCCGCATGAGCATCGTGCAGCAATTGCTGTTGCGCGCGCTGATCGCCCGCTTCTGGCGGCAACCCTACCGCACGCCGCTGACACGCTGGGGCACCACGCTGCACGACCGCTTCATGCTGCCCACCTTCATCCGCATGGATTTTGCCGATGTGCTGGCCGAGCTGGCACTGCCGGAACATGGCGGCTGTGCGTTCGACTCCCAGTGGTTCGCACCGCATTTCGAGTTCCGCTTTCCGCTGCTGGGCGATCTGGCCGTGCAGGGCATGCACCTGGAAGTGCGCAGCGCGCTGGAGCCGTGGCACGTCATGGGCGATGAGGGCACGCCCGGTGGCACGGTGCGCTATGTGGATTCCTCGCTGGAGCGGCTGGAAGTGCGCGTCACCGGCCTCAATGGCAGCCGCTACGTCGTCACCGTGAACGGCCAGGCCCTGCCGCTGCAACCCACCGGCGTGGCGCAGGAATACGTCGCCGGAGTGCGCTACAAGGCCTGGAATCCGCCGTCGGCCCTGCACCCCGGCATTCGGCCCCATGTGCCGCTGGTGTTTGACATCGTGGACACCTGGATGCAGAAAAGCCTGGGCGGTTGCCAATACCATGTGCAACACCCCGGTGGCACGAACCCATCGGTGTTCCCGATCAATGCCTACGAGGCCGAGGCGCGCCGCCTCTCGCGCTTCTTCCGCATCGGCCATACCCCTGGAAAAATGTGGGTGCAGCCGCCTGTCATCAGCCCGGAAACCCCCTGGACGCTGGATTTGCGCCGCCAGTGAATGTGCGGCAGATCGGTTTCTCCCACGGTTTTCTGGCTGGAAAAATACATGGGATGGTGTGCCGGTCTGCCACAATGGCCTGCCGCGCGAATACCATCGCCAGTACACCCACCCTGAAACGCCATGTCCCTGTCCGAAGCCATCCCTGCCGACGTTCCTCCCGCTCCCCCTGCTGTGCAGGCTGACCCCGTGGTCAGTACCGCACATGCAGCAGAAGCAGGAGTGGGCGCAGGCAGCGGGGCAAGGGGCACTGGCGCAGCAGAGGGCATCGATGGCATCGTTCGCCAGATGGCGCAGCCCGCCCCCGCAGGCCACCTGAACGTCCTCTACGGCATGGCCTCCCCGGCGAGTGCGGCCACCACTCTGGAGCCACACTGGCAGCGGTTTTTTGCGCAGACGCTGGCCGCCCACCAGCGTCCCGGCAGGCACCGGCCCGCCGCGCAGACACTGGCCGATGCCTTCACCCACTTGCAGCACAGTCTGCGCAAGCGCGTGGAAGACAACGGTGTTTCCTACAACCTCTATGCCGATGCGGTGAACAAGCCGCGCCCCTGGGCACTCGATCTGTTCCCGATGATTCTGCCCCCGGCAGAGTGGCAGCACATTGCCGCCGGGGTGCGCCAGCGCGCCGAACTGCTCAACCGCATGCTGGCGGATGTCTATGGTGCGCAGAGCCTCGTGCGCGATGGCCTCTTGCCCAGCGCACTGGTACATGGGCATCCCGGCTATCTGCGCCAGGCACACGGCGTGCAGCCCGCCGGAGGGCGGTTTCTGCACGTTGCGGCCTTCGATCTGGCGCGCGGGGCGGATGGCCACTGGTGGATCATGTCGCAGCGCACCCAGGCCCCTTCCGGGCTGGGCTACGCGCTGGAGAACCGGCTCATCGTCTCCAGCCTGTTTCCGCAGGCGTTCGCGGCCTTGCAGGTGCAGCGGCTGGCCGACAGCTACCGCATCCTGCTGGCCAGTCTGGCGGCGCACAGCGTGCCTGGCCACGATGCGCGCGTCGTGCTGCTCACCCCCGGCCCGTACAGCGAAACCTATTTCGAGCACGTCTATCTGGCGCGCTACCTTGGCATCACACTGGTGGAAGGCGGCGATCTGGTGGTGCGCGAGCAGAAACTCTGGCTCAAGACCTTGCAAGGGTTGGAGCCGGTGGACGTGGTATTGCGCCGTCTGGACGATGATTTCCTCGACCCGCTGGAGTTGCGTGCCGACTCCGCGCTGGGCATTCCGGGGCTGATGCAGGCATGGCGGGCGGGCAACGTGGTGCTGGCGAATGCGCCGGGCACGGGCTTTCTGGAGTCATCCTCCACGCTGGGTTTTCTGCCTGCCATCTGCGAGAGGCTGCTGGGCGAGCCGCTGAAGCTGCCCTCGCTGGCCAGTTGGTGGTGTGGTGAACGCGCCATCCTGCCCGAGCTGTTCGAGAACCTGGGCGACTACGTCATCAAGCCCACCTTCAACGACCCGGCCCGGCGGTTCGTGCCCGCACTGGGGCGCAGCCTGAAGGCGCAGGAGCAGACCACCTGGCAAGGCCGCATCGAAGCCCATCCGGAAAACCACTCGGCCCAGGCCTACATCCCGCTGGCGCACATGCCCACCTGGCAGGGCAGGGCAGATGCCGATGCGCAGTCCGCCGCACCTCTCATGGGCAGTCAGGCGATGGCCGTGCGGGTGTTCGCGCTCTCCAATGGGCAGGGCGGCTGGCACATCATGCCCGGCGGCCTGACGCGGCTGGCCCCGCCCCACCGGGATGTCGTGTCCATGTATCGGGGCGGCAGTTCCGCCGATCTGTGGGTCATGGGCGAGGCACACAGCAGCCTGCTGCATGCCGACACCGGCAAGGGTGGCTCTCTGACCGCCACCACTGCGGCCCCGGCGGCTCTGGTCGCTCATCCCCCTGCCATTGCCGGCCTGCCATCCGCACCCTGGCAGGCCCAGCGGCATGCCACCGTCATCAGCAGCCGCGCCGCCGAAAACCTGTTCTGGCTGGGGCGTTACACCGAGCGGCTGGAAAACAGCGTGCGCCATGCGCGGCTGGTGCTGGAATCGCTGGGCGACAGCGAGGCAGCCAACACCCCCGCCAGCCTGCAATGGCTGTATCAGGTGGCCATCTGCAACGGGCTGGTGCATGAGAAAACCCCTTCACCCGCCAAATCCCTCAGCGATTTCTGCGATACCCTGCTGACCGCGCTGGCCGATACCACCGGCAGTCACGGCATCTACAGCGTCGCCTCCACCCTGGCCTGTCTGCGCCAGTCGGCCTTCGCCGTGCGCGAACGCCTGGCGCAGGAGCAGTGGTTCCTCGTCAATAGTGCCGCCGCCCAGTTCGAGGCCGCCATGCACGGCTTCGGCCACAAGCCCGGCCCTGCCAGCCCAGCTGCCGTGCCGCTGGCCAGCACCGCACTGCCCGCGCTGGAGCAACTGGCCACCCACGTCATGGCCATGACCGGGGCGCAGATCGACCGCATGACCCGTGACAACGGCTGGCGGTTGCTCTCGATGGGGCGGCAACTGGAGCGCATGGGCACGCTCTCGCAGGCCCTGCGGCTGGCCTTCAGCACCGAAGCCATCCACTGCGAAAGCGGCTTCGCCCATGTGCTGCGCCTGTTCGACAGCACCATCACCTACCGCTCGCGCTACCAGCAGCAGCGCAGCATCCAGTCCCTGCTGGAGCTGCTGGTGCTTGACCGCGAGAACCCGCGCTCCCTGAGCTGGGTGTCCGACAATCTGGTGGGCCGCATGCAGAAAATGACGCAGGGCAACCAATTGCTGTTGCAGGCCGGGGCCATCTCGCACCTGCCGCACACCTGGTCGGAAGCGCAGTTGCGCGCCATGACCCGCCAGTGCGACTACCCGCAGATCGCCCGCTGGCTCGATCAGGCCGCCGACCACGCCGCCCGCCTCTCCGACCTGCTCTCGCAGCAGTACTTCGCGCATGTGGAGGCCGAAAACCACACGCTGGGTTCCTGAGAACCTGCTTCGAGGACTGCCATGAAACTCTCCGTCATCCACGAAACCCGCTACATCCACGACTCGCCCGTGCTCCAGGCGCACCACATGGCCTATCTGCGCCCGCTGGACAACGACAGTCAGCGTCTGCACAGCCACAGCCTGCACATTGCCCCCACGCCGGATACGATTGCCCGCAGCACCGACCGCCAGGGCCAGTACCGCACCTACTTCGAGCTGGCCACCCCGCACGAGGAAATGGTCGTCATCGCCCACAGCGTGCTGGAAACCAGCGAACTGCCGCCCGGCCTCGACGGTGCCCTGCCCACCCTCACCATGCCGCCCAGCCAGCCCTGGGAAGAAGTGGTGCGCCACATGCGCTACGAAGCCGGACAGGGCTTCGATGCCGCGCGGGAATACGCCCAGCCTTCCCCACTGGCCCCGGCCCACCCGCACTTTGCCGAATACGCCCAGGAACTGCTCGCCCCCGAGTTGCCCGTGTACCAGCTGGCCCAGGGCCTGTGCCAGAAAATCTTCGAGGAATTCCAGTACCAGCCCACCGCCACCGATGTCAGTACCCCGCCACTGCACGCCCTGCAACTGAAACAGGGCGTTTGCCAGGACTTCGCCCAGGTGATGATCGCCACGCTGCGTTCGCTGGGGCTGGCCGCCCGCTATGTGAGCGGCTACCTGCTGACCCAGCCACCACCGGGCAAACCCCGGCTCATCGGGGCCGATGCCTCGCACGCCTGGGTCAGCGTGTACTGCCCCCAGGCTGGCTGGCTGGAATACGACCCCACCAACAACTGTCTGGCTGGCTCCAGCCACGTCCGGCTGGCCTATGGCCGCGACTACAGCGACATTGCCCCGTTGCGCGGCGTCATTCGCGGCGGCGGCAGCCACGAACTCAAAGTGGCCGTCACCATCAGCCCCGATGGCGAAGCCCCTCCAGTGCCAGCCCCTGCAAAGTCACCACCCGAGGCATGAAAAACCACAGGGGCATCTGCTGGCGTAACGCCTTCCCCTTCCTGCTGCAAAGCTGAATCACGATCAGGACCAGCGGCAATAACACCCCACCACCAGCATTCCGAATGGCTCTACGGGCTGGCCATCCATCAAGTTATCGATGATCGGCTCCACGAAGCTGTTGGCAGAGGTGCATACCATGCCAACGCTGTAAGGCCCAGCGTACGCGAGCTGGCCTTGCGCGTCCCAGATGGCGACGGATGGGCTGGCCGGAATGCGTTCCATGCCTTCGATGGCATCCAGTGGTTGCAGTTTCCCCTGAAGAAACGGCGGAAGTTTCCCCTCTGTTCCCGGCTTTCTGATGCTGTAGAAGTCGATGTTGGCGCGTTGATACATGCTGATCAAATAGCTCAAATGCGCGCTGGTTTCCCGGTTGCAACTCGTGCAGTCTGGATCCCAGAAGTGAACCAGCCGAATGCGACCGGTTGCGCCTGCGAGTGCGGCAGGCAAGCGCAGATCGGCATCCTCGAAGACAACCGCCTGTTCCGCGTATGCACTCTGGCCACCCATGCCGAAGTAGTTCCAGAGGCTCACTCCTGCCGCCACCATAATGGCAATACCGGCCAGCAGAAATAGCAGGTAGGCATGCTTCTGAATGAAGCGACCGAATCGGGGATGCTGCTGGTGCAGGAACATGGCTATGGCTTTTCGTCGAACTTGTGCATGTACTGCTTTTCCATTTCCTGGCATGCCTGCACCAGTGAACTTCGGAAGATGGCAGATCGGCTCATATCTTCGCTACGCTCCCGGCACTTGAGGATCGCGTTACGCTCGGCGGCCTGGACTTGTGCCGTTTGGGGACGGGAGCAGACGTAGATCAGGGCTGCAAGCATGAGCAGCACGAATACAGCACATGCCCCCATCACCAGATGGAACCTCCTTCTGCCACGGATTTTGCTGTCAATCATGGCACACCCCGTCAAAAATCCATACATCATGGTATTATTGCATACAAAATATATTTGTATGGAGTTTGCTTTATGATTGATGCGGTGAGTGTCCGGACGACCCGGGTTCCTGCGGTGGATGCCCAGGGTCAGCCAGTCATCCTGGAGCGGCAAACCATCCTGCAACACCGCGCGGGCAAGGACGTTGAAATGGGCCACCAGTATCACTACGACAATTCACACGTCAGCGAAGAGTCCAATGGAATCCTGGTGGTTCTTGCGACAGGGGAAGAGTTGCGACTTTGCCCCGAGGCATCGGATGAGACTCGGGATGGGGCAGACCTTTCCTAGACGATGACGGCCATCCGCTGGTTGCGGCCATTGGCCAGGATGTCGGCCAGCTTTTCCAGCGCGGTTTTCAGGCTGGCCTGATCGACCGCGCCCCCAAGGGAAACCCGCAGGGCGTTGGGCGTGACATCCGCCACGCTGAAAGCCTCGGAACTGGCGATGCCCAGGTCCTGTTCCTGCGCGGTCTGGATCAAACGATATTGGTCAAGCTTCGGTGGCAACGCAAGCCATAGATGCAGGCCATGTGGGTGGAAGCCCTGAATGCCCGGCAGAATGTGTGCGGCCAGTTTCTGGCGTTTGCCCATCTCCTGCTGGATTTTTTGCAGCATTTCCCGAGCGGCCCCACTGCGGATCCAGTGGGTTGCCATGGATACCATCGCCTGAGGTGTCATCAGGGTGATCGAGCGCAAGGCATCCAATATCGGCTCCAGTGGTTCAGATGGCGGTGCCACCAGATAGGCGGTGCGCAGACCCGGTGCCAGGCACTTGGACAAAGTGGACAGATAGAACACCGGCGCGCCCTTGCCAGAGGGCTGCAATGCCGCCAGCGGCGGGGGCGCATCGCCTGCCAGGAGCCAGTAAGGATCGTCCTCGATGATGGCGATCTGGTGCCGGGATGCCACTGCGTAGATGTCGTGGCGTCGCTGCGCAGGCATGGTGATTGCCGTTGGGTTGTGGATGGAGGGCACCAGATAGATCAGGCTGGGGCGATTCTTTTTGCAGACCTTGTCCAGCTCATCCGGCAGCATGCCATCTGGGTCGGCCCCCACCTGTACAACGTTGCGCTGCAAAAAGCGTGCGGCTGCGAGAAAGCCGGGGTACGTCAGACTGTCCGTGACCACCGTGTCGCCAGGCTGAGAGCGCGTCAGCAGCAGTGCCGCAAGCGCGGACTGCGCACCAGGGCAGACCACGACACGATCGGCATTCACGCGCCCCAATGCAGGCTCCAGCCATGTCGCTGCGGCCTCGCGATCGCCGCGTGAGCCTGCGCCTACGTGGTAGCTCATCAACTCGCCCCCACCGAGTTGATGGCGAACCTGCGCCAGGCCTGATTCCATCAACCGGGCAAACGAAGGGCTTGCCAGCAGCGGCGGGATGTTCATGCCCAGATCCACGGTTCTTTCCCTGTCCACGGCAGATGTGGCGATGAACGTTCCGCCTGCACCATGTGCGTCGAGCAGACCGGCCAGCCGGACTTCCGAGTAGGCGCGCGTCACTGTCGTCAGATCCACACCCATGGCTTGCGCCAGGTCTCGTTGCGGTGGCAGCCGGTCTCCGGGGCGCAGTACGCCATCCTTGACTGCATTGACGATCTGGCGGGCTATTTGCTGGTAACGCGCCCCGGCTCCCTCCTCGAATGGGCGCACCCAGGCGCGATTGGGCTTCTTGAGCTTGCGGTCGGTGGGCAATGTGTCCATGTCGAGCGGCATTCCTTTCTCTTTCAGTGTGTGCAAAATTGCCATACAATACAAATTTGTATGTATTTATGTATGGATGCTGATTGGGCTTTGTATTCGGCCAGATGGCCATCCAGTCAGTGTACCTGCTCCCATGTATGGCATGGCATCCTGCGCATCCGTCGCATACCCGCCTGCTGTTGTTTCCAACTCACTTCGACAAGGTCTGAGCATGAAAACTTGCTGGAACCGCGCTCGCCATGTGCTCGCAGCATTGGCCGTCCTGAGCCTGGCCGGCTGCGACTGGGTGCTTTTCAACTCCAAGGGGGCGGTGGGCATTGCCCAGCGCGATCTGATCCTCATCTGTATCGGCCTGATGCTGATCGTGGTCGTTCCAGCCATCGTGCTTTCCTTCGTGTTCGCCTGGCGTTTTCGGGCCTCGAACAAGAGTGCGAAGTACACGCCGGACTGGGCGCACTCCACCAGGATCGAGGTGGTGGTCTGGGGCGTGCCCTTGCTCATCATCGTGATCCTGTCCGTGATTGTCTGGAAATCGACCCACGAACTCGACCCGTACAAACCGCTGGACGTGGCCGGTGAGCCGATCCACGTCGAGGTCATCGCAACCGACTGGAAGTGGGTGTTCGTCTATCCCGACCTGGGCATCGCGACCATCAACCAGCTCCACTTTCCCGCCGGCCGCCAGCTCGTGTTCGACATCACGTCCAACTCGACCATGAACACCTTCTTCATCCCGCAACTGGGTGGGCAGATCTACGCGATGGCGGGCATGCGCACCAAGCTGCATCTGGTTGCCAATGAGCCGGGGGAGTTTCGCGGCATGTCCGGCAACTACAGCGGCCATGGCTTTTCCAAGATGAATTTCACCGCCACCGCCACCTCGGAGGAAGACTTCCAGCGGTGGGTGCGGCAGGTCAGAAGCGGGCCGCCCATTCGGCTGGACTTCGAGGCGTTCCAACGCATCGCCCAACCGACTCAAGGGCATGCCGTGGTGCATTTCGCACAGGTAGAGCCTGGCCTGTTCAAGAAAGTCATCGATCAGTTCATCGGCGTTGGCGAGAACGCCAGCCCGCAAGCGGTGCTGCACGACAGCCCGGCACACACCTCGAAGGAGTAAAACGCATGTTCGGAAAACTGACATGGGATGCGGTGCCCACGCACGACCCGATCATCGTCGTCACGCTGATTGCAATGGCCCTGGGTGGCGTGGCATTGCTGGGGGTCACCACCTACTACAGGCTCTGGGGGCCGCTCTGGCGGGACTGGTTCACCACCGTCGATCACAAACGCATCGGCATCATGTACATCGTCGTGGCACTGGTGATGCTGGTGCGTGGCTTTGCCGATGCCCTGATGATGCGCGCCCAGCTGGCCGCCGCAGGGCCGGGCAGCGAGGGCTTTCTACCGCCCGAGCACTACGACCAGATTTTCACCGCCCACGGCGTGATCATGATCTTCTTCGTGGCCACGCCCCTGGTGGTCGGCCTGATGAACATCATCGTGCCGTTGCAGATCGGTGCGCGGGACATGGCGTTTCCGTTCCTGAACGCCTTCAGCTTCTGGGTATTCGTGGTCGGCGCGGCGTTGATGATGATCTCGCTGGCCGTTGGCGAGTTCGCCATGACTGGCTGGGTGGCCTATCCGCCGCTGTCGGGCATTGAGTTCAGTCCGGGTGTCGGGGTGGATTACTACATCTGGGCACTGCAAGCGTCGGGGTTGGGAACGCTGCTGACCGGCGTGAACCTGTTCATCACCATTCTCAGAATGCGCGCGCCGGGCATGACGCTGATGAAGATGCCGGTGTTCACCTGGACGGTGTTCGTCACCAGCGTGATCATCATTGCCGCGTTCCCGATCCTGACCGTGGCACTTGGCGCACTGACGCTGGATCGCTACCTCGACTTCAACTTCTACACCAACACGCTCGGCGGCAATCCGATGATGTACGTGAACCTGGTGTGGGCCTGGGGCCACCCCGAGGTCTATATCCTGGTGCTGCCTGCATTCGGCATCTTTTCGGAAGTCACCGCCACGTTCTCGCGCAAGAAGCTGTTCGGCTACACGTCGATGGTGGGGGCGACCCTGGCGATCGGCATCCTGTCGTTCATCGTCTGGCTGCACCACTTCTTCACGATGGGATCGGGTGCCAGCGTCAATGCCTTCTTCGGCATCATGACCATGATTATTGCCATTCCTACTGGCGTGAAAATCTTCACCTGGCTGTTCACCATGTATGGCGGGCGCGTCGAATTCACGCCGCCGATGCTGTGGACCATCGCCTTCCTGGTGACGTTCACCATCGGCGGCATGACCGGCGTGCTGCTGGCCATTCCCGGTGCCGACTTCGTGCTGCACAACAGCCTGTTCCTGGTCGCGCACTTCCACAACACCATCATCGGCGGGGCCTTGTTCGGCTACTTCGCCGGCCTGGCCTATTGGTTCCCGAAGATATTCGGCTTCAAGCTCAATGAGCGGTGGGGCAAGTATTCGTTCTGGAGCTGGGTGATCGGCTTTTACCTGGCCTTTATGCCGCTGTACATGCTGGGCTTCATGGGCATGACCCGGCGGCTGAACCAGTACGACAACCCGGCCTGGCAACCGTACCTGTATGTGGCATTTGCCGGTTCGCTGTTCGTGCTGGCGGGCATCGTTTTCATGCTGGTGCAGGTCTTCGTCAGCATTCGTGACCGCAAACAGAATCTGGACCTGACAGGCGACCCCTGGGATGGGCGCACGCTGGAGTGGGCCACGGCATCGCCGCCCGCGTTCTACAACTTCGCCGTGGTTCCCCAGGTGGATTCGCTCGATGCCTTCCATGAAGCCAAGAAGCGCGGCCTGCCGCCGCCACCCGAGCGGTACGAGCCGATTCACATGCCGCGCAACACCGGGGTTCCCTTCGTCGTCAATGTCTGGATTCTGCTGCTGTGCTTCGCCCTGGTCTGGCACATCTGGTGGCTGGCCGGTGCCAGCTTTCTGGCGATGATCGTCACGTTCATCGTGCGCTCCTATGACGAGGATACCGACTACCACGTCCCTGCCGAGGAAGTCGCGCGCATCGAGAACCAGCGCACTGGCGCAATTGAGTACAAGGGCTGAGCATGTCAAGCACCACCTATCCACCATCCCATGCGGCACAGGATGAATCCCCTCACGACGGCCATCACGATGGCCATGACCAAGGCTCGATGAAGGTTCTGGGCATGTGGATTTACCTCATGTCCGACTGCATCCTGTTCGGTTCGCTATTCGCCTCGTTCGCGGTGCTCAGCAACGCCTTCGCAGGCGGCCCCACCGGCCAGGAACTGTTTTCGCTGCCGTTCATCCTGACCGAAACCTTCCTGCTGCTGTGCTCCAGCATCACCTACGGCTGGGCGATGCTGGCCATGCACCGTGGCGACAAACATGGCGTATTGCGCTGGCTGGGCGTGACGTTCGCCCTGGGCGCGGCCTTCATCGGGATGGAACTCTACGAATTCCATCACCTGATCTCGATCGGTGCCGGGCCGACACGCAGTGCCTATCTGTCGGCCTTTTTTGCCCTGGTGGGCACGCATGGCTTGCATGTGGCGGCCGGGTTGATCTGGATGGGCGTGCTGATGCACCAGATCCAACGCCGGGACCTGACGCCCACCAACGTGACGCGGCTTTCCTGCCTGAGCCTGTTCTGGCACTTCCTGGACCTGGTGTGGATCTGCGTCTTCACCTTCGTCTATCTGTTCGGAGTTTTCTGACCATGTCCCATGTTTCCACGACACGCGCTGGCGAGAGCCACGGCAGCGCGAAGTCCTATCGCACCGGCTTCTTTCTGTCCGCCATCCTGACCATCATCCCGTTCGCGCTGGTCATGCACCCGGTGCTGTCCCGGCCACTGACGCTGCTGTTGCTGGTCGGTTTCGCGGTCGCGCAGATCGTGGTGCAACTGGTGTACTTCCTGCACATGAACCGGTCTTCGGAAGGCGGCTGGAACCTGGCCAGCTTCGTCTTCACGCTGGTCATCCTGTTCATCGTCGTGGCGTTGTCAATCTGGATCATCTGGAGCATGCACTACCACATGATGATCAATTGAATGGATGTGTGGCATCGCCACATGCGCACAAAAGAAAAAACGCTGAACCGGGAGCGGTTCAGCGTATGGAGCGGGGCCTTGCCCCCTCACTGCCAATTGGTGATTACGAAGACTTCAGCAAGGCCTGAATGTCCTGCGTGATCTGGTCGGCAGGCGTGCCGTATTTCACATACAGGCGCAGCTTGCCGCTGGGGTCGTAGAGGTAGCTGCCGGCCGAATGGTCGATGGTGTAGGAGTCGGGTGTGCTGCCCGGAACCTTCTTGTAATACACCTTGAAGTCGCGCGCCATCGTGGCCACTTCTTCGGGCGTGCCTACCAGGGCCTTGAAGCTGGGGTCGAAGGCGGTGACGTAGGCGCGCATGATTTCGGGGGTGTCGCGCTCCGGGTCCACCGTCACGAACAGCACTTGCAGCCTGTCGCCATCCGCTCCCAGGGCCTGCTTGACTTCGGCCATTTCCAGCAGCGTGGTCGGGCAGATGTCGGGGCACTGGGCGAAGCCGAAGAAGATGTGCACCACCTTGCCTTCAAAATCCTTCATGGTGCGGCGCACGCCATCGGCATCGGGCATGGCCCAGTTCTGGGCATAGCTCACCCCGCTGAGGTCCACGGCATTGAAGCTGGGGGCGGCCTTGGATGCCGTCGCATCGCTCTTGCCACAGGCGGCAAGGCCCAGTGCCAGGGCTGTGGTGAAACCCAGCACGGCACGGCGCGTGACGGTGTGCGAAGAAGAAACGGGGGAGCCTGCTTGCATCAGACGTTTACCTCACAAAAGAAAATGATCGACCAGCAAGGCCGTGAAAATCCCGCTCAAATGCCAGAGCGAGAAGCGGAAAGTCTTGCGCGCCAGCGCGTCGGAATAATCGCGCCACAGGAAGAAGCCATAGACGCAGAAGATGCTGCTGAGCACGAAGGCCACGCCCAGGTACAGCCAGGAACTCATGCCGTAGCCTGCGGGCATCAGTGTCACGGCCAGCAGGGCCAGCGTGTACAGAAAGACGTGGCGGGCGGTGTATTGCTGGCCGTGGGTCACGGGCAGCATCGGCAGGCCGGAGCGGCGGTAATCGTCCACGCGGTACAGGGCCAGTGCCCAGAAGTGCGGTGGCGTCCAGATGAAGATGATGAGAAACAACAGCCAGGCTTCCGGGCCGACCGTGCCGGTCATGGCCGCCCAGCCCAGCACCGGCGGCATGGCTCCCGATGCCCCACCGATGACGATGTTCTGCGGGGTCAGCGGCTTCAGGATCACCGTGTAGATGACGGCATAGCCCACAAAGGTGGCCAGCGTCAGCCACATGGTCAGTGCATTCACATAGGCCAGCAGCACAAAACAGCCAGCGCAGCACAGGGCCGCCGAAAACCCCAGGGCCTGTGCCGTGGTCAGCTCGCCGCGTGCCGTGGGCCGCCAGGCCGTGCGCTTCATGCGCGCATCGATGGTTTTTTCCACCAGGCAGTTGAAGGCCGCCGCTGCCGCTGCCACCAGCCAGATGCCCGCGCAGGCCACGGCCATGCGCAGCCATTCGTCGCCCGTCGGCCACTGTGGCACGGCCAGCACCATGCCGATGAAGGCGCAGAACACGATGAGCTGCACCACGCGGGGCTTGGTCAAAACATAAAACTGCGCCAGGCGCGAGGTGGAAGGTTGCGCGGTTGCTTTTGTTGTCATCGGAGTGCTCCTGTGGCGGCCGTGCGTGTACTGTGTGGGGGGACGGAAAAAATGTGCTCGCTGTGGCCTGCGGGCATACACAGCAGGCGCAGTGCAATGTCAAGGTGTCGTGCAGGTCACGATGCACTGGCCCGCATGCGGCTCATGCGGTGTTTTGTACACGGCTTCGCATTATGACATTGGTCAATAAGACCGCCAAGGCCGCTGCCCCGCCCGTGTGCAGCACCGCTGCCAGCAGTGGCCAGCCCAGCACGATATTGCTCAGCCCCGTCAGGAACTGCAACAGCAGCAGGGCCAGCAGCCAGCGGGCCTGCCGCTGCAAGCCCGGCAGGTGCCACAGGCGCACCGCCAGCCATGCCAGCACCGCAATCACCAGATAGGCGGCCAGCCGGTGCGTGTAGTGAATCGCCACCAGTGCGGCAAAGCCCAGGTACTCGCCATCGCGCTGTTTGCCCAGCTCGCGCCAGATTTCAAAACCCTGCGCAAAATCCATCTCCGGCCACCATGCGCCATTGCAGTCGGGGAACGTCGAGCAGGCCAGCACCGCGTAATTGGTGCTCACCCAGCCGCCCAGCGCGATTTGCAGCATCAGCAGCAGCAGCGAGGCCCACATCAGGGCGCGCAATCCTGCCCCCACGGCCACGCGCGGCAGGCTGCCTCCGCGCACCGCCTGCACACACAGCAGCATCAGCAGCACGATGCCGCCCAGCAGGTGCAGCGTGACGATGGCCGGAAACAGCTTCATCGTCACCGTCCACGCGCCGAATGCCCCTTGCAGGCAGACCCAGAACAGCGTGAAGCTCGCCCAGGCCGGATGCACGCCCGCCCCCGCATCTGCCGCAGGAGCCAGCGACCGCACCACTTCCTGCCCCTGCCGACGTTGCCGACGCAGGCGCAGCCAGTGCCGCCACGACAGAGCCGTCAGAACCACAATCAGAAAGCCCACGCTGGTGGCCAGATAGCGGTGAATCATCTCGATCCAGGCTTTCTTGTGCGTCACCGGCCCCGTGGGCATGGCCTCCTGCGCGGCAGTGATCTCGTGCCGCGCCCCCACCGGGCTGGCATTGCCATAGCAGCCGGGCCAGTCCGGGCAGCCCAGTCCCGAATCCGTCAGGCGCGTGAACGCTCCGAACAGCACCAGGTCGAAGGTCAGAAACAGTGTCAGCAGCACCAGTGCCTGCGCCCAGCCCGACGCACTGGCATGGCGATGCCGCCACCACAGCCACGCCAGCGGGATGCAGCCAATCAATGCCCCCAGCAGCAGCATCTGCACCAGTGGACTCCAGTTGTAGAGTGCCACAGCCTCATTCATGGGGTGGTTTCCTTGTCCATCGTGTCAATCCGGCAACCTGCTCACTCCTTGCCCAGCATCCGTGCCACATAGCGGGCAATCACATCCACTTCCAGATTCACCGCACTGCCCGGTTTCAAATGCTGGAGCGCGGTGTTCTCCACGGTGTGCGGAATCAGGTTGATGCTGAACTCGCAGGCATCGGGCAAATCCTCCACCGCATTCACCGTCAGGCTCACACCCTGCACCGTGATGGAACCCTTGTAGGCCAGGTAATGCGCCAGAGAACGCGGCGCGCGAATGCGCAGCTCGAAACTCTCGCCCACTGCCTCGAAGCGGCTGACATGGCCAATGCCATCCACATGGCCAGACACAATGTGCCCGCCCAGCCGGTCGTGCGCCGCCAGGGCTTTTTCCAGATTCACCTCGCCCTGCACATCCAGCCCGGTGGTGCGCGCCAGCGACTCTGCCGACACATCCACGCTGAATACCGATGCCGCCTTGTCCAGCGATGTCACCGTCATGCAGGCACCGTTCAGCGCGATGCTGTCGCCCAGTCCCACATCGTCCAGGTAATGCGCAGGCGTGCCAATGTGCAGGCGTTTGCCATATTGCAGGCCCTCGCCCAGATCGTGAATGGATTGAATGCGGCCAATGGCCGTGATGATGCCGGTGAACATGAGAACTTCCCGTTTTGGTGAGTGCCGAATCTATTGAATGCCGTTGCCAGCGGTGCGTCGGGTCATGCCGACGCACCTTCTGTCGTCATGATACCGGCATGGCGGGGGTACGGGGTGCGGCAGGCTATTCGCAGTTTTCGCGAACCACTGCCTGTGCCGATTCGCGTTCACGGGCGCGGGAGGCATCGTCCATGAAGCCGGTCTCGCCTTTTTCGTTGATGGTGCTGACCCGGCGGCCCGGCTCCAGTTGTGCCAGTGCGCGGCGGGCATTGGCGCAGTTGAGTGCCTTGATCTGCTGGTTGCGGGCCTGCACGGCGGCTTCTTCTTCCTGGTGCGCCTTGTCTTCCGCTTCCATTTTCCTCTGGAGTTCGGGGTCTATGGCCAGTTCAGGTGCATTCGCATTCGGTGGTGCCGGGGTTGTGGCTTCGGTGGCATCCGGTGCCGTGGCGGGACTCACCGGCACAGTCGGAGCCGCACCACGCGGTTGCCGCAGAATATTGCGCTCGGGCACGGAAATCGGTGGTGGCCGGTCGCTGTACACCGTGCGACCGCCTTCATCCACCCATTGCCATTGCGCCCATGCGCCAGACAGTGGCCACAGAGCCACCGTCATTCCAAGAATCCATCCAGCCTTGCGTATTGTGTGTGTCATTGATTCGCGCGAGAACCCCCGGCCTTCATGCCGGGCAGGGATAGCGCGGCACTCAAAGAGTGCCCCTCTCTCGCTTCCTTTCTGGAATTGCTATCTTAATGTGGTTTATGGACAATGCACGAGTGGACATCAAACGCGCCTACCGATTCCGGTTCTATCCCACGCCCGAGCAAGCATTGACGCTTGCCCGCACGTTCGGCTGTGCCCGCTTTGCCTACAACCACATGCTGCGCCTGCGCTCCGATGCCTGGATGCAGCGGCAAGAGCGTGTCGGGTATCACGCCATGTCTGCGGCCCTGACTGCCCTGAAAAAGCAGCCCGAATACGCTTGCTCAACGAAGTCTCCAGCGTGCCGGTGCAGCAGGCTTTGCGGCATCTGCAAACCGCCTTTGGCCATTTCTTCGCCAAGCGTGCCCGCTACCCGCAGTTCAGGCGCAAGGACGGTAAACAGTCTGCCGAATACACCACCAGCGCAT
>NZ_FQUZ01000024.1 GCF_900129055.1 Lampropedia hyalina DSM 16112
GGGTGATGCCTACGACAACGCCATGGCTGAGAGCTTTTTTGCGAGTCTGGAATGTGAGTTGATTGACAGGAGAAGTTGGCCAACAAAGGCAGGAGCCAAGCGCGACATCTTTAGCTGGATCGAGGGCTGGTACAACCCGCACCGGCTGCATTCAGGCATCGGTTACCTGTCGCCTGTAGAGTTTGAAAAAAGGAGGAAAGGCAGCAAGAAATCTGTTTCCAAACCAACGCCAGAAATGGCCGATCCAGTGTTCTATACCCTCCGGTAATGTGGGGGAACTTCAACTTCATGTACTGCCCGTATCTGTAAATGGAATCATCATGCCCCCTTCAATCGAAATCGAAGACAGCATCATGCAGGATCATCTGCATCAACTACTGTTCCCTGCGTCAGCGGGGATGAACAGCGAGCTGATCAGCGGGATAGACCGGGAAATAACTTCAGCAACGTATACTTGTATGCTGTACCAGAATCAGTCACCATTCAATCTTACATACCGTATATCACCTGCCATGGCACTCAACGCCACCATTCACAAAGCCACTTTGCACATTGCCGACAACGATCGCCATTACTACGGCAGCCATTCCCTCACGGTGGCCAAGCACCCTTCGGAGACCGACGAACGCCTGATGTTGCGTCTGCTGGCCTTTGCCCTGCATGCCGATGGCGATGAGCGTCTGGCATTGACCAGGGGCCTGAGCGATACCGATGAACCCGATCTCTGGGAAAAAGACCTGACCGGGGCCATCGACCAGTGGATTGAGTTGGGCCTGCCCGATGAACGCCGCATCCTCAAGGCGTGCGGCAAGGCCGCTGGGGTGTGGGTTTATGCGTATGGCCGTACCCACTCGGTCTGGTGGAAGACCGTGGAGGGCAAGACGGCCAAGGCACGCAACCTGCATGTGATGGCCATCGATCTGGAGGCCAGCCAGAATCTGGCACGTCTGGCAGAGCGGAATATGGAGCTGCACTTCAATGTGCAGGATGGCGTGGCCTATGTCAGCAGCGGCAAGGGGGATGTGGCCGTTACGCTCGAAGCTCTGCGCTGAGCGGCATTCACGTCACCGCCCCAGTGCCAGTTCAGCGGGCAGGGTTTTGCAAACGCTGCCAGGTCTGCTGCCATTGCTCCTTGGCATTCATGGGAATGTCCACCTGGATGGCCGGTTGCAACACTTGCCAGTCGGTCTGCGCATGGCTGGTGGTGCCGGATTGCTCGGCTACGGCAAACGTGAACGTGTAGCTGCCCTCGGTGCCCATGCGCAGGTCTTGCAGCAGCAGGCGATTGCCGTCCACGCGGGCACTGACGAATCCACTGGTGAACCAGCGCAGGCGTGCAATGTCCTCGCTGGTGTTCGCCAGTCCATCCAGCAGATGGGAGTCGTTCGGGTAATGCGTGAATGACACCGGAGCGGGGCCGTCCAGCAGCGAACGGTAGCCAATCGCATAGCCATCGGGGGTCATCAGAATGGCGCGCCACAGCACAGTGTTCAGCGGCGTGGGTGTCACCAGCAGCGGCATGTCTCCCAGACCCTGTGCCACGGCACTCTGGCGAATGGCCTGGGTGGCCCAGTGCTTGGCCCCCAGCGACCAGCCGATGTAGGCAGTGCTGAGCAGCAGCCCCAGGCTCACAGCCACGCCCGCCCAACGGCGCGCACCGCCAGCTACCGCTGCCAGCACACCCAGCAACAAGGGGACGGTGTAAAGTGGGTCGATGATGAACAGCGATCCCCACATGACCGGGTTGCCAGGCCAGGGCCACCACAGTTGTGTGCCGTAGATGGTCAGTGCATCAAGCAAGGTGTGCGTGAGCAGCACGAGTTCGATGCCCAGCAGCCATTGCCACGGGGCGGCCCGAATGGCCTGTGAGCGTGGTTTCCACAACCACCACAGCAGCCATGCCAGCAAGGCCAGCACCCACAGGGCATGGCTGGGGCCACGATGCCAGGTGAACAGATTGACGGGGGTCTGCGTGAACCATGGCACGATGAAGGTGTCCAGATCGGGCAGCGTGCCCAGTGCGGCTCCGGCCAGCAGGGCCTTGCGGCGTTGCGATGCGGGCAGTACGGCTGCCATGAGGCTGGCACCCAGCACCGCTTGCGAGAGGGAATCCATGAAGTCTTGAACCTTGAGGTGAAAATCGGGCTTGCCAGTATAGAAGAGCCTCGATTCCGGATGGTGCAGGTGGGTTCACTGGGGGCCGGCAGTCCACTCGTGCGAAAATGCCGGTTTTGACCGAACAATAGGAAGTGAATCCCATGGAAGCAGAACGTATCAACCAAATCGAAGCCAATCTTGCCGACCTGAGTGCGCGCACCCAGGATTTACGGAGGTATCTTTGACTTCGATGCCAAGTACGAACGTCTGAGAACCGTCAATGCCGCCCTGGAAGACCCGGCGGTCTGGAATGACCCGAAAAAGGCACAGGAGCTGGGCAAGGAGAAGAAGCTGCTCGATGGCGTGGTGCTGACGCTGGAACGGCTGGGCAATGAGCTGGCTGACAACAGCGAGCTGTTCGAGATGTCGCGCGAGGAGGGCGATGATGCCGGGCTGGAAACCATCGAGGCCGAAATCCACAAGCTCCAGCCCGATATCGAGCAACTGGAATTCCGCCGCATGTTCAGCAACGAGGCCGATCCGCTGAACTGTTTCCTCGACATTCAGGCCGGAGCCGGTGGCACGGAGGCCTGCGACTGGGCCAGCATGTTATTGCGCCAGTATGTGCGCTATGCCGAACGCAAGGGCTTCAAGGCGACCGTCGAGGAAGAAACGCCCGGCGATGTGGCTGGTATCAAGGGAGCCACCATCAAGGTGGAAGGCGAATATGCGTTTGGCCTGCTGCGCACCGAAACAGGTGTGCACCGTCTGGTGCGCAAATCGCCGTTCGACAGTTCTGGCGGGCGGCACACCAGCTTTGCCAGCGTGTTCGTGTATCCCGAGATTGATGATTCCATCGAGATCAACATCAACCCTGCCGATGTGCGCACCGACACCTACCGTGCCAGCGGAGCCGGTGGCCAGCACATCAACAAGACCGATTCGGCAGTGCGCCTGACCCACATTCCCACGGGCATTGTGGTGCAGTGCCAGGATGGTCGCAGCCAGCACAGCAACCGCGATGTGGCCTGGCAGCGTCTGCGTTCGCGCCTGTACGACTTCGAGATGCGCAAGCGCATGGAGGAGCAACAGAAGCTGGAGGACAGCAAGACCGATGTGGGCTGGGGTCACCAGATTCGCAGCTATGTGCTGGACAATAGCCGCATCAAGGACTTGCGTACCAACGTGGAAATCTCGGCAACGCAGAAGGTGCTGGACGGTGATCTGGATGCCTTCATCGAGGCGGCCCTGAAGCAGGGCGTTTGACGATGGGCCTCAAAAGCCCCCAGCCTGCCAGAGCAAGTCCGGCAGGCTGGGGCTGTGAAGGATGAATGCACCATTCCTCGCGCAATCTTCGCCCGATATGGAATTCTTGCTGGTCACAGCAGGGGCAATGCCGATAGAATTTCAAGGGCTTTGTATCCAATGGTTTTGACGAAATACTTGGGGAGAGATATCAATGGTGAGTTCCTTGAAAAAAATCACGTTCTGGTTGGGTAGTGCTGCGGCCGTCTCGTTGCTGGCAGCCTGTGGCGGTGGTGGTGGCGGCGATGCCACAATCACACAGATCAACGGTACGGCAGCCCGTGGCGCACCGCTGGTGGGTGCAGAGATTTCGCTGCAATGTGCCGATGGCGGTGCCAGCAATGTCCTCTCGGATGCCAGCGGCAGCTTCAGTATCGAAGCGGTGAATCTGGCATATCCCTGCATTGGTCAGGCTACGCTGGGTGCTATTTCCTACCGTGGTGCGCTTTTTGAAGGTGGGCGTTTCAACATCACCCCCATGACCGAATTGCTGGTCAAGGTGATCGAGACGAACGTGCAACAGGCTTCCGGCGGCGGTGCTGGCACGAACTTCATGGCCGCGCTGCGGGCCAACTCCGGTCTGGCGCAATCGGTGGTGACCAAAGCGAATGAATACCGCGAGGCCACGGTGGAACTGGTGCGTACCCAACTGGTCGCGGTGCTGGGCGAAGCAGCGGCCCAGGCCATCGTGAACAGTTTTGGCAGTTCGTTTGACTCGGTGGCCTTCACAGCCGATCCCGGTGCCAGCCCTTACGATGCGGCTCTGGAGCAACTGACCGTGGCAGGCGTGGTCAGTGCCAGCGGTGCCATCAGCGCATCGGTGATCGAAGCGGCTGCGCAAGCCGGGGAAGAATTGCCTGCTCCCACGCCAGGTGGTACCGGTGCGGCGGGTGGCTGAGTGAGTGGCGTGCCGTTCTGAATGACGGCATTGGCGTGAAGGGGGTGGATGGCCAACCAATGTGGCCATCCACCTCCTTTTTTTATTTATTTATCTATGGTGTGGCATTCATGCCATCTGGCTGATGGTCTGGCGGAAGCGGCGCAGTGACAGCGCGAACATCAGTGCGCCAATCAGCACCAGGGCCAGAAACTGTGGCCAGACCACGGAAAACCCGGCTCCCCGGAACAGGATGGCCTGCCCCAGTTGCACGAAGTGGGTGGTGGGGGCGATCAGCATGATGTTCTGCACGAGTTCAGGCATGCTCTCGCGCGGGGTGGTGCCGCCAGAGAGCATTTGCAGTGGCAAGAGCACCAGCACCGACAGCATGCCGAACTGCGGCATGTTGCGTGCCACGGTGGCCATGAAAATCCCCATCGAGGTGGTGGCGAACAGGCACAGTGCGGCACCGGCAAAGAACAGCGGCAGGGAGCCTTGCACCGGCACGCCCAGCAGGCCGCGCACCACCAGTTGCAGTGACAGCCAGGCTGCTACCAGCACCACCAGCCCCATCGACCAGACCTTGGCCAACATGATTTCGGTGGGGGTGATGGGCATGACCAGCAGGTGTTCGATGGTGCCGTGTTCGCGCTCACGGATCAGCGCGGCCCCGGTGAGGATGATGGAGAGCATGGTGATCTGGTTGATGACCTGGATCAGCCCGCCGAACCAGGACTTGTCCAGCGCAGGGTTGAAGCGCGTGCGCAGGGCCAGATCGACGGGCGCGGCGGCATTGCCCCGGTAATGCTGTGCGAACTCCGAGATTTCGCCTGCGGTGATCTGCTGCACATAGCTGCTGCCGGTGAATGCCTGGCTCATCCGCGTGGCATCGACATTGAGTTGCAGTTCCGGGCTACGCCCGGCCAGCAGGTCGCGCTGGAAGTTGGGCGGTATGACCAGCGCGAACGTGTAATCCCCGGCATCCATGCCGGTGTCCATCTGGTGCTGGCCGATCATCTGCGGCGGAGTGAACTGGGGCGGATAGAACGCCGAGGTGATGCGCTGCGACAGCGGGGACTGGTCTTCGTCCACGATGGCAATCGGCGCGTTGTGCAGCGTTTCGGGCATGGCACTGGCGGCGGTGTACACGGCCACCGTGAACACGTACACGATCAGCACCAGCATGACCGGATCGCGCCACAGGCTCCACAGCTCCTTGATGCCCAGGCGGTAGATGTTCAGAAACGACTGGCGGGTGCTCATTGGGTCAGTCTCCTTGGCGGCATGGTCATGATCCGGCGCGTGGGTGCAGCAGGTCGAATGATCCGGCTGGCTGGGTGGTCAGATCGGTCAGAAAGACATACCACTGGGCCACTGCCAGCGAAGAATAGACCCAGAATTCTGCAATTTCTTCCATGAGTTGCCCCTGGCTGTGGCTCAGCAGCAGAATCTGTTCGAGCCGTAGCCGGTTTTCTGCGGCGACCACCAGGGCAGTGGCCAGCAGGGCGAATGTCAGTTCCAGCACGGGAATGGATTTTTGCTGCCACAGCCGCGCAAGCGTGCGGTACTGGCGGGTCAGGATGAATATCAGCACACTGCCCAACAGCGCAGCCGCTGCTGTGCCGATGATGAAGTTCCGCGCCGGCATGGTGCGAGAGGAGGGGTATTCCGGCCCGGTCTCGAAACTGAAGAAAATCGGATCCAGCAGTGCCGCCCCCCAGCTCAGCTCCCGCAGGGCCATGATGAACCAGAGGGGCGTGACCATGCACCAGAACCAGCGCAATGGCATGTGGCTGGCGTGCCAGGCCCAGAAGGCAGCGCACAGCCCGGCGGTCAGCAGCACCATGATTTGCGCATTCTCGAAAATGCCGTTTTCCCAACCGTGGGAGGTGGGCAACAGTCGGCTCAGCGGGTGGATTGTGACCAGCCCGAGCAACAGCAGCAGGCGCAAGCCCCACAGGGTCTGGGTAGCGTGTGGATGGTGCATGGCCTATCGCTCCTGTTTTTTCAGCAGCGCGATGGCCAGGCCGATGATGACCGGTACCGACAGCAGCAGCGGCCAGAACGAGCCGCTCAGATCGCCAAAATCGAGTGCCTTGCTGAACACGCCCCGGCTGATGGCGATCATGTGGCTGGCCGGATACACCTCACCGATGATGCGGCCCATGCCTTCCAGCGACGACACCGGATCGGTCAGCCCGGAAAATTGCGTGGCCGGAATCAGCGTGCCGATCATCGCGAAGAACATGGCGGCAATCTGGCTTTTGGTGATGGCCGAGGCCAGCAGCCCCATGCCGGTGGCAGTAAAGGAATAGACCAGTGCGGCCAATAGCAGTGTGGGGAAGCTGCCAGTCAGGGGTACACCGAACAGCGTCACCGCCAGCAGTGTCATCAGCAGAAAATTCAGCAAGGCAAGGGCGACATAGGGCAGTTGCTTGCCCAGCATGAATTCGGTGCGCGTCACCGGGGTGACGTAGAGGTTGATGATGGAGCCGGTTTCCTTCTCGCGCACCACGGCCAGCGCGGTCAGCATGGCGGGCAGCATCAGCAGCAGCAGCGGAATGACGGCGGGCACGATGGCGGGCAGGCTTTTTACGTCGGGGTTGTAGCGAAAGCGCGTCTGGATACTGGCTCCACTGGTGCTGGACGTGCCCAGGCGTTCGGCAGCCTGTTGCGCCAGCCAGTGCTGGTGGATGCCCTGCACATAGCCCTGGATGGTTTCGGCCCGCATGGGCATGGCTCCATCCACCCACGCGCCAATCTGCACGTCATGGCCGCGCAGCAGGTCGCGGCCAAAGCCGGGCGGAATCTCAATGGCCAGCGAGAGTTCGCCGCTGGTCATGCGGCGATCCAGCTCGGCATGGCTGGCAATCGGCGGCTGCTCGATGAAGTAGCGCGAACCCGACAGCCCCAGCGTGTAGCTCTGGCTCAGGCTGGACTGGTCGCCGTCCAGCACCGCGTAGCGCAGGTCTTCCACGTCCATCGTGATGCCAAAGCCGATGACGAACATCAGGATCAGCGACCCCAGCAGGGCCAGCGTGGCGCGCACAGGGTCGCGCCGCAGCTCCAGGGATTCGCGCCACATATAGCTCAGCAGGCGTTGCAGGCTGAAGCCGCGTGGGGCGGCAGATGGCGTTCCAGCCGCACCCGTCGTGCCGGAGAGAGCGGGCGCAGTGGGGGCAGGTGCATCGCTGGCCGCTTCCGGGCCACCGCCGGCCTCCACCAGATAGCCGATGAATGCCTGCTCCAGCGTGGCCGCACCGCGTTTTTCCACCAGCCGCGCCGGGGTGTCGCTGTCGAGCACCTTGCCCGCGTGCATCATGGACATGCGGTCGCAGCGTTCCGCTTCGTTCATGAAATGGGTGGAGATGAAGATGGTCACGCGGTCGCGGCGCGAGAGTTCCACCAGCAGCCGCCAGAAGGCATCGCGGGCCACCGGATCGACCCCGGAGGTGGGTTCGTCCAGAATCAGCAGATCGGGCCGGTGCACCATCGCCACTGCCAGCGAGAGCCGCTGGCGCATACCCAGCGGCATGCTGGCGGGCAAGCTGTGCAGGGCTTCCTGAAGGCCAAAACGCGTGGCCATTTCGTCCACCCGTGCCGGAATGTCGGCCTCGGGCACATGGAACAGTCGCGCATGCAGCACCAGGTTCTGCTGCACGGTCAGCTCGTTGTACAGCGAGAACGCCTGTGACATATAGCCCACGCGGCGGCGCGTGGCAATGTCGTGCGGGTTCACTTCCTGCCCGAACAGCCAGGCTCGGCCTTCGCTGGCGGGCAGCAGGCCGGTGAGCATTTTCATGGTGGTGGATTTGCCGCAGCCGTTCGAGCCGAGAAAACCGAAAATCTCGCCGCGCTGGATGCGAAAGCTGACGTGATCGACGGCCACGAAATCCCCGAAGCGCATGGTCAGGCCCTGCGCCTCGATGGCAATGTCATTGGCATCGGTTTGCAGCGGCGGAATTTCCACGGCAGTGTGGCCGCGCTTCTTTTCTTCCGGCAGCAGTGCGATGAAGGCGTTTTCCAGCGAGTCGGAACCCGTGCGTTCCAGCAGCGCGTCGGGCGTGCCGGTGGCCAGGATGCGGCCTTCGTCCATCATCACCAGCCAGTCGAAGCCCTGTGCCTCGTCCATGTAGGCGGTGGCGACCATCACGCTCATGCCGTGGCGTTGGGTGCGAATGCGGTCGATCAGCTCCCAGAACTGGGCGCGGGCCAGCGGATCCACGCCGGTGGTGGGTTCATCCAGAATCAGCAGATCGGGGTCGTGGATGAGGGCGCAGCACAGGCTGAGTTTCTGCTTCATGCCGCCGGAGAGCTTGCCCGCCGGGCGGTCGAGGAAGCGGTGCAGGCCGGTGGCGTGGGTCAGGTCATCGATGCGGCGGCGGCGTTCGGCGGCATCGTGGCCGAACAGGCGGGCGAAGAATTGCAGGTTTTCTTCCACCGACAGCGTGGGGTAGAGGTTCTTGCCCAGCCCCTGCGGCATGTAGGCAATGCGCGGACAGGTGGCACTGCGGTGGTGTTTGTCGGCCATGTCACCGCCCAGCACCTCCACTCGCCCCTGTTGCACGGCACGCGCCCCGGCCACCAGCGACAGCAGGCTGGACTTGCCCACGCCATCCGGCCCGATCAGCCCGACCATGCAGTGGGCAGGAATGTCCTGGGTGATGCCTGCCAGGGCCTCGGTCTGACCGTAGTGCAGGCGCACATCGTGCAGCCGCACCACTGGCGCAACCGGCACAACCGGCTCCATCGGTGCGTGGGCCATACCGGGCAGGCTCATTCGGCGGCCTTGAGTGCGAGGTGGGCGGGCCATTGGGCCTGCGGATCGAGCCGCACCCAGGCCATGCCGGGCAGGCCGGTCTTGACGTATTCCAGATGCCGTTGCAGCAGTTCGCGGTCAATCTGCGCGCGCACGCGGAACATCAGTTTTTGCCGTTCGCTGGCAGTTTCCACGGTCTTGGGGGTGAACTGGGCGTTGCTGGCGACGTAGGAGACCTTGGCTGGAATCGGCCATTGCGGCGCGGTATCCAGCACGATGCGCACTTCCGTGCCCACCGCCACGCGGCCTGCGGCTTCGGTGGGCAGGAAGAATGTCATGTACACGTCGGAGAGGTCGATCAGGTTCAGCACCCGGCCGCCTGCGCCCAGCACCTCGCCGGGCTGTGCCACCCGGAACTGCACGCGCCCGTCGCGCGGGGCCTTGAGCTGGCTGTCGTCGATTTCCACCTGAATGCGCTCGATGGTGGCATCGATGGCGGCCACGGCAGACTGCGCTCCGGTCACCTGTGCCTGTGCGGCGACGATGGCGGCATCGGCAGCCACCACCTGCGCGCGTGCAGCGGCAATGGCAGCCTGGGCACTGCGGTGGCGGGTGCGGTCATCGTCCAGTGTCTGCTGGGAGGTGGCTCCTTCGCGTGCCAGTGTTTCGGAGCGGGCGAGGCGGCGGCGGGCGGCATCCTGCTCGGCTTCGGCCTGGCGCACCTGCGCCTGCAAGGCCAGCTTGTCGCTGCGGCGCATGGCCACCTGGGCCTGGGCACTGGCGACGGTGTTGATGGCCTGCTGGCGTTGCGCCTGGGCTTCGCGCAACTGCGCGTCCAGCGTCAGCACCTGCATGGTGGCCAGTACCTGCCCGCCCTGCACGAACGCGCCTTCATCGACCAGAATGTCCTGCACGCGCCCGCCCAGCTTGGTGGAAACGTCCACCTCGGTGGCTTCGATGCGGCCATTGCTGCCCAGAAATGCGCCAGCGTCGGCATCGGGGCGGGAGGCCTGCCAGGCAAACCAGCCGCCCACGGCCAGAGCCGCCACGACGGCAAGGGGAAACAGTTTTTGGGTGAGGGTGCGTGCCATGATGAAAATATCTTCAGTTCGCCAAAGGGAATGCCTGGGTCGCGGTGTCGGGCAGGGCCGGTTCGTTCAGCAGCGGTGCGGGAGCCACCTGCTGCGAGCCGCCGCCCAGCGCGGTGTACAGCGACACCTGGCTGGCCAGCAGCGCACGGCGCGTCTGCACCAGTTGCTGCTCCACGTTCAGCAGGCTGCGCTCGGCATCCAGCACTTCCAGGAACGTGGACGCGCCGTGCTCGTAACTCAGCCGCGACAGGCGCACCCGTTCGCGCTGCACGGTCAATGCCTGCTGCTGCACGGCCACCTGCTGCGTCAGCCATTGCCGCGCGGCCAGTGCGTCGGAGACATCGCGGAAGGCATTCTGGATGGCGTTCTCGTATTCCGCCACTGCCATGTGCTGGCGCACCTGCGTCAGATTCAGGTTGGCGCGGTTGCGCCCGGCATCGAAAATTGGCAGCGACAGGCTGGGGGCGAAGCTCCAGGCACGTCCTGCGCCCTTGAACAGCCCCTCCAGCTCCTGGCTGGCCGTGCCACCCGTCGCAGTGAGGCGGATGCTGGGGTAGAACGCGGCACGCGCCGCGCCGATATTGGCGCGGGCCGCCTGCAAGCGGTGCTCGGCCGCGACGATGTCCGGGCGGTGTTGCAGCAGCGCGGCAGGCAGTCCGGCCTGTAGCGGAACCAGCCATGCTTCATCGGCCAGCAGCGGGGCAGGAGGCAGGGCGGCGACATCCACCACCGAACCCAGCAGAATGCCCAGCGTGTGCAGTTGCGCGGCGCGTTGCTGCTGCAACTGCACCACCAGCGATTGCGCCTGGGCCAGCAGGGTCTGCACCTGGGTCAGCTCCAGCCGCGAGGCCGCGCCCACCTCGAAGCGGCGTGTGAAGATGCGCAGGGATTCACGCTGGCTGGCCTCGCTGGCCTGTGCCAGTTGCAGGCGTTCGTCCAGTTCGCGCAGTCCCAGATAGGCCTGCGCCACCTGCCCGATCAGCCCCAGAGTGGCGGCCTGCCGCGCGGCATCGGTGGCCAGAAAGGTTTGCAGGGCCGCCTCGTTCAGGCTGGCCACGCGGCCCCAGAAGTCGATTTCCCAACTGCTGATGCCCAACCCGGCCTGCCACTGGCTGCTGGTGATGGCCTGGCCGGTGAGCGACAGATCCGCCGGGGTGCGCGAGCGGCTGGCCTGTGCACTGGCCGCCAGCGTGGGTAGGGACTGGCTGCGCTGGATGCCGTAGGCCGCCTGGGCCTCCTGCACGCGCAAGGCGGCCAGACGCAGGTCGCGGTTGTTCTCCAGGGCCACGCCAATGAGTTGGCGCAGACGTGCATCGGCAAAGAACTGCTGCCAGTGCAGGCCGGCAACGGCTTGCGCATCGGCGGCATCGTCAGCGGTCTGGTTCAGGTACTGCGCGGGAAGCCCGGCATTGCTGTCCGGTGTGGCCGGAGCCAGCGACGCACAGCCTGCCAGCAGCACCAGAAGGCTGCCGACTCCCATGCCGGTGGTGGCGCGAATGCACTGCTGGGCGTATCTGCTCACTTGCCTGTTCCTGTGGGTGAATCGGTGGATAACGACCGATGGGTCGATAGTGGGGAAGTATAAACGACCCATCAGTCGTTTATGGCGAGGCATCCCGTAAAATGGCCAGCCTGCCCACACCCTGATTACATTGCCCCCCGATTGTTTGCCCATGCCAATTGCCACCGCTGCCCCTACTGCCACGGACACTCCACCCTCGCGCCGCCGCCGCCTCAAGCCTGAGGCGCGCATCGAGGAAATCCTGGATGCCGCGCTGCTGGAGTTCTCTGCACGGGGCTTTGCCGCCACCCGCATGGACGACATTGCCCAGCGTGCGGGCATGTCCAAGGGCGGCCTGTATGCCCACTTTGCCAGCAAGGAACAATTGCTGGAAATGCTGTTGAGCCAGCGTCTGGAGCCAACGCTCATCAGCGAATCGCTCATCATGCCCGGCGAGCAGAAAGACGTGGACACCATGATCGAGCGGTTTCTCGAAGACATCTACGGCCGCCTGCAAGCCCCCGATGCCATCGCCACCGTGCGCCTGCTGGTGACCGAAGGTGCGCGGATGCCAGAATTAATCACCAACTGGCTGATGGCACACCGCCAGCGGTTTCTGGAACGCCAGAAAGCGATTTTCGAGCACTGCATTGCCCAGGGACTGCTGCAACCCTGTGTGCTCACCGAATACCCGGAACTGCTGAACACCCCGGTCGTCATGCTGGCACTGGTCAAGATGGCCACGGGCAATCACCTGCCCGAGGAACTGGTGCAGGACATGCGCCGCGCCCACCGACAACTGCTGCACGCCCTGCTCAAGCCTGCGCAGTGCCCACCCGGTGAAGATGCAGCGGGCCGGGCACTCGGATAGTGCCTGCCCCTGTCTTGCTGTTGTTCTTTCTGCTGTTCTGCGTTCCCGTTTCGTTCCCATGCACACCATTCACCTCGATGCCATGTTCAGCTTCACGCTGGCGATTCTGCTGCTGTTCGTCGGCAAGGCCATGACCGCGCGCTTTGCCGCGCTGCAACGCTTCAGCATTCCCGATGCCGTGATCGGTGGCATCTGTTGCAGCGCGCTGGTGTTTCTGGCCCACGCGCTGCTGGACGTGCAGATCAGCCTCACGCTGGATGCCCGCGATACCCTGCTGCTGTACTTCTTCGCTGCCATCGGTCTGGGCACAGACGTGCGCACCCTGCGCGAAGGGGGCAGGCCCATGGTGATGCTGCTGGCACTGGCCAGCGGCTTCATCGTGTTGCAGAACGCCGTGGGCATGGGGATGGCCGCCGTTTTCGGCCTGGAGCCACTGGCGGGGCTGATGACCGGCTCCATCGCCCTGACCGGCGGCGTGGGCACGACGCTGGCCTGGACTCCCTACTTCACCGACACGCTGGGCATCGGCAACGCACAGGAGCTGGGGCTGGCCGCCAACATGCTGGGCATGATCTCCGCCTGTCTGATTGGCGGGCCAGTGGCCAGCTGGCTGATGCGCCGCCACCAGGTGCAGCCCTCGGCAGATACCGCGCTGGAAATCGCCACGCTGCACAAGAAAGAGCCGTTTCTGCAACTCAATTACTACGGCGTGCTGCTGGCGATCTTCTGGCTGAACCTCAGCCTGATGCTGGGGCGCATCCTCAGCGAGCTGATTGCCCTCACCGGGCTGAACCTGCCCGCTTTCGTCGGCTGCCTGATGGCGGGCATTGCCATCCGGGGGCTGGGCGATACCTTCACGCCCCTGCAAAAACGCTTCTTCCGGCGCACCCTGTGGGACTACCCGCGCATGCAGCCCGGCATCGCGCTGATTTCCGACATCTGTCTGGGGCTGTTCCTGATGATGGCCCTGATGGGGCTGCGCCTGTGGGAATTGCAATCGGTGCTGGGCTTCATCAGCGCGGTGATGCTGGTGCAGATCGTGCTGGTGCTGCTGTTCACCGTGTTCGTGGTTTTTCGCCTGATGGGGCGCGACTACGAAGCGGCCGTGATCTGCTCGGGCTTTGGCGGCATCGCGCTGGGTTCCACCGCCACGGCCATTGCCAACATGACGGCCGTCACCAAGGCCCACGGCAACGCCCCGCGCGCCTTCATCGTCGTGCCGCTGGTCTGCGGCTTCTTCATCGATCTGGTGAATGCGCTGGTGATTGGGTTGATGGCGCGCTGACCTTGGGATGCCGTTGCTGCTGGCCCCAATCGCACCACTGGCTGACCAGGCATTCCTCGCAGCGCGGCTTGCGCGCCTGGCAGACATAGCGGCCCAGCAGAATCAGCCAGTGGTGGGCATGGACGGCGTACTCGTTGGGAACCCGCGCCAGCAGGCCGCGTTCCACTTCCAGCGGCGTTTTGCCGGGAGCCAGTCCGGTGCGGTTGCCTACGCGGAAAATATGCGTGTCCACCGCCATCGTCGGCTCGCCAAATGCCACGTTCAGCACCACATTGGCGGTCTTGCGCCCCACGCCGGGCAGTTGCTCCAGTTCCTCGCGGGTGCGCGGAATGTCGCCGCCATACCGATCAACCAGAATCTGGCAGGTGGCCAGCAGGTTGCGGGCCTTGGTGCGATACAGCCCGATGGACTGGATGGCCTCCTGCAAGCGATCCAGCCCCAGCTCCAGCATGGCCTGGGGCGTGCGTGCTTGCGGAAACAGCACGCGCGTGGCCTTGTTCACACTCACATCGGTGGCCTGCGCCGACAGCAGCACGGCGGCCAGCAGCTCGAAGTGGCTCTGGTATTCCAGCTCGGTTTTCGGTTCGGGATTGGCCGCCTGCAAGGCGGCAAAGAACAGCGGGATGTCGCGTTTTTTCATGGTGGGGCAGTGGTGGTGGCCTCCCACGGCCTGCCGGTCGAGGCCTTCGGGAAACGCTAGAATGGCGCGATTGTATTTTTCGGGCGGCATGGGCTGTGCGCATACCACAGCATGCCGTCCTATTGTTTCATACCATGAGCCAGAACCACACCCCCGCACAACCCGGCCTTGAGAGCCTTGCCAAATCGTTTGAACCCGCTGCCATCGAGGCGCAATGGGGGCCGGAGTGGGAGCGGCGCGGCTATGGCCGTGCCGGGTATCGCGGCACCGGCCAGCCCGATGCCGCTGCCGCTGCTGCAGGCCGCAACTTCTCGATTCAACTGCCGCCGCCCAATGTCACCGGCACGCTGCACATGGGCCACGCCTTCAACCAGACGGTGATGGACGCGCTCACGCGCTACCACCGCATGCGCGGCTTCAACACCGTGTGGATTCCCGGCACCGACCACGCCGGCATTGCCACGCAGATCGTGGTGGAACGCCAGTTGCAGGGGGAGGGCCAGAGCCGCCACGACATGGGGCCTACGCCGGAGGAAGCCCGCAAGAACTTCGTCGCCCGCGTCTGGGAGTGGAAACAGCAGTCCGGCCACACCATCACCACGCAGATGCGCCGCCTGGGCGCGTCGGTGGACTGGAGCCGCGAATACTTCACGATGGACGAAAAGCTCTCCCGCGTGGTGGTCGATACCTTCGTGCGCCTGTACGAAGAAGGGCTGATCTACCGGGGCAAGCGGCTGGTGAACTGGGACCCGGTGCTGCAATCGGCGGTGTCCGACCTGGAAGTGGAAAACGAGGAGAAGGACGGCTCGCTCTGGCACATCGCCTATCCGCTGGAAAACGGCAGTGGCCAACTGGTCGTTGCCACCACCCGCCCCGAAACCATGCTGGGCGACGTGGCGGTGATGGTGCACCCAGAAGACGAACGCTACCAGCACCTGATCGGCCAGAACGTGGTGCTGCCGCTGGTGGGGCGCACCATCCCCATCATCGCCGATGATTATGTGGACCGTGCATTCGGCACCGGAGTCGTCAAGGTCACACCCGCACACGACCACAATGACTATGCCGTGGGTCTGCGCCACCAGTTGCCGGTGATTGGCGTACTCACGCTCGATGCCAAGGTGCGCAACGCCGCCGATGCCCAAGGCACAGCCGATGCAGCAGCCATTGCTGCCATTCCAGCCGCCTACCAGGGACAGGATCGCTTCGTCGCCCGCAAGCGCGTGGTGGCCGATCTGGACGCTGCCGGGCTGCTGGTCGAAACCAAGAAGCACAAGCTGATGGTGCCCATCTGCACCCGCACCGGTCAGGTCGTGGAGCCGATGCTGACCGACCAATGGTTTGTGGCCATGAGCAAGCCCGATGCCAGCGGCCAGTCCATCACGCAAAAAGCCATCGATGCCGTGCAGTCCGGCCAGGTCGGCTTTGTGCCGGAAAACTGGGTGAACACCTACAACCAGTGGATGAACCACATTCAGGACTGGTGCATCAGCCGCCAGCTCTGGTGGGGGCACCAGATTCCCGCCTGGTACGACGAAGACGGCAACGTGTATGTGGCCCGCAATGAGGCCGATGCCCGCCAGCAGGCCGGGGGCAAGGCCCTGCGGCGCGACCCCGACGTGCTCGATACCTGGTATTCCTCCGCGCTGGTGCCGTTCTCGTCCACCGGCTGGCCCGATGCCGCGCAAGATGCCAATCCGCTCAAGGACTACGAGTTGTACCTGCCTTCCAGCGTGCTGGTGACCGGCTACGACATCATCTTCTTCTGGGTGGCGCGCATGGTCATGATGACCCGCCACTTCACCGACCGCACGCCCTTCCGCCATGTCTATATGCACGGGCTGGTGCGCGATGCACAGGGCAAGAAAATGAGCAAGTCTGAGGGCAACGTGCTCGACCCAGTCGATCTGATCGACGGCATCGCGCTCGAGTCCCTGCTGGAAAAGCGCACCACCGGCCTGCGCCGCCCGGAAACCGCGCCCCAGGTGAAGAAGAACACGCAGAAGGAATTCCCCGATGGCATTCCCGCCTATGGCGCGGACGCGCTGCGCTTTACCTTTGCCGCGCTGGCCTCGCTGGGGCGCAACATCAACTTCGACAGCAAACGCTGCGAGGGCTACCGCAACTTCTGCAACAAGCTCTGGAATGCCAGCCGCTTCGTGCTGATGAACTGCGAAGGCCACGACTGCGGCACCACGCCCGAGACCCAGGCTCTGCCACGCGAAACCAGCGCGGCCGATCGCTGGATCGTCTCGCTGCTGCAAAAGCTCGAAGCCGACATGGCCCAGGGCTTTGCCGACTACCGGCTGGACAACGTGGCCAACGCCCTCTATGAATTCGTCTGGAACGAGTTCTGCGACTGGTATCTGGAAATCGCCAAGACCCAGTTGCAAACCGGCAACGAAGCCCAGCAACGCGCCACCCGCTTCACGCTGATTCGCGTGCTTGAAGCCATTCTGCGGCTGGCGCACCCGCTGATTCCGTTCGTCACCGAAAGTCTGTGGCAGGTGGTCGCCCCGGTGGCAGGCAAGGCAGGCGATTCGGTAGCGATTGCCGACTACCCGCAAAGCCAGCCGGAAAAAATCGACGAGGCGGCCGTGGCCGAAATCGCCCGCCTCAAGGCCCTGGTGGATGCCTGCCGCAATCTGCGCGGCGAAATGGCGATCTCGCCCGCCCAGCGCGTGCCGCTGCTGGCCACGGCAAGCCATGCCAGCGACCTGCAACTGTTGCGGGCAGCCACACCCGCACTCCAGGCACTGGCCAAACTCAGCGAGGTGAACATCTTCGCCGACGAAGCCGCCTGGACGCACGCCGCCGCTGCCGCACCGGTGGCCGTGGTGGGCGAAGCGCGCCTGTGCCTGTTCGTGGAAATCGACGTGGCCGCCGAAAAAGCACGCCTTGCCAAGGAAATCGCCCGCATCGAGGGCGAAGTGCGCAAGGCAGAAGGTAAACTGGCCAACGAGGCTTTCGTGGCCAAGGCCCCGCCTGCCGTGATCGCACAGGAACGCCAGCGTCTGGCCGACTTCTCTGCCACACTGGGCAAACTGCGCGAACAACTCATCCGCCTGGGCTGATGCCCCGATGTGCTTGAAGGCAAGGGCACAGGCCCTTGCCCCATTTTTTATTTGAACCCTTTGGTTCGTCCTCAATTTTCTCTGTAGCCCACCATGAGCCAGACCCGCCCCACCATCCAGAAAGCCGTATTTCCCGTTGCCGGACTGGGAACCCGTTTCCTGCCCGCCACCAAGGCCGCCCCCAAGGAAATGCTCAATGTGGTGGACAAGCCCATCATCCAGTACGCCGTCGAAGAAGCCTATGCCGCTGGCATTCGCCACATGGTGTTCGTCACGGGGCGCAGCAAACGCTCCATCGAAGACCATTTCGACACCTCCTTCGAGCTGGAGCACGAGCTGGAAACCGCAGGCAAGCTGGAGTTGCTGGAGGTGATCCGTTCCATCAAGCCCGATGACATGGTGTGCAGCTTCGTGCGCCAGCCCCGCGCCCTCGGGCTGGGCCATGCCGTGCTGTGCGCGCAGCCGCTGGTGGGCAACGAACCCTTTGCCGTGCTGCTGGCCGATGACCTGATGGTGGGCCACAACGGCGGCCCGAACGTGCTGACCCAGATGGTCAAGGCCTTCGAGCAGACCCAAAGCTCCATTCTGGCCGTGCAGGAAGTGCCGCTGGAGCAGGTTTCGCGCTACGGCATCGTGGCAGGCACGGAAGTGCAGGGCGCGCTGACCAAGGTGGCACGCATCGTCGAGAAACCCAAGCCGGAAAATGCTCCTTCGCAACTGGGCGTGGCTGGCCGCTACATTCTCAAACCGCGCATCTTCGACGAAATTCGCAATCTGCCCAAGGGCGTGGGTGGTGAAATCCAGCTCACCGATGCGATTGCCAGCCTGCTGCAATACGAGGCCATCTTTGCCTACGCCTACGAAGGCAAGCGGTACGACTGCGGCAGCAAGGAAGGCTTTTTGCAGGCCACCGTGGAACTGGCCTTGCAGCACCCCGGCGTGGGCGCGACCTTCCGCAACTACCTGAAGACGCTGGAACTCTGACCCCCACTGCCACCACCCAGGCGGAACCTGCCCCATGAACCTCCTGCTGCAAGACCTGCACCCCTATCCGTTCGAGCGTTTGCGCCAGCTTTTGGCCGGCACGCAACCCAACCCGGCCCTCGCGCCCATCAGCCTGGGCATTGGCGAACCCAAGCACGCCACGCCCGCCTTCATTCTGCAAGCCTATGCGCAGGCCCTGCAAGACCCGGCCACCGGACTGGCGGCCTACCCGGCCACGGCGGGCACACCGGCACTGCGTGAGGCATTTGCCCGCTGGTTGCAGCAACGCTATGGCGTGGCCGTGGATGCACTGACGCAGACCCTGCCGGTGAACGGTTCGCGCGAAGCCCTGTTTGCCTTTGCGCAGGCGGTGGTCGATGCCTCGGCCGGGGATGCCGTGGTGGTCTGCCCCAATCCGTTCTACCAAATCTACGAAGGCGCGGCGATTCTGGCTGGGGCCACGCCGTTCTATGCCAACAGCGACCCGGCCCGCAACTTTGCCGTCGATTGGGACAGCGTGCCCGAGAGCATCTGGCAACGCACCCGCCTGCTGTACGTCTGTTCGCCGGGCAATCCCACCGGCGCGGTCATGCCGCTGGAAGAATGGCGCAAGCTGTTCGCGCTCAGCGACGCGCACGGCTTCGTGATCGCCTCCGACGAGTGCTACAGCGAGATTTATTTCCGCTACGATGCCCCGCTGGGCGGCCTGCAAGCCGCACAGCAACTGGGCCGCACGGATTTCAGGAACCTGGTGACCTTCACCAGCCTGTCCAAACGCAGCAATGTGCCGGGTATGCGCAGCGGCTTTGTGGCGGGAGATGCAGCCATCCTGCAAAAATTCCTGCTCTACCGCACCTACCACGGTTGCGCCATGGCCCCACCGGTGCAGGCCGCCAGCGTCGCCGCCTGGGGCGACGAGGCCCATGTGCAGCACAACCGCGACCTGTACCGCCAGAAATTCGCCCAAGTCACGCCGGTGCTCGCCGAGGTGATGGACGTGTCGCTGCCCGATGCCGGTTTCTACCTCTGGGCAGGCATCCCGGCGCACTGGGGGCAGGATGATACGCGGTTCGCGCAGCAACTCCATGCCCAATACAATGTGACGGTGTTGCCCGGCAGCTATCTGGCACGCCAGACGCCAGCGGGCAATCCGGGCGCAGGCCGGGTGCGCATGGCCCTGGTCGCCTCCACCGAAGAATGCCTGGAAGCGGCCCGGCGCATCGCCCGGTTCATCCGCCAGTCGGCCTGACTGACTGGCCCGCACACTCCTGTTTTTCAATGACTCCTTGAGGACTTTTTCACCATGAGCCATCCACTGCAATCCCTGATCGAAAACGCCTGGGAAGAACGCGCCCAATTCTCGCCAGCCTCCGCACCGCAGGACGTGCGCGATGCCGTCCAGAGCGTCCTGTCCGACCTGGACAGCGGCACTCTGCGCGTGGCCACCCGCGAAGCCGTGGGCCAGTGGACAGTACATCAGTGGATCAAGAAAGCCGTGCTGCTCTCGTTTCGCCTGCATGACAACGAATTCATCGAAGCCGGGCAACTGGGCTTCTACGACAAGGTTCCCACCAAGTTTTCCGGCCTGAATGCCGAACAACTCGCCGCCACCGGCGTGCGCGTGGTGCCTCCTGCCGTGGCCCGGCGCGGCAGCTTCATTGCCAAGGGCGCGATCCTGATGCCCTCCTATGTGAACATCGGCGCGTATGTGGACGAAGGCACGATGGTCGATACCTGGGCCACCGTCGGCTCCTGCGCACAGGTGGGCAAGAACGTACACCTCTCCGGTGGCGTGGGCCTGGGTGGCGTGCTGGAGCCGCTGCAAGCCAACCCCACCATCATCGAGGACAACTGCTTCATCGGCGCGCGCTCCGAAGTCGTCGAAGGCGTGATCGTGGAAGAAAACTCCGTGCTGGGCATGGGCGTATACATCGGCCAGAGCACCCCCATCTTCAACCGTGACACCGGCGAAATCAGCTATGGCCGCGTGCCCAGCGGCAGCGTGGTCATCAGCGGCAACCTGCCCAAGAAGACCAAGGCGGGCCAGGACTACAGCACCTACGCGGCCATCATCGTCAAGACCGTGGATGCGCAGACCCGCTCCAAGACCAGCCTGAACGACCTGCTGCGCGACTGATCGCCGCTGCACCGCCCCCATGCCGTGCCCGCGTGTGCTGCGCTGGCACGGCTTTCGGCATCTTTTCCCTTCATCCCGACCCTAAGCCCAAGGAATCCCGGCAATGGCAGCAATGGAGCGTTTACTGCGCCTGATGGCCGACAACAAGGCCTCGGACATCTTCATCTCGGCGCACGCGCCGGTGCTCATCAAGATCAAGGGCGAGGCCATCCCGGTGAACCAGCAGGTGCTGTCGGTCGATACGCCGCTGGCCCTGCTGTCCGAAATCATCAGCCCCCAGCAGCGCGACGAACTGCTGACCACGGGCGAGCTGAACGTGGGCGTGCCGCTGGACGGCGTGGGGCGGTTTCGCGTCAGTGCCATGCGCCAGCGCGGCAGCTATGCGGTGGTGATCCGCTTCATCCCCAGCCAGATTCCGTCGCTGGCGGGGCTGCGCCTGCCGCCGGTGCTGGAATCGCTGGCTCTGGAAAAGCGCGGCCTGCTGCTGCTGGTCGGACAGACCGGCTCCGGCAAGAGCACCACGATTGCCTCGATGGTGGACCGGCGCAACGAACTCATGTCCGGCCACATTCTCACCATCGAAGACCCCATCGAATACCAGTTTCGCAACCGCAAGAGCATCGTGAACCAGCGCGAAGTCGGCAGTGACACCGAATCGCTGGCCGTCGGCCTGAAAAACGCCCTGCGCCAGGCCCCCGATGTCATCCAGATCGGCGAAATCCGCGACCGCGAAACCATGTCGGCCGCGCTGGCCTATGCCCAGTCCGGTCACCTGTGCATCTCCACACTGCACGCCAACAACAGCTACCACGCGCTCAACCGGATTCTCAGCTTCTACCCGGTGGAAGTGCGCCCCACCATGCTGGGCGACATGGCCGCCACCCTCAAGGCCATCGTCTCGCAACGCCTGCTGCGTGGCCTCGACGGCGAGCGCGTCGCCGCCGTCGAAGTGCTGCTCAACACCAAGCTGATCGCCGAAATGATCGAAAAAGGCGACTTCTCCGGCATCCGCGATGCCATGCAGCAGTCCATGAGCGAAGGCTCCCAGACCTTCGAGCAGAACCTTGCCGAGCTGATTATCGACAACCGCGTCGATCGCAAGGAAGCCTTCGCCTACGCCGACTCGCCCACCAACCTGATGTGGCGTTTGCAGAACGACTTCGACCAGGCTTCCAAGGCCGCCAAGGCCCGGGTCGAAGCCGCCCAGGAGCCGGAAACCGACGAGCCATCCTTCACCGAATTCACGCTGGACGTGCGCCACGACAAACCATGACTGCCCCTATTGCCACCGCCACCCCATCCCTGACTCTGGCGCAGGCCCTGATTGCCCGCGCCTCCATCACCCCCGACGATGCGGGCTGCCTGCCCCTCATCGTCCAGCAACTGGAGCCACTGGGTTTCCAGCCCGAATGGCTACCCGCAGGCGAGGGCGCGCAGTGGGTGGAGAACCTCTGGCTCGTGCGACCGGCCAGCGACCCGAACGCCCCACTGCTGGTCTTTGCCGGCCACACCGATGTCGTACCCACCGGCCCGGTGCAAGCGTGGACATCCCCGCCATTCGAGCCGACCCTGCGCGACGGCCGCCTCTACGGACGCGGGGCCAGCGACATGAAATCCTCGATTGCCGCCTTCGTCGTGGCCGTGCAGGAGTTCTTGCAGGCCCAGCCTGACCCAGCCCTGCGCATCGCCCTGCTGCTGACCAGCGACGAGGAAGGCCCGGCCACCCACGGCACGGTGCATGTGGTCCAGACCCTGCAACAGCGTGGCGAACGGCTGGATTACTGCATCGTGGGCGAACCCACAGCGGTGCGGCAGACCGGTGACATGGTGAAAAATGGCCGACGCGGCAGCCTCAGCGGCCGCCTCACGGTACAGGGCATTCAGGGGCACATTGCCTACCCGCATCTGGCCCGCAACCCCATTCACCAGACCCTGCCCGCGCTGACGCAACTCGCTGGTATCGAGTGGGACCAGGGCAACACCTACTTTCCGCCCACCAGTTGGCAGATCAGCAACATCCACGGCGGCACCGGAGCGACCAACGTCATTCCCGGCGAAGTCGTCATCGACTTCAACTTCCGCTTCAGCACCGAATCCACGCCGGAGGGTCTTCAGGAGCAAGTCCACCGCGTGCTCGATGCCCACGCACTGCAATACCGCATCGACTGGGTGCTGGGTGGCCAGCCATTCCTCACCCAGCCCGGCACCCTGCTGGAAGCCGTGCAGCAGGCGATTGCCGACGAAACCGGCCTGAACACCGAACTCTCCACCTCCGGTGGCACCAGCGACGGCCGCTTCATCGCCCGCATCTGCCCCCAGGTGGTGGAACTCGGCCCCCCCAACGACAGCATCCACAAGGTCGATGAAAACATTGCCCTGCGCGATCTGGAGCCGCTGAAAAATATCTACCGCCGGGTGCTGGAAAAATTGATTGCTGATTGAAGCAGATTACCTATTATTTTATGAATTTTATTAAAAAAATAGATGGTCTTTACTGTCTGTTGATTATTTATTTGTTTTTTTCATTATCGACCGTCTTGCTTTGGAGTTACAAAGGCGAAAAAAAGGTGACAGGTGACGAACCGCATTACCTTATCATGGCCAATGGTATTTATAAATACAAAACCCTGGAGCAAACCAAACCATACAGAGAAGAATTCAGAACCAGAGATGTGTATGAGTTTGGCTTGGCTCCATGGGATGCAGAACCATCCGGAGACAATGCCCACTCCGTCATGGAAAACAATGGCCTTTTTAATATTCACAACATTGGTCTGCCTATTTTGGTTGGACTGCCATTTGTCTTCGGTGGAATTTTAGGTGCAAAAATATTTTTAATAATATTCAGTTCACTGATAGTATTGATTGCATGGAAAATCTCTGGAATTTACTCCAGCAACAAGAGAAACCGAATTTTGGCGGTAGCTGCATCTACCATCGCCTTGCCATTCATACCAGCATCCAACCAAGTATTTCCTGATATTATTGCCGGAATTGCCGCACTCACTGGACTATACTGGTTCTTGACCATAAAATACAATAGACCGGCTGCAATTGAATTCCTGTTCATTGCAGCAATAGTCTTCATGCCATGGTTGCAGATAAAATTTGCAGCCACTTGCGCCTTGATTGTTTGCTCACTGGTTTTGAAAATTTACATAGAAACAAAAAACTTCAAAAAAATATCTTTGATTATATTCTCCATGGCAGCATCTCTGTTGTTGTTAGCATTTTATAACAACCATGCTTTTGGAAAAATATCAGGCCCTTATTCCGACGGCGCATTGGAATTAAGTAAAACCAGCCTCATGGTTCTGCTGGGCCTTTTTCTGGATCAGAACCATGGTTTCGTCCTTGCCAATCCAGTGAACTTTATTGGGGTGATTGCAATTGGCTGGATGTTTAAATCCAATCGTATTTTTGCATTGCTCTGGGGTGGTGTTTTTCTTTCTTTGCTGGTTCCTAATTCACTTCATCCCAACTGGTACGGAGGACTGAGTTTCTCAGGCCGTTTTGCATGGGCCGCATCCGTGGTTTTTACTATTCCAACCATTTTTGGATTATTGAAAATCGCCAACCAAAAAAACAATTTATTCTTGCTCCTGACTTCTTTGGGAGTCATTCTGCAATTCTATTTCTTTATTCTATACGCATTGATATCAGTCGATACCTACAACAAAAGTGCTGATGTCTGGATTGGAAATTATTCCATATTCCATTTCCCATTTGATCTGTGGATGCCTGCACTGTACAATTCCCGATGGGCTTTTGAATACCTTCCCAATATTGGATTTTCTTTATTCTTTGTATTTTTGTTGATTTCTGGATTTTTTCATTTCAACAAGAAAGTTTTTTATCTCTTCTTGATATTTGTTTTTTCATGTGGGATATTGGAATCATCAAAAGACAAGAAGCTTGTTTTTTATCCAAAGGAAATGCCCCATGAAACCGGAAGAGTGAATGGCTCTGGGCGATTGGCTGAAGAAGGGTATGATCTATCTGGATTCATTCATTATGGACCACCTCTTTTGATAAGAAACGGGTCATACGAGGTAACCTTAAGTTATAAAAGCTCTGCCGACGATTCCGATGAAGTGGGTCGATTTGACGTGTATAGCCAGAAAAGCCACAGCATCATCAATCAGGAGGTGATGAATGGAACCCAGGGGGTCGAGAAAAAATTAACAATGAAATTCCGTGTAGATCAAGCAGGAAAAGATTTCATCGAATTCCGTACCAACTGGAATGGTTCATCCAGAGTGGAAATATTGGAAATTACATTCAGCTATTGATACGGCACTTGAAAACCTGAAAATTCAATGCCGTTTCAAATTCAGGGAGAGTCTGAAAAACCCGTTACGCCGCCTGCATCTCGCCACTGGGCGCGAACTTGCCGCAAGGGTTTCGCAAACCTTCCCTGGTTCCGATTCATATGCGGATGCGATGCCAACGGCTCCAGCCAATCCAGGCCAGTGTCCACAGGATGGCGTACAGCACGGTGGTCAGCAGCAGTTCCTTGTACCAGAACAGACCGATGCTGACGGTGTTCACAACCACCCACACCGGCCAGTTCTCGATGAACTTGCGCCCCAGCAGCACTGCGCCGACGATGCTGCCTGCGGTGACGAAACCATCCCACCAGGGCACGGTGCTGTGCGCAATGTGTTGCAGTGCCCAGGCGCACAGCAGCCACAGCACGGCCCAGACGGCCACCAGTGCCAGCCGTCCCCGTGTGGCCAGCGAGGCGACCCGCAGTGGCTGGCGCGAGCGGCCCGAATAAGGGTCGCGGTTGCGGCGGCCATACAACCATTGCCACCAACCCCACAGCGCGATCAGTGCGAAAAACACGTTCACGCTGGCCTCGCCCCAGATGCCGCTGTGCGCGAAGAACCAGGCATACAGCCCGCTGGCCAGCAGCGAGAGGGCAAAGCCCCAGTGGATTTCCAGCACATTGCAGACGATGTTGGCCAGGGCCAGTGTGAAGGCGATCAGCTCCAGCCAGGTGACGGGTACGTTCAGCACCGTGAACGCGCCTTGCAGCAGCCACAGTTCGTTCGCGCTGCCCATGCTCACCACTCCACCCGCACCGAGGCGCGAATGGTGCGCGGCGCGGAGGGGAACAGGTACACGCCGTCCCAGTCGGTGGGGGCGGCTTCGCGCCAGTAAATATGGTCGCTGAGGTTTTCCACGTTCAGCGTCCACTGCACCAGCCGTTCGCCCACCACATGCTCATAGCGCGCGCCTGCGTCGATCTGCCAGCCGCGTGGCAGCACGGCCCGGCCATCGCTGGTGGCACGCTTGCCGTCCTGTACCCAGGCCAGGGCGTTGAGCGACAGGCCGGGCAGGGCTTGCAGCCGGTAGTCGCTGAACAGCGAGGCAGTGAACAGCGGGATGTTGGTGACGCGCTGCCCCTGCAATGCCGGGTTGTGCGAGTGGGTATAGCGCGCATCCAGCCAGGCGGTGCTGGCTTGCAGCGACCATTGCGGCGAGACGCGCCCGGCGGCATTCAGCTCCAGCCCCCGGTGCCGGGCTTGACGCGCACCGCCCAGGTAGCGCGGCAGGCTTTCGCCGGGCAGGGTGACGGTTTCGGCTGAAGGCTTGTCGATCTCGAACACCGCTGCCGACAGCAGCAGCCGATCACCGGCCTGCCACTTCACGCCCACTTCCTTCTGTGTGCTCTTGAGCGCGGGCAAGACTTCGCCCGCATTCACATAGCGGCTGGGGCGGTTGGGGGCCACATCCAGTTCCACGCCCTTGCCCCAGGAGGCGTACAGCGTCCAGTCGGTGGCGGGTTGCCAGGTCAGGCCCAGCCAGGGAGTGCTGACGGTCTGCTCCAGCGCAACACCACGGCTGCCATCGGTACGGATGCTGCGCCGATCCAGCCGCGTAAGCCGCAGTCCCACAAAGCTCTGCCACTGCGCATTCCAGTGTGTGTGCAGCGAGGCGAAGGCGGCGAGCGATTCCTCGTCGGTATTCGTGTTGGGCGTGGTCAGTTGCGGGTCGGCGGGCAGCACCACGGGTTGGTAGATGTTGCTGGTTCCCACCCAGTTGTAGGCTTGCAGGGCAGGTTCGCGGTGGCGCGAGTCGTAGCCGGAAACGCCCAGCTTGAGCTGGTGCGAGAGTCCGGCCAGCGTCAGTTTGCCGTCCAGTGCGGCCTCCCAACTGGTGAGGTGGCGGCGGATGCCATCGTTGCGGTAGTCGTACACGTCCACGTCGCCATTGGCACACAGGCCGGGGTAGATGGCCCCGCAGCCATCGGGGAAGGCTATGCGGTCGTTGATGCGGGTGCGGCTGTGGCCCACGGCCAGCTTGGCCTGCCAGTCGTCAGAGAACCGATGTTCCAGCCCCAGTTGCAGCGTGCCTGCTTCGGTCTGATAGGGCAATGACCACGGCTGGCTGTTGAGGTTGCGGCGTGGGTTGATGGGGCCAGTGGGCAGGCTTTCGGCCACGCCGTCGCCATCCGCGTCCAGCAGCCCGAGTCCGGGCACGGAGGGTTGCGACTTGCGGTGGTATTCCAGATCGGCCGTCAGGCGCGTGTCGCGGGTCAATGGGGCATCCACGGCCAGGGAGGCGAAGCGGCGTGAGCCATCGGCCCCATCGTAGTGGCTGTGCAAGTTTTCTGCGGCCAGGTTCAGGCGCACGCCCACCGTGCCCAGGTGGCGGCTGGTGTCCAGGTGCAGTTTGCTGCCGCCGTATTCATTGCCATGCAGGGACACGGCGGTGAAGTCGTAGGGCTGGGGCTTTTTGGTGACGTAGTTCACCAGCCCACCCGGCGCAGATACGCCGCTTTGCAGCCCGGCCACGCCCTTGAGCACTTCGATGCTGTCCTTGTTCTCGAAGGCCACGGGCGCAAAGTTGTTCACCACCAGCCCGTTGCGCTGGTAGTTGCCCAAGTGACTGAGCATGAAGCCGCGCACATTGAGGTTCTCCACATAACCGGGGGTGTTGTAGTTGTCGCTCATGGAGGCATCCAGCCGCAGTGCCTGCGAGAGGGTCTGCATGCCGGTGGCGGCGATCAGGTCGGAACCCAGCACGGTGATGCTTTGCGGGGTCTGCGCGAGGGGTACATCGAAGTCGCCCACGGCAGCCTGCTCCACGTCGAACACCGGCCCGGCCTTGGTGCTGATGGTGACTTCGTCCAGGCTCTGGCTGTCCTGGGCCTGTGCCCACGCGGGTGTGGCAGCGCAGACGGCCAGCCACCAGGCACAGGAGCGCGAGAGGGAGAAGCGGGCGGGAATGCGCCCACGGCGGGAATGTGGCGAATGGTGAATTGCCATCGAAACGTCCTTTGCATTCGACGGCAGGGCATGGATATGGAAATGCGCAAGGCCCACACGCAGGCAGATGCCAGGGCGTGCAGGCCAATGGTGCTTCCACAACGCTTCCCTGCGCAAGTATTACCTTGATCAAGTTCCAGGGTGTCATCTCAGCCGGTGGCTTGTTCGCTTGCACGAAAAATCCACCAGCACCCCTAGCGTGTGTTGCGCCAGTCAGCATCCCATGACAGGGATATGACCGGCGCGGCGCAATTATAGGCAGGTTCTCAAAGGGGTTTTCGGCTTTTGCCCCAATGCCACTGGCGCAGACGCATGCCGTTGGCGATCACCAGCAGAGTGATGCCCAGGTCGGCGGCCACAGCCATCCACATGCTGGCGTAGCCCGCCACGGCCAGGGCCATGAACACGGCCTTGCCCAGCAAGGCCAGCAGCATGTTCTGCCAGACGATGGCGTGGGTCTGGCGTGCCAGCGCGAACGCCTGGGGCAGGGCGGTGATGCGGCTGTCCATCAGCACGACATCGGCGGCTTCGGCGGCAATGTCGGTGCCTTGCGCACCGCCAATGGCAATGCCCAGGTCGGAACCGGCCAGTGCGGGTGCGTCGTTGATGCCGTCACCCACCATGGCCGTGGCTCCAGCCTGCTGGCGCAGTGCATCGATGGCTTGCAGTTTCTGCGCAGGCAGCAGGCCTCCGTGCGCATCGGTAATGCCCACGCGCTGGGCAATGTGGCGGGCGGCCAGCACGTTGTCGCCGCTGAACAGGGCGGTGCGCAGTCCCATGCCGTGCAGTTGGGCCACGACATCGGCGGCTTCGCCGCGCACGGTGTCGGTGACCGCGAACACGGCCTGAATGGTGCCGGCACACTCCAGTGCAGTGAGGGCAAATCCGGCATTGCGCCATGCCTGTATCTGTGACTGCAAGGCCGGTGTGGGCACGATGCCATCGGCGGCCAGCCAGTCCAGGTTGCCCATGCGCACGCGCTGGCCCTGCCAGATGCCCTCCTGTGCGTCGGCCTGCAAGCCCGCACCGGGGTTCTCGTGGACGTTTGCCAGTGCCGGTGTGGGCAACGGCTCTGCCAGACTGGCTTGCAAGCCCTGTGCAATCGCCTTCGATACCGGGTGCGCGGAACGTGCGGCCAGTGCGGCAGCCAGCGCGGGAATCTGCACCTGAGCTTCACCATCGGTCGCGTGGGCGGACTGCCAGGCTTCGAGACGGGTATTGCCTTCGGTCAGGGTACCGGTCTTGTCGAAGGCCACGGCACGAATGGCATGGGCTTTCTCCAGGGCCGCTCCGCCCTTGAACAGCACGCCCTGACGGGCGGCATTGCCCAGTGCGCTGACCACGGCCACCGGCGTGGCAATCACCAGCGCGCAGGGGCAGGCAATCACCAGCAGCGCGAGGGCGCGGTACACGGCCTCCTGCCAGCTCCAGCCGGGCAGCCAGGGCAGCAGAATGGCCAGCAGCAGGGCGATCACCATCACCGCCGGGGTATAGATGGCGGCAAAGCGGTCGATATTGCGCTGCACCGGCGCACGGGCGTTCTGTGATTGCTCCACCAGTTCCACCATGCGATCCAGTGTGGTGGTTCCCAGTGCGTGGCTGACGCGCACCGTCAGTTCCGCGCTGGTGTTGATGGTGCCTGCAAACACCGGTTCGTCCACAGTCTTGAGCACGGGTGTGCTTTCGCCGGTGACGGGAGCCTGGTTGATGGCACTTGCGCCGTGGACGATCACGCCATCCAGCGCGATGCGCTCGCCGGGGGCAATGCGCAGCAGGGTGCCGGGCACGATGTCGCGCAGTGCGGTTGTGCGTGGCGTGCCACCGGGCTGGACGACGGTGGCGGTGTCGGGCAGTTGCAGCATCAGGTCGCGCACGGCATTGCGGGCCTTGTGCATGGCGGCATCTTCGAGTTTCTCGGCGGCAACGAACAGGGCCATCACCATGGCCGCTTCGGCCCAGTGCCCGATCAGGAAGGCCCCGGTCACAGCGACGGCCATCAGCGCGAGAATGCCCAGTTGGCCCCGGAACAGCGCGCGCATGCCACTCCAGTACACGCCGGTTCCGGCCATGCCGATGGCAGCCAGAGCCAGTGCCATGCCACCCCAGCGGCTCCATGCGGCATCGGGCCAGAGGTAGCCCAGCAATTCCGCGCCCAGGGCCAGCCCCAGGGCCACGGCAACCCGCCACCAAGCGGGCAAGGTGCCGTGATCGTGGCCATCGTCGCCACTGCTGTCGGGCGGGCTGCTACCGCATCCGCACGATGAGCAGCAGGAGGCAGCCGGTGCGGGAGCGCGGTGGGAGGAGTGATCGTGGCCCGATGGGCCGTGCGAGGAAGAGGGGTGTGAGTGTGTCATGCAGACATTGGAAACCTTCAAGCCGCTACAAGGTCAAGGCGTAAGGTTTTGCCAGTGTCTGCGTGGAAACTCACTGACCGCTCAATGCGGCCTTGACGGCGGCCGATACCGCTGCCATGTCGGCCTTGCCGGCCAGTTCTTTCTTGGCCGCGCCCATCACTTTGCCCATGTCGCCGGGGCCGCTGGCTCCCAGGGCGGCAACGATCTGCGCCACGGCAGCAGCCACTTCGGCTTCGGACAGGCGTTGCGGCAGATAGTGTTGCAGGATGTCCAGCTCGGCTTGCTCCTGATCGACCAGGTCCTGACGATTGGCCTGGGCGAAGGCCGTGATGGAGTCCTTGCGCTGCTTCACCAGCTTGTCCACGATAGCGACGATGGCGGCATCGTCCAGTTCCACGCGCTCATCCACCTCCTTTTGCTTGATGGCGGCCTGCAACAGGCGGATGGTGCCCAGGCGTTGGCTTTCCTTGGCACGCATGGCGGATTTCATGTCTTCGGTGATTTGGGCTTTCAGGCTCATGGCAATGATGGGGGTAGGGTGGTTTCAAAAAAAGAGGGGTCAGCGGCTACGGTTCTTCATGGCGCGCTCGACTTCGCGCTTGCCTTCGCGCTCCTTGATGGTGCTGCGCTTGTCGTACTCGGCCTTGCCCTTGGCCAGCGCAATCTCACACTTGACCAGGCCGTTCTTCCAGTACAGCGACAGCGGCACGAGCGTGTAGCCCTTTTGCTCGACCTTGCCGATGAGGCGGCGGATTTCCTCGCGGTGCAGCAGCAGCTTCTTGGTGCGGTCGGGTTCGGGTTGGACGTGTGTGGAGGCGGACTTGAGCGGATTGATCTGCCCGCCGATCAGGAACAGCTCGCCTTCGCGGATGACCACATAGCCATCGGTGAGCTGGGCCTTGCCGGAGCGCAGGGCCTTGACCTCCCAGCCGTAGAGCACGATACCGGCCTCGTGCCGCTCTTCCAGAAAGTAGTTGAAGAAGGCACGCTTGTTTTCGGCAATGCGCGATGAAGGGTTGTTTTTATTTTTGGATGTGACCATAGATGCAAGGGGTGCGCGTGGAGGTGCGGCAGTGGTCGCCGGGATGCTGGGCGAAACCACACGCCAGCGCGATTAAAATCGGCGGTTTGGCCGGGCTGCGCATCGGGCGCAAACGGCCATTGTCGCATTGGCGCACGCAGAGGGCAAGATTGTGCCACTTCCACGCGTTCGCGCACACATGGCGCACCGTCCAGACGGTGCGCCGCCAGTACCAGCCAACACGGCAGAATACGAAACAATGATGAGAATTCACGTCACAAGGCAATCCCGGCGGGTGGAGGATGAATGGCAGGCATGAAACATGTGGAGAAGTCCGCCCTGGTGTGGTTCAGTCCGACGCAGATGTTCCATCTGGTCACGGATGTGGCGCGTTACCCGGAATTCCTGCCCTGGTGCGATCACAGCAAGGTGCTGGAGCAGGACGAACAGGGCATGACCGCCGAAGTGGGCATTGCCTTCTCGCGCATCCGCCAGTCCTTCGTGACCCGCAACACCCATGTGGGCATCGAGAAAGTGCTGATGCGGCTGGTCAAGGGGCCGTTTTCCAGCCTGCACGGGGAATGGACTTTTTCGCCGCTGGGAGCGGCTGGCTCCGATGAGCCGCCCAAGGCCTGCAAGGTGGGGCTGCGGCTGAGCTACGACTTCGACAATCTGGCCCTGCGCATGCTGGTGGGGCCGGTGTTTGACAAGATTGCCAATTCGATGGTCGAGGCTTTCGTCAAACGCGCCCACGCCCTTTACGAATCCTGAATGCGCACCGCCCCATGGCTTGGAGCTATGTCAAGCCATGAAAAGATCGGCCCATAAACCGTTCTGGCCATAAAACCACGCCCTGCCGTGGGCATGGCAGGGCCAACCACCGTCTTGCGTGGTCTGGCCCAGATCAATCCCTCCCTTCCAGCGAGTCTTTGCCCCTGGCTTCGTCCGATCACGCAAGCCTGGGGCTGGCACGCCCGTGCCATATCCATTTCCGTGAACATTGCTGGAATATGTTTATCGGAATAAAAATATTCAAATTGATTTTTATGAATTCACGATCCAAACAAATATTCAACATATGAAATAAAAATTTTTTATTTGTTAATTTTCTGAATCAACAATAAATAAATAAAAAATCAGTATTTTGATGGTGATTTTCCACGGTGGCAGAATGCCGCGATCGAGAAAAATGCAAAACCCAATTCATATACAAACACCTTCATTCAATGATGGCGTTTTGAATAAGGATTGCTTTTTTCTCGTCGGCAGTATCGCCAAATCCGAAGTTTTTCCCTATCAACTTTCTGATCCATTCAAGCACGAGGAGCTTATGAAAAAAGAAAAATACCTTTCCATGATTCCACCAGCATTGCTGGTCACGGCCATGGTCGCATCGCCTGCGGTATGGGCCAATGTGACCCTTTATGGTGTGGCCGATGTGGGCCTGTTCAGTACCCAGCAGAAAATTGCCGGCGTTCAGGAACGCACCACCGGATTGGTGAGCGGTGGACAGGCCGCCTCACGCTGAGGTCTGCGTGGCACGGAAGACCTGGGCAATGGCCTGCAAGCCAAATTTCAATTCGAGGGCGGAATCAATGCCACCACAGGCGATGTCCTGAACCAGAACCGGCATTTTGGGCGCAGTGCCTGGCTGGGCATTGGCGGCCGTCTGGGGGACTTGCAACTGGGGCGGCAGACCACTTCATCGTCTGATTTCTTTGCACCAGCGGCCAGCCCGTTCGGCAATGCCTTTTCTCAGGCAGGGATTGGAAAATCGGGCTTCCGTGCATCCAATACCGTTTTCCAGGATCGGGTCGTCAAATACATTTCTCCCAAGTTTCAGGGTTTCGATCTGGGAGCCAGTTATTCATTCAATACCAGGGGAGAGCAGCAGCAGCGCAGCGAAAACACCCAGTCCACGAGTGTTTCCCTGCGTTACCAGGGAGACAAAACCACGCTGGTGGCAACGTATGACCGCGTATCGCCTGCCAACAGTGATCCGAATGCACATGGCCATCGTCCCTCGGCCATTCAACTGGGAGGCAATCACCGGCTGGGGGCCGTGCATATTTATGCAGGCTGGAGCCAGCAAAAGGATGGCTGGATCAAAAGCTCCGATGGCGCGGCCACCGGTTCCAACCATCTGGGACAAAGCGGCTACTTCGATGGCAGTGTCGATGCCTGGCTGTTGGGCGCAAAACTGACAGCCCAGCGTCACCAGTGGTTTGGCACCCTGCAATATGTCGATCCCGAGCGCAAGGCATTCCAGGCAGGCGAAGCCGTTCATGTATTCAATGCCGGTTACACCTACGATTTCTCCAAACGAACCAACTTCTATGTGGTGGCGAGCTACTTCGATGGTGATCTCTACGGTTTCGAGCGCGACAGCCACAGCCGCCAATTCGGCTTCGGCCTGCGCCACCGTTTCTGAGTTGTGAATCTCAGTGACCCCGGTAGCCGGGCCAGGCTCGTCGGCGGATATGCTGGTGTTTGGCGCACTGGGTGCATACGACCAGAATGGTCATGGGCTGGGCGGCCACATCCAACCCCTGGGCCTGTGCCAGTTGCTGCAAGCGTTCCTGAAGGGCCGGGTCATGAACCTGGGTGGCACAGCCGCAGTGTTCGCACACAATGCGGGTGTCGCACACGCTGGCCTGTGGCTGGCTGCGGGTGTACACGGCCTTGCCGCCGCAGAGGCTGGCGCGCCACTCCTGAAGCGCGAAGCCGTGTTCGACGAAGTCCTTGAGGGCGCGGTACACCGTCCCCTGGCTGGCGACCAGTCCGCTGGACAGCATGTCGCGGAACACGGTTTCGGCATCAAGGCGTTCGGGTGCGCGTGCTTCCAGTATCTGCCACACGCCAATGCGGGCCGTGGTGGGGCGCAGGCCGGCAGCGCGCAGGTGTTCGACTATGGCAGCCTTGGCATCGTGAAAGGAAGAAAAGGTAGAAGTGGCAGTCATGCGGTGTCCTCCCTGCATGGCATCAGCAGGCTGGTGTGGATATCGGCGAGTGTGCGGCACCCGGTCAGTACCATGGCAGCTTCCAGTTCACTGCGCAACAGGTTCAGCACATGGGCAACTCCGGCAGCCCCTGCCACAGCCAGACCATGCAGAATGGGCCGCCCCACCATGATGGCCGACGCACCCAGTGCCAATGCCTTGAGTATGTCGGTGCCACGGCGAATGCCACCATCGACCAGCACGGGAATGCGGCCATCCACTGCCGCAACGATGCGGGGCAGCACCTCCAGCGTGGCGGGTACGGTATCCAGCACCCGGCCACCGTGGTTCGAGACGATGATGCCCGCTGCTCCCGCCTGGAGCGCAGGGGCGACATCCAGCGGATGCAGAATGCCCTTGAGCAGCACCGGCAGGCGGGTCTGCTGAATCAGCCATGCCATATCGTCCCAGTCGGGCAGCCGTGCGACCAGAGGATGGTGCAGCAGCGATTCACCCGCGGACAGGCTGGCTTGCCCACCGGCCTGGGCGTAGGGCAACAGATTCACCGGGCGAATGTGCGCGGGCAATTGAAAGCCATGCCGCTGCTCGGCGTTGCGCAGCCCTTGACGCAAGGGCGGTGGCGTATTCGCCATCGGGGTGGGCCAATGCGTGGTAGGCGGTGGGGGCAATGAAAACAGGGTGTTCGTAGCGAAAACCGAACAGTTCGAGGGCGGTATGACCCCCGGCCACCTGTCCCAGCACCTGGGGCAGCAGGGCCAGCCGCTGGAATGCCTGCTCGTTCCATGCCTGGGTCACGCCATCGGCACTGCCACCGTGCAGATAGGCCCAGACATCGGCAGGCAGCCGCTGGCGGGCGCAGGTTTCGTAATCGCGCAGGCAGGCCAGCCTGGCGAGGCTGGCGGTGGTCGTGGCATCATGGGTTGGCATGGAATGGCATTCAGGTCTGCGCCCACTGGCGGATGAGGTTGTGGTAGGTGCCGGTCAGGCGCGTCACGTCCTGGGCGTTGTCGGGTTTTTGTGCCAGTTGCTGGATGGTCTGGTCCAGATCGAACAGGATGGCCCGCTGTGCGTCGTCCTGCACCATGCTTTGCGTCCAGAAGAAAGAGGCCACGCGCTGTCCGCTGGTGACGGGGCTGACGCGGTGCAGGCTGGAGCCGGGGTACACCACGGCATGTCCGGCAGGCAGCTTGACGCGTTCGATGCCATAGGTATCGTTGATGATGAGTTCCCCCCCTTCGTATTCCTGCGGGTCGTTCAGGAACACGGTGGTGGATACATCGGTGCGGACGCGCTGACCCGAGAGCGGATCGACGCGGATGGCGTTGTCGATGTGAAAGCCATACTCGCCCCCGCCCCGGTAGCAGTTGAACATCGGCGAGAGGATTTTCAGCGGCAGCGCGAACGAGATGAAACGCGCATTGCCCGAGAGGGCATGCAGAATCACCTGTCCCATTCGCACTGCCACTTCGTCCTGTGCCCGCAATTGCTCGTTGCTTTTCTGGCGCATGGCAGCGTAGCCAGCCGTTTCACGGCCGTCATGCCACCGCGCCTGTGCCAGCAGGGTGCGCATGTGTTCCAGTTCCTGCCGGTTCAGCACGTTTTCGATCACCAGCATCATGGCTGCGCCTCCTGTGGGTTGAATGGCCTGGGAGCCGGTCAGTCGCCCAGATCAGGCATGTCGTTGTTCTCGAGGTGCGAGTAAGACAGGGTGGCCCGTGTGGGAGTGCCCAGTCCGAATGCAACCGATGGAGCCACACCCCAGCGATCAACGGTCACGCCACCGCGCCCGGCAATTTCACCGCCCATTTTCATGACGTTCAGACGTGCAGCACCTGTTTCCGAGAACTGCATGTTCACGTCGGCTGTGGTGCGCCATTGGCTGGCATTGCCAACGCCTGCACTGACCTCAGCAAAACGGGCCAGTTGGGGTGATTTGGTGCTCAGGTTGATGCTGCCACCCGTGCCGCCACGGCCTGTGTAGGCGGAGCTTGGCCCCTTGATGACTTCCACTGCTTCCAGGTTGAAGGTTTCATGTGAGCCACGGGCATAGTCGCGCACACCGTCAATGAAAATGTCGGTACTGGCTTCGTAGCCACGCACGAACGGGCGGTCACCGGTGGGAGTGCCACCTTCACCGGAACCCAGTGTGATGCCGGGTGTGGTGCGCAGCACATCCGCCAAAGAGGCTGCGCCGCGATCCTTGATGAGTTCTTCGGTAATGATGGTCACGGAACGCGGTGTATCCAGCAGTGGTGCGGTGAATTTCGGGTTGCTGCTAACTGCCGGTGTCTGATAGCTGCTGTCAGCTTCACCGGTCACCACCACTTCGGCCAATGTGTTCGCCTGCGGCGCATCGGTACTTTGCGCGTAAGATGCCGGGGCCATGGCCACCGCGCTGCCAATCATGGCCCCCATGAACACGGAGCGTTTGAATGCGGGTTCAAACGCGCTCTGAAAACTCTCTGGCGGAAGCAGGGTAATGGCGGGTGCATCGGCATGGCTTTGGGTCATAGGAATCCTTGGAGCAGGTTGATGGAGTGAAAGCGGTCGGACTTTAGAAAATGAGGCGTTGAATTTCCGTGGAACCTGATAAAAAACAGAATAAAGAATGAAAACGCGAATGGCTTTTTATTTGATTCGATGTTTTTTTCACATCGGATTCGTTAATCTGTTCGCGGATGCCCGAAACCAAAATGCCGTATAACAAACCGCCGATTCCCTATACCGTGCTGATCGTGGAAGACGAGCGCGTGATTGCCGAAAACATCCTGCTGGTGCTGGAGCGTGAAGGATTCGTGGCCGATATCGCGCCCAATGCCCATGCCGCCCTGTATGAACTGGAGCACGGCCTCTACGATCTGGTGCTGCTGGACATTGGCCTGCCCGGCATGGACGGCTACCAGATGCTGCGCACCATGCGCCAGGAACTGCGGCTGTCCACCCCCGTGCTGCTGCTGACCGCCCGCACCACGCTGGAAGACAAGCTGCAAGGCTTTACCGATGGGGCCGACGATTACCTTACCAAGCCATTCGCGCTGGAAGAAGTGGTGATGCGCACGCGGGCACTGATACGCCGCTCCCGGCAACTCTCCGACACCGCCTTTGAACTGCACCACGGCCCGTTGCGCTATGTGGTGGCCGAGCAACTGGTGACTGTGGAAGGCCGCGTGCTGCGGCTCTCGCGCAAAAGCCTGATGATTCTGGAGCTGCTGCTGCGCTATGCAGGCCGGGTGGTGCCCCGGCAGCGGCTGGAAGACTACCTGTGGCAGGGTGAGCCGCCCTCCACCGAGGCAGTGCGCAGCCAGCTTCACCTGCTGCGCAAGGCCCTGCATGCGCAAGGCTATGACGGCATCGAAACCGTACACGGCATTGGCTGGCGGCTCAAGCCCGCCGATGCCATGGCTACACCACCCGAGCCATGAAAACCAGAAAATCCCTGCGCTGGCGCATCACCCTGGTGCTGACCTGCCTCATCAGCCTTGCCGTGTGCCTGGCGGCCATACTGACCTATGGCGTTTATCTGCACATGGAAAAAAGCATGATGAAGAAGCTGGTGCAGACCGAATCGGCCCGGCTGGTCTCGCGCGTCACGCGCTTTGGTGGCCATTGGGAACATCCATTCGAGCGGGACATGGGGCCATCCATGTACGCCTGGGCCGAGTCGGATCACGTCAGGGCCGAAAGCATGCCCCCCGTGCTGCGCGAACTGCCAGTGGGCCTGCACGAACTGGACCAGGGCGACAGCATCTGGCATGTGGCCGTGGCCGAAGCGATGGATGGCAACCTCTATGTGCTCTACGATTCCGTGGTTGTGCGCCAGCAGATGCGTGAATTCACCTACGCACTGATGGGCATTGTGCTGGGCTGCTCGGTGCTGTCGCTGCTGGTCAGTCGCACCGTGGCACGCTGGCTGACCACACCGCTGAACGTACTGGCCGAACGGCTGGAACGCTGGGCACCCAGTGCCCCGGACGCCGCCCTGTCGCCCCATGCCAACGAGGCCGACCGTCTTATGGATGCCTTCAACCGCGTGCAACACCAGGTGGATGCCTCGATTGCCGACCAGCGCGAATTCTCCGCCAACCTGCACCACGAGATTCGCACGCCCCTGACCGTCATCCGCAGCGATGCCGAACTCATGCTGACGCACTGCGTGAGCGACCCGGCGGCCGTGAACCTGCGGCTGGAACGCATCGTCCGTTGCGTGCAGGAAATCGACCAGTCGCTGGAAAGCACCTTCAGCATTGCCTGCGCGCGCTTCGAGGACAAAACCCCCGTCTCCCTGCATGCGTGCGTGGACGACATCATCGAAAGCCTGGAACTGGAAGCGGGCAAGGCCGGGCTGCACTTCGTGAATGCAGTCCCTCCCACCCAGCAGGAAGACCTCAGCCACCACGCACTGCTGACGGTGATGCGCAACATCATGCGCAATGCCGTGCTGCACGCAGCTCCGGCAGAACTGGTGATCGAATCCGTACCCCACGGGCTGAGCTTTACCGATTCAGGCGCGGGCATTGCTCCGGCAGAACTCTCGAACATCTTCGACCGCTACTTCAGCAACCGACGTGCCGACCAGCTCCAGCGCAGGGAACGGGATGGCCACACCCCGGCAGAAGCCAACCAGACGGGGCTGGGACTGGCGATTGCCAAGCGCGTCTGCGTCATGCAGGGCTGGAGCCTGGAAGTGGCCTCGCCCGTGGCCGAAGGCCGGGGCACGCGCTTTACGCTGCTGTTCCGGCAGGCTACGCTGCCGCCACAAACAGCCCCATGATGCACAGCAGCCCCACCACCCAGAGCAGCGAACGCAGGCTGGACTGGTCGGCCACATAGGCCAAGCAGTAGCCGATACGACTGAGCACGAACAGCACGGCCAGCGCATCCACCCAGCCCTGGCTGGCCTGGCCCGTGGCGTGTGCGATCAGCACCGCAGCGGCAAACGGCGCGAAAATCTCATGGCTGTTGGCCTGTGCTGCATTGGCACGCGCAGCCACACCCTCGGTGCTGGCCCAGAAAGCGCGTGGATTGGCGTTGTCACGCCGCTGGAAGCCACCACGCAACTTGCCATAGTAGGCACAGCCCAGCGGAATGAACACACCCAACAGAATGCACCAGTAAGCGATGGTCATGCGCAGCCCTCCATCCAGTGGGACACAATCGGCGGAACCAGTTCGGTGGCCTTGCCTTGCAGGTACTGAAACTCGGCAGGAACCCGCTGCACCTCGAAGGCGATCAGCAGCTTTTCGGCCTCGATGGGGCTGTATTCCACCAGCGCGGCCGCCGGAAAAACCGACAGCGACGTGCCAATGGTCAGCACCTTGTGCGCCTGCGTGAAGTGGTGGGCAGCCGCATCCAGATGCAGCACCTGCTCACCAAACCAGACGACGTGCGGGCGCAACTGACTGCCATCGGGGGCCGCCTCACCCAGCTCAATGGTGGGCCTGCGCAGCGGCACCACCAGGTCTGCATCCGCAGAGCTTTGGCCCTTGAGGATTTCACCGTGCAGATGAATCACCTGGCTGGAACCGGCACGTTCATGCAGATCATCGATATTCTGGGTGACGATGACCACCTCAAAACAGGCTTCGAGGCGCGCCAGTGCCAGGTGTGCGGCATTGGGCCGGGCATTCAACACATTCTGGCGACGCTGGTTGTAGAACTCCAGCACCAGTGCAGGATCAGCGGCAAAGCCCTCGGGCGTGGCCACATCCTCGATGCGGTGCTCGTGCCACAGTCCATTGCTGTCGCGGAAAGTCTGGATACCACTTTCAGCACTGATGCCCGCGCCGGTGAAGACGACGATCTTGGGCTTTCGTTCATCACGTTGATGTCTCATTTTTTCATGGCAATCAAAAATATGGCGGGTACTTCTTCCATAGAGCAGTATGACGGTTTTCTGGGGGCACGTCGGCGCGACCGGCAGCCAGTTTACCTGATTGCGCGGAAAACCACCTGTGGTCAGTTCCCGTCCTGGTTCAGCAAGGCCTGCACACGCGCCTGCAAGGCTTGCGGGCTGGTGTCCTGCGGGGGCAGGGGGGAGCCGATTTCCAGCCCGACGCGGTTGAACAGACCACGCCTGAAGGGCTTGGTCATGGCGACATTTTCGCCGTTGCGGGTTTCGATGCGCGAGAAAAACGACCCCCACAGCCGCGTCAAAGCCATCGGCACCACGGGCACGGCAATGCCTTCACGGCCCGCATCGTCCACGATTTTCTGCACGCCCCGACGGAACCGCTGCAACTGGCCGTCACGGGTGATGCCGCCTTCGGGGAAGATGCCCAGCAGATCACCGTCGCGCAGCACCTGGGCGGCGCGGGCGAATGCGGCATCGAAGACTTCGGGCTGCTCTTTCTGCGGCGCAATCGGAATGGCCTTGGCCAGCCGGAACACCAGCCCCAGCAGCGGCGTGCGGAAGATGCGAGCGTCCATGATGAAGTAAATGGGGCGCGGGCTGGCAGCCATCAGCAAAATGGCATCGATGAAGCTGACGTGGTTGCACACCAGCACGGCGGGGCCACTGGCGGGAATGTGCTCACGCCCACGCACCCGGAAGCGATAGACCAGATGCGTCATGATGAAGGCAATGAAGCGCAGCAGGTATTCGGGCACCAGCAGGAAGATGTAGCCTGCCACCAGCGCGTTGGCCACCGCCAGCAGCAGGAACAGTTGCGCAATGCTCACCCCCAGTTGCAGCAACGCACCGGCCAGCACGGCACTGACGATCATGAACAGGGCGTTGAGAATATTGTTGGCGGCAATGATGCGGGCACGGTGCGTGGGCTGGGAGCGCATCTGCACCAGTGCATACATGGGCACGCTGTAGAGGCCGATGAACAGGCACAGCAGCCCCAGGTCGGCCATGACGCGCCAATGCGCAGGGGCCGCCGTGAACTCGGCCACGCCCAGCAAACCGGCCGGGGCGGGCAGGGCGCGGGTGGCCAGGAACAAGTCGAACAGGAACACACTCATGCCGATGGCTCCCACTGGCACGAGGCCGATTTCCACCTGCTTGCGCGAGAGCACCTCGCACAGCAGCGAACCCGTGCCCACGCCCACCGCAAAGATCACCAGCAGCAGGCTGGCGACCTGTTCGTTGCCGTGCAGTACATCCTTGGCGATGCTGGGAAACTGGCTCATCATGACCGAGCCGACGAACCACATCCAGCTGATGCCCAGCAGCGAGCGAAACACCACCGGGTTGCGGTGTGCCAGCTTCAGGTTCTTCCAGGTCTCGCTGGCGGGGTTCCAGTTGATGCGCAGGTGGCGGTCGATGGCAGGCGAGACGGGAATGCGGTGGCTGACCCACAGCCCCAGCACGGCCACCACCAGGCAGGCCAGCGCGACGTGCAGCCGCCCTACCTCTGGTACGCTGATGAGCGCGCCACCGGCCAGGCTGCCCAGCAGAATCGCCACAAAAGTGCCCATTTCCACCATGCCATTGCCGCCGGTCAGTTCCGCTGGGTGCAGGTGCTGGGGCAGGTATGAGTATTTGACCGGCCCGAACAGCGTCGATTGCAGCCCCATGAAGAAGATGCAGCCCAGCAGCACCGCCACCTGCTGTTTCCAGAAGGCCAGTGCCGCCACGGCCATGATGGCAACCTCCAGCCATTTCAGGCGCGTGATGATGCGGCGTTTCTCGAACTTGTCGGCCAGTTGCCCGGCGGTGGCCGAGAACAGCAGAAAAGGCAGGATGAACACCGCGCCGATGACCAGCCCGGCCAGTTCGGCGGGCAGCCAGCCGCTTTGCAACTGGTAGGTCACCATCACGGTGAGGGCAAACTTGAACAGGTTGTCGTTGGCCGCACCGCTGAACTGCGTCCAGAAGAACCAGGCAAAACGCTGTTGCCCCAGCAGGCGGAACTGATTGACCTGTGCCGTGGCAAGCTGCGGGTCACGGGTGGCGTGAGAAGGAGAGTGGAGTTCATTCATGATGGAAAAGGAACAACAGTGCGAACGAATAGCGAATGTGTGCAGTGTGCGGGGAAAACCGCGACACCGGCATGATATGAATGTCGGGTCTATGGATGATGCCTGAATGGTATCTACAGACGATACCGTTATCATGTGTTTTGCAGACCTTCCCTTGCAGAGGACACCCATGACGACGACCAAGGAACTGGTTCAGGCCATCAAGAAAGAACTGAAAGTTCAGCACAAAACCTACGCCGATCTGGCCAGTGCCCTGGACATGGCAGAATCCAGCGTGAAGCGCATGCTGGCCAAGGGCGATATGCCGCTCTCGCGCGTCGATGCCATCTGCCAGGCCTTGGGCACGGACTTTGCCGAGATGGCGCGGCGCGTGGCCGACGAACGCCCCATGCTCACGCAATTGACCGCAGCGCAGGAAAGTGCCGTGGTGGCCGACCCCAAATTGCTGTTGGTGGCCATCAATGCCATGAGCCTGTGGACGGTGGAGCAGATGACCCAGACCTACCGCCTCAGCGAAGCCGAGTGCATCCGCTATCTGGCACAACTCGACCGCATCGGCATCCTGGAGTTGCGCCCGCTCAACCGCTACCACCTCAAGCTGGCCAAGACCTTCCGCTGGCGACCCAATGGCCCGGTCATGCAGTTCTTCCGCGATAACGTAGTGCTGGACTATTTCGGTGGCTCATTCGCCTATGACGATGAAGGCCTGTTTCTGGTACATGGCTCGGTCAGCCGGGCCGCCGCCACACAATTGCTGGAACGCTTGCAGAAAACCGGCCAGGATTTTGCCCGCCAGCACCTGACCGACCAGCACTTGCCCGCCACTGAACGCGAGGGCTATACGCTGGTGCTCGGGCTGCGCCGCTGGGAGTTCGCCGCGTTTGCAGCACTGCGCCGCACCACGGCCCGCCCATGATTTTGGATAAAAAAACATTTGCCAATCCAAAACGCCCTGAAGAAAATGCTATACTTTCGCTTTCTGCACAAAGCAAACCAAATTTGGGCAGTTAGCTCAGTGGTAGAGCACTGCCTTCACACGGCAGGGTTTTTTTAGATGACACATGTGTGCGAGGCTGCCAGCCCAGCGTTCCAGTCTGATTGCCCGCTGTGCCAGCACGATGGCGGAGAACTGGTCTTGCGCAATGCGCAACTGCGGGTGATTCACGCCCATGAAGCAGGATTTCCGGCATTTTACCGGGTGATCTGGAATGCCCATGTGGCCGAATGGTCAGACCTGTCGGCACAGGATCGGGCATACTGCATGGATGCTGTGGTAGTGGTCGAGCGGGTGCTGCGCGAGTGCCTGCAACCGCAGAAAATCAATCTGGCCAGTCTGGGCAATATGGTGGCGCACCTGCATTGGCATGTGATTGCCCGTTTCGACTGGGACAGCCATTTCCCCGCGCCAGTCTGGGCACAATCCCGTGCAGACGCACAAGAGTCACAGAACAACGTTCGGCTTCAGGCTCTGGAACAGCAGCTTCCGGCCTTGCATGATCGTCTGCGCCAGGCTTTACAGGCGGCGGGTTTTTGAGCAGGTTTTCTTGTTTCTGAAAGGGCGGTGTTCATGGAGTTTCGTCATTCACTGGCCGGTGCCGAGGTCGTGCCCACGCAGATCGTGCTGCATGGCCAGTCTCGGGTGCTGGAAATCCACTTTGCGACCGGCGAACAGTTCCGCCTGCCATTCGAGTTTCTGCGGGTGCATTCGCCTTCTGCCGAAGTGCAGGGGCATGGTGCAGGGCAGGAAGTGCTCCAGACCGGCAAGCGCGGGGTGGATATTGTCAGCCTGGAGCCGGTAGGCCACTATGGCATCAAACCGGTTTTCGACGATGGCCATGCCAGCGGCATCTTCAGTTGGCAGTACCTGTTCCATCTGGCAATGACGACAAGCCCCCAAAAAACCGGGTCTGAAACAGCGAAGTCCACCAAGGCGACAAAAACCACCAAACCCGTCCAGCCGACAGGGCGGGTCATCAAGAAATACCCCAATCGTCGCCTCTACGACATGGTCAGCTCCAGCTACATCACCCTGACCGATGTCAAGCAACTGGTATTGGAGCGCGAACCGGTGCAGGTGATCGATGCCAAGACCGGCGAAGACCTCACCCGCAGCATCTTCCTGCAAATCATTCTGGAAGAGGAGGTGGGCGGTTCACCGATTTTTTCCGAAGCGGTTCTGGCCAACATCATCCGCTTCTATGGCCACACGATGCAGGGTTTCATGGGAGCCTACATCGAGAAGAACATCCAGGCCATGTCGGAAATGCAGACGCAGTGGGTCGAGCAGACCAAGCACATGCCACCGGAATTCTGGCAGCAGTTTCCCGGCCTGAGCACACCGATTCTGCCGAATGTGATGGAAGACTACACCGAGCAATCCCGCCAGACCGTTCAGGCCATGCAGGAGCAGATGCAGGAACAGGTACGGCTCCAGACCGAGCAGTTTCTCAACCTGTTTGGCTTTCGGGGCACAAAATAGCCAGCGCGTGGGCCATGCGCTGTGGGCCTTGGCCAGCAATCAGCGCGAAAGGCGCGTGGAATGCCGTCAGATGCTGCTGGAGCAAGGCCAGCACCGGCCCTCGCACATGCGCGCCATCGCGTTGCAGTCCATCGGCCTGCCAGGGCACATCGTTGTTGAGCAGCAGCGTCTGCGCATAACGCTGCTGCAATGAGGCTGCCATCGCGTACAAGCTGCGGTCACCAAACACCAGTTCGCTGTACACAGCCGTCAGCAGTGGAGCAGTGTCGCAGAAAACCCATGCACTGCCATTTTGCCGCGCCCGCTCCAGCGCGGCATCTTCATTGGCAACCTGGGTTTGCAGAATGGAATGCTGTTCCTGCCTCTGCGGAGTGCGCCCCTGCAACTGCGTGAATGCACGCAGGTATTCAGGAACCCAGGGGCAATCGAAATGCCGCGCCAAAGCCTGTGCCAGCGTGGTCTTGCCGCTGCTTTCGGCTCCCAGGATGGCGACCAGACGCGGCGAAGTGGCCATGACTGCGGCGCGAAGCAATCAGGGAGCAGGCATGCCGATGGTCTGGCTGAAGCCACCATCGACGTACATGATCTCTGATGTCACACCCGCTGCCAGATCGGACAGCAGGAAGGCGGCGGCATTGCCGACATCCTCGATGGTCACGTTGCGGCGCAATGGCGAGGTTTCGGCAAAATTCGACAGCAGCTTGCCGAAGTCCTTGATGCCGCTGGCTGCCAGTGTCTTGATCGGGCCGGCACTGATGCCATTGACGCGAATGCCCTGTGGCCCCACGGCCTCGGCCAGATAGCGCACACTCGCTTCCAGGCTCGCCTTGGCCAGGCCCATGGTGTTGTAGTTGGGCACGGAGCGCACCGCGCCCAGATAGGAGAGTGTCAGCAGTGCGGCATTCGGGCGCAGCAAGGGCAGGGCGGCCTTGGCCAGTGCCGGGAAGCTGTAGGCACTGATGTCGTGTGCCACGCGGAAATTCTCGCGGCTCAGACCATCGAGAAAATTGCCGGCAATCGCCTCGCGCGGGGCAAAGCCGATGCTGTGGACAAAGCCATCGAACTGCGGCCAGTGGGCCGACAAATCAGCAAACAACCTCTCGATCTGGGCATCGTCCGACACATCGCAGTCGAACACCAGTTGGGAATTGAACTCGGCGGCAAACTCGCTGATGCGCCCCTTGAAACGCTCCCCGACATAACTGAACGCCAGTTCAGCTCCTTGCTCATGGCAGGCCTTGGCAATGCCATAGGCAATGGAACGGTTGGAAAGCACACCGGTAATCAGCAATTTTTTGCCGTTGAGAAAACCCATTCTGGACTCCTGTTGGAATTTTGGTTGATCGATACTGCGGGCGAACAGCCACACAGGTCATATCCTCATGCCTGTGCCTGTCTCACACTGGTGCGACAATTGTCGCATGTCTCTGCCACCTCCCATGCCACACCCACAGCCATCCCGCCAGCCACAACCTGCCATCCTGAAGCAGCTTTGCATCCGTCTGGCATTCGGTTTGCTTGCCAGCCTTCCGGCGTGGGCAGATTCTGGAGTGCGCCACGCCTATGCACTGTGGGGAGAGGCCAAATACCCGGCAGACTTCAGCCATTTCGACTACGCCAACCCCGACGCACCCAAGGGAGGCGAATTGCGGCTGGTCAGCAACCTGCGCAGTTCCACGTTCGACAAATACAACCCGTTCACCATACGCGGCTCGGCACCCGCCTATCTGGAAAGCCTGCTGTTCGAGAGCCTGCTCACCGGCAGTCTGGACGAAACGGCCACCGGCTACGGACTGCTGGCCGAATCCGTGGAAGTCGCACCCGATGGCCTGTCAGCCACTTTCCGCCTGCGCCCGCAAGCACGTTTTCACCACGGAAAACCCGTGCTGGCCGAAGACGTGCGTCACAGCTACGAAACCCTGATAAGCCCCCAGGCCATGCCCGCCTATGCTACCGTGCTGGCCGATGTGGAAAGTGCCGTCGTAGTGGACGAACGCACCATTCGCTTTCACTTTCGCCAGCCCAATCGTGAACTGCCTTTGCTGGTCGGCAGTCTGCCGATCTTCAGCCGCGACTGGGGCGTGGTGGATGGCAAGGCCAAACCATTTGATGCCGTCATCACCGATATTCCGATTGGCAGCGGCCCCTACCGCATCGGCCCGGTGGTCTTTGGCCGCGATGTCACCTATGTACGCGACCCGGACTACTGGGGCGCAGACCTGAACGTCAATCGAGGCAGTCATAACTTCGACCGCATCCACATTCCCATCTACCAGGACCACACGGCCAGACTGGAAGCCCTGAAGGCCGGTGAATTCGACCTCATGCAGTTCCATAGCGCAGGCGATTGGGCACGTCGCGTCAAGGGGCGCAGATTCGACAGCGGGGAACTGGTGAAAACCGAATTCGAACACAGCAACCCCACAGGCTTCCAGAGCTACCTGCTCAATGTACGCAACCCGCTGTTGCAGGATGTCCGGGTGCGCCAGGCCTTGTCGCTGGCAATGGACTATGAGTGGATGAACCAGCGATTGTTCTACAACGCCTACCGGCGTGTGCAGGGCATTTTCGGCAACACCGCCTGTCATGCAGAGGGAGCACCGTCAGAAAAGGAGCGGGCCTTGCTGGAGCCGTGGCGCGAACAGGTTCAGCCTGCGGTTTTCGCCCCCATTGAAGCACCTCCACGCACCGATGGCACACACAGCCTGCGCGACAATCTGCGCCAGGCCAGCGCATTGCTCGCCGAAGCCGGTTGGCAGGTGCAGAACGGCCAGCTGCGCAATGCCCAGGGCCAGCGCATGGTGCTGGAATACCTCACCAGTGGCGAGGCCAGCATCCGCACCGTCTCGCCGTGGATGCGCAATCTGGAAAAACTCGGCATTGACCTGCGTTTTCGTTCGGTGGATTTCGCTGTCTATCTGCAACGCATGCGCAACTTCGAGTTTGACATCATCAGCCTCAACCTTCAGGGAACCCACAACCCCGGTCAGGAATACGCCCAGCTATTCGGCAGTGCGGCGGCCGACCAGCCCGATTCCAGCAACTATACGGGCCTGAAAAACCCGGCGGTCGATGCCTTGATCGAGCAGATGGTGCAAGCCAACACCGTAGATGACTTCAACACAGCCTGCCGCGCGCTGGAGCGCGTCATCGTGAGTGAACGGGTGCTGATTCCCCAGTGGTACGCCAGCACTTACCGCATTGCCTACAACGCCCACCGCTTGCGTCACCAGTCACCCATGCCACCGTACACGCCGGTAGGCCGCCATGTGGAGAACTGGGTCATGTCGTATTGGTGGTCTGCCGATGCCCGGCCCTGAAACGCAATCTGCTGTTCTACAATCGCGCCATGCAAATACTGGTCACTGGAGGCGCGGGCTATATCGGCTCGCATACCGTTGTGGAGCTGCTGCAAGCAGGCCATGAAGTCGTGGTACTCGACAACCTCTGCAACAGCAGTCCTGTGGCACTGGAGCGGGTTGCACAGATCACACAACGCACACCCCGTTTCATACAGGCCGATGTGCGTGATGCTGCTGCACTTGACGCGCTGTTTGCAGCTCATAGCATCGATGCCGTCATCCATTTCGCGGGCCTCAAAGCCGTGGCCGAAAGCGTCCAGAAACCGTTGGCATACTACGACACGAATGTCAGCGGTTCCATCCAGTTGTTGCAGGCCATGCAGCGTGCGGGTGTATTCCGGCTGGTGTTCAGCTCCTCGGCGACCGTCTATGGACTGGATGCACCAGTGCCTTACCGCGAAACCATGCCATTGGGGCGTGCTGCCAATCCCTACGGAACCAGCAAGATCATGGTGGAGCAACTGCTGGCCGACCTTTGCCACAGTGATAGCCGCTGGGCGGTGGCGGCATTGCGTTACTTCAACCCGATAGGCGCACACCCCAGTGGCCTGATTGGCGAAGACCCCAGCGGCATTCCCAACAATCTGCTGCCTTTCATTACCCAGGTGGCCGTCGGACGACGTGATGCCCTGTCGATATTTGGTAACGACTATCCCACCCGAGACGGCAGTTGCGTGCGCGATTACCTGCACGTCAGTGACCTGGCACTGGGACACCTCAAGGCACTGGATGTATTGACCCAGCCAGGCTTGCAGGCATTCAACCTTGGGACAGGGCAGGGAGTTTCAGTCTTGCAAATAGTGCAGACCTTTGAGCGCGTTACCGGACAGACCATTCCCTGCATCATTGCATCTCGGCGTGCGGGCGATTTGCCAGCCTTCTGGGCCGATGCCAGCAAAGCAGCTCAAACATTGGGTTGGCAGGCTGCTCGATCCCTGGAAGATATGCTGCGCGATGCTTGGCACTGGCAGTCACTCCATCCTGATGGTTTTGTGAAAAAAATTTCCTGAAATAACCATTTTTACTTTCAGCCATTAAGAAACATCATATAATCTTCTCTTTGGCGCATTAGCTCAGCTGGTTAGAGCGACGGAATCATAATCCGCAGGTCCGGGGTTCGAATCCCTGATGCGCCACCAAATATAAAAAAGCCCTGCAAATTTTACAGGGCTTTTTTTAGCAGTGAATTTGAAGGTATATAAATTATTAAACATAATATACATCGTATCTAGCAATTGACGGCGGCAAAAAGCAGCCGCAACTGCTTGATTTCTATGACATTGAACTGCTTGATTTCTATGACATTGAGATGGTTTTAATGAGCCTGTTAATTGTGCCTATCCGTTTACACACGCCCCGAATTTACCACGGAATACTGTGGTGTCAACTTTCAGCCCACCAAAACACCTGCCCTCACAACAACTTCAGCACCGGGTTGCTTGGCGGCACCGGCTGCACCCACCTTGATGGCATCTCCAGCACTACCGCTGACAGCCTGCTGACTTCCTGCTCGCCTTTGCGCACCGCATACTTCACAATGTTTTGCCTGTTCGCCCCCTCCAGATGCCAGCCAGCTTTGATGACCGCTTTCTGCACCTGCATACCTAACTCGTTGATGCGCTGCGCATCCACTGTCAGCGTCGAAGCGTAATGCTTGAAAACCACTGGCGACACCAAAGCCATTCCCTCGGGCACAAAATGCACCAGTGCCCCGGTTTCGTTGTACTTATTGATCCGGCCCTCAAATAGTCTCAAGCCGCGTATTTGATTCGTGGGTCTCGGAAGTAAGCTTTGACGCGCTCGGGCTGCTGCTCCAGTTGGGACATGTGCTCGTTGGTGACAACGCGCAGTTTGGCCTTGGTGCGTGCGGGCACCTTGCTGGCGATCACGTGCTTGAGCTCTGCATTCAAGCGCTCGTCGGGGTTGAGCTCCGGGCTGTAGCTGGGCAGGTAGAACACCTCGATTGCATCAACGTGCTCGGCCAGCCACGCCTTGACCGGCTTGCAGTGATGCACACCCAGGTTGTCCAGGATCAGAAACACCTTGC
>NZ_FQUZ01000050.1 GCF_900129055.1 Lampropedia hyalina DSM 16112
ATTATCCGAGCATCCGCAAAAAGCTATGGGGTGGCGCATTGTGGTCGCCGTCTTACTTTGCGGGCAGTTGCGGCGGAGTGCCCATATCCGTCATTCGCCAGTACATCGAACAACAGCAAACGCCGCATTAGTCACTGTCTGCGGCATCGAGCCGCCGACAGTAACGCGCTATCCTTCCCCGCCCTGAAGGACGGGGTTTGACGCGCTTTCCGATCAAAACCGCCCAAAACAGGGACTTTTCCCGTTAAAGAGGCTTTATTAGCTAATTGCATAAATGTAGTTGGTGATGCCATCTGCCGGTTATGTAATCGGTCGCAGAAATCCTTTCTGATTGCAGCGGCTGGCGGGTGCTTTCCATGAACACCGGGCATCCGGTGCACCTTCATGGAACCCACGGTGATGAATCGCAAACATTTTCTGGCGGCGGTGGCTGCCACCGTGCTGGCCCTGGCCAGCCCCCTGCTGCATGCAGCCGAAACCCTCAAGATCGGCTCCACGCCCGGAGCCACTTCAGATGCCATCGAGGCCCTGATTCCCGAGGCGAAACAGGCCGGGCTGAACATCGAACTGATCGAATTCACCGACTGGACGCTGCCCAACGAAGCGGTACACAACGGCGACATCGACCTGAACTTCTTCCAGCACCAGGCATTCCTGAACAATGCCATCAAGGAGCGCGGCTACCAACTGGAATTCGTGGGCCTGGGCCTGTTGCAGAACATCGGCATCTACTCCAACCGCATCCAGGATTTGAAGGACGTGCCGGACAAGGCCAAGGTCTCGGTGGCCAGCGACCCGGTCAATCAGGGGCGCGGCCTGCTGTTGCTGCAAAAGGCCGGGCTGATCCAGTTGCGCAACGGCAACGACCCCGGTGCCACCGTACACGACGTGGTGCAGAACCCCAAGAACCTGCGCTTCTTCGAGATCGAAGGCCCCCAGCTCATCCACTCCCTGCAAGACGTGGAACTGGCCGTGCTGTGGCCCACCTACTTCGTGAATGCAGGCAAGCCGGAACAGGCCGGGCAGGCCCTGCTGTATTCGGGCATTGGCGACACCTTCTACGCCATGGGCTTTGTGGCGCGTACCGACAAGGCCAAGGATGCCCGCATCACCCGCTTCGTGCAGCTCTACCAGAACTCGCCAGAGGTGAAAAAAGTGATTGCCGAACGCTTCAACCACAACACCAATCTCTACACACTGCCCTGGCAGCAGTGACCGTGCCACTGCAACCCCACGAGCCACGAATCATGAGCGAACTTGCCCCCCCGGTCGGCAACCCCACCGACTACACCGGCAGACTGCCCCTGCCGCCCCGCAAACCCCAGACGCTGCACAGCGAAGCCCAGGCCCTGGACGTGGCACGCCAGCTCGCTGCCCAATTCCGCCAGAACGCAACCCAGCGCGACCGGCAACGGCTGCTGCCTTGGGATGAAATCGAACAGCTCACCGCCAGCGGCCTGCTCACCATCACCATCCCCCGCACCTACGGCGGCCTGGGCGCGTCGTACGAGACGCTGGCACAGGTGGTCGCCATTCTCTGCGCCGCCGACCCGTCGCTGGGACAGATTCCACAGAACCATTTCGCGCTGATCCAGAACCTACAGGACACCGCCACTGCCGCACAGCAGCAACGCTGGTTCAGCGACGTGCTCAACGGCCACCGACTGGGCAATGCCGGGCCGGAACGCAAGGCCAAGGCGCGGCAGATCACCGAAGTCACCACCCGGCTGGAACGCACCGCCGATGGTCTGCGCGTCAGTGGCACGCGCTTTTACTCCACCGGCTCCATCTTCGCGCACTGGATTCCCTTCCGCTCCGTGGACGAGCAGGGGCGCGGCGTGCAGGTCTGGGTGCGGCGCGATGCCCCCGGCGTGCAGGTCATCGACGACTGGAGTGCCTTCGGCCAGCGCACCACCGCCAGCGGCACGGTGGTGTTCGACCAGGTCGCGGTGCCGGAAGAAAACGTGGTACAGGTCTGGCGTTCTGCTGACGTACCCGCACTGTCAGGGCCGGTTTCGCAACTGATTCAGGCCGCCATCGACGCAGGCATTGCACAGGGAGCCTTGCAGGATGCCCTCGACTTCGTGCGCGAGCGCAGCCGCCCCTGGGTGGATTGCGGCGTGGCGCGCGCCAGCGACGACCCGCACCTCATCCAGGAAGTCGGCCAGTTGCAGACCGAAGTGGATGCCGCCGAAGCCGTGCTGCTGGAAACCGCCCGCCTCATCGACCACCTGCACGTCCAGCCCGTGGATGCACAGGCCAGCGCACGCGCCTCCGTGGCGATTGCCGAAGCCAAGATTCTCACCACCGAAGCCGCGCTGAACGCCAGCGAACACCTGTTCGCGCTGGCTGGCTCTGCCGCCACCCGCGCCACGCACAACCTCGACCGGCACTGGCGCAATGCCCGCGTCCACACCCTGCACGACCCGGTGCGCTGGAAATACCACCTGCTGGGCAATTACCTGCTCAACGGCACACTGCCCCAACGCCACCAGTGGAACTGACGAACGGATTGCCATGACACAACACCATGCCACCGAACACCGCGCCGTGGCCACCGTGCCCAACGGCCAGCCCAGCTACCAGCCGGTGCCGCCCGCGCCATGGCCCCAGCAGAACGCGCACACCATCCGCAGCGATGCCGAAGCCCTGGAGCGTGCCCGGCAATTCGCCGACCATATCGCCCCCGGCGCACTGGTGCGCGACCAGCAACGCATCCTCCCCTGGGAGGAGGTGCAAGCCTTCAGCCAGAGTGGCCTGTGGGGCATCACCATCCCCAGGGAATACGGCGGCGCGGGCGTATCGACGGCCACGCTGACCCAGGCCGTCGCCACCATTGCCGCTGCCGATGGCAACTTCGGCCACATTCCGCAGAACCACTACTACGCGCTGGAAGTGCTGCGCGTGGGCGGCTCCCCCGCGCAAAAGCAGTTCTTCTACGAGCGCGTGCTGCGGGGCGAGCGGCTGGGCAACGCGCTGGCAGAAACCGGCCACAAGGACTTTCAACGCCGCACGCAACTGCTGCGCGAAACCGGCGGCTGGTTCGTCCACGGTCAGAAGTTCTACTGCACCGGAGCCATCTTCGCGCACTGGATTCCCACCCTGGTCAGTGCCCAGGAAGATGGGGGCGAGAACCAGTACCTCGTCTTCATTCCACGCGATGCGGCAGGCGTGACCATCACCGACGACTGGGATGGCTTTGGCCAGCGCGTCACCGGCAGCGGCTCCGTGCAGTTCGAGCGCGTGAAGGTGGAGCCGGAATGGGTCGTGCCCTTCAAGGTGTCGTTCGACACCCCCAGCACCATCGGCCCCTTCGCGCAGATCATCCATGCCGCACTCGATGCCGGCATCGGCCACGGCGCGCTGGCCGCCACCCTGCCATTCATCCGCGACCATGCCCGCCCCTGGATCGATGCCCGCGTGGAACGCGCCAGCGACGACCCGGTGCGCTGGAAGTACCACCACATTGGCAACCACGCACTCAACGGCATCCATCCCCCCAGGCATGGGGCGATCTGACCGGCCTGTTGCTCTCGCACCCCACCCCTTTCTGCCACACCCCATGACCTACAAGACCCTCACCCAAAAGCTGTCCATGCTGCTGGCCTCGGCCCTGCTGATGGGCAGTGCCATTGCCGCTCCCCTGAAAATCGGCACCAATCCCGGTATGCTGGGCGACTCTCTGGCCGTCGCCGCACAGGAGGCCCAGAAACAGGGGCTGGACGTGGAAATCGTCGAGATCTCCGACTGGACGACCCCGAATGTGGCCCTGGCCGCAGGCGATCTGGACCTGAACTACTTCCAGCATGGCGCGTATCTGGACAATGAAATCCGCGAACGGGGCTACCCGTTCGTCAAGGCAGGCGTGGGCGTGCTGCCCAACATCGGTCTGTTCTCGACCCGAATCCAGCGTCTGGAAGACCTGAAGCAGGGCGCAACCGTCGCGGTGGCAAACGACCCCATCAACCAGGGCAGGGGCCTGGTGCTGTTTGAAAATGCCGGCCTCATCCAACTCCGGGATGGCGTGGGCACCAAGGCCACCGTCCACGACATTGTCGAAAATCCCCGGAAACTGAAGTTCAAGGAACTGGAAGGGCCGCAACTGGTGCGCGCGCTGGACGATGTGGACCTGGCACAAGGCTACCCGGCCCGGTTCGTCTCGGCCGGCAGGCCCGACATTGCCACCAGTGGCCTTCAATACTCCACCGTGGACGATGTCTATTACGCCATCCTTTTTGTGGCACGCGAGAACAATGCCAACGACCCGCGCATCGCACAGTTCATCCGCATCTACCAGCAATCGCCCAGTGTCCACGCCAAGATCGATGAGCTGTACGCCGGCAGCAAAAAACTCTACAGCCTGCCCTGGCAGAAATAAACCCGCAACCTTGCAGAACCCGCCATGAGCCAGAAAAAACACATTCACGTCAATGCCTTCAACATGAACTGCGTGGGGCATATCCACCACGGTCTGTGGACGCATCCGCGCGACCGCTCCACCGAGTACCGCACCCTGCAATACTGGACCGAGCTGGCCCGCACGCTCGAACAGGGGCTGTTCGATGGCATCTTCATTGCGGACGTGATCGGCTATTACGATGTCTATCAGGGCAATGTCGATCTGACGCTGCGCGAGGCCATCCAGTTGCCCGTCAGCAACCCGTGGCTGCTGGTGTCGGCCATGGCAGCGGTGACACAGCACCTGGGCTTTGGCGTGACCGCCACCGTCAGTGCCGAGAACCCCTACACCTTTGCACGCGATATTTCCACGCTCGACCAGCTCAGCAACGGGCGCATCGGCTGGAACGTCGTCACCGGCTACGTCGATAGCGGCGCACGCGGACTGGGGCAGGACGGGCTGGCCGCCCACGACAGCCGCTACGACCGTGCCGATGATTTTCTGGAACTCTCCTACAAACTCTGGGAAGGCAGTTGGGAAGATGGCGCAGTCATTGCCGACAGGGCGCGGCGCATCTACACCCAGCCGGACAAAGTCCATGCCATTGCGCACGATGGCCCGTTCTACCGCTCCCACGCCATCCACATGAGCGAACCCTCGCCCCAGCGCACCCCGGTGCTGTTCCAGGCCGGTACATCCGGGCGCGGCCAGCGGTTTGCCGGAACCCATGCCGAAGGCATCTTCATCGGCGCGCCCGACCCGGCTGCCGCCCGCGCAGCATCACGCAAGCTGCGCCAGGCCGCAGTGGATGCAGGGCGCAGGCCCGAGGACATCAAAATCTACGCAGGCATTTCCGTCGTGCCCGCAGCCACCGAGCAGGAAGCGCAGGAGAAGTACGCCGACTACCTCAGCCACGCCAGCCGCGAAGCCGGACTCGTGCATTTTGCGGCCAGCACCGGCATCGACTTCTCTCGCTACGACCTCGACGAACCCATCGACTACAGCCACTCCAATGCCATCCAGTCGGCCGGGCAGAATGCCAGGGAACGCGGACTGGTAACGCGCCGCCAGTTGCTGGAGCAGTTCAGGCTGGGCAGCCGCTACAACACCATTGTCGGCAATCCCAGCCAGGTGGCCGATGAACTCGAACGCTGGATCGACGAGGGCGAAATCGACGGCTTCAACCTCACCCGCATCGTCGTGCCCGAAACCTACGAAGACTTTGCCCGCCTGATCGTGCCCGAGCTGCAAAACCGGGGCCGCTACAAAACTGCATACCGTGAAGGCACATTGCGCGAGAAACTCTTTGGCCAGGGCGACCAACTGCCAGACCGCCATGCCGCCGCGCAATGGCGCAGGCCCCCGGCACCCTGAAGGCAATGCAACCATTCGTCATAAACAAATTAAAAATCAATTGTTTACGAAAAAATAACCGCACCACACAATGCCCTTTTGCAACCACCCAAAAGGGCAAGCGGTGTCTCTTGAACTGAACTGGTACCTTCCTACCCACGGCGACTACCACGGCCTTGCCAACAACCAGGTCGGCCATCCCGACGCGCTGGTGCGCCCGAACGCACCGCGCTACCTGGCCCAGGTAGCCAAGGCCATTGAATACGCCGGGTTTCACGCCATCCTGATTCCCACCTCCGCCACCTGCCACGATGGCTGGGTCACTGCGGCGGCCCTGTCACGCCACACCACCCGGCTGAAGTTTCTGGTGGCATTCCGCCCCGGCTTCGTGCTGCCCGCCGTGGCCGCGCAGACGGCGCAATCCCTGCAAGCCATCACCGGCGGCCGCCTGCTGCTGAACGTCGTCACCGGCGGCGATTCCGCCGACCAGCGTTCCTATGGCGATTTTCTCGACCACACCCAGCGGTACGAACGCGCGGCAGAATTCCTCGACATCGTCAGCCGCCTGTGGGATGGCGAAACACTGAACTACCACGGAGCCTACTACCAACTGGCACAGGCGCGCCTGCGCCGCCTGCCCGCCCCGCGCCCACCGCTATACTTTGGCGGTGCATCCGGCATTGCCGAAACCGTGGCGGCAAAGCACGTCGATACCTACCTGCTGTGGGGCGAAACCCCCGACATGGTGCGCGACCGCCTCCAGCGCATGAACGCACTGGCCGCGCAGGCCGGGCGCACCCTGCGCTACGGCTTCCGCGTCCATGTGATTGCGCGCGATACCGAAGCCCAGGCCTGGGCCGAGGCTGACCGGCTGCTGCGCGAAGTACCCAAACATTACCTCGATGCTGCACAACGCGCCGTGGGCAACAAGGAATCGGTCGGCCAGTCGCGCATGAGCAGCCTGCACGCAGGCAAAACCATCAACCATGTGCGCGATCTGGAGGTCTATCCCAACCTGTGGGCAGGCGTGGGGCTGGTGCGCAGTGGTGCAGGCACCGCCCTGGTGGGCAGCCACCAGCAGGTGGCCGAACGCATCGAGGAATTCCACCAGCTCGGGCTGGACAGCTTCATCCTCTCCGGATACCCCAACCTGGAAGAAACCTTGCGCATCGGGGAAGAAGTCGTGCCCCTGCTGCGCCATTTGCAGCATACCGACCGCACCCGCACCGCAAACCCAACGCAGGAGGCCACATGGGCATTGAACTGAACTGGTTTTTACCCAACCACGGCGACGGCCGCCACCTGATCGATGGCGCAGGCACTTCCGCCCAGCCCGATGCCCAGCGGCGCGGCCAGCGCGAGCCAGACATCGACTACCTGGTGCAGGTGGCACAGGCGGCCGAATACGCCGGACTGCACGCCGTGCTCATCCCCACCGGCGCACAGTGCGAAGACGGCTGGCTGGTCGCCTCCGCGCTGGCGCAGGAAACCGAGCGGCTGCGGTTTCTCGTCGCCTTCCGCCCAGGGCTGGAACTGCCCGCCTACGCGGCACAGAAAGCCGCTGCCTTGCAGACCTTCTCCGGCAACCGCCTGCTGCTGAACGTGGTCACCGGCGGCAACACCGCCGAACAGCAGGCCTACGGCGACTTCCTCGACCACGATGCCCGCTACGCCCGCACCGACGAATTCCTGCACACCGTGCAGCAGCTCTGGCGTGGGCCACGGCAGAACCACAGCGGCACCCACTACCGTGTCGAAAACGGCGGCCTGATCGCGCCGCTGGCAGTGCGACCGCCCATTTACTTCGGCGGAGCCTCTGCGGCCGCCGAAGCCGTCGCCGCCCGCCACAGTGACGTGTACCTGCTCTGGGGCGAAACCCCTGCCATGATCGCCGAGCGCGTGGCACGGGTGCAGCGGCTGGCCGAAGCGGCCGGGCGCACACTGCGCTTTGGCCTGCGTCTGCACGTCATAGCCCGCGCCACCGAAGCCGAAGCCTGGGCACAGGCCGACCACCTGCTGCAAGCCGTGCCACGCGCCACCATCGAGCAATCCCGCGCCCAACTCGCGCGCGCCCAATCCGTGGGGCAGCAACGCATGCTGAGCCTGTACGACGGCCGCCCCATTCACCATGTGCGCGATCTGGAAGTCGCCCCCAACCTCTGGGCAGGCGTAGGGCTGGTGCGTGGCGGCGCGGGCACCGCCCTCGTGGGCAGCTACGCCCAGGTGGCCGAACGCATCACCCAATACCACGAAGAACTGGGCATCGACGCATTCATCTTCTCCGGCTACCCCAACCTGGAAGAAACCCTGCGCTTTGGCGAGCGGGTCGCCCCCCTGCTGCGCCAGACCGTGGCACAGGCCGCCTGAACCAACCCCGCCCCGTCATTCCGGCGCAGGCCCACTACTGTTTGGAACGTTTTGGCAGGTGCTTGCAAGTTGCCATTGCAGCCTGACTCAAAACACCCCATGCCGTCATGCCGGACTCGATCCGGCATCCAGTCGCAACGCAACCCATTGGCGAACAAGGTGTTTTTGCAAGCGTCGTCACTGGATGCCGGATCGAGTCCGGCATGACGTGGCGTAGTGCAACACGATGCTCAAAAATGGGAATCTTTTTTTGAGGAAATCGCAAAAGAATCAGATGGCTCCAGCAGCACGCCTGCATGGAAACGCAACAGGGCACACCCCCGCGTCTCAACCTGAAAGCGATCCGCCCGGCACCAACGCCGCCAGTTGCCGCTGGGCAATCTGATGGCCATGCGCCGCTGCCTTGGCAATCCACATCATGGCCAACGCCTTGCCATCCCCCTTACCCAGGCCAGCAGCGTGCAACATACCCTGCCAGTGCATGGCATCGGCCTTGTGCTGTTCTGCCGCCTGCGCCAGAAAGTGGAAGGCAGGAGCCACGCACCCCCCCTTGGCGTGGGGAGCCAAATCGTTCTGCCCTGCCGCTTGCAAGGCATTCATGGCAAACAGCGCGCCAATCTCCGCCTGCGCCAGGGCATCGCCCTGATCGGCGCGCACCAGCATCTCCACCTCATCGTCCTGCAAGGCCACAGCCAGCAATGGACGCACCGCCTCCACCGGAACCAGCAGCGGCCCGCCAACCTCGCCCACACCCCCAGTCAGCCCCTCATTGACGCGCCTGCGCCAGGTGCGCTCACTGCGCCCAGTCAAAACCGCTGCGGAACACAGACCAATCGTAGAGTGCAATGAATTGAATTTCATGCCAGGAATTGTAGGGGCGAACCAAGGTCTGGTTTTTCGGCATTGGCTGTGAAGCCGACCGGAATTTCCACGCAAGGCATCACGCCCCACTACGTCATTGCGGCCTTCGCCGCAATGACCACAGTTTGGGTATCAAGGGCTGTTGAAATGGCCCCACGGGCGAATGCCGCTTACTTAACGCCGTCATTCCGGCGAAGGCCGGAATCCAGTGACAACGTGAAGAGAAAACACCTTCGTTTTTCGTAGCTTGCTTTGTCACTGGATTCCGGGTCAAGCCCGGAATGACGGGAAACAGGCTCAAATAAGTGCCATTCCCCCATGGGCAGCCCCTCTCACAACATTTCGGACAGCAGTGGGTTGAACACGGCATGACGCTGTGGGTGAATCTCGATGGAATATTTGTCCCGGCAAGGCCATGACAACTTTCGCTTGTCACTGATTTTTTGTGACAAACCCCGACATGTCACTCCATGACATGGCCAAAACACACAGGAAACCGGTTTTTTCGCCTATTTCATGCAGGCACAGCATTTGCACATAACTCCGCGTCCAGGCTCTGAATGCCTGATTGTTCACAAGGAGTTGAAAAATGAAAGCATCTCTGCAAAAGGGTTTCACCCTGATCGAACTGATGATCGTGGTGGCGATTATCGGCATTCTGGCTGCCATTGCTATTCCGCAATACAGCGAATACCAAAAGAAAGCACAAGACAAGTCTTCGCAATCTGACGCACGCAGCTTCCTGAATTCGGCAATGGCCAATTCCGTCAAGTAAGCCTTTAATTTTCTAGGAGATTTTTCATGAACAAGACAATCCTGAAATTGGCTGCTGCCGCCGCTGCATCCATGGTTATGGCTTCTGGCACTGCTTACGCAACAGATTTGGATATTGATGTTGATGAGGTTGGCGAGGTTGAGTCCAGTGCCACAGACAACCGTACCAATACGTTTGCGGGCGATCCAGAACGTTATGTGGTGACCACTTTTGGTTTCAATCTGTCCAATGGTGTTGCACTGAAGGCCGTGCAAAACCGTAATGCCATCGCAGTAAGCACTTCGACACCTCGCGGTCGTAACCAATTCTCTGGCAGCAGCCAAGGTGGTTCTGTCGCCACATGCGGTGATGCTACGACTGGCAATAACGAACCAGCAATTGATGATCCAAGCCTGGCAGCAGATGCAGTGAATGGCTGCGGTCGCACTGCAACACCATAAATTAATATTGAGAATTATTTAATAACTCTATATTTATTTAAAACCACTACTCTGTAAAAAGAGTAGTGGTTTTTTTATACCCTACCACCCCCTGATGCGCCTGCCACGAATCCCCGCACTCCAGCAGCAATGGCTATCCGCCATCCTGCTGTGGACCTTGCCCAACATCGTGTTCTGGTGGACGGCCCATGCGTTTGGCTACCAACGCCCACTGTTCAACCTGGACTATGGGCTGGCCCTGGCGGCCTGGGTGCTGGGCTGGCGCAAGAGCGGCATGGTGCTGGCCCTGCTCGCCCTGGGTCTGGATGTACTCGCCGCCGCCGCACAGGTGTACCTGCTCTACGAACCCCTGCAACTGCTGTCGCTGTTGCAGTTCGCTACCTTGGCGCGGCCTGCCTTTCTGTGGGCCGGTGCGCTGTTCCTGCTCGGCTCGGTGCTGCTGTTCGCACTGCTGTCGCATCTGGCTCCCAAAGCCGGAGGCCGGGCTGTATTGGCCATGTTGTGTCCGCTGGTGCTGCTCAATATCCCCTCGCTGTGGCAGGAGGCACAAAAGCAGCAGGCCAATCTGCAACTGGATCACCGCCTGGTGGTGCTGGGCAGCCAGTGGGATATGCTCCATCGCAATCTGTTTCGCAGTGATATTGGTTTTGCGGTGGCCAATGCCGAAGGCGCGGCCCGGTTTTCCCACAGCCCGATCCAGCCCGCCAGTGCCATGGCCTGGGGGAATGCGGCGGCCTTGCCGGCGCAGATGCCCGCGCGCATGTTGCTGGTGGTGGCTGAGTCCTGGGGGCTGCCCTGGCAGCCGCAGCGGTTGCAGGCGCAGTTGCAGCCGCTGCTGGCACAGCCTGGGCGTATTCAGGTGTTGCAACAGGGCACGGTGGCGTTCGCCGGGGGGACGGTGGCCGGGGAGTTGCGCGAGTTGTGTCAGGTGCAGAGTTCCGAGATCAGTTTCGGCTCGGTGACGCTGACCGATCGTTGCCTGCCCCTGTTGCTGCAACAGCAGGGTTATCGCACCCATGGGGTTCACGCGGCTTCGGGGTTGATGTACCGGCGGCTGGAGTGGTTTGCCTCGGCGGGGTTGCAGGATGCAACGTTTTTCCAGAATTACGCGGGGCAGGCGCGACGCTGTTATTCCTTTCCCGGCTGGTGTGATGTGGATTTGATGCCGCATGTCTCGCGGCTGTTGCAGCAGGCAGACAGGTCGTTTGTCTATTGGCTGACGCTCAATTCCCATGTGCCGTATGACAGGCGGGATATTCTGGACAGTGGCCATACGGTGGCCTGCGAGGGGTTGTTTGGCAGTCGGGACGGGGATCTGTGCCGGCATTTCGCACTGGGGCTGGAGTTTTTCGACGCATTGGCACGAATGCTGCAAGACTCTGCCCTGTCGGGTCTGGAAGTGGTGGTGGTGGGCGACCATGCACCGGCGTTTCTGGACAAGACCGCCCGTGCGGCATTCGACCCCAAGCGGGTGCCTTTCATCCATTTGCGTGTGCAATGAGACTTGCCATGACACCTGTCCATCGTTCCAGGGGATTCACGTTGATCGAGTTGCTGACGGTCATGGCGGTGATTGGCATTCTGGCCAGTATTGCCCTGGTGCAGTACCAGGAGTTTGCCAAGAGGAGCCAGGATGCTGCCGCTCGCTCCGATGCCCGCAACTTCCTTTCTACGGCTATGATGCACTCCGGCAAGAACTGATCGTTCC
>NZ_FQUZ01000012.1 GCF_900129055.1 Lampropedia hyalina DSM 16112
GCCCCGGCAGGCCACTCGTCGTTGCCCACCTTGCCCGTATCGACATACGGGCGGCGGCGTGCGCCTAGATTGGCCTGCCGGGGCGCACTGGCGCGGGGGTGAATCTGATGAATGACACGCCCTAGGGAAACGAGACCAGGTCGCCATACAGTTCGCGCAGCTTGGCCTTGACGGCAGGGGCACTCTGGTAGATGGCGATGAAGCGTTGCAGGCGGGCATCGTCGCGCCGGTCGGCACGGGTGACGAACTGGAAGGCGTACAGCGGGTCGTTCTCGAAGATCAGGCCCTTGGAGGGGTCCAGCCCGGCAATCTTGATGAAGGTGGGGTAGGTGGCGGCGGCATCCACGTCGTCCAGCGAGCGGGCGATCTGCGGGCCGTCCAGCGAGACGATGCGCAGGGGCTTGTGGAAGGCGGTCACATCTTCCTGTGTGGCGCGGTGGTCTGCGCCGGGCTTGAGCGTCAGCAGCCCGGCTTTCTGCAACAGCAGCAGGGAGCGGCCGGTGTTCACCACGTCGCCCGAGAAGGCGATGCGGGCGTTGTCGGGCAGGTCTTGCAGCCGCTGGAATTTCTTGGAGTACAGGCCGAACGGGGTGCTGAAGGCCGGGGCGACCGGCACCAGATCGAAGCCGGTTTTTTCGTTGGTGAACTCCAGGTAGGGAATGTGCTGGAACAGGTTGGCATCCACCTCGCCCTGTGCCACCGCGCTGTTGGGGGTGTTCCAGTCGTTGAATTCGATCAGCTCCACTTTCAGCCCTTCGGCGCGGGCCAGTTCGGCAGCGATTTCGGCGGCCTGGTTGGAGATGCTGGTGGCCAGGGCAATCTTGAGTGTGCGCTGGCGGTCGTCCTGCGCCCAGGCCAGTGGTGCGCCGCTTGCTCCCAGCAGTCCCAGGGTGGCCAGTGCGAGCAGATTGCGGCGGCGGGCAGAGGTGGGCAGGGAAGGGGGGTGAGGGGCAGCAGAGTGGATCATGGCAGCAGTCCGGTAGAGATGGCGGGCAATGTAGCACGATCGTTTGCGCAGACCAAGCCATCCAACCAGTGGCAGCAGGGGCATTGGGGCGGCAGGGGGTGAATCACTTCTTGTATTTATCAATATCAATTTATCATTACAATCTGCCGCCTGAACCTTTTTCATTCGCCTGCGCATTTCACAAGGAATTCCCAATGCACGCCCTGTTCCAGCCCTCCCGCCTCACCCGTGTTTCACTGGCCAGCCTGATGGTGCTGGCACTGACTGCCTGCGGTGGCAGCAGCAGCGATGAGGAGGTGATCGAGACCCCCGAAGAAGAGCATGAGCACAGCCATATCGATTCCAGAGGCCGTCTGGTGATTGCCGAATCCGGGGCCACTGCCGTGCATGTGTTCGATCTGGACAGCCAGTCGGTTGCGCAGACTTTTGCAGCCGATCACGCACCATCGGCCATTTACAGCAGCCCGAATCACCGCTACGCGCTGCTGTTTCAGCGCAATGAAAACCAGGTGCAGTTCGTCGATGGCGGCCTGTGGCAGGAAGACCACGGCGACCACCTGCACGATTACCAGGCCGCGCCGCAGTTGCTGGGCACGCGCTGGAGCGGCGCGCGCCCCACGCACTACGAGAGCCACGATGGCTACGGGGCGATCTTCTACGATGGCAGCACCGATGGCACCACCGCCTCGTCGGTGAGCCTGCTCAGCGACAACGCGATTGCCGCTGGCACACCCGTGGCGACGCTGTCCCTGCCGCTGGCCATGCACGGCACGGCCGAGCCGCGTGGCGAATACCTGCTGACCACTTACCGCGCCCCCGATGCCAGCGGCCCCAGCCAGGTGGAGCTGTACAAGCGCGACGGCGCGGGCTTCAACTTCGTGCAGCGTTTCGAGACCACCTGCCCCGGCCTGCACGGCAGCTACTCGAACGCCAATTACATTGCGTTTGGCTGCACGGATGGCGTGCTGGTGGTGCACCAGCAGGGCGACAGCTTCAGTGCCCGCAAGCTGGCCAACCCCGCCGATCTGGGCGCGACGGCCCGCATCGGCACCATCGTTGGGCATGAAGACCTGAACAGCTTTGTCGGCATTGCCTCGCCCGGCCATCTGTTCGCCATCGACCCGGTGGCGGGCGAAATCAAGCGCATCCAGTGGGCCGAAGGCCGCACCCGCCGCGCCCACGCCATTGATGCCGATGGCGACCATTTGCTGGTGCTGGACGACCAAGGCAAGCTGCACATTCTGAAAACCGCAGACTGGAGCAAGCGTGCCACGCTGGATGCCGTGGCCAATATGCCCACCGCCGCCCCCTTCCCGGCACTGACCGCCAGCCATGCCGAAGACCAGGTGTTCCTGTCGGATGTCACCGGCAAGCAGATTTCCGTGATCGATGTCGAAACCGCCAGCATCAAGCTGAAATACCCGCTCAACTTCACCCCCGGCAGCCTGACATGGCTGGGTCTGCCCGAGTACGAGCACAGCCACTGACCCGGTACGCAGCGCACAGGAATCTTTACATGAACCACTCGCCACTGCCGGATGCGCGCCGCGCATCCCTTCCCCCTCGCCACGCCCTCTGGCATGCCTGCCTGGGAGCCTGTCTGGCCACGACCCTGCCGCTGGCTGCATCCGCACAGGCCGCCCACCATGACCACGACCATGCGCACGAGGCTGCTCCTGCTGCCACGCAGTCACTGCCCACGGTGCAGGCCACGGCCTCGCTGCTGGATGTGCCGGTGGACCAGGCCGCCACGCCCGTCGAACTGCTGGGCGCGGACGAGTTGCGCACCCGCCGCGCCGCCACGCTGGGCGCGACGCTGGACGGGCTGGCCGGAGTGCGCAACAACCACTTCGGGGCCGGGGCAGGCCGCCCGGTGATTCGCGGCAGTGACGGCCCGCGCGTGCGCGTGCTCTCCGATGGTGTGGAAGTGCAGGACGCTTCCACCTCCAGCGCAGACCATGCCGTGGCACTGGAGCCGCTGCTGGCCACTGAAATCGAAGTCTCGCGCGGCCCCGCCACGCTGCTGTACGGTGGCGGTGTCACCGGCGGCGTGGTGAATGTGCGCGACGGCAAAATCCCCACCGCCGTGCCCGAGCGCGGTGTGGAGGGTGCGGTGGAAGTGCAGAAGGAATCCAGCGCGCGCGAAGGCGTGGGGCTGTTCTCGCTCACCGGTGGCGCGGGCAATGTGGCCCTGCACGTCGAAGGGCTGAAGCGTTCCGCACAGGACTACGACACCGGCAGCGGCTGGAGCGAGGGCAGCCGGGTGGTCGGCTCGCACAACCGCAGTTGGTACGGCAGCGTGGGCGCATCGTGGCTGCACGAGCGCGGCTACCTGGGGCTGGCCTACAGCAACCTGCGCAGCCGCTACGGCCTGCCGGGGCACAGCCACGAATACGCAGACTGCCACCTGCACGGCAATTCATTGCACTGCGGCAGCCATGACCCCGACCCCACCGCGCCCGAAGGCTGCCACTGGCACGGCACGGAACTGCATTGCACCGAAGAGCATGGCGACGACATCCCGCTGGTGGACATGCGCAGCGAACGCTGGGACGTGCGCGGCGAATGGCGCGAACCTGTCCCCGGCATTGCCCGCGCCCGTTTGCGTGCAGGCATCACCGATTACCGCCATGATGAAATCGAACACGGAGCCATCGGCACCACCTTCACCAACAAGGCACATGATGCCCGGCTGGAACTCGAACACCAGCGCGTCGGCGCACTGCGTGGCCTGGTGGGCGTGCAACTGAACGAACGCAAGTTCGCCGCCACCGGCAACGAAGCCTATGTGGAACCCAGCACCACCCGCCAGACCGCCGTATTCGCGCTGGAGGAATACCAGCTTGGCGAAGCCGTGCGGCTGGAGCTGGGCCTGCGCTACGAATGGCAACGCGCCCGGCTGGAAGGCAGCCGCCGCATCGTCCGCACCCGCCACGACATGGGTTCCGTCTCTGGCGGGGCGAGCTGGAACTTCGCGCCCGGCCATGTGCTGGCCCTGAGCCTGTCGGCATCCGAGCGTGCGCCCACCGCCGAGGAACTGTTCTCCAGCGGCGTGCATCTGGCATCGAGCACCTACGAGCGCGGCAACTCGCGCCTGAAGTCCGAACGCTCCCGCAACTTCGACCTGAGCCTGCGCAAGACCGCAGGGGCCACGCGCTACCAGCTCACCGGCTTCTACAACCGGATTGCCGACTACATCTACGCCGCCACCACCGACCAGCACGAGAACTTCCGCCTGATCGACTACCGCCAGCGCGATGCCACCTTCAAGGGGCTGGAAGCGCGCCTGAGCCACCAGTGGAACCCGCAATGGCGCACCGGTATCTTTGGCGATGTGGTGCGTGCCAGCTTCCAGAATGGCCAGGCCGTGCCGCGCATTCCCGCCCACCGGCTGGGGCTGGATGCCCAGTGGCAGTGGCAGCACTGGACGGCCGGGGCCGAGGTTTATCGCAATTTTGCCCAGAACCGCATTGCCAGCTACGAAACCCGCAGCCCCGCCTACACCATGCTGAACCTGAAGGCGGCCTACCACGGCCATTACGGCCAAGGGCAGGACTGGGAGCTGTACGCCACGCTGGACAACGCGCTGGACAAGCTGGCCTTCAACCACACGTCCTTCGTGAAAACCCAGTCGCCCCTGCGCGGCCGCAGCCTGCGCGTGGGTCTGCGTCTGGGATTCTGAAACAGGCATCTGCCGCTTCGGCGGCAATGCCCCGGTGGATGGAGAGGCGTGTATGGCCCTCCACCCCCTCCATCCTTGCGTCAGCTCCGGTGTGGCAGTGCGTAGATGATCTGGATGCCAAGCCCTATCGCTGCCATGCCCAGCAGCACACTGGCGGTGACATACCCGGCTGCAATCCATGCTTCACCACGCCGCAACAGCGATACAGTCTCCAGACCGAAGGCCGAAAACGTGGTGAAACCGCCCACCAGGCCGGTGAACAGGAAAATCCGCGCCTGGGAGCTGAACGCGCCATGCCTTTCTGCCATGCCGACCAGCAGCCCCATGACGAGACAGCCCAGAACATTGACCCCCAGCGTGCCCAGTGGCCATCTGGACTGCGCCGTCAGTTCCAGCAGCCAGCCGCTCAGCTTGTATCGGGCAATGGAGCCGATGCACCCGCCCAGGCCCACGATCAGGATGTCTTTCATGGTTTCGTCCGTTGGGATGGTTCACAGCGTCCCGTAGCTGTGCAGGCCGGAGAGGTAGAGGTTCACGCCCAGGAAGGCGAACGTGGTGATGGCCAGGCCAATCAGTGCCCACCAGGCGGCCACGGCACCGCGCAGCCCCTTGAGCAGGCGCAGGTGCAGCCAGGCCGCGTAGTTGAGCCAGACGATGAGTGCCCAGGTTTCCTTCGGGTCCCAGCTCCAGTAGCCGCCCCAGGCTTCGGCGGCCCAGAGCGCGCCCAGCACGGTGGCAATCGTGAAGAAGGCAAAGCCCACGGCAATGGCCTTGTACATCACATCGTCCAGCACCTCGAAGGATGGCAGGCGTTGCGCCAGCGGGCGGCGCAGTGCGACGATGGCGGCCACGGCCAGCGCGGCCACGCCCCAGTACAGCATCCAGAAGGCCGCGCCCTCGCTGGCCACACTGCGGCGGAAGGCGACCGGCTCCAGGCACAGGGCCATGCCCAGCAGCCACAGCGGCGCGAGCTTCCACCAGCGGCCCTCATGGGCGTGGTGCTTGAGCAGCCAGGCAAAGGCCACCATCGCGGCAATGGCGAACGTGCCATAGCCGATGAAGTTGGCGGGGACGTGGATTTTCATCCACCAGCTTTGCAGCGCGGGAATCAGTGGCTGGATGACGTGGGCATCCCGCGCCAGGCTGTACCACAGCAGAAAGCCCACGGCGGCACTGACGATGAGCAGGGTGAACGCGCCCAGGCTGCGGCTCTGGTAGCGGCTTTCGTAGTACAGCGAGAACAGCGTGGTCGTCCAGCAGAACAGGATGAAGACTTCGTACAGGTTGCTCACCGGGATGTAGCCCAGGCCGGGGCCGAGCAGGTGACTCTCGTACCAGCGCACCAGGGTGCCGGTCAGGGCCAGCACAGAGGCCAGCCAGGCCAGCTCCGCACCGATCTGCATCATGGCCGGGGGTGTGCCCGTGCCTGTGCTGCCGTCGTGCCGCTTCGGCGCGGAGCCAAGCAGCCCGATCCAGTAGAACACGGTGCTCATGACAAACAGCAGGCACATCCACAGAATCGCGGACTGGCTGGAAAGCGCGTATTTCAGCAGCAGCACGGTTTGCGCCCGCTCGATCTGCCCCGTGCCATCCTGCTGGTACAACGTGACGGCCAGCCCAGCCAGCACTGCCACCCCCAGCATGAAGCCCTGCAAGGGCCGCCAGTGCCAGCCCAGCCACACCAGCGCGGGGGCCGTGCCCAGCAACACGGCGCGGTCGTAGCCATCCATCTGCGCGCCGTGGCGCAACAGGGCGGCTGCCGTGGCCAGCAGCACCAGCAGGGCAAACCCCCAGTCGCGTGGCCGATGGTGGGGGAGGGGCAGGGCGGGTTCGGTGATGGCGTTCATGGGGCAGGGGGCACATGGGGGGCTGGTGGTGCAGCAGAAAACAGCCGCTGGCGCAGTTGCTCGAATTCGCGCCGGGTGTCCAGCGTCTGGCGGTTGCTCGACAGGGCCATGCTGGCATGGGTCAGAGACGGGGCAGCGTGGGCCGATGGTTCCGGCAACCAGACCCACAGCCGCCGCTCGCGCACATACAGCATGGCAAAAATGCCCACGATCAGCAGCACGCAGCCGCCATAGACCACGCCGCGTCCGGGTGATTGGCTCACCTGAAAGGCACTGGCCTGCACCTGCTCGAAGTCTTGCAGGGTGAAGAATACCGGCTCCGGGTAAAAGAAGCCATCGCTGAGGGCGGCGAAGGCCAGCCGGGTGAAGGTCTGGGTGGTGGCATCGTCGGGCAGTGGCGGAAGGTTTTCCTGCGCGCGTGCCAGTTGCAGCAATTCCCGCAGCACCCCATGCAGCATGCGCACCAGCACCTGGGCGGCGCGATCCTGCTCGGCGGGCGGCACTTCGTTTTGCAGAAACTGCGACAGGGCCAGCACGCCCGCAGTCGCCGTGCCCGCTTCGGCACCGGCGAACAGATTCAGTGCCCGCGTGGCCGACTGGCGCAGTGGCTCGCGCAGCGCAGCCTGGGCCTCGGGCAGGGCCTGCTGGACATAGCGGTCGATGGCCTGCTGCCGCAATGCCGGGGTGTGCAGGGCCTGCCACAGGCGCAGAAAGCCGTCGAGCTGGCCGTGTTCATCCTGAGGAATGCGCCAGTAGGTGAATTGCGCGTCACTGGGCGCACGCACGCCCAGCGTGAACACCGGCAGGCCATCGCCCAGATCGATCGGGCGCATGTAGTTGCGAAACTCCACGGCCTGCCCGGCACGGTCACGAATGCGATAGCTCAGGCTGGGGCCGACATCGTGCAGCTTCTGTGGCTGAATGGCCGGGTGGCCCGCGCCCCATTGCGCTTGCAGGCGGTGGCGCAAATCCACGGCCCGCACATCCACTGCCGCACCGCTGGCCGTAGACGAGGCCGCAGCGGCAGCGGCCAGATTCTCCACATTCAGCGTATCCAGTGCCAGCCACTCCACCTGGGCGGCATCCCAGCCCGGAACGCCCGAAATGGGGGCGGAACTGCCGATCACGCCCTGCCACGGCGTGGCCTCCATGCCGGGGCGCAGTGGGCGCGCCAGCACCTGCACCCGCGAGCCACCATCGTCAAAACCAGCCTGAAAAACCTCCACCCCGTGGGTTTTCAATGGGTGATTGACGGCAATGCGGTGCTGCGACACGGCCCCGGTGGCGCGGTCGTGAATGCGCACCTCGCTGGCAAACAGGCGCGGCGTGCCGTTGGCGTGGTACTCCACGTCGAACCGCTCCAGTTCGATGCTGAAGGGCAAATCCTGCAACACCACGCCATCGGCCAGCGTGAGGATGGCGGTGTTGGAGCGTGTGCCCTCGGCCACCATCACATTGCCCCGGTAGGCCAGCGTGCCCACGCCCATGCGGTGCCGGGGGGCTTTGGCGGCTTCCAGCCCATCACCCTCAAAGGCGGTCTTGCCTTCCAGGGCCATCTGCACGCGCATCGGCAACTGGCTGTCCAGCAGGCCGCCCACGCAAATGAGCACAATGGCCGCATGGGCGGCAATGTAGCCCAGCCGGTTCGCGCCGCCCGCCTTGGCCGCCAGCATCCACCCGGCAGGGCGGGCGGTAGTGCGGTGTACCAGCCGCACCTTCCAGCCCAGTGCCTGCAACTGCTGCTGCATCTGTGCCGCCAGCGTCTGCGCTGTGCCGGGCAGGGAGGCTTGGGCGCGGTGGGGCATGGCCTGGAAACTGCCCACCCGCACATGCTCCTTGAAGCGACGCCACTCCGACAGGTACCGCGGCGTATTGCGCACCACGCACAGTCCGGTGCTGACCGCCAGAAACACCAGAATCAGCAGAAACCACCACGCGCTGTACACGGCATGGAGCTGCAACACCATGAACAGCTGTGCCCAGAACGGCCCGAACTGGTCGATGTAGCGCGCCGTGGCCTCATGCTGGGGCAGCACCGTGCCTGCCACCGATGCCAGAGCCAGCAGCACCAGCAGCGCGATGGCAAAGCGCATGGACGAGAGCAGCTCGTACACACGCCGTCCCGTGGACGTGCCCTGGGATGCTGGCGGGGGATAGCGATGGGTTCGTTGCATGGGAAGGAGAGAGCCTGCCAATGGCAGAAAAAATCCCTTTTCCCAACAGTGGAGAAAAGGGATGCTGCGCAGTGCCGGGTGCGGCAGGCGATGCGGTGGGTCAGTCGCCGAACATCTTCTGCTTGAGTTCGCGGCGTTGCTGGGCCTCCAGCGACAGCGTGGCCGTGGGGCGGGCCAGCAGGCGGCGCAGGCCAATGGGTTCGCCGGTTTCCTCGCAGTAGCCGTATTCGCCCGCATCGATGCTGGCAATCGACTGCTCGATCTTCTTGAGCAGCTTGCGCTCGCGGTCGCGGGTGCGCAGCTCCAGCGCGTGTTCTTCCTCGATGGTGGCGCGGTCTGCCGGGTCGGGCACTACCGAGACTTCCTCGCGCAGGTATTCGGTGGTGGCACCGGCCTTGCGCAGCATGTCGTCCCTCAGATCGGACAGTTTCTTGCGGAAGAATGCCAGTTGCTCACTGTTCATGTAATCGTCTTCCGGCATGGCCAGCAGGGCCGCTTCGGTCAGGGTGGCGGAGGTGTCGTCCAGCGCGCCTGCGTCTGCGGATTGCGTCGATTGGGTGGTTTTGTTTGCCATAGTGGTCCAGTCATGCCGCGTGCCTGCGATGGTGTGGGCACGTACATCATCGTCTCTTTTGATTTCATATCGCCCCCGCACCGCGTGGGGCGGGCAGGCGATGCCGGGTGAACAGACTCTGGTAATGTGCCTTGTTCGGGCAGGCATTGTAGCCACAATGTGCAATGGCCGACAGCCATGCCCCTGTGGGCCGATGGAACTCGAAAAATCCACCTGCCCGAGCCAGCCACAGGCCGGCCACCGTCGTCAGATCGCCGTCAGACCTGCGACTGATCCAGCCCCTGCTCCAGAATGTCGCGCGGCAGGTCGATGCCGATGAACACCATCTTGCTCACGCGCTCCTCGCCATCCTTCCAGGCTGGCCCCAGGTCGCTGCCCATGAGCTGATGCACGCCCTGAAAGATCACCTTGCGGTCGGTGCCCTGCATGTCCAGCACGCCCTTGTAGCGCAGCATTTTGGGGCCATAGACGTTCACGATGGCCCCCAGAAAATCCTCCAGCTTCACCGGATCGAACGGCCGCCGGGCGCGGTACACAAAGCTCTTCACATCATCGTCGTGGTGATGGTGGTGCGGATGCTTGCAGTGTTCGCCGTGTTCATGGTCGTGCCCGTGGTCATGTCCGTGGTGCCCATGTTCTTCGTGGTGGCAGTGCCCATGCCCGTGGTCATGGCCGCAATGCTCGTCGTGCACATGGGGTTCTTCCTCGCGCAGAAAATCCGGGTCGATGTCCAGCCGCGCATTCAGGTTGAAGCCGCGCAAGTCCAGCACCCGCTCCAGCGGCACTTCCCCGAAATGCACGGCCTCGATGGGCGCGCGCGGGTTCATGTGCTTGAGGCGGTGAATCAGTGCCTGCACCTGCGCCTCGCTGACCAGATCGGTCTTGGTGAGGAAAATCTGGTCGGCAAAACCCACCTGCCGACGCGCTTCCTGCCGCTCGTCCAGTTGGGTTTGCGCGTGCTTGGCATCCACCACCGTGATGATGGAATCCACCAGAAAGCTCTCGGCCGCTTCCTCGTCCATGAAGAACGTCTGCACCACCGGCCCCGGATCGGCCAGCCCGGTGGTCTCGATGATGACGCGCTCGAAATCCAGTTCGCCGCTGCGGCGTTTCTCGGCCAGATCGTGCAGCGTGGCGCGCAAATCCTCCCGGATCGTGCAGCAGATGCAGCCATTGCTCATCTGCACGATCTGCTCGCGGCCTTCGCTGACCAGAATCTCGTTGTCGATGTTTTCCTCGCCAAACTCATTCTCGATCACCGCAATCTTCTGCCCGTGCGCCTCGTGCAGCACCCGGTTGAGCAGCGTGGTCTTGCCCGCGCCCAGAAAGCCCGTGAGAATGGTGACAGAAATTTGTGCCATGCCAGTGTTCCGTTTCGTGAAGGTGAATTCAGGTCGCACCCAGCGACATCCCCTGCCATACATGCCGTGTGGCAGGGGATGTCGCTGGGTATGGGGCGTTGATGATACGCTTTTATCAGCCTTCTTTCCCGCCCGCCGCATCATTCCCGGCCGCGCCCTTGCGGGTGCCGGTGGTCTTGCTGGCTGTCTTGCGTGTGGCCGTGGCAGAGGTCTTGCGCGGCGCACGCTTGCGGGCCGGGGCTTGCCCCTCTGGCGTGGCAGCGGACGATGCCGTGCGTGCTGTCCTCGCCGTGGTGCCACCGGCTTTCTGGCCTGCCTCGGCAGATTCGCCTGCCACGGGTGACAGCCCTGGAATCGACGCGCTGGCATTCGCAAAATTCTGCGCCATATCATCCAGCGCGTGCGTGGCAATCGTCTGGAACTGCTTGCTCAATGCCCCCCACCACTGCATGGCCTGCGCCTGGACAATGCGCAGGTCTTCGGCGGCCTGCTCCGACAGCAGCCCTTCCTGCTGTTCGTCTTCTGCCGCTTCGGCTTCCTCGGCAGCCGCTTGCTCGGCGGCCTGACGCACCTCTGATTTGGTGGGGGATGCCTTGGCCGCATTCACCCCGGCAGAGGCACTGGCCGCCGCCGTGCTGGCCGCTGCCACCACGCCATCCTGGAACACCTGCGCCACCTGCTGCGCCCCGGAATTCATGCTCTTGAGCGTATCCAGCGTCAGTTTCTGCACTTCCAGAGCCTGAATCGTCGCGCTCAGCGCGCGGCCATTCTGATCGAGCCAGAACTGCACGGTCTTGAGTTCCTCGATGCGCTTTTGCACCTCCTGCGAATCCAGCGTGGGAGCCAGCCAGTTGCTGAACAGATTGTTGGCCGCAGCAGGCGTGCCCGGCGCAGTGGCGGCACCGGGAATCAAGCCCTTGAGAAAATCAAAGCCCGGCACGAACTGGCCGAAATCAAACAGTTTCTTGTCGCTCATTTGTCACCTTTCCTTGTGCTATTGATGCCATCGCGGCAGGCTGGCCAGGCATTCGCCCTGGCCAGCCCCCACAGGCACCAGTGTAAGGTCTGCCGGGGCGCACCGGCACAGGGACTAATCCAGGGAATGACAGGCCCCGTGCCAGCGGGCACAGTATCATTGCCCGCCTGCCCATTCCTCTTGCGGCCCCTGACCGCCTCCATCGCCCATGTCCGCCTCCCTCAACCTCGCCCAAATGCAAGCCATTCACCACACCCACGGCCCCAGTCTGGTGCTGGCCGGGGCGGGTTCGGGCAAAACGCGCGTCATCACCCACAAGATCGCCCACCTCATCCAACAGGGGCTGCTGCCCCAGCGCATTGCCGCCATCACCTTCACCAACAAGGCCGCCGCCGAAATGCGCGAACGCGCCCGCCAACTCATTGGCCGCTCGGCCAAGGACGTGCTCATTGCCACCTTCCACGCGCTGGGCGTGCGGCTGCTGCGCGAAGACGGCCACACGCTGGGCCTGAAACCCCAGTTCAGCATCCTCGACAGCGACGACGTGCTGGGCATCCTCAAGGACTGCGCCAGCACCACCGATACCGCCACCGCCCGCCAGTGGCAATGGGCCATCAGCCTCTGGAAGAACAACGGCTGGAATGCCGCCACCGCCCTGGCACAAGCGCGCGACGACGACGAACAGCTCATGGCCCGCATCATGCAACGCTACGAAGAACGCCTCACCGCCTACCAGAGCGTGGACTTTGATGACCTCGTCGGACTGCCCCTGCAACTGCTGCGCGACCACCCCGACGTGCGCGAACGCTGGCAGCAACGCCTGGGCCATGTGCTGGTGGACGAATACCAGGACACCAACGCCACCCAGTACGAACTGCTCAAACTGCTGGTGGGCGAGCGTGGCCACTTCACTGCCGTTGGCGACGACGACCAGTCCATCTACGGCTGGCGTGGAGCCACCCTCGACAACCTGCGCAAACTCCCCCAGGACTACCCCGATCTGCGCGTCATCAAGCTGGAGCAGAACTACCGCTCCACCAGTGCCATCCTGCGCGCGGCCAACCACGTCATCCAGAGCAACCCGAAACTCTTCCCCAAAACCCTGTTTTCCGAACTGGGCGAAGGCGAACCCGTGCGCATCATCGATGCCGACACCGAAGAACACGAAGCCGAACGCGCCGTCGCCCGCATCCAGAGCCTGCGCGCCGCCAGCAACCCGCCGCCCGCGTGGAAAGACTTCGCCATCCTCTACCGCGCCAACCACCAGGCCAAACCGCTGGAAAAAGCCCTGCGCCGCGCCAATATCCCCTACAAGGTCTCTGGCGGAACCAGCTTCTTCGACCGCAGTGAAATCAAGGATTTGTGCGCCTGGTTCCGCCTCTGGAGCAACCCCGACGACGACCCTGCCTTCCTGCGCGCCATTGCCGCCCCGCGCCGGGGCATCGGCCACCAGAGCCTCGCGCAACTGGGCGAATTCGCCACCCGCCACAAAACCAGCCTCTTTGCCTCCCTCTTCAACCAGATGCTGCCTGCCGCCATCAACGCCCGCGCCCTGGCTGGCCTGCTGGAATTTGGCCGCCAGCTCAACGACCTGCAACACCGCGCCAGCCACACCCAGGGTGCGGACGATGCCGCCCGCTTCCTCAGCGACTGGCTGGCCGAAATCGGCTACGAAGCCTTTCTGCGCGACCAATCCGACACCGACGCACAGGCCAATGCCCGCTGGAACAACGTCCTGGAATTCTGCGACTGGATGGCCGAACGCGCCGGAGGCCGCCCCGACCCGGCCATCGCCCACCTCATCAGCGAACGCAAAAGCCTGCTCGAAGTCGCCCAGACCATCGCCCTGCTCTCCACCATCTCGGAACGCGAAAAAGAACAGGACATGGTCACCCTCTCCACCCTGCACGCATCCAAGGGACTGGAGTGGCCCCACGTCATCCTCGCCAGCGTCACCGAAGGCGTGCTTCCCTTCCAGCCCGGCAGTGCCGACAGCCCCCTGGACGAAGCCGACGACCCCGAAGCCGCCGCCCGCATCCACGAAGAACGCCGCCTCATGTACGTCGGCATCACCCGCGCCCAGCGCACCTTGGCGGTGAGCTGGACAAAACGCCGCAAAAAAGGCCGCGACATCATCACCGCCCGCCCCAGCCGCTTCATCGCCGAAATGCAGCTGGACACCCAAACCGCCAAGGAAAACCCCCGAGACAAACTCCGCGCCCTGCGCGAAGAATTCGCCCGCAAGGCCCAGCAGGCAGCGGGGTAGGGCAGCATTTTTCATGAAAGAAAATGAACCGCAGCCCCCAGTCCATATACGCTTGCCCGGTACAAATAGAATGGTGCTGGAGTGGGATGGCAGCACCGTACTTGATTGAGCCAACGCACAGGTTTGGTAGCCACCGGCGACAAAGATGCTCGTTGTTTCATCCGCAAAATTTTAGGTGGTCTGAATTTCTGGCGGCCAATGTCTTTTGCTATGTACGACGTTTACAAAAGGTTTTTCAGGCTGTGTTGATGGGCTAAGATTGTGCTGTCTAAATCTAATTCAGCAAAAAGCACATGACAAGCTCCCGTGCGGATGCAAGATTTATCAGGAGCCACAAATAAGCGATGGCACGCATACTTTTGATTATGACGATTGTTCTAGGTTTTCTTGGATGCAACCAAGCCAGAGCTTCAGCAACTGGGCAATATCTTGCTGATCTCAGGCCTTCTGATATGCTCTATTTACAACTGATCCAAGTGGGCCAAGATATCCAAGGATCCATGCTCTTTGTGTCTGCAAAGAAGCGTGGAGAAATTGAGTCTGCGCAGTTAGGAGTTAGAGGAATCATTGACGCAGACATGATGACTCTAACCTTGTCTCCATCGGGAAGCATTCTGCAAGGACGCAAGAAAGGGCGTAGCATTTCAATCGATTTTCCTTCGGATGGACAGATAGTAACATTGTTATTTACTCCAACAGATGCCAAATTTTATTCGGAACTTGTAGCCGCTTGGAAAAATGAGCACAGGATATCCTATCAGCGGCAAGAGGCTATTCGTTCGAGTAGAGCCGCTATGGAGAATACGATACAAAAAATCAAGGAAACTGGACTGCCATCAGCAACCGAAAGCTTAAACAAATCTTTTGATAATCTTGAAAAATATGTGGTGGATATACAAAAAATTGGCACTTCCGTTATCACAAGAGCAGAAAGGGCCGCCATCTCTTGCGACGAGGTTTATGGGCAGCTCAAAGATATGTTTTACGATTCACTTCATCATGGCATTTACTATGGCCCTTTTTCTGATTCGGTTCGGGAGTACGGGCGTGCTTCACAGGAAATCTCGGTACGAGTAAAGAACAGTCAGGAAATCATAGAGCAACTCTCAATGGAATATCAAGCATGGCGTAATAGCCTAGAAAAGGCTGGCTCTACACCAGATGGGCCGTCGATAAGTGACATTGAAGTTGTTATCTCAAACTATAAAAAGAAGATCGAGGCCGCAAATTCTGCGCGCGAAACGTCTATTAAAACCGCCAGGAATCTCCACGCCGAAGGAGATGAAATATATCAGCGAGCACGCAGCAGTTATGAGCGAGCAACAAGAACTTGCAGATAGAATAGGTGGGCGGCTTTTACCGCCACGTCGCCCAACAAAGTGCTCCAGCCGACAGCCTCGCCTTTGGCGAGTCTGCGGCTTGGCTTGAATGTTAGATTTCATAGGTACAAATATGTGCGAATCTGAAAACACAGAAAAAATCTCAGCAATTAGAAAATTCGATATCGCATTGCGAATGCGAGATTTTGAGATTACTCAACTCGCACAGCGGAATAATTTCTTTATGATTTTTCAAGGTGTATTGTTTGCTGGTCTTGTTCAGTCTAGCCATACAAAGCCTATTGTTAGTTTCATGGTTTGTATGGTCGGCTTCCTTGTTTCTATCTTTCAAGTGGGGATGGCAAGTGGTGCAAAATTCTGGCAGGAATATTGGGAGCAAAAGCTCTCAGATTATGAAGCTTTGGCGAGTTCCGCCGAATCCGCTGAGCTATTCCATGATGACGTCAATAAATACAAAAAAACTGTCGAAGACCGAATGGACAAACGTGGGGTATGTGGACTGCTAAAAGATTTGATTATGTATCGTTTTTCTGTAAGCCGTATCCCAATTTACGTTGGCATAGCGTTATCAATGATATGGGGATTGCTCGTAATTTGCGCACTTCGCGGATACCCGCCTTTTTCAATTCCAAGCTTTATTGTTGGGTTTTGAAATCTAACCCAGCCATAAGGAGGTCCCCGTCAAGGATTGGCGCATGATGTCTTTGCCTTAGTGCTGGCAATACGCCTGTCATTGTTTCCAAAGGGCATGCGCGCTGCCAGTTGGCGTATCCACTGTTGCTCTGCACAGGCTTTGCTGGGTTCCATGTTCATGGCTCTTTTTCGGCCATCCCGCCTTATGCCAATGGGGCACTGCATCGGGGTTTTCCGCGCCCCTGCCACGCGATTGCAGCCCCATCCGGCGCAATAATGGCGTTTTCCTGTCCAAACCATTTTTGTTGCGAGAAGGGGGATTCCATGCGCCGTCGATTCAATTTGTCTGTGGGGTCGCGCAAGCTGCTGGCGGGGCTGGCCTGCTGTGCCAGTTGGCTGGGGCTGGCGGCTGCGCCTGCACTGGCGCAGGAGGCTTCGGGTTTTCCGCAGCGCACCATCACGCTGATCGTCAATGGTGGGGCGGGCAGTTTGCCTGATATTTTTGCCCGTCCGCTGGCCGAGCAGTTGCAGCAGTCGCTGGGGCAGACGGTGGTGGTGGACAACCGCCCTGGCGCGGGGGGCATGGTGGCCTTGCAGCAGCTCAAGGGCAGTGATGGCAGTGGCCACACGCTGGCGATCGTGACGAATGCCCATGCGGTGTGGAGTCCATACATTTTCCCCAAGCTGACCTATGACCCGGCGGTGGACCTGAAGCCGGTCAGCCCGATTGCGGTGCTGCCGATGGCCCTGGTGGTGAACCCCAAGGTGCAGGCGAAGAACCTGAAGGAGTTGTTCGCGCTGGCGAAGGCGCAGCCGGGGGTGCTGAACTATGCGTCGTCGGGCAATGGCAGTCCGCCGCATGTGCTGTTCGAGGTGTTGCTGAGCCAGGCGGGCAAGCCGGACATTGTGCACATTCCGTTCAAGACCGGGCCGGACGCGCTGATGTCCACGGTGGCCGGGGACACGCAGATTTATTTTGCCGGTTCCGCGCTGGTGGAGCCGATGCTCAAGGATGGCCGCCTGCGGGCACTGGCGGTGAGTCCGGCGGTGCAGAGCGAGGGCTTCGCGCAGGTTCCCACGCTGGAGCAGGAAGGCCATGCCGGGTTTGAGAGTGCGGTCTGGATCGGGCTGGTGGCGCACAAGGATACGCCCGATGCCGTGGTGGCGGTGCTCAACCGCGCCGTGACCCAGGCCTTGCAGGCCCCCGCCTATCTGGCCACGATGCAGGCCAATGGCTCGATTCCGTACCCGGACAGCGCGGCCGGTTTTGCACAGCGCATTGCCAGGGAGCGCAGCGAATGGGCACCGCAACTGGAGCGGCTGGGCATCCGGCCCAATTGACGAGGTTTTTCCAGGCCGTGCCAGCCCCTACAATCGTGCGATTATGACCATGACCGATTCTTCTCTCGCAACGTCCGGCACGGCTTCGGTGGCGGACGATTCCACGGCGCGTGCCGGTAATTTTCTGCGTGCTGCCATTGACGATGATTTGCAAAAGGGCACTTATGCCCATCGCCGCTGGGGCGGCAGTCCGGGTGACGGCGCGCACCATGGGGCCGGTGTGCCCGACCCGGCCCGCATCCGCACGCGCTTTCCGCCCGAACCCAATGGCTACCTGCATCTGGGCCATGCCAAGAGCATCTGGCTGAACTTCTCGTCGGCGCAGGAGTATGGCGGTGTCTGCCATCTGCGCTTCGACGATACGAACCCGGAGAAGGAGGAGCAGGAGTACGTCGATTCCATCCGTGACGTGGTGCGCTGGCTGGGCTACGATAGCCGCTTTGCCGATGTGCCGGGCCAGCCCGGTGCGGTGCAGGATCATGTCTATTACGCCAGCGATTATTTCGATTTCATGTACCGTGCCGCCGAGTATCTGGTGGAATCGGGCCATGCCTATGTCGATGAGCAAACGCCGGACGAGATGCGTGCCAACCGGGGTGACTTCAACACGCCCGGCACCGACAGCCCTTTCCGCAGCCGCAGCCCTGCCGATAATCTGGCGCGTTTGCGTGCCATGCGCGATGGCCAACTGGCCGATGGCGCAGCGGTGTTGCGGGCGAAGATCGACATGGCCAGCCCTAACATCAACTTGCGCGACCCGGCCATCTACCGCATCCGCCGCGCCACCCACCACAACACGGGCGACAAGTGGTGCATCTACCCGATGTACACGTTTGCGCACCCCATCGAGGACGCGCTGGAACAGATCACCCACAGCTTCTGCACGCTGGAGTTCGAGGACCAGCGGCCTTTCTACGACTGGCTGCTGGAACGCCTGACCGAAGGCGGCCTGCTGCACAGCCCGCCACCGCGCCAGTATGAGTTTGCGCGGCTCAATGTCACCCACGTCATCACCAGCAAACGCCGCCTGCGGCAACTCGTGGAGCAAGGGCATGTGGATGGCTGGGACGACCCGCGCATGCCCACGCTGGCCGGTCTGCGCCGCCGTGGCTATACGCCGGATGCACTGCGGCTGTTCTGCGAACGCTCGGGTGTGAGCAAATCGGGTGGCTGGATCGACTATGCCGCGCTGGAAGGCGCGTTGCGTGACGTGCTCGACCCGGTGGCCCCGCGCGCGCTGGCGGTGCTCGACCCCGTCAGGCTGGAGCTGACCAACTGGGACAGCGTGTTCGGCCTGGGGCATCTGGAAGTCTGCCACGCCCCACTGAACCCGCACGACCCGGAAGCCGGGCAACGCGCCTTCACGCTGGGCCGGGAGAGCTGGGTCGAGCGCGAGGACTTCATGGCCGTGCCCGGCAAGGGCTATCGCCGCCTCTACCCGCCCCATACCGGTGGCGACGGCCAGCCCAAGGAGGGCAACAAGGTGCGCCTGAAGTACGGCTATGTGGTGCAATGCACCGGCTTCGAGCAAGATGCCGATGGCCGCGTCACCAAGGTGCTGGCCGAGATCATCCCCGATACCAAGAGCGGCACCCCCGGCGCGGACAGCGTCAAGGTCAAGGGCGTGATCGGCTGGGTGGGCGCACACGAGGCGACACCGGCAGAGTTCCGGCTCTACGAACGCCTGTTCCGTGCCGAGCACCCCGGTCAGGCCGAGCTGGAAGATGAACTCAACCCCGACAGCCTGCAAGTCATGCACGGCTATGTGGAAGCGGGGCTGTTGCAGAACCTGTACAGCGAAGAGCACGCGCCCCAACCGTGGCAGTTCGAGCGGCTGGGTTATTTCATCCGCGACTGCAACGCGCCGGTTTCGGACACCCAGGTGGTCTTCAACCGTGCCAGCGGCCTGAAAGACGGCTGGAAGTAAGGGGCAGACGCCATGCCATTGCCCGCCCGTGTCCGCCTGGTTGAAGTCGGCCCGCGCGACGGCTTGCAGAACGAGCCGCAGCCGGTGCCCACCGCCGTCAAGATCGAACTCGTGCACCGCTTGCAGGCCGCCGGTGCGCGGGACATCGAGGTGACCAGCTTTGTCTCGCCGCACTGGGTGCCGCAGATGGCGGACAACGCGCAGGTCATGGCCGGTATGGAGCGACCGGCGGGGGTGCGCCATGCCGTGCTGATTCCGAATCTGCGCGGCTTTGAGCGTGCCCTGCCGTATCGGCCCGATGAGGTGGTGGTGTTTGGCGCGGCCAGCGAGACCTTCAGCCAGAAAAACATCAATTGTTCCGTGGCGCAGAGCATCGAGCGTTTCGCCCCCGTGGTGCAGGCCGCGCGGGCCGAAGGCATTGCGGTGCGCGGGGCCATCTCGTGCGCACTGGGTTGCCCGTATGAAGGTGCCATCGACCCGGCCCAGGTGGGCGAAGTGGCAGGCCGGATGAAGGCCATTGGCGTGCAGCATGTGGGCGTGGCCGACACCATCGGCGTGGGCACGCCCCGCGCAGTGCAGCGGGCACTGGAAGCGGCCTTGCGGCACTTCGACCTGGACGATGTATCCGGGCATTTTCATGATACCTATGGGCAGGCCCTGGCGAATACCTACGCGGCCCTGGAAATGGGTATCTGGCAGTTCGATGCTGCCGTGGCCGGGCTGGGGGGCTGTCCTTATGCCAAGGGCGCGACCGGCAATGTGGCCACCGAAGACCTGGTTTATATGCTGCACGGGTTGGGCATCGACACCGGCATCGATCTGGACGCGCTGGTGGATGCGGGCCTGTACATCAGCCAGTGCCTGGGGCGACCCTCACAGTCGCGTGCGGGTACGGCCATTGCCCGCAAGCGGACATGAGCCAGATGCCGATGCCGGTTTCGCCCCCACTGCCAAGCGCGTCAGTGCAGCGCGTGGCGGCGGCCTTGCAGCAGTTGCAGCACCCCCACGCGCCACAGTGGCTGGCGCAGGAGGCCCGCACCGCCGAAGCAGCGGCGCAAGTGCTGGGAGTGCAAATGGGGCAGATTGCCAAGAGCGTGATTTTTCAGCGGCTGGCCGACCAGACGGCGGTGCTGGTGGTGACGGCGGGCGACCGGCGCGTGGACGTGAACCGGGTGAATGCCTTGCTGGGCACGGTGGGGCCTGCCAGAGCCGCGTTTGTGAAGGCGCAGACCGGTTTTGCGATTGGCGGTGTCAGCCCGGTGGCCCATGCCCGGCCACTGCTGTGCCTGCTGGACGCATCGTTGCAACGCTTCGATACCCTGTGGGCGGCAGCAGGCCATCCGCGTGCCGTGTTTTGTTTGCAACCCGATGATCTGGAACGCATTACCGGCGCGCCCTGGGCCGAGGTGGCGGCATCGGAGGTACCAGCGTGAACCGCGCGGATGCGCCTGCCCCTTCGCGGGCGTTGCTGCGTCTGGCGGCTCTGGCGCGGCAGCGGATCGGGCTGGCCGCTGCTGCACCTGCGGGGCACTCGGTGCCGATGTTGCCGTCTCCCTGTGTGGGCGTGTGCCGTCTGGCCGAATCACCCGCCACGGAACCCGTGGAGTCGCCCCTGTGCGTGGGCTGCTGGCGCAGTCTCGATGAAATCATGGCGTGGCGCGATGCGCCCGAAGCAGAGAAACAGCGTATCTGGCAGGCGATTGCGCAACGTGCTGGCATCCCGCCGATGTTTTGATGCTTTGCAGACCTTTCTTCAAGGTCTGGAATGGGCAGACTCAAATGACACGACCTCGGCCCATGCGGCCTCCAGCGCGTCCTGGGCCTCGGGTGCCTGCACACCCAGTCGCACCCAGCCCGGCAGTCCGAACGAGCTGCAATCGCGCAGCTTGATGCCTGCCTTGCGCAAGCGCAGCAGTGCCTGCGGCAGATCGGCCACAGGCGGTCTGGCCAGCAGGTAGTTGGCCAGACTGCCGTCCATCACTTCCCAGCCCATGCGTGCGCACAGGGCCTGCTGCCAGTGCCGGTACTGCGTCAGGCGAATGCGGCTGGCATCCAGCCAGCGTTGGCAGTCATCCTCCACCCACGCCATCAGCATGGCCACGCCGTGGCTGCCCAACGGCCAGGAGGGAGCCAGTGCGTTCAGTTGCGCTACCATTGCCTGCACGATGGCCGTGCCACGGGAGTCGGGCAGTGGCGCAATCGCATACGCCGCACGCACACCCGTCAGGCCCAATGCCTTGTTGGGGCTGTACATTTGCCAGCACGATGGCTGCATATTCCGCCCCCGGTGCAGCCAATCGCGGGCGGTTCTGCTGTCCAGTCTCAGGGGCAGATAGGCGCAGTCGCACACGCGCCATAGGGCATTTTCTGTGGCGTTCGGCTCTGCCAGCCAGCAGGCCAGTGCAGCGTCGCTCTGGCCGGTGGGGCTGGCGGGTTCACAGGCCCATTGCAACACCGTGCCCTCATGCCTTGGGAAGGTCTGCACACGCCGCACGGCATCCATGCCTCGTGCCTGTGCCGCGTGCGCATACTCGCCATAGCTGTGGAGCGGCAACAGCACCCGCTGGCTGCCCTGCGATTGCGCCCAGGCGGTCAGACGCTGAATCAGTTCGCTGGCACTGGCTCCCAGCACCACCCGCCACGCGGCCACCCCGTGCCAATCGGCCAACTGCTGGCGCAAGTGCGTGTACTCTGGGTCGGGGTAGTGGCAGGCATCGGCCTGGCGCACCGCCTCCAGGGCCGCAGGGCAGGGGCCTGTGGCATTGCTGTTGGTGGAAAAGTCGTACAGAGGCACGCCCTGACCATCGGCACCGCCGTGAATGCGCGTGGGCACTACCACCATCTAAGACCTCCCGCCACAGCCGCCATAGCCGTCACGGCCAGCGCAGCCCCTGCGATGGCCGCCAGCAGCCACACCGCACGCTGGCCCGCTTGGCAGGCACGCGCAATGTCTGCTGGTGCGGGGAGCTTGCCTGTGGCATTGAGTGTGTAAACCACTGGTTTAGCCAGACGCAAGCCCAGCAGCAATGCCATCGCCGCCATCGGCCAGCCGCCATTGGGCGAAGGCGTGTGCCGTGCTTCCGTGCGCAGACTGCGCCAGTGTGTGCCGATGCGGGCATGGGCTGCCAGCAGCAAAACCGCCGTCAGGCGTGCCGGAACCCACGACAGCACATCATCGGTCCGCGCGGCCCATTTGCCCGCCCACAGCCAGTCGCGCCCGCCACGCTCTCCTGTATAGCCCCACATGGCATCGGCCGTGTTGGCCATGCGGTACAGGGCAGCCCCCGGCAGGCCCAGCAGCACAAACCAGAACAGCGGGGCCACCACCGAATCATTCAGGTTCTCTGCCAGGGTTTCCATCGCCGCCTCGCACACCTGCGGTTCATCCAGCGTGTGCACATCCCGGCTGACCAGCCGTGCCAACTGTGTTCTGCCAGCGGTCAGGGACTGTTGCAGGCTTATCTGCACGGCCAGCACCTCGTCGTGCAGCATGCGCCAGGCCATCATGGGCTTGAGCAGCAAGGCCAGCCCCACAGACTGCCACAGCAGGGCCATCACCCCATCCGTGCCCGGCAGCAGCCTGCCCATCGAAACCAGAGCTGCCTGTAACACAACCGCAGTGCCCACCACCAGCAAGGCCAGCAGCCACCATGCCGCCGCCCCCAGCCAGAACGTGCGCCACGGGTTTGGCAGACCTTCCCTGGCCTCACACCGTGGTGCTATGCGCTGGCCCAGGCGATGCAGGGCCTTGCCCATCCACACCACCGGATGCACGGCCGCTGGCGGCTCACCGCGCCACCAGTCCCACCCCAATGCCAGCAGCAACGCAGGGATGGCGGCGGGCCAGGCCAGGCCGAAACCCAGCGAAAAATCAAGCGACTGTGCCCCATTCATCTGGTTCTATCGGGTTCTGCGAGATGGTCAGGCCGATGGATAGTGCACCGACAGAATGCTCAGGTACTGCACGCCAGCCGGGGTGCGCAGTGCCACTTCATCGTCCACGCGGGCCTTGAGCAGGGCGCGTGCCACGGGGGAAATCCAGCTGATGCGCTGGCGCAGCGAATCGGCCTCGTCTACGCCCACGATGGTGATGGTCTGCATCTCGCCGTGCTGGTTTTCGTAGGTGACGGTCGCGCCGAAGAAAATCTGGTCTTTGCCTGCATGAATGCGGGCATCCACGACTTCGGCGATTTCCAGCCGTTTGGTCAGGAAGCGCACGCGCCGGTCAATCTCGCGCAGGCGTTTCTTGCCATACAGGTAGTCGCCGTTTTCCGAGCGGTCGCCGTTCTTGGCTGCCCAGTGCACGGTTTCCACAATCTGCGGGCGTTCCACTTCCAGCAACTGGCGCAGTTCGGCGTGCAGGCGTGCGTGGCCTTCGGGCGAAATGTAGTTCTTCGTGCCACGCGGCAGGGCGACGGCATCGGGCGGCAGATCGTCGTCGTCGCCCTGGGTATCTTCTTTGGTGAAAGCCTTGTTCATGCCGCCCAGTGTAGGGCCTGTGCCGACCACCGGGAACGTTAGGGTGGGTTGTGCCAGAATGGCAAGGCATTGACATACTCGAACGTGTTTACGATCTCGGCGCGAAGCTGTATGGCTACGCCATACCCTATGGGTTGCACCTCAAGAGGCGCATCTGCGGCGTTGAAAATCCTCGCCGGGCCACCAGCCCGTCTGCGGTTTTCGCCTTGCAGCTACGCCTCTTAAGGCACAACAGCACTCGCGCCGAGATCGCAAACACGTTCTTAGACGGAGACATACCCCATGCACTTTTTTGACGAGGCCATGGCATTGCGCCCATTGGATGATGGCAGCCTGGAGGGCACAACCTCACCCGCCTACTGGAACATGGTCGGCCCGTATGGCGGCATCACGGCGGCCGTGCTGTTGCAGGCCGTCTGGCAGCACCCGCAGCGACTGGGCGAGCCGCTGAGCATCACCATCAACTATGCGGTGGCAGTGGCCGAGGGCCGGTTCCGCATCCGCGCCACGCCGGTGCAGACCAACCGCTCCACCCAGCACTGGATTGTGGTGCAGGAGAGCACCAATGCCCAGGGCGACACCGTGGTGGCAACCACGGCCACCGTCATAACCGCTGTGCGCCGCAATACCTGGTCGGCCAGCGGCTCTGCGGTGGCTCCCGTTGCGGCGGCTCCGCAACCACCGCAAACCCAGCCGGTCATGGCGGCATTGTTTGCCGACATGCAGTGGCGCAGGCAGTACGAAACCATCTTGCTCGAAGGCCATCTGCCGCTGCATTGGGAAGGGCAGGAATCCGCCGAAGATCGCAGCCTGCTGTGGGTGCGGGACGTACCACCACGGCCCCTGGACTTTCCGGCCCTGCTGGCCATGTGCGATGTATTCTTTCCGAGTATTTTGCTGCGCCGCGCCACGCTGGCCGCATTCGGCACCGTGACCCTGACCGTCTATTTCCATGCCGATGCCACCCAGTTGGCCGCAGTGGGCAGCGATTACCTGCTGGGCCAGTCGCAGGGGCGCGAATACCGCAACAATTACGCCGACGACGAGGCCCGCCTGTGGAGCCGCGACGGCGTACTGCTGGCCACCGCCAGCCAGATGCTGTATTACAAGCAGTGACGCCGTTCTTTCAACCTTTTGTTCTTTTGCCATGACACACGACATTCTTTCGCACCAGGAGGGCGCGGTACTGACGCTGACGCTGCACCGCCCCGAGAAGAAAAACGCCTTCACCCAGGCCATGTACCAAAGCCTGACCGAACGGCTGCGGCAGGCCGCGCAGGATGCCAGCGTGCGGGTGCTGGTCATCCAGGGGCAGATCCACTGCTTCAGCGCGGGCAACGACATTGCCGACTTCGTGGCCAGCACCGAGCAGCCCGGCAGTGGCCTGCCCGATGCCACGTTTGCCTTCATGAAGGAGCTTGCGCAGTTTCCCAAGCCGCTGGTGGCCATTGTGTGCGGCCCGTGCGTGGGCATTGGCACCACGCTGCTGCTGCATTGCGATCTGGTCGTTGCCGGGGACAACGCCGTGTTTGCCCTGCCATTCGTGAACATCGGGCTGTGCCTGGAAGCAGGCTCCAGCCTGTTGCTGCCCGCGCTGATGGGCTACCACCGCGCGGCCGAGGCCCTGCTGCTGGGCGAGCCATTCTTTGCCGAGGCGGCCATGGATGCCGGGCTGGTGAACCGCATCGTGCCGCCCGACGAAGCCAACGGCATCGGTCAGGCACTGGCGCAGAAAATCGCGGCCAAGCCGCTGGAGCCGCTGCTGGCCACCAAACGCCTGCTCAAGGCCGACCAGTTGCCCGAAGTGTTGCGGCGCATCGATGCCGAGGCCGAGGAACTGGTACGGCTGCTGCAACAGCCTGCCGCCAAGGAGGCATTCCGCGCATTCCTGGAAAAGCGCAAGCCGGATTTCTCCGGCCTGTGACCATGCTCTGCAAGAAACGGCAAGCATGATTCAAAACATTCAGTCCCTGCGCTTTCTGGCAGCGGCTCTGGTGCTGCTGCACCACATGTACAACCCCTGGGTTCCCGAACCGCTGGCGCGCATGGGGTTTGCCGGGGTCGATATTTTCTTTGTCATCAGCGGCTACATCATGGCCGAGACCACGCGCAGCACAGAGCCTGGTGCAGGCAATGCACTGCGGTTCCTGTTCAAACGCTTTTCGCGCATCTACAGCGGCTGGTGGCCTTTTTTCCTGGTGTATCTGGTACTGGCCTACCTCTCCGGGGGGGTGGAAGACCGGGTCAGCCTGCCCGGCTCGTTCTTTCTGGTGCCACAGGACTTGCCCCAGAATCTCGAAGGCATCACCTGGACGCTGAGTTTCGAGCTGTATTTCTATCTGCTCACGGGTATTTTGCTGGCGTTCACGCGCAAGTGGATGCCGCATTGCTTCGCCATGGCCGGTGTATTGCTGATCGCCCTGAATGTGTACCACTACGGCATCGGCCTCTACCAGCCCGAGAACGCCCACATTGCCAAGCAGAACATGTGGGTGCCGTTCTATACCTCGCCGCTGATTCTGGAGTTCATTGCCGGATTCCTGTTTGCCGAATGGTTTGCCCGCAGGCGCGAAGCCACGGTGCTGCCCTGGGTGGTGACGGCGGGGGTGTCGCTGGCGGCCTGCTATGCCTTGCAGGAGCATTTCGGCGTGGAGTTTGCCGGATTCTTCAAGGTCAGTGAACGGGTGGTGCTGTATGGCTCTTTCGCCCTGTCGTTGATTGCGATTGCCGTCAATCTGGAAAAAATGGGCATCACGCCGCTGCGCATGGTGCAGAAGATGGGCGATGCGTCCTATAGCATCTACCTGTCCCATCCGGCCATCATCGCGGTCATGGGCCATGGCTTTCACCATTGGGGCATCGCTGGCAAGGTGTCACTGGAGCTTTGGATGAGCCTGTGCGCGGTGCTGGTGGTGGTCTTTTCGGTGCTCAACTACCGCTGGGTGGAGCGGCCACTCTACCGGCTGTTTCTGGGCCTGGCAGGCCGGAGAAAGCCGGTGGGATGAGTGCTCTGGGGCATTGCCCGCAGCGGATTGCAAAAGCCAGCGGCTTGCGGCTTTTGCCGCAGTGACGTACTGCGGGGAATGTGCTGGCGCAAACGGGACGGACCATGCACTGATCCGGTTCCCGTGGCTGTGCTCCCGGAGCCGAAGAATCAGGCTGGTCAGGCCGCTTTCTTCTGCGAGTCGATCTGGGCGACCCACTCGCGTGGGGCCATCGGGAAGCCCAGGCGTTCGCGGCTGTCGTAGTAGCTGCGGGCGACGCTGCGGGCCAGGTTGCGGATGCGGCCAATGTAGGCGGCGCGTTCCGTCACCGAGATGGCACCGCGCGCATCCAGCAGGTTGAAGGTGTGTGCGGCCTTGAGCACCTGCTCGTAGGCGGGCAGTGCCAGGGCTTTGTCCATCAGCAACTGGGCTTCCTTTTCGTAGGCGTTGAAGGCCAGGAACAGGAATTCAGCGTCCGAGTATTCGAAGTTGTAGGTCGATTGCTCCACCTCGTTCTGGTGGAACACGTCGCCGTAGCTCACGCCTTCCGAGTAGGTCAGGTCATAGACGTTTTCCACGCCTTGCAGGTACATGGCCAGACGCTCCAGCCCATAGGTGATTTCGCCGGTGATGGGGCGGCAGTCGATGCCGCCGACCTGCTGGAAGTAGGTGAACTGCGTCACCTCCATGCCATTGAGCCAGACCTCCCAGCCCAGTCCCCACGCGCCCAGGGTGGGGTTCTCCCAGTCGTCTTCGACAAAGCGGATGTCGTTCTTCTTCAGGTCGAACCCCAGGGCTTGCAGACTGCCCAGGTAGAGATCGAGGATGTTGGCCGGGGCGGGCTTGAGCACGACCTGGTACTGGTAGTAGTGTTGCAGGCGGTTGGGGTTGTTGCCATAGCGGCCATCCTTGGGGCGGCGGCTGGGCTGCACATAGGCGGCCTTCCAGGGTTCCGGGCCGATGGCGCGCAGGAACGTGGCCGTGTGGCTGGTGCCCGCGCCGACTTCCATGTCGTAGGGCTGCAACAGGGTGCAGCCCTGCTGGTCCCAGTAGTTTTGCAGGGTGAGGATGATTTGCTGAAAGGTGAGCATGGTGGTTCAGGAATGGGGCAGGCAGCACCTGTTGGCGAAAGGCCGATGCGGATGAAAACCCCGGATGGTGCTGCGCAAAAAATGCCGGTTCATTCTAAGCCAAAGCCAGTGCCTGCCATGGCAAGGGCTTGTCAGGTTGCTGACTGTTGAATGGAGCCTCTTGCGCATGTCTTTCATCAGGGTTTGCAGCCAGCAAACGAAGGCTGCGTCCATGACTGTTTGTAGTCATGCCGTCCACAATCCTTTACCGAGACATCATCGACCCAAGCCCCAAACAGGGTATTGGTGGAAATGAGAGACAGGGAAGCAAATAGGTTTGAACCATTGCATGGCAATGATTCAGGGGGGAGTTTTATTGCTTGCTACGGTGGGGAAGCCCTTGTAGCCTGAATTAAGCTGTGTCGCGAAGCGGTGTCGGCTTTAATGAATTGTTCGCCCTCTTGTTTCCGTGTTTTGCAATCAGGAGCATCCTAGAATCCGTTTTACAGCTACATCCAGTTCTTCACCGGAGGGTAGATTTGGACCAGAGATGAAGCGTTGTGAAAATTCGTCCAACGAAACGCGAATTTTTCGCTTATTGACAAGAATACGCTGCTGACCATGATTCGCAGGTGGAGATAAATCGTAAGTATGGATAGTCAGGACATTCGCACCCTTGGTGGTAACAAGCGGAATGTCTGCACCAATAATGTCCTCGAACTTGCGATACACAATATCGGGAAGCACGAAATACAAGCCAGCCTTAACCAATTTGGAGTTGGAATACACGACACCTTTTCGGATGATTTGTGGAATTAGTCGTTTATGAACATTTGCCCAATTCATACCGTGCTCAGATGATGGGATTGTCTTGGTATTTGGAGTCAAGTTTTTATAGGCGTACCACGCATCGCGGTAGTTGTTTGTGATGTCAATACTTTGAACTTCAATTCCGACGTATTCAATCAATTGGTTGTTTTCAATCTTTGCCAGCACCCAGTCCATTGAAAGGCTGCGACCAATCTTCACCTCCTTGCCAGATTTTTGTCCCAGAGCGACGACGAAAATACCGCTTTCGTCTCGATGTCTGATGTATTCATCAAATAAAACAAACCGCGCCATCTTTCCAAATGCATCTTCTGCGACTGCACGTAGCGTTGCATAGTCTTTTTCATAAAGCCGATTCGGGCAGATGATGCAATCACCATAAGCTGTGGTGACACTACATGTTCCATAAACGACGGAAGAGTCATGGTTAGACTTGCTGCACGCCTTATTGATGAAAGGACACGCACCCAGATTCCATAAACTACGAACGGATTGCGTCAAATCATCTGGAGCGTAACCGAATATTTCCACAAGATCTTTGTTCGTTGGGCGTACGAGTGACATCATAGGTTACCCAGGAGTTTCGCAATCTCGTCGCCGACAGCCTTTCCAAGCAGAGGTGGAACTGCATTGCCAACCTGCTCGTATTGCTGCGTGATGCTGCCAGAAAATTGATAGCTATCAGGAAAGGATTGAATTCGCGCAGCTTCGCGAACAGATATAACACGGTCTTGCGTTGGATGAAAAAAACTACCCCAATGTGGGTCACACTTAGTCAGCACGGTAGAGCAAAGCGCGTCTGGGTGGAGTCGACCATAGCGTTTGGTGTGATCGCTTCGACGCGCACGCTTCAATCCAGCCGGAAGCAAATCAAACGGAATGTCACGCCAACTCCCCCCCTGCGGAATAAACTTGAGTCGATCTAAATTTACTTGTGCCACTCTTGCAGAATAATGTCCGGTTAGTCTAGCGCATCCGTCTCTCAAATATTCTTGATATACATTTTGTGGTGGCAGAACATAGCTCTCGGGGCTGATTGACGCACCATTATCAATGGCTGGCAAATCAGACATCGCATCCCAAACCGTCGTATGTGGCTTAAGTTCCTGTGCGAATAGAGGAGGCACAGAAAGGCACAACTCGCGTGCGCCAGTAAAATTTGCTATCGCTTTGGCATTATATTGAGGGTCAGGAAAAGAAATTTCATGTTTGAAGTTGCGGATGCCGATGAAAACCGTGCGAAATCGCATTTGTGGAACACCGTGATGCCCGGCGAACAAAATGCGATGCTTGACGGTGTAACCCATTGCTTGCAGTTCTTTGTAGATTTGCTCAACCACAGTGCCGCGCCCTAGCGAAACGATGCCAGGAACATTTTCAATCAGCACGGCTTTGGGTTTAATGGACGATACAACACGCAAGAAATCCTTGAATAGATGGTTGCGTTCATCATCCAATGTCCGTATCGGTGCATTGATGGAAAAACCTTGACAAGGTGGGCCTCCAGCAACCAAATCTACCTCTCCGCTAGATACCCCAAGTTTGTGCTTCAAATCCGTTTCGCTAACTTCTCGCACATCACCCACGACGACTTTCGTTTCTGGGTGATTGAGTTTGTAGGTTTCGGCAAATTGAGGAATCCACTCATTTGCCAACAAGGGCGAAAAACCAGCTTGCTTGAGGCCACAGGATAATCCCCCCGCCCCGGCGAATAGATCAATGCTCTTCATGTCGTGAAAAATCTCCGATTTCTGTATACCTCATATGCTGCATTATGTTCGCTGAGCTTATTCGTTAGCGCGTACTTTGACCGGTGCCATTGATGACCGACGCTACGGAAGACACCATCTGCTGGATCGTGTTCGTTTTCGAATCAATCGCTAGCTTGTCGGCAAGCGACGGACTGTACCGAAGAATGTCGTCTTTCGTAATTTCGTGCCAAATCGGAAGAATTACCTTCTCGCCGATCATCTGACGCGCGGTGAGGCCTTCAAGTTCGTACTGAGGCCAGTTCTTGGAAAAGAACGCGCGCGAGAGTACTACGATGCCATATGACGAATTGGCAAGGCCGTGGTCTATTGACTTGCTAAGACTGTCACCCACCTTCAACTCAAACTCGTCGTACCAAACTTTGAAACCATGTTGGGCGAGCGCGGCGGCCAAGGGCCGAACAAGAGCCTCTTTGTCTTCACTCGCATGAGACACAAACACATCAAACGCTGTCTTTCGCCCACCCATTCGAAGCGAATTTATATCTGCCTTCTCAAGCCATCGGATGGCATTTTTGCGCCAATTTTCATCGTTCTCAATTTCCAAGGTGATGATCACTGAGTGGACTGACTCATTCTGGTATCCACGTAGAAGAGGATCCATTCGCTTCAAAAAGTCCTGCTCGATAGCGTCTCGGTCGGCTTCAATTTGCGCGTAGTGCGCGGAAGGCAATCTCAGAGTAACCGTATAGCCGTATGTACCACCATTCCAGTTATCGTAGTCTGTTTGCTCAACTTCAGATTTTGATTTGGCGAGTACAGCGACCTCTCTTCTTGCTCCTTGCATAGCGTAGATCTGAGCGAGCGTTCGAAGAATTCCTTCCATGTCGCTGGGAATTTTTGCCACAAGGCCTCCATTAGTGAACTGCGCACGCTAACGCAGAGGTAAGCAGCGCAGGCAAGCGCAGCTTGCCGGAGTCGGCTTGACCGCCGGGTTAGGCGTCTGAAAGGGTGAAAGATGAAGCTATATCACGCAACAACTCAGAAGAAAGCGAAGCAGTACAGGCAGACCGGAGCCATATTGGCACCTGTGCGCGGATTTACAACCATGCAGGCAGCAATGGCCTGGGCGATGAAGGTGGGGCGAGGCTTGGTGGAACGACGGTAACGTGACAGATTGGCGCTGCGTTTTCTCAGCCATTGGCGCTGCATAACTACATTTAGACGCACAACCATAGCCCACCAGCACGGTCTAAAAAACTTTTTGTAAACGTTGCCCATAGCAAAAAATATTGGCAATCTGAAATTTAGACCGCCTAAAATTTTGCAGATGGAACAACGACCACCTTCGTCACTGGTGGCTGCCAAACCTGTGCATTGGCTCGATCAGGTACGGTCGGCCATTGCACTCCAGCATCATTCTATTTCGTACTGGGCAGGCGTATATGAAATAGGGCATGTCATCCTGCATATCGATGAGCTGCTGTGCCTGCCGATGTCGCGCTGCTGTGGGAGGCCGCCGCATCCCTGGTGAGCCAGAGTGCGTTTTTCCGGCGGGTGCAGCAGCCATAGACGGCATGCCTATAATGGCCGTTCGGTGCGCATGGCATCTGCGGCATCGCAACGTTATCAAGCAATCAAGGGGTTATTGTGGTCAGGCTTCTGATGATCGACAACTACGACAGCTTCACCTACAACATCGTGCAGTATTTCGGGGAACTGGGCGCGGATGTGCAGGTGTTTCGCAACGATGAAATCACGCTCGAAGGCATCGAGGCCCTTGCGCCCGAGCGGCTGGTGATTTCACCGGGGCCATGCTCTCCTGCCGAGGCGGGCATTTCGATTGCGGCCATCCGGCACTTTGCGGGCAAGCTGCCGATTCTGGGCGTGTGCCTGGGGCACCAGAGCATTGGCGCGGCATTCGGTGGCCGCATCGTGCGCGCCAGGGAATTGATGCACGGCAAGACCAGCACCATCACCACCACCCAGCAGGGCGTGTTTGCCGGGCTGCCGCGCCAGTTCACCGTGAACCGCTACCACTCGCTGGCCATCGAACCGGCCAGCCTGCCCGCAGAGCTGGAAGTGACGGCCTGGACGGACGATGGCGAGATTCAGGGCATTCGCCACAGAACCCTGGACATCGAAGGCGTGCAGTTCCACCCGGAAAGCATTCTCACCGAGCATGGCCATGCCATGTTGAACAACTTCCTGGTGCGTTCTGCACCGGCCCCGATGGCGGCCTGAGGTGCGGCCGGTCCGCCTGCACCGGGCGGTGGCAGGGCAGGGGGCATCTGTTGCCCGGATGGATGGGCCTTCCAGCGGCATGGTCTGGGTGTGATGACGCACCCAGACCATGCCGCTTTTTCTTTCACCGATACCGTGCCTGCAAAGTTGGCGCGATTTTTGTATGCAATCCGTGCATCTGGCGGGATACCGCCTGGCTTGCCGATGGTGCAGTCGCGCAGGCCACGACATGGTTTGCAGCAGCTTCTGTGAAAGGAATACATCGTGAAAATCATCATCATCGGCGCGGGCATGGGTGGCCTGACGGCGGGCATCGCGCTCCAGCGTGCTGGCCATGAGGTCGAGGTCTTCGAGAGAGTGCAGGAAATCCGGCCTGTGGGGGCGGCCATTTCGCTGTGGTCGAATGGGGTCAAGTGCCTGAACTACCTGGGGCTGGAGCAGCAGGTGGCTGCGCTGGGCGGACGCATGGATTTCATGGCCTATGTGCAAGGCCACAGCGGCAAGACGATGACGCGCTTCAGCCTGGAGCCGCTGGTGCAGCAGGTGGGGCAGCGGCCCTATCCGGTGGTGCGGGCGGCCTTGCAGGAGATGCTGCTGCAAGCCTGTGGCCGGGACAGGGTGCACCTGGGCCGGGCACTGGTGGCCATCGAGGAGCAGGGCGACGAGGTGGTGGCCGTGTTCGCCGATGGCAGCCGCGCGACGGGCGACCTGCTGATTGGTGCGGATGGCACGCACTCCATCGTGCGCAGCCATGTGCTGGAGCACCCGCCGCAACGCCGCTATGCCGGTTATGTGAACTGGAATGGTCTGGTGCAAGCATCGGCGGACATGGCCCCGGCCGACCAGTGGACGACCTTTGTGGGCGAGGGCAAGCGCGTCTCCGTCATGCCGGTGGCGGGCGGGCGTTTCTATTTCTTCTTCGACGTGCCATTGCCGGGTGGTTTGCCGTATGAACGTGCCGATGCCCAGCGGCTTCTGCGCGGTTACTTTGACGGCTGGGCGCAGCCGGTGCAGACCTTGATCGACCGCATCGACCCCCAGACCACCAACCGCGTGGAAATCCACGACATCGAGCCGTTCATGACCTGGACGCGGGGGCGCGTGGCCCTGCTGGGCGATGCCGCGCACAGCACCACGCCCGACATTGGCCAGGGGGGCTGTGCGGCGATGGAAGACGCGGTGGTGCTGGCCATGTCCTTGCAGACGCACACGCTGGGCGTGCCGGATGCACTGCGGCGTTACCAGAACCGCCGCAACCAGCGCGCGGCCGATCTGGTGCTGCGCGCGCGCAAGCGGTGCGACATCACCCACGGCAGCGATCCGGCCCTCACGCAGGCCTGGTACGACAGCCTCTGGCAGGAGGATGGCAGCGGCATCATCCGGGGAATCGTCGCCAATATCGAAGGCAATCCGCTGGGGTGACAGGGATGGGCGGGCGTTGCAGGTGTGCTGTTTTTTGCAACGGATGATGAAAATATCTCTGATGGACTGCAACATGGAAACCCCCTACAGTGAACGCCAGAACCCACTGAACCAGAGCCTGGAGCGACCATGAACATGCCATCCACTACCGCCACGATCATCCCGATGAAACGCGCCGCCACACTGCCGCCGCACTGCACCTTCGAGCCGGAGGACTGGCGGCGGCTGGCCCGGCACTGGTATCCGGTGGCCCTGGCCAGCGAGGTGGGCGAGGCTCCCTGCAAGCTCACGCTGCTTGACGAGAATCTGGTGGCCTACCGCAGCCACGGCACGCTGGTGGTGGCGCGGGATGTCTGTCCGCACCGGGGCGTGCCGCTGACGATGGGCCACCACGATGGCGAAGGCGTGGTCTGCCCCTACCACGGCCTGCGCTTCGGGGCGGGTGGACGCTGCAACCGCATTCCCGCCAGCCCGCACCAGCCGATTCCGGCCAAGCTGCACCTGATGACCTTTCCGGCGGTGGAACGCTATGGGCTGGTGTGGACTTGCCTCGACCCGCAGGAAGGGGCCGATGCGCCGCAGATTCCAAACCTGCCGCACTGGGATGACCCGGATTTCGTGCAGGTGGTCTGCCAGCCTTTCGACATTGCCGGTTTTGCCGGGCGGCAGATCGAGGGTTTTCTGGACGTGGCGCACTTTGCCTGGGTGCATACCGAGACCTTTGCCGATCCCGACAACCAGGAAGTGCCCGATTACCGCACCCACGAAACGCCCACCGGCTTCGTTGCCGACTACTACAGCAGCATGTCCAACTACGCCAAGGACGCGGGCATCCCCGAGCCGGAGGGTTTTGTCTGGCTGCGCCACTTCGAGGCGCATCTGCCGTTCACGGCCACGCTGACCATCCATTTCCCCGATGACCGGCGGCAGGTCATCATGAATGCCGCCTCGCCCGTGTCGGCACGCAAGACCCGGCTGTTCGTGCCGATTGTGCGCAACGTGAACAAGCACATTCCAGCCGGGGAGATCCAGGCGTTCAACCGGCGCGTGTTCGATGAAGACCGCATCATGGTGGAGGCCCAGAAGCCCGAACGCCTGCCACTCGATCTGACGCTGGAAGCGCACATTCCGGCCGACCGCAGCTCCATTGCCTATCGGCGCGGCCTTCAGCGCATGGGTTTTGGCGATTTCTTTCTGGTCTGAAAGGAGGGTGCTTCAGATGACTCCCACATTGGCTCACATGGATGTCGTGGTCGATGCCCTGATCGCCCAGGGACAGGGCAATCTGGCCGTGCGGCTGGTGGCCGCCGAAGGCCAGCCGGCATTGCCTTCTTTCGAGGCCGGGGCGCACATCGATCTGCACCTTCCCGGTGCATTGGTGCGCCAGTATTCGATTGCCAGTGCGCCAGAACAGCGCAGCCACTACCTGCTGTGCGTGCGCCGCGAGGCCGCATCGCGTGGTGGCTCTGCGTATGTGCACGAGCGTCTGCGCGTGGGCGAGAGGTTGCGCATCGGCACGCCGCGCAACCTGTTTCGGCTGCACACGGCGCGGCACAGCATTCTGCTGGCAGGCGGCATTGGCATCACGCCGCTGCTGAGCATGGCGCAGGGGCTGGATGCGGCAGGCCAGTCCTTCGAGCTGCACTACTATGTGCGCCACCGCCGCGATGCCGCCTTCGCCCGGCAACTGCAAAAAGGCTTTCGCCACGGCACGGTGCATCTGCATTGCAGCGCGGAAGGCGACAGTGCCCGCCACGGCCTGCCGCAAAGCCTGCACACACCGGATGTCGCCAGCCACATCTACACCTGTGGTTCGCACGGCTTCATGGCGCATGTGCAGGAGACGGCGCAACGCCAGGGCTGGCCTGCCGCCCAGTTGCACCAGGAGGCCTTTGCCCCGGCCCCAGCCAGCGAACCGGCAGGCGGGGCGCAACAGGAGCAGGCGTTCGAGGTGGAGCTGGGTTCCAGCGGGCAGGTGTACACGATTCCCGTCGGGCGCAGCATTGCTGCCGTGCTGCTGGATGCCGGGGTACCGGTGCCGCTGTCCTGCGAAATGGGCATTTGCGGAGCCTGCCTGACCCCGGTGACAGCAGGCCAGCCCGACCACCGCGACAGCGTGCAGAGCGAGGCCGAGAAGGCCGCCGCCGTGCCCTGCATGGCACTGTGCTGCTCGCGCAGCCATTCGCCCCGGCTGGTGCTGGGCCTGTGAGCCGCAGACCTTTGTTGCAGAGCAGGGGGTTACGACCCCCGGTAGGTGGAATAGGCCCAGGGGCTGACCAGCAGCGGCACATGGTAGTGCTGCTCGGGCTGCGCAATGCCGAAGTCCAGCCGCACCGTGTCCAGGAACGGTGGCGCGTCCTGTGGTGTGCCCTGTGACCGGAAGTAGGCGGCCACCTCGAATGCCAGTTGGTAACAGCCTGCCTGCAACTGCCCGTCCTCGAACAGTGGCCGGTCGGTGCGGCCGTCGCCATTGAGCACATACCGGCCCAGCAGCGTGGCAGTGCCTGCATTGGTGCGGTACAGGGCCACGGCCATGCCTGCGGCAGGGCGGCCATTGGCGGTGTCCAGAACGTGTGTGCTCAATCCCATGAGAGGGCCTTTCGTGGTGCGTGGCAGTGACGGGGGTGTGTACTGGCGCAGCAGTATCCGTGCCAGGGCGGCACGGCAATTGCTTGCAGGAAGGTTGCGGGAAAAGTGTATACATTTTTTCCAGAAACCCCCGACCGAGCCAATGCCCCCCATGCCGACTTCTCCCCTGCACACTTCCTCGACCAGTGCCATCGTCCTCTCGCTGACGCAAGCGATTGTGGAGCACCGCCTGCTGCCCGGCACCAAGCTCACCGAGCAGAAGCTGGGGGCCGAGTTCGGCGTGTCGCGCACGCTGGTGCGGCAGGCCCTGCTGCAACTGGCGCAACAGAAGCTGGTGACGCTGGAGCCTGCACGCGGGGCCTTCGTGGCCAGCCCTTCGGTGCAGGAGGCGCGCGAGGTGTTTGCCGTGCGCCGCATGCTGGAGGTGGAGATGGTGCGCCAGTTCGCCCGGCAGGTCACGGCCACGCAGCTTCGCGCCCTGCGCCAGCACGTCAGGCGTGAACAGGCGGCCGTGCAGCAGCACAACATCCACGGGCGCACCGAGCTGCTGGGCGACTTTCATGTGCGCATGGCCGAGTTGATGGGCAACCAGGTGCTGGCGCAGATGCTGGGCGAGCTGATTTCGCGTTGCGACCTCATCACGCTGATGTACCAGAGCAGCAGTGCCGCCGCCCATTCGCACGACGAGCACGCGCAGATCGTGCAGGCTCTGGCCGCACGCGATGCCGAACGCGCCGCGCAGCTCACGCACGATCACCTGCTCCATGTGGAAGCCAATCTCGGTCTGGAGCTGCCCCGCCGTTCCCGCAAGACCCGCCACACCCCCGCCCAGCCATGAACCACCTCTACCGCGCCACCGACCCCTATCCCCGTGACCTGATCGGCCATGGCCGTCACCCGCCGCAGGCGCAGTGGCCGGGGCAGGCCCGCATTGCCGTGCAGTTCGTCCTCAACTACGAGGAAGGCGGCGAGAGTGCCACCCTGCATGGCGATGCCGGCTCCGAGCAGTTTCTCTCCGAGATGTTCAACCCGCCCAGCTACCCGCAGCGGCACCTGAGCATGGAATCCATCTACGAATACGGCGCGCGGGTGGGCGTGTGGCGCATTCTGCGCGAGTTCGAGCGACGCGGCCTGCCGCTGACCGTGTTCGGTGTCGGCATGGCCCTGCAACGCCACCCCGAAGTGGCGCAGGCGTGTGTGGAGCTGGGCCATGAAATTGCCTGCCACGGCTGGCGTTGGATTCAGTACCAGACGCTGGACGAGGCCACCGAGCGCGAGCATTTCCGGCTGGGTATGCAGGCCATCGAGCGGCTCACCGGCCAGCGGCCACTGGGCTGGTACACCGGGCGCGACAGCCCCAACACCCGGCGCATCGTGGTGGACGATGGCGGCCTCGAATACGACAGCGACTACTACGGCGACGACCTGCCGTTCTGGATGCAGGTGGCACGCAGCGATGGCCAGACCGTGCCGCATCTGATCGTGCCCTACACGCTGGATACCAACGACATGCGTTTTGCACTGCCGCAGGGCTTTGCCCAGGCCGAGGATTTTTTCTGCTACCTGCGCGACAGCTTCGACGCGCTGTATGCCGAAGGGGCCGAAACCCCGCGCATGCTCAGCATCGGCATGCACTGCCGCCTGCTGGGGCGGCCGGGGCGCATCGTGGCCTTGCAGAAGTTTCTCGACCATCTGGCCCGGCACGACCGCGTCTGGGTGTGCCGCCGCATCGACATTGCCCACCACTGGAAAACCGTGCATCCCTATCAGGAACCCGCCCCATGACGACCTCTCCTTCCCGCTCCGTCCTGACCCTGTCGCAACTCAACACCGCCACCCTGCCGCAGGCCGTGCAGATGCTGGGTGGCATTTACGAGCATTCCCCCTGGGTGGGCGAACGCGCCCTGTCGGCCCGCCCGTTCCGCACGCTGGCACAGCTCAAGTACACGCTGGCGCAGACCGTGGAGCAGGCCGGGCGGGATGAGCAACTGGCACTCATCCGCGCCCACCCGGAACTGGCGGGGAAGGCCATGCAGGAGCACAGCCTGACCGCCGAATCCAGCCACGAACAGGGCAGGGCGGGCCTGACGCAATGCACACCCGCAGAGCTGGCCCTGATTCGGCAACTGAACGCCGACTATTCGCACCGCTTCGGCTTTCCGTTTGTGCTGGCCGTGCGCGGGCCGCGTGGCACGGGGCTGTCACGGCAGGCCATCATCGGGACATTCCAGCGGCGGTTGCAGCATCCGCCGGAGTTCGAGCGTGCCGAAGCCCTGCGCAACATCCACCGCATTGCCGAAATCCGCCTGAATGAGCGGTTCGGCTGGGAGCCGCTGCTGGGCAACCGCTGCTGGGACGCGCTGGAGTTGCTGGCGCAGTTCACCGACGCACCCTGTGCCGACACCGGCCCACTCACCGTCACCTACCTGACCGATGCACACCGCGCCTGCGCCCGCCAGATTGCACAGCAGATGCGCGACAGTGGCTTCGACCAGGTGCAAATCGATGCCGTGGGCAATGTGGTGGGCCGCTACCTCAGCCCCGATGCCCATGCCCGCACCCTGCTGACCGGCTCCCACTACGACACCGTGCGCAACGGGGGCAAGTACGACGGGCGGCTGGGCATATGCATTCCCATCACCTGGGTGGCGGAACTGGCGCGGCAGGGCCAACGCCTGCCCTTTCATCTGGAAGTCGTGGCGTTCTCGGAGGAGGAAGGCCAGCGTTACCGGGCCACCTTCATCGGCTCCAGCGCGCTGGCCGGGCGTTTTCAGCCCGACTGGCTGGACTTGCAGGATGCCGATGGCATTCCCCTGCGCCAGGCCATGCAGCAGGCCGGGCTGAACCCCGATGCGATTGCCAGCCTGCGGCGCGACCCGGCGCAGTATCTGGGCTATGTGGAAATCCACATCGAACAAGGCCCGGTGCTGGGCGAACTGAACCTGCCGCTGGGCGTGGTCAGCTCCATCAACGGCAGCGCGCGCTTTGTGGGCACAGTCACCGGCATGGCCAGCCATGCGGGCACCACGCCCATGAACCGCCGCCACGATGCCGCCACCGCCGTGGCCGAACTCATGGTCTATCTGGAGCAACGTGCCGCAGAGGATTGCGACTCGGTCGCCACCGTCGGCATGCTGCATGTGCCCGATGGCTCGCCCAACGTCATTGCTGCGCAGTGCCGCTTCACGCTGGACGTGCGCGCTCCCCACGATGCCCAGCGCGATGCCCTGGTGGCGGACATCACGGCGCAACTGGCCCGCATTGCCCACCAGCGCGGCGTGGGCTACACGCTGGAAGAAACCCTGCGTGCGTCGGCTGCGCCCAGCGCGCCCGACTGGCAGCACCGCTGGGAACGTGCCGTGGCCCACCTGGGCCTGCCCGCACACACCCTGCCCAGCGGGGCCGGGCACGATGCCATGATGCTGCACACCATCCTGCCCCAGGCCATGCTGTTCGTGCGCGGCGAGAACGCGGGCATCAGCCACAACCCGCTGGAGAGCAGCACCAGCGACGACATGCAATTGGCCATCGATGCCTTCGCCCGGCTGCTGGCCGAACTGGCCGCTGAGTGCCATGCCTGACCTTGACCCACCGACACCCCCACCACGCCATGACCCTTCCACAGCCTACCGCCCCCGATCTTCACGCACGGCTCGATGCCTGGGTGGATGCCCATTTCGACGAAGAAATCGCCTTCTTGCAGCAACTCATCCGCGTGCCCACCGATACCCCGCCCGGTGACAATGCGCCCCATGCCGAGAAAACCGCCGCATTGCTGGCGCAATGGGGGCTGGAGGCCCAGCCACTGCCCGTGCCGCCGCCCATCGTGCGGGCCGGTGGCATGCAGTCCATCACCAACCTCATCGTGCGCCGGGCATACGGCCAGCCGGGAGCCGATGGCCAGGCGCATCCGGTGATCGCGCTGAACGCGCATGGCGACGTGGTTCCGCCCGGCGAAGGCTGGACGCACGACCCCTATGGCGGCGAATGCGTGGGTGGCCGCATCTATGGCCGCGCGGCGGCAGTCAGCAAAAGCGACTTTGCCACCTACACGTTTGCCCTGCGCGCGCTCGAAGCCGTGGCCCGTCCCGGCCGGGGCCAACTGGAACTGCACTTCACCTACGACGAGGAATTCGGCGGGGAACTGGGGCCGGGCTGGCTGCTGCAACAGGGCCACACCCGCCCCGACTGGCTTGTGGCCGCAGGCTTTGCCCACGAAGTCGTCACCGCCCACAATGGCTGCCTGCAACTGGAAGTGACCGTGCACGGCAAGATGGCGCACGCGGCCATTCCCGACACGGGCGTGGACGCACTGCAAGCCGCCCACCGGCTGCTGGCGCAGTTGTACGCACAGAACGCGCAGTACCGCGCCATTCGTTCCGAGGTGGACGGCATCGGCCACCCCTACCTGAATGTGGGCCGCATCGAAGGCGGCACCCACACCAACGTCGTGCCCGGCAAGGTGGTGTTCCGGCTGGATCGCCGCATGATTCCCGAGGAAGACCCCACAACCGTCGAAGCCGACATTCGTGGCCTCATCACCGCCACCGCTGCCAGCATTCCCGGCGTGACGGTGGACATCCAACGCCTGCTGCTGGCCAGGGCCATGCGCCCCCTGCCGGGCAGTCAGCCGCTGGTCGAAGCCATCCAGCGGCATGGGCAGGAGCTGCTGGGCCATCCGGTTGCGGCACGCGGCACACCGCTGTACACCGACGTGCGCCTGTATGCCGAGCAGGGCATTCCGGGCGTGATCTACGGAGCCGGCCCGCGCACCGTGCTGGAGTCGAATGCCAAGCGGGCCGACGAGCATCTGGAACTGCAAGACCTGCGCAATGCCACCAAGGTGGTGGCGCGGGTGCTGGCCGATCTGTTCCAGACCCTGCCGGGCTGATCGCCAGACCCTAGCCCTGCACCAGCCATGTGCGTGGGTGCAGACATGGCGCACGCCAACTGTGCGCCATGCCCTGCCGGTGCACACTGGCGCGAGGGTGAATCTGATTGATGACACGCCCTGGTCCGAATGCCGCTTACTGAACGCCGTCATTCCGGCGAAGGCCGGAATCCAGTGACGACATGGAGAAAAAACACGTTCGTTTTTCTTGGCTTGCTTTGTCACTGGATTCCGGGTCAAGCCCGGAATGACGGGAAACAGGCTTAAGTAAGTGCCATTCACCCTAGTGCAGATTGCATACAATTTTTCCATGCTGCACCGCACATTCCAGCAAAACAGGCATTGATTTTGCGTAGGGAGAGAAAGCATCCGCTTTCCCCTGACCCACCAAGGAGTCTCTCTATGCAAAAACGTCTTTTTCTCCAAACTGCCCTGTGGCTTGGCATGGTCGCCGGTGTGACCGGCACGGGTCTGGCACAGGCGCAGATCACGCCGATCAAGTTCCAGCTCGACTGGCGGTTTGAAGGCCCGGCAGCCTTCTTCACCCACCCGGCGGCCAAGGGCTACTTCAAGGAGGCTGGGCTGGATGTGAGCGTGGATGCAGGCAATGGCTCGGGCGGAGCCGTCACCCGCGTGGCATCGGGGGCCTACGACATCGGCTTTGCCGACATGGCCGCGCTGATGGAGTTCCACGCCAACAACCCGGATGCGCCCACCAAGCCGGTGGCCGTCATGGTCGTGTACAACAACACGCCTGCCTCGGTGCTGTCGCTGAAGAAAACCGGCATCCAGACCCCGGCCGATCTGGGCGGGAAGAAGCTGGGCGCGCCGGTCTTTGATGCCGGGCGCAAGGCATTCCCGATCTTCGCCCAGGCCAATGGCGTGGGCGCGGTCGAGTGGATCAGCATGGACCCGCCACTGCGTGAAACCATGCTGGTGCGCGGGGACGTGCAGGCCATCACCGGCTTCACCTTCACCTCGCTGCTCAATCTGGAGGCACGCGGCATCCCGACCGCAGACGTGGCGATACTCGCCTACCCGGACTACGGGGTCAAACTCTATGGCAACGTCATCATTGCCGCGCCCAAATTGCTGGCCGAGAAGCCCGAAGCCGTCAAAGCCTTTCTGCAAGCCTTTGCCAAGGGAGCGCGGGAGGTGATTGCCGACCCTGCCACCGCCGTGGCATCGGTCAAGGCCCGCGATGGCCTCGTCAAGCCCGAGCTGGAAACACGCCGCCTGCAACTGGCGATTGATACCGTCGTCAATACCGCCGATGCTCGCCGGGAAGGCTTTGGCCAGGTCGATGCCGACCGCCTCGCGCTGATGGCAAGGCAAGTCACCGAGACGTTCGCCACCAAGACCCCCGTCGATCCTGCCGCCGTCTGGAACGGCAGCTTCCTGCCCGGCCCGGACGCACTCGACATCCTGCCTAGGCCCTGAGCACGTCTTCACCGCCGATCGGGTGCCGCGTGCCTGCATCCGATCCACTCCACCCATCCGCACCAGGAGCCTTTTTGCATGACCACTTCTCCCGCCCCCCACCCCTTTGTGCATTTTCAGGATGTCTGGCTGGCCTACAACGACGAACTGCTCCAGGCCAACCAGTTCGCGGTGGAAGAGATCAACCTGAAAATCCGCGAAGGCGAATTCATTGCCATCGTCGGGCCATCGGGCTGTGGCAAATCCACTTTCATGAAGCTGACCACCGGCCTGCGCATGCCCTCCATCGGCAAGATATGGATCGACAACCAGCCCGTCACCGGCCCGCTGAAAATCTCCGGCATGGCCTTCCAGTCGCCCTCGCTGCTGCCGTGGCGCACCACTGTGGACAACGTGCTGCTGCCGCTGGAAATCGTCGAACCCTATCGCAGCAGCTTCTCGCAAAAACGCAAGGAATACGAGGAACGCGCCCGCCGCCTGCTCCAGAAGGTGGGCCTTGCGGGCTACGAGGACAAATTCCCGTGGGAGCTTTCCGGCGGCATGCAGCAGCGTGCCTCCATCTGCCGCGCCCTCATCCATGAACCCAAGATGCTGCTGCTGGACGAGCCATTTGGCGCGCTCGATGCCTTCACCCGCGAGGAGCTGTGGTGCATTCTGCGCGACCTGTGGACCGAGCAGCAGTTCAACGTCATTCTGGTCACGCACGATCTGCGCGAATCGGTTTTTCTGGCCGACACCATCTACGTCATGAGCAAAAGCCCGGGCCGTTTCGTGGTGCGGCGCGACATCGAACTGCCCCGCCCGCGCGATCTGGAAGTCACCTATACCCGCGAATTCACCGACATCGTGCTGGAATTGCGCGGCCACATCGGAGCCATCCGCCAGGGCCACGCTGCGGCCACCGATGCCCCCGTCATCGGCCAGTGAACGCCACGCCAAGGAATACTTTCATGAAAAACACCAAGCAACTCGAACGCTGGTCGCCCTGGATTCTGCTGTTCCTGACGCTGTCGCTGTGGCAGTTCGTCTGTTCGGCGTTTGGCATTTCGGAATTCATCTTCCCCAGCCCGCTGCAAATATGGCAACAGTTTCTGGAATACCGCACCGTGATTGCAGGCCACGCCTGGCGTACCTTCTGGGTCACGATGGCGGGCTTTGGCCTGTCGATTGTGGTGGGAGTGCTGCTGGGCTTTCTGATCGGGTCGTCGCGTCTGGCCTATGCTGCCATTTACCCGCTGATGACGGCCTTCAACGCCCTGCCCAAGGCGGCATTCGTGCCGATTCTGGTGGTCTGGTTCGGCATCGGGCCAGGCCCTGCCATCCTCACGGCCTTTCTCATCAGCTTCTTCCCGATCATGGTGAACATTGCCACCGGTCTGGCGACGCTGGAGCCGGAACTCGAAGACGTGCTGCGGGTGCTGGGCGCAAGACGCTGGGATGTGCTGGTCAAGATCGGGCTGCCGCGCTCGCTGCCGTACTTCTTCGCCTCGCTCAAGGTGGCCATCACGCTGGCCTTTGTCGGCACCACCGTATCGGAGATGACGGCATCCAACCAGGGCATCGGCTACTTGCTGATTTCTGCGGGTTCCACCATGCAGATGGGGCTGGCCTTTGCGGGCCTGCTGGTGATCGGTGTGATGGCCATGCTGATGTATGAACTGTTCAGCCTGATCGAGAAACACACCACAGGCTGGGCGCGGCGCGGTTCGCAGGGCTGATGCAGTCGCCATCCCAATGCAAGGGGCACTGAACATCCGGTTCAGTGCCCCTATGGTTGTGCGGTATGTCAGGAGACAGCGAAGAACAGCGCGAAGGCCAGGGCCAGGATGCCCAGCGTCCAGGACACATCCTTGCGGTGGCCCGTGGCCAGCTTGATGCCCACATAGCTGATGATGCCCAGGCCGATGCCGGCGGCAATCGAGTAGGTCAGGGGCATGGCCAGGGCGCAGACCACGCCGGGGACGTATTCGGTCATGTCGTCCCAGTCGATCTGGGTCAGGGCCTGCACCATGATGCAGGCCACATACAGCAGCGCGCCTGCCGTGGCATAGCCGGGAATCATGCCCGCCAGTGGCGAGAGGAACAGCGCGAACAGAAAGCACACGCCCACGACCACGGCCACCAGCCCGGTGCGCCCGCCCACCGATACGCCCGCTGCACTTTCCACATAGCTGCCGGTGTTGGAGGTGCCCAGTGTGGCACCGACCACGGTGGCGGTGCTGTCGGCCATCAGGGCCTTCTTCATCTCGCCCAGCCTGCCATCCTTCTCCAGCAGCCCGGCGCGGTGGCCCACGCCGATCAGGGTGCCTGCGGTGTCGAACAGGTCCACGAACAGCAGCGTCATGACCACGATCCAGAAGCCCAGTTCGGTGATGCGGCCAAAGTCCATTTGCAGGAAGGTGGGCAGGATGCTGGGTGGCATCGAGATAATGCCGTTGAACTGCGTCAGGCCGAAGGGAATGCCCGCAATGGCCACGACCAGAATGCCCAGGACGGTTCCTCCGGCGATTCTGCGCTGGTTCAGCACCGTCACCAGAATGAAGCCTGTCACCATCAGCACTACGGCCGGGGCCGTCAGGTCGCCCAGCGTCACCAAGGTGGCCGGGTGCTGTACCACCAGGCCGCCGCTTTGCAGGGCAATGATGCCCAGAAACAGACCGATGCCTGCCGAGGTGGCCATCTTCAGCCCCATCGGGAAGGCGTTGATGATGGCTTCGCGGATTTTGAACCAACTGATCAGCACGAACAGGATGCCGGAGCAGAAGACCGCGCCCAGGGCTTCCTGCCAGCTGAACTGGTAGGTGAGCACCACGGTGAAGGTAAAAAAGGCATTCAGCCCCATGCCGGGTGCCATGGCAATCGGGAAGTTGGCATACAGCCCCATGACGAAACAGGCAATGGCTCCTGCCAGACAGGTGGCCACGAACACCGCGCCCTTGTCCATGCCGGCCTGCCCCAGAATCTGTGGATTGACGAAGATGATGTAGGCCAGCGTCAGGAACGTGGTAATGCCCGCGATCACTTCGGTGCGCACCGTGGTGCCGCGTTCCGAGAGCCGGAAGAATGCGTCCAGCTTGCGGTGCAGGAGTGGGGAGCCGGGCAGGCTGGCCGAGGGCCGGGGAGTGGCGGTGCTGGCAATCTCGTTCATGGACGCGCCTTTCGAGGGGATATGGGGGTTTGGAGTTATCGGGGCAACGCACCCACTCTAGGTACAATGGCTGTTGATGTCCATGTCATATTTTTGGATTCTCAATTGAGAAAAACAGGACAGGTTGCGGGCCTGTGGCCTATCTGAATTCCCTTTTTTCACCTTGTTCTGCCATGTTGCCCTTTACCCGCTTTTCCCGCTATTTCATCGAACTGGCGCGCCAGGGCAGCCTGCGCAAGGCCGCCGAGGTGCTGCATGTCTCTGCATCGGCCATCGACCGGCAGTTGCTGCTGGCCGAGGAGGAGCTGGGCATGGCCCTGTTCGAGCGTCTGCCTTCTGGCCTGCGGCTGACTTCGGCGGGGGAATTGCTGCTGCACGATTTGCGCCGCTGGCACAAGGACTACGCCAGGACGCTGGAGCGGCTGGGGGAGTTGCAGGGACTGCGGCGCGGCCATGTTTCGCTGGCCCTGATCGGTGCGCTCAGCAGTGGCCCGGTGGCCCGCACCATCGCCCGGATTGGCACCGACTATCCGGGGCTGAACTTTTCACTGCGCTTTCAGGAGAACCGCGAGATCGTCGCGCTGGTGGGGGCGGCCGAGGTGGATTTCGGCCTGATGCTGGCCACCGATGCCGTGCAGGGCGTGGAGTTGCGCCCGCTGCTGCGGATTCCGCTGGGCGTGGCCATGCTGCCTGCGCATCCGCTGGCACAGGAAGCGCAACTGGCTTTCGGCAAGACGATGGGCCACCGGCACATTGTCGCCGCCGCACCGCTGATGATCCATCCACAGGTCGCCTCCCTGTATGCCCAGCACCAACTGCCGGCCCAGCAGGCCATCGAATGCAATGATGTGCGCATGATCTGCTCGCTGGTGCGGGAGGGCGCGGGCATTGCGGTGCTGAGCTATCTGGACGTGGCCGATGAGGTGGCACGCGGCCAGTTGGTATTCGTGCCGCTCAACCCGCGCCAGGTGCGCCCGGTGCAGCTTTCATTGTGCGTGGCCCCCCAGCGGCAACTCTCCCGTGCGGCGCAATGGGCGATGGCCGAGATGACACAGGCTTTTCAGGGGCTGGAACTGCCCTGAGATTGGGAACACGTTCTTACCCCGGCAGCCATTGCCCGTTCACCATCACCCGCTCCACCAGCCGGTCGTCGCCCAGCACGATCATGGCGAACAGCAGTTCTTCCAGACTGTCGGCCTGGGCGGTGCGGCGGGCCAGCAGGGGCGTGGCCTGTGGGTTGAGCACGATGCAGTCGGCCTCGCAGCCCGGTTGCAGATTGCCGATGCTGCCTTCCAGCCCCAGTGCGGCAGCGGCACCGGCGGTATGCCGGTACCACAGTTGCGACGGCAGCAGGCTCACGCCCTGCTTGGTCTGGCCCTCGCGCCCCGCAAAATAGGCCGCCAGCATGGTGCGAAAGGGGCTGAAGCTGGTGCCACCGCCCACATCGCTGGCCAGCCCGTAGCCCATGCCAATCGCATCGGCCTGGGCAAAGTCGAAGAAGCCACTGCCCAGAAACAGGTTGCTGGTGGGGCTGACGGCAGCGGCGGTGTGGCAGGCTTTCATGCGCTGGCGGTCGGTGGTGTCGAGGTGGATGCAGTGGGCATAGATGGCCCGCTGGCGCAGCAGACCAAAATCCTCGTACACGCCCAGATAGGAGCGCGATAGTGGAAACAGCTCGGCCACCCAGCGCACCTCGTCCCGGTTTTCGGCCAGATGGCTCTGAATCCAGGTGTCCGGGTAGCGCGCCGCCAGTTCGGCGGCCCCGCGCAACTGCGCATCGCTGCTGGTGGGCGCAAAGCGCGGTGTGATGGCGTAGCCCAGGCGATCCTGCCCGTGCCAGCGTTGCAGCAGGGCTTTGGTGTCCAGCAGGCTTTGCTCGGTCTGGTCGCGCACGCCATCCGGGCTGTGGCGATCCTGCATGACCTTGCCCCCCATCATGCGCATCTGCCGCTGGCGCGCAGCCTGAAAGAAGGCCTCGACGGATGCCGGATGGCTGGTGCAGAAGGTCAGGGCGGTGGTGACCCCGTTGCGCAGCAGTTCGTCCAGGAAGAACTCGGCAGTGGCGGCGGCGTGTGCCGCATCCGCGAAGCGGGTTTCGGCAGGGAACGTGTAGTGCTCCAGCCAGGGCAGCAGGCCCTCGGCGGGGGAGCCGATGATGTCCGTCTGGGGGTAGTGGATGTGCAGGTCCACAAAGCCCGGCGCGACGATGCGGTCGGGCCAGTGCGCCACCGGCAGCAGCGGGTACTGGCCCAGCACCGCCGGGGCACTGCCCACCTCCAGCAGGCGCGCCTGCCCGGTTGCATCGGTGCCGAACACCAGTGCGCCATCGTCTTCCCAGATGGGCTGGTGGTTGTCGAAGCGCAGCACGCGGGCGCGGCAGGCATGGGTGGGGGTGGCAGGGCGGGGATTGAGCATCGTGGAACGTCAGAAGTGGTGGCGCAGGCCCACGGCATAGCTGGTGCCGCTGTCGGTGCCGGTGAAGCGGTCGTGCATGACGATGGCGTACACGTCGGTGCGCTTGGACAGGGCATGGTCGTAGCCCAGCGTCAGGGTCTTGCGGGTCTGCTCGGGTGTGGCGGGCAACTGGTAGCCGGTCTGGGCGTAGGATGCCAGAAATTTGCCCGCACCCACCGGAATGCTCACCCCGGCCTGCACGGTGTCGGCCTCGTCGTCGATGGCGGCCATGTCTTCTGCCGCGCCATAGCTCAGGAATGCCTTGACCACCTGGAAGTCATAGGAGCCGCCCAGCATCCAGTCGCTGGTCTGGAAGGGGCGGGCATTCACATTCGGGTTGGTCAGCTCGGCCTGTTCGTAAAAGCCCGCCAGCGACAGCGGCCCCTGGCTGAAGGAGCCGCTGATGGCCACGTTGCGCTTGCTGTCCTGCGCATCGGGCAGGTTGCTGAACTGGTAGTGCAGGTTCAGCGTGAGGCCCCCCAGCAGTTTGGGCGTGCTGTAAACCACCTGGTTGCTCCAGCCGGTATCGGCCTGTGCGGTGCGGGTGTAGCCGGGCACGCTGTTCATGTCCATGTGCTGGATCAGTGGCGAGAACGTGAACGATACACCAAAAGGATTGACCTGCAACGAAGGCCCAAAATTGGGCGCGCTGCTGCGCCCCAGCTTGATGCCGCCAAAGTCTCCGCGCAGGCTCACGTTGGCATCGCGCGCATACACGGTATCGCCGTTGAAGCGGCCGGGCGAGCCGCTGTCCAGCCGCAGGAACGAGCCGAAGGCAAAGCCCGCCTTGAGGCCGTTGCCCAGGTCTTCTGTGCCCGAGAAACCCAGCCAGGAGGTGGTCAGCCCGCCAGAGCCGACCTTGCCCTGCCGCTCGGTGCCCGCGTACTGGATGGAGCCGACATACACGTCGGCGGTGCCACTGATGGTGACGCTGCTTTGGGCCATGGCGGTGCTGCTGGCCATCAGCAGGGCGAAGGTGCACAGGACGGTGTTTTTTTGCATACAGGAAAGCTCCGAGGTACAGGCGGCCCCAGTGGCCGGTCTTGACTTTTTGTATGCAGTTTCTATGCCAGGCAGGGGCGCACTGGCGCGGGGGCGAATCTAAATGATGACACGCCCTAGGCCCAGCAGGATTTGGCCCGCGCTCCTATACTTGCCGGTTTTCACTTTGCAGGCAGGTGTGCCTTGACCGACCAATCCTCCCTTCCATCCGAACAGGCGGCCGATTCCGTGGCGGCCACCGGGGTCATGCGCACACCCGGCTTTTTCCCGTTTCTGCTGGCGCGCATGGCCACGGTGTTTGCCGTGCAGGTGCAGGCCGTGGTGGTGGCCTGGCAGGTGTACGACATCACACGCGATCCGATGTCGCTGGCCTATGTGGGGTTGGCGCAGTTCCTGCCCATGCTGGTGCTGCTGGTGCCGGCAGGTGACCTGATCGACCGCTTCAACCGCAAGGCGATTCTGGCCATCAGCTGGGTCATCGAGGCGGTGTGCAGCGGGGTGCTGCTGTGGCTCTCGCTCACACAGAACCACAATGTGGCGTGGTTCTACGCGGTGCTGGTGCTGTTTGGCTGCGGCCGTGCCTTCACGGGGCCTGCCCTGCAAAGCATCCTGCCGCAGATCGTGCCGCGCACCCAACTGGCGCAGGCGATTGCCACCAACAGCATGCTGCTGCGCGTGTCCACCATCGGCGGCCCGATTCTGGGCGGCTTTCTCTACAAATGGGGCGGCGGTGGCCTGACCTATCTGGTGTGCGTGGTGTGTTTTCTGGTGGGCCTGCTGCTGCTGCACTTCGTGCCGATTCTGTATGCCGACAAGCCCAGTGCCGAGAGCATCCGGGATCGTGCCGACGGCCTCTGGACGCGCTTCGGGGCGGGCATTCGCTTCATCTGGTCGCACCCCATCATTCTGGGCACGATTTCGCTGGACCTGTTTGCCGTGCTGCTGGGCGGGGTGATCGCGCTGCTGCCGATCTACGCCCATGAGGTGCTGCATGTGGGGCCGGAGGGGCTGGGGCTGCTGCGCAGTGCCATGGGCTTTGGCGAGATTGCCGCCGGGGCCTACCTGAGCCGCCGCCCGATCAACCGGAATGTGGGCATGGTGATGTTCGTGGCCGTGGCGGTGTTTGGCGTGGCCAATCTGGTGTTTTCGCTCTCCACCTGGTTCTGGCTGTCGTTTGCTGCGCTGATGGTGGCCGGGGCCGCCGACATGCTGAGTGTGTATATTCGCATCTCGCTCATCAACTTTGCCACCCCCGACCACATGCGCGGGCGCGTCAATGCCGTGAACATGCTGTTCATCAGCTCCTCGAACGAGCTGGGTGAATTCCGCGCCGGCACCAGTGCGGCGGCATTGGGAGCGGTGCAGGCGGCCGTGTTCGGCAGTGTCTGCACGCTGGCGGTGGTGGCCGCGTGGATGCGCATTTTCAGGCCGCTGCGCACCGTCAGCCGTTTCGAGGAGGCAGCGCATTTCCTGCGTCCGCCCCATCATCATTCTTGAAGGAGACTTGAGCCATGTCCATCTGGAAAAAAACCATTGACCTGCACGCCATCCAGGAGCAGGGAAAGAACACTGCCGCAGAGAGCCTGGGCATTGAAATCACCGCCATTGGCGACGATTATCTGCAAGGCCGCATGCCGGTGGATGCCCGCACCAAGCAGCCCTTTGGCCTGCTGCACGGCGGCTCCAGCGTGCTGCTGGCCGAGACGCTGGGTTCGCTGGGAGCCTATTACGCCAGCGCGCCAGGCCACCATGTGGTGGGGCTGGACATCAACGCCAACCACCTGCGTGCCGCCACTTCCGGCTGGGTGACGGGCGTGGCGCGCCCGATCCACATGGGCCGCACCACCCACGTCTGGCAGATCGACATTGCCAACGAGGCCGGCAAGCCGGTGTGCGTGTCACGCCTGACGATGGCGGTGCTCAAGCCCGACTGATGACACGCCCCAGGGCGCACGGGCGGCTGCATGAATTGCCACATGCAGCAGGTATCATGGCCGGTTGTGTCACTTGCCGAAAACAGGAAGCGAAGCCATGAAGATCATCATCCTCGGTGCCGGGCGTGTCGGGCAGGCGGTGGCCGACAGCCTGGTGATCGAACGCAACGACATCACCGTCATCGACACCGACCGCGAACGCCTGCGCGAGCTGGAGTTGCGTTACGACCTGCGCGGCGTGCTGGGCAATGGCGTGGACCCGGCGGTGCTGGCCGAGGCGGGCGCGAACGATACCGAACTGCTGATTGCCTGCGCCTCCAGCGACGAGACCAACCTGGTGTGCTGCAAGGTGGCGCAGCAGGTGTTCCGCATTCCCACGCGCATTGCCCGCCTGCGCTCCAATGCCTGGCGCAGTGGTGACGAACTGCTGGGGCCGGAGGGCTTTGCGGTGAGCTGTGCCCTCAAGCCGGAAGACTCGCTGATGCGCTACGTCAGCAAGCTGGTGGAGTTTCCCGGAGCCTTGCAGGTGCGCGAGTTTGCGCATGGCCGCGCGCTGCTGGTGTCGGTGCGTGCGCGTGCCACCGCGCCGATGGTGGGGCGCACGATTGCCGAAATCCGTGCCCAGATGCCCACTTTGCCCATGCGCATCGTGGCCATCTACCGCCGCTATGCCGAGCAGCCCGACCGCTTCATCCACAGCAATGGTGACACCCGCATCGAGCCGGACGACGAAGTGTTCGTGCTGGCCGCGCGGCAGGACATTGCGGGCATTCTGCTGCTGCTCAACAAGCCGGTGCAGGCCCCGGTGCCGACGGTGCGGCGCATCATGATTGTCGATGGCGGCATCGTCGCACTGAAGCTGGCGCAGACCCTGACCCAGCATCGCAAGGGCTACTACCGCATCAAGGTGGTGGAGCGCGACGAGGAGATGAGCATCGCATTGTCGAGCCAGATGCCCGACGATGTGCTGCTGTTCCGCGCTGAAGGCACGGACGAGAGCTTTCTGGAAGAGGAGTCGGTGGAAGAAACCGACCTGCTGCTGGCCCTGTCCAACGACGACGAGAACAACATCATGACCTGCCTGCTGGCCAAGCGCATGGGCGCGCGCCGGGTGCTGGCCCTCATCAACCAGCGCAGCTACGCCGACCTGATGCACGGCACGCAGATCGACATTGCGCTCACGCCCGCACAGGCCATGCTGGGCGAGTTGCTGACCTATGTGCGCCAGGGCGACGTGCAGGCCGTGCACAGTCTGCGCAAGGGCGTGGCCGAAGCCCTGGAGATCGTGGTGCGCGGCGATGCCAGAACCTCGCGGGTGATCGGCAAGAAAGTCGGCGAACTCAAACTGCCGCGCGACGTGCATCTGGGCCTGATTGCCCGTGGACTGGAAGCCCTGGATGCCCAGCGCACCGCACCGTGCGCCCTGCCGGTGACTGCGCCGCCGGTGCCGGACGTACCCCCCGTGCCCGCCTCACCCGTGGCGGCGGCGGTCGCGGCATCGGCGGGCGGCACTTCCTCTGCCGCAGCCACCAGCCCTGCCGTGCCACTGGTTGCAGAAACGCAGAAGGCAGGGCAGGCTGCCGCCGAGGCCCAGGAAGTGCAGAAAATGGCCGCTGCCCTGGTCTCGCAGGTGCAGGTGATCTTCCCGCACCGCGACACGGTGATTCAGCCCAACGACCACATCGTGTTCTTCGTGCCGCACAAACGCCTGGTGCGCGAGGTGGAGAAAGCCTTCAGCGTCAAGCCCACGTTCTTCTGACATGCCCATCGACTCCATCGCCTCTTCCAGCCATACCCGCCCCGTGATGCGCCTGCTCGGTGCCTTGCTGGGCGGATTCGCACTGGCCATGCTGGTGCCGCTGGCCGCTTCGCTGGTGCTGCACGAAGGGCTGTGGCCGCAGTATCTGGCTTCCATGCTGCTGTGTCTGGCCGTGGGGCTGGGTGTGTTTCTGCGCCTGCGCCACGACCGGCGCGAGTTGCAGCCCAGCCACGGCATTTTGCTGGTGGCGGCGGTGTGGCTGGTGTTGCCGCTGTTTGCGGCCGTGCCGTTCATGCTGGTGAGTGCGCGGCTGGAATCGCTGGACATCTCTTTCACCCACGCCTATTTCGAGGCGGTGTCTGGCCTGACCACCACCGGCTCCACGGTGCTCAGTGGCCTGGATGCCCTGCCGGTTTCGCTGAACATCTGGCGCACCTTCATGCAGTGGATTGGCGGCATGGGGATTCTGATTCTGGCCGTGGCCATTCTGCCGATGCTGGGCGTGGGGGGCAGTCAGCTCTTCAAGGCCGAAATCGCCGGGCCGGTCAAGGACACCCGCCTGACCCCGCGCATCGCCCAGACCGCCAGCGGCCTGTGGGTGGTGTATGTGCTGATGTCGCTGGCCTGCTTCCTCGCCTACTGGGCCGGTGGCATGTTGCCGCTGGACGCGCTGATGCACATGTTCACCACCGTCAGCCTGGGCGGCTCCTCGCCGCACGAAGCCAGTTTCGGCTATTTTGAATCGCCGCTGCTGGAGCTGATCGCCATCTTTTTCATGATGGTGGCCAGTTGCAACTTCGCCCTGTACTTTGTGGCCTTGCGCAAGCGCAGCCTGCGGGGTTTCTGGAAAGACCTGGAAGTGCGTGCCACCCTGGCCACGCTGGTGGCCGGTGGGCTGCTGGCGGCCCTGATCCTGTGGCTCAAGGGCAGCTACAGCGTGCTGGACTCCCTGCGCTTTGGCATCTTCAACGCCATTTCCATGGCCACCACCACCGGCTATGCCACCACCGACTTCCTGCTCTGGCCGCTGTTCGTGCCGCTGCTGATGCTGCTGCTGTCGGGCTTCGCCACCAGCGCGGGTTCCACCGGCGGAGGGGTGAAGATGGTCCGGGTGCTGATTCTGGTGCAGCAGGGTACACGCGAATTGGTGCAGCTCGTGCATCCGCGTGCCGTCAAGCCGGTGCGGCTGGGGCAGACCATTGTGGAAAACCGCATCATCTTCTCGGTGCTGGCCTTCATTCTGTTCTACTGGCTCACCATCATGGTGCTGGGCATGGCCCTGGTGCTGTCCGATCTGGACCTGATTACCGCCTTCTCGGCCGTGATTGCCAGCCTGCACTGCGTGGGGCCGGGGCTTGGAATGGTCGGCCCCGCCTCCACCTATGCCGATCTGAACACTTTCCAGACCTGGGTCTGCACCCTGGCCATGCTGCTGGGGCGGCTGGAAATCCTCAGTTTCATGGCCTTGCTGCTGCCTTCCTTCTGGCGGCGTTAGGCCAATGCTCGCCGCAGCGGGCCGTGGCCCAACAGCCCCTACAATCCTCCCATTCATTTTTGGACTGACTCTTCTATGGTTCCCCACCTTGTGACCGCCCTGACCGGCCCCATCAGCGAACTGGAACAACGCGTTCTGGAGTCCGTTCCAGCCATTGAACGCTGGTTCCGGCTGGAGTGGATGGAGCACACGCCACCGTTCTACTCGTCGGTGGATTTGCGCAACGCGGGCTTCAAGGTCGCCCCCATCGACACCAACCTGTTCCCCGGTGGCTGGAACAACCTCACGCCCGAGATGCTGCCGCTGGCCGTGCAGGCCGCGATGGCGGCCATCGAGAAAATCTGCCCGGAAGCACGCAACCTGCTGCTCATCCCGGAGAACCACACGCGCAACCCCTACTACCTGATGAACGTGGCGCAGTTGCAGCTGATCTTCCAGTCGGCCGGGCTGAACGTGCGCATCGGCTCCATCAACCCGGACATCACCCAGAACACCGAAGTGCGCCTGCCCAATGGCGAATCCCTGTTGCTGGAGCCGGTGAACCGCAGCCAGTACCGGCTGGAACTCAAGGGGTTCGACCCCTGTACCATCCTGCTCAACAACGACCTCTCGGCTGGCCCCCCAGGCATTCTGGAAGACCTGCACGAGCAGTTCCTGCTGCCGCCCATCCACGCAGGCTGGAGCGTGCGCCGCAAGACCATCCACTTCAAGGCCTATGAAGAAGTGGCCAAACGCTTTGGCAAGATGCTGGGCATCGACCCCTGGCTCATCAACCCGCTGTTCGAGTCGGCACAGCAGGTCGATTTTGCCCAGGGGCAGGGCATCGAGGCCCTGCAAGACAGCGTCACCGCCGTGCTCGCCAAGGTGCGCCGCAAGTACAAGGAATACGGCATTGCCGAAAAGCCCTTCGCCGTCATCAAGGCCGACAACGGCACCTACGGCATGGGCGTGATGACCGTGCAGGATGCCAGCGAACTCGACAGCATCAACCGCCGCACCAAGAACAAGATGTCGGTCGTCAAGGACGGCCAGCAGACCTCCGACTTCATCGTGCAGGAGGGCGTGCTCACCATTGAGAACATCGGCGGCGCGACCGCCGAACCCGTGGTGTACATGATGGACCGCTATGTGGTTGGCGGCTTCTACCGCACTCACGCCAGCAAGGGCGCGGACGAAAACCTCAACGCCCCCGGTGCCACCTTCCTGCCGCTGGCCTTCGAGCCGGAACATGTGCTCGATGCCCAGGGCCACCCCACTGCACACATCCCCAACCGCTTCTACATGTACGGCGTGATTGGCCGCCTGGCCATGCTGGCCGCCAGCTATGAACTGGAAAAAACCGATCCCAACGCAGAGGTTTACGCCTGATGCCCTGGTTTCTGCGCCGGTGATGATGCCGGTGGCAGACACGCCTGCAAGAACTCGATGAAGGCCCGCACCTTGGGGGTCAGGTAATGTCTGGACGGATAGATGGCATAGATGGGCAGTGCGTCGGTGTGCCAGTCGTCCAGCACCGTTTGCAGGCGGCCTGCATCCAGATCGGCGGCCACATACGGGCGGGGGATGAGGCTCAGGCCAAAGCCAGCCCGCAGCGCATCCATGATTGCCAGGCTGGACGAGACGCTGTAGCGTGCATCGATTGGCACGGTTTCGACGCGGTCTTGCTGCCGGAACGTCCAGACATCCGAACGCGCCAGACTGAAGCGGATGCAGTGGTGCTCTGCCAGCTCGGACGGGGTGGCGGGTCGGCCATGCCGCTCCAGATAGGCCGCAGCGGCGCACACGGCATAGGGCATGGCCGTCAGCTTGCGGGCAATCAGGCCGGAATCTTCCAGCTCCCGGCTGCCGCGAATGGCCAGATCGAAGCCATCGCGTACCAGATCGACCTGGGTGTCGCTGAGGTCCAGCTCCAGCGTCAAGTGCGGATGGCGTGCCAGAAACGCCGGAATCGCCGAGGAAAACTGTGTCATGGCCAAGGTCAGCGGCGCGCTGACCCGCAGCACACCGACAGGCTCCAGCTTGGCCTGGCACAAAAGCTGTTCGCCTTCGGCCAGGGTGTCCAGCCCCTGCTGGACGTGTGCCAGATACAGCGCGCCCTCGCCCGTGAGCGAAACGCGCCGGGTGGTGCGCTGGAACAGGCGGGTGCCGAGGTGGGCTTCCAGTTCCGCCACGTTCTTGCTGATGGCCGCAGGCGACAGCCCCAGCCGCCGCCCGGCAGCGGCAAAACTGTTCTGTTCCGCGACCTGGCGGAACACCTGCAAGGCAATGTATCGATCCATGACAGTCCTTTAGGAAACGCTGAATCATTCCTCCCGGCCGCCGCATCCCCCTCTCGGGCGGTCTGCTGCGTTGGCTTTTGGGGTCAATAGCACCACTATTGACCCCAAAAACCGCCTTGCAGCCCATCCCGATAGGGGGCGCGGCGACTCGGGCGGAATGATTCAGCGTTTCCTTTATTGATTTCTGATGGTGAATAATATCTTTGCTGTAACGCGGATTATCATTTTTCAGTGCATTGACTATGCTGACGGAAGGTCTGCAAAACCCTTCGCGCGCTGCATCCACCACAACGGCCCGCGCTTTCCAGCAGCGTTTTGCAGACATTCCTTGGGACGAATGCCGCTTGCTTATCGCCGTCATTCCGGCGAAGGCCGCAATCCAGTGACGACATGGAGAAAAAACACGTTCGTTTCTCCTGGTTTGCTTTGTCACTGGATTGCCGGGTCAAGCCCGGAATGACGGGAAACAGGCTTAAGGAAGGTCTGCAAAACCCTTGCGGTAAGCCCGCGCCCGCCAGTGGGATGCAGCGCAAGGCGGATTTTGCGGTCAATAGCGGGGCTATTGACCGCAAAAGCCAACGCAGCGATGCGCCCAGTGGCGGGATGCGGGCGGCGCAACGGGTTTTGCATACCTTCCTTAAGTAAGTGCCATTCTCCTTAGGACATCTCCACTGCAAAGAAATCTTCCCATGAGCCATCCTTCGATTCACCCCGCGATTGCCCTGATCCAGCAGCGGTTTTCGGCCAATCACTTCGACCCCACGCATGCCCTGGGCGAGGGCGACATTCCGGCTCTGCTGGTGGCCGTGGGGCAGGCGGCACCCGGCAACTGGCCGCAAAAACCCCGCCGTCCACTCGCGCAGGTGCTGGAAATCCTGTGAAAAACCACCATGCCGATCTGCTGCTCACGGCCATCGCGCCCGCCATCTGGGGCAGCACCTACCTCGTCACCACCGAGTATCTGGCCGGATTCTCGCCGCTGCTGCTGGCCTTGCTGCGCGCCCTGCCTGCTGGCCTGTTGCTGCTGCTGTGGGCACGCCAGTGGCCCAGTGGCATCTGGTGGTGGCGTGTGCTGGTGCTGTGGGCCTTGAACTTTGCGGTGTTCTGGAGCCTGTTGTTTGTGGCGGCCTATCGCCTGCCCGGTGGCGTGGCGGCCACGGTCGGGGCGGTGCAGCCGCTGATCGTGCTGGGGCTGGCCGCCGCACTGCTGGGAGTGCCGCTGCACCGGCGTGCCGTGCTGGCGGCACTGGCCGGATTGGCGGGCGTGGCATGGCTGGTGCTGACCCCCGATGCCCGCCTCGGTGCCATCGGCATTGCCGCCGCGCTGGGTGGGGCCGTGTCGATGGCCTGTGGCACGGTGCTCACGCGCAAATGGCAGCCACCGGTGCCGTTGCTCACATTCACCGCCTGGCAACTGACGGCGGGCGGGCTGTTGCTGTGGCCGCTGGTGTGGTGGCTTGCACCACCCATGCCCGTGCTGAGCCTGGCCAACGGCCTGGCCCTCATCTGGCTGGGGCTGGTGGGTGCGGCCCTGACCTATGTGCTCTGGTTTCGCGGCATTGCCCCGCTTGGCCCGAATGCCGTGGCTCCACTGGGCTTTCTCAGCCCGGCCACGGCAGTCGTGCTGGGCTGGCTGTGTCTTGGCCAGTCGCTGACCGGTCTGCAACTGCTGGGAATGCTGGTGGTGTTCGGCAGCATCGGCCTGGCGCAGCGGGCAGCAGTACCGGCCAGAACGGACGGGACACAGGGTGAAATGCACCGATAATCGGCAGCCTGTCTCGGTCTTCACCCATTCCATCCCATGATTCTGGTCACCGGCGGCGCAGGCTTTATCGGCGCAAACTTCGTTCTGGACTGGCTCGCACACAGCGACGAGCCGGTGCTCACCCTCGACAAGCTCACCTACGCGGGCAATCTGGAGAATCTGCGCAGCCTCGAAGGCGATGCCCGCCATGTATTCGTGCAGGGCGACATTGCCGATGCCGCGCTGGTTCCCGCGCTGCTGGCGCAGTACCGCCCCCGTGCCATCGTCCACTTTGCGGCAGAAAGCCATGTGGACCGCTCCATCCACGGCCCGGCGGACTTCATCCAGACCAACATCGTCGGCACCTTCAACCTGCTGGAAGCCGCCCGCCAGCACTGGCTCACGCTGGAAGGCGCGCACAGGCAGGCGTTCCGCTTCCTGCACGTCTCCACCGACGAGGTCTATGGCACGCTGTCGGCCAGCGACCCGGCCTTCACCGAAACCAAGGCCTACGAACCCAACAGCCCGTACAGTGCCAGCAAGGCCGCCAGCGACCACCTGGTGCGCGCCTGGTTCCACACTTACGGCCTGCCGGTGCTCACAACCAATTGCAGCAACAACTACGGGCCGCACCACTTCCCGGAAAAACTCATCCCGCTGGTCATCACCCACGCGCTGGCAGGCAAGCCTCTGCCAATCTACGGCGATGGCCTGCAAATCCGCGACTGGCTCTACGTCAAAGACCATTGCAGCGGCATCCGCCGCGTGCTGGAAGCGGGCACACCGGGCGAGACCTACAACATCGGCGGCCACAACGAAATGGCCAACATCGACATCGTGCAGCGCATCTGCGCCCTGCTGGACGAACTGCGCCCGCGCAGCGACGGCCAGCCCTACGCCCGCCAGATCAGCTACGTCAAGGATCGCCCCGGCCATGACCGCCGCTATGCCATCGATGCCCGCAAGATGCAGCAGGAACTGGGCTGGACCCCGGCGGAAACCTTCGACAGCGGCATCCGCAAGACCGTGCAGTGGTATCTGGAACATCCCGACTGGGTGCAGAACGTGCAAAGCGGAGCCTACCGCGACTGGGTCGCCACCCAGTACGGACAGGCCGCACACGCTCAGGAACAGGGCCAGGCATGACCACCCCACAGACACAGCCCCACACCCTCAGCGACTTCGACTATGTGCTGCCGCCGGAACTGATCGCCCAGCACCCCACGGCCCAGCGCAGTGCCTCGCGCCTGCTCGATGGCCGCCACCTCCCACCTGCCGACCGCCACTTTCACGACCTGCCGCAACTGCTGCAAGCGGGCGATCTGCTCGTCTTCAATGACACCCGCGTGGTCAGGGCGCGCATCTTTGGCGAAAAAGCCAGCGGTGGCAAGCTGGAAATCCTTATCGAGCGCGTGCTGGGGGGCGACGAAGTCGCCGTTCACCTCAAGGTCAGCAAAAAACCGGCCATCGGTGGCCTGCTGCATCTGGCCGGTGGCCTGCATGATGGCGGCTTCGATGCCGTGCTGCTGGGACGCTACCCGCATGCCGATGGCCCGCTGTTTCGCCTGCGTCTCATCGGCCCGCCCGATGCCACACCCTGGAGCCTGATGGAGCAGCACGGCCACCTGCCGCTGCCGCCCTACATTGCGCGCCAGCAGGCCGCAGATTTCGACCCGGACGAAGCCGAGGACAACGAACGCTACCAGACCGTGTTTGCACGGGAACCCGGTGCCGTGGCCGCTCCCACCGCCGCGCTGCACTTCGATGCCGCCGTGCTGGAGCAACTGGCGCAGCGCGGCGTGCAACGCGCCAACCTGACCCTGCATGTGGGCGCAGGCACCTTCCAGCCCGTCAAGACCGAGAACATTGCCGAGCACCGGATGCACAGCGAGTGGTACCACATACCCGCCAGCACCGTACAGGCCATTGCCGACTGCAAGGCACGCGGCGGGCGCGTCGTGGCCGTGGGCACCACCAGCGTGCGCACCCTGGAATCCTGGGCACGCAGCGGCCAGACCGAGGGCGACACCCAAATCTTCATCACCCCCGGCTTCGACTTCCAGGTGGTGGACGTGCTCATCACCAACTTCCACCTGCCCAAGAGCACCCTGATGATGCTGGTCAGTGCCTTCGCCGGTTACACGCACATTCGCCAACTCTACGAACACGCCGTGGCCCAGCAATACCGCTTTTTCAGCTACGGCGACTCCATGCTGCTGGAGCGACAGCCACTGTCGGCCTCGCGCTGAGAGTGTGTTTACGATTTCATGGAGGTGCCGTACAGGTAGCATCGTCATTGCGGGCTTGGCCCGCAATCCAGTGACGACGTATCAAAAGAACACTTTGCTTCTCAATGGGATACCTTGTTACTGGGTTTCCGCTTTCGCGGGAATGAATGGTGCTTTTCTTGACTGAACAGCATTGTCCTGAGATCGTGAACACGTTCTTACAAGGGAGTTAGAATGCTTCTTACCATCGTCTTACACTTGGAGCATTGCATGCCCATTCGACCCGAAGTCACAAGATTGTCCAGCAAGGGACAAATCGTCCTGCCCGGTGCCATACGCCATGCGCGGCAGTGGGAAGCCGGAACCGAGTTTCTGGTGCAGGAAACGCCTGAAGGCGTGCTGCTCAAGCCTATTGCCAAGCCAGGTCAGGGCACGGCCCGCATCGAAGATGTCGCGGGTTGCCTCAAGCCGCGTCGCGCACAGGTCAGCCTGGATGAAATGAATGCTGCCATCGCCACGGAAGCCGCCAAACGTCATGCTCGCGGTCGATACTAACGTCCTCATCCGTTTTTTGGTCGATGATGATGCTAGGCAGCACCAGAGGGCCGTAGACTTGTTCCGGGCACACCGCATCTGGGTTTCCAGAACCGTGTTGCTCGAATCTGAATGGGTGTTGCGCAGTGCATTTGGCTTCGAGGCCAGGGAAATCGCCAGTGCCTTTGCTGGCCTGACAGCCCTGCCCAGCGTAGTCTGCGACGGAGCCGATGCGATTGCACAAGCTACCGAGGCACTGGCGGAAGGTATGGACTTTGCCGATGCTTTGCACCTGCAATGCGCCCACACCGCAGGCTGCGACGAGGGCTTTGCCACCTTTGATGCCCGTTTCATCAAAAAAGCAGCCAAACGCTGGACAACCATCAAAACCCGCACACCATGATGGCAATGTTGAGCTGAAAATACAGCAACGCATCTCTGGTCATAGCTGCACAGCAGGCCGCAACGGATAATAACTATCCGTTTGTTTTTTTATTGTGGAAAATATGACCAGATGAGTGGATGCGCAATGAATCGTTCGTTTGAAGTCAGAACTGAATGCGTACCACGCTTTCCGGAGTTTTGTTTTTCCAGCCGCTGCGGTCTCTTTTCACTGACACATACAGTACGTTGCGCTTGGTATCAAGGGCCAGATTGCTTGGGTGCGGAGGTAGTGCAATGGTTTGCAACAGCTTGTAGCTGTCACTCTCAAATACCATTAGTGTGCCACGGCCTTCTTCCACGCCGATGCCATTGAAGTTTGTCACGTAAAACCGTTGGCGTTCGCCATCCAGCAGCAGTGCCACCGGGTACTTGTCAGTGTCAGGGTCGGCATTTATCTTGCCTGTGGATGGATCGAGCACCACCACTTTGTGCCCGTTACTGCGTGGCGTGTACGGGTGCCCCAGGCTCTTGTTGCGAAGTTCGTTGCGGTTGTAGCCCTGATCGGTTCCCAGCAGGCGTCCGGAGGCAGGGTCGAACACCAGGTTCAGAAGCTGGTCGGCCTCCACTTCATGCGTTTTGACGAGTTCCAGCGTGGCGGCATCCACTTCCATGACCTGCCCCTGCTGATTGGATACGTAAACACGATTCTCCTTGGCATTCAGTGCAATGCCTATCGCATGAAAACCGAAGCCGGGAATGGTTTTTTCCGGTTTCAGGCTCTCCGTGTCAATCACATAAAGCACGCTGTTCTTGGCTGCAAAACCGGGAACGTACAGACGCTTGTGTCTGGCATCAATCACCAGTTCGCGCAGGTGGTGTGAATAGCGATCTTTGCCGTCCTCGCCTTTGATCTTCTGCGCCAATTGGATGGTATGGATGAGTTTATTGGCAGCGATGTCCACTACGCTGACTGCACCGTCAAAGCCGTGGCCTACATACAGGCGATCATTGGTTTCATCAAGGGCCACGCCAAAACCCTTGAGCGGCAGTTCGATCTCGGCTTGCACGGCGAGGGTTTCCGGATGCAGCCGCAGTACTTTGGACTTTTTTTCATCATCCCAGACAGGCGCAGCAGCAAATACGGCTTGCTGTTTTTCGCTGTAGGCCAGTTCATAAATGCTTGAATCAAATTCAGCGCGCTGGATTTGCACTGTGGTGCTTTCAACAACGGCATCGGGCGGGGCAGAAACAGCTTCGGTGCTGGCAAGCACTGTGCCGCAAGTCAGGGCAGCGGCCAGCAGCATGAGGGAGAGTGGAGAGGTTTTGCGCATAGGACTTGTGCTGATGAAATGGAATGAAGGGGCAATGGGAAACACCGTTGGTCAAAGGTGGCTGAAGCTCAAGGCTCAGATACGAGATACGGCACAACGGAAGCCCGCCAGGTTGTTGCGTGCAGTGGGTGGCTGGTGAATGCGATAGGCGGCCAGTGAAATCACGCTGCTGTGGTGCCATGAGCCACCTCGCAGCACACGCGATCTGCCATGTGCCGGACCTTGCGGGTTGCGCGCCTCGCCGACGGCGTAGTAGTCAGGCCCGAACCAGTCGGCAACCCATTCCCAGACATTGCCCGTCATGTCCAGCGCGCCATAAGGGCTGGCCCCGCTGGGGTAGTGGCCCACGGGTGTGGTTTTGGCAACGCTTTTGGCACTGTTGGAATGCTGTGCGTCAGCCCAATCATTGCCCCATGCGTACAGGCGCTCATCGGTTCCGCGCGCTGCTTTTTCCCATTGCGCTTCCGTGGGCAATTGCTTGCCGGCCCACTGGCAATAGGCTTGCGCGTCGTGCTAACTGACCTGCAAGACAGGGTGATTGCCGGCTTCCATATGGCTGTCAGCGCCCTGCGGTGAACGCCAGTTGGCTCCATCCACCATGAACCAGCCCCAGGTGCCGTCCTGTTCTCGCCGCACTGCGCCCTTGTTCTCGCGTTCTGCATCTGTCACGTGGCCGGTGGCCTGCACGAATTGGCGGAAGTCGGCATTGGAGACTTCCAGCCGATCGATCCAGAAGGCATCCAGCCACACCTGATTGCGCGGTGTGGCAACCCGGAACCAGCCTGCGCAATCCTCGCCCGCATCGCGTTCCTGAATGCAGGCGGCAACAAACCGATACATCGTTTCTTCGGACAAGCCCCTCCAGAACCAGCCCGCTGGCACATGGACCATGCCACCGTTTCTTTGCGAGTCGTCAGATTGCAACGTGGGCTGGGTGCAGGCCAGAAGCATGGTGACTGCGCAACAGGAGACCACAATCGATTGGTTGAAGTACTGTTTCATGCTGATCATTTCAGAAAGTGGGATGCTCAGAAATCCACCATGGCCGACAGCCTGAAGGTGCGTGGCGCACCGACCGTGGCAATGCTTGAGCCACCCACCCAGTACGTTTTATCGAAGAGGTTGTCGATGCCTGCACGCAACACCACCGGTTTGCCTGCGATGCGGGCGGCATAGCGTGCGCCAATGTCCACGCGCTGCCAGTCGGGAACCTTCAAGGTATTGCCGTCATTCAGGTATTGCGAACTGGTATGAATGAGGCGTGCACTGGCGGTCAGGCCAGGGATGGCAGGCAAGTCCCACTCTCCACCGAGATTGACGGCAAAGGGGGTCACGCCAGGTGCGTCATTTCCATCTTGCAGGCCATCCTGGGTCCGGGTCAGTCGTCCCTGGATATAGGTGGCTCCGCCCAGCACACGAACGCCTTGCGCCACTTCCCCGAATATCGACCACTCGACACCCCGATTGCGTTGTTCCCCATTGAGCAGCAGCGAAGGAGTCGGGAACGTGCTGTAGTCCACCAGCGTGCTGGGTTTCTTGATCTGGAAGGCACTCAAGGTATTGGTGAAATGGCCAAGTTCGAATTTGACGCCGACTTCCAGTTGCTCTGTTTTGTAGGGAGCCAAAACTTCCCCGGCATTCAGGTAGCTGGCACCCACCGTCGCGCCCTGCGTGAGTCCCTCTATGTAGTTTCCGTAGATCGACAAACCATCATGCGGCTTGAAGACCACGCCCACCATGGGGGTCCACGCATGCTTGTTGTAGCTGGAGGTCAGTGCGCCGGTTGCACCCAAGGTATCGACCTTTACGCTCTGTCTGCGCACGCCCAATGTCAGCAACAAACGATCATCCGCAAACCGAAGGGTATCGGCCAGGGCCAAACTGCGCAGCGTTTTATCACTGCCACTTAACGGTGCTCCTGGCGCGGCAGAGTAGGCCAGGGATTGTGAAGGGTTGTAGATATTGGTGGTCAGGCTTGCACTGTTGAACGCGCTGCGGGTTTCCCAATCGGTATGGGAGACACTTGCCGCCAAAGTGTGCGATATCGGGCCTGTGACGAAGTTGGCATTTACGCCTGTCTCAGCCACCGTGGTCTGTTCTTCCTGCCGCCACATGTAGCCCGTCAGCGAACCGCTGCCATCCGGCGTCATGTTATAGACAGTATGGGCAAGAACCCCATCATAGTCATACTCCCTGTAGCCCAACTTTGCATAGGCCGTCAGGTTGCGTGCGAGATCAACCTCGCCGCTGAAGATAACAGTCTGCGTTTCGTGATGCGCGTTGGCACCGGGTTGGATGTTCGTGCTGCCATCGGGGGGAGACAACACATCGTCAAGTCCCGTCATGTTGGCGAAGAACGGTGCGCCATTCTTTGACTTCTGATCCATTCGCATCACATCCAGCGCAAGGCGTGCCCGATCACCCCGATAGTCCAATGCAAGGGAAAAGTTGTGGCCCTGCTTTTTCTGCTCGTCGATGTAGGTTTCGCCATCGGTATAGCTGCCATTGAACCGCAGGCCCCATTGGCCGTCTGCGAAGCGCCGTGCCAGATCGATGTGCCCCTTCCACAAAGAGTCGGAATCCAGGCCCAAGGTCAGGCGGTTCAGTGGATCGTCACCGGCACGTTTGGTCTGCATGTTCACCGAACCACCAACGGCGCCATTGGGCGATATGCCATTGAGCAGAGCGTTCGGTCCCTTGAGTACCTCCACGCGTTCGACGAATTCGACAGGTGTTTCGGAAAAAGTCGGTGCCATGCCATAGAGGCCGTTGATCGAAATATCACTGCCTATGAGCTGGTAGCCGCGGATCTGCAGAAACTGATAATAGCCACTGGCAGGGGAAGACAGGCGCACGGATGGATCGTTCTGGACGACATCGCCTATGGTTTTGGCCTGCTGGTTCTCGATGAGTTCCGCCGTATAGCTGGTTTGGTTGAAGGGCGTCTCCATGATGTCCACATTGCCGAGCATGCCCAAGCTACCTCCTCGCGCCACCTGGCGGCCGACATGAACGGGCTGCAAATCGCCTGGTCTGCTTGGCACGGCCATAATCACCACTTCCGGCAAGGTTCCCGGCGTTGCCGTGCCTGCCTGCGTTGGTGCTGGAAGCTGCCGCAGCGCATAGCTGCCATTGGCTTGCGGCACAGCTGCCAGTCCGGTTCCCTGCAACAAGGCTTGCAAGCCTTGCTGGATGCTGTAACGTCCATTCAAGCCAAGGCTGCTTTTGCCCTGCACCAGTTCCGCATCCACTGCCAACGTGATGCCCGCATCGGCACCAAAGCGGGCCAATGCGCTGCTGAGTGCCCCGGCGGGGATGCTGTAGCTTCGGTGGTTGCTGGCTGTTTGCGCTGCGCCGCCAGCCTGCGCCCATGCCGTTTGCGGTTGAGCTGCTGCCACCAGCACCCCGGATACCAGCATGACGTGCAGCAGTGCAGCGAGCGGGCACAGAGCAAAGGCTTGGTGCCTGCGGGTATTGGCCGCCTCTTGCAGCGATGGGATGGCGGCAGGAAGTGTTGCCGCTGCGGTGCTTGTGTGCCGCCTGGGTTCGGTCATGTTCGTATCTCTCCAACAAACGCGCTTGCCGTGCCGCTGGCGGTGTCGGTGTGCGTTGCAAATTCAATAAGCCGTGCAAGCCCGGCACGCCAGCGCGTTGTCTGCACTGGCGGGATGGGGCATTGCCGATACGTTTTTTTTGAGAGAGATCACCTGCGTTGTTCTACAGGTGCGAGTTTGCCTTGGCCGGATGTGGTGCCTGCTCTGCGCTTTGCTTCGCGCGTGCGTGGGTGGCCTGGGTAGTTTTCGTTTTCCTCTCATCATCCAAACCCGACAACTGAGCGAAAACCGGAACTGGATCGGCAACAAATTTTGTAATGATTTGTTTAGTCCGCTTCAATGCTGATCCACCACGGCAGTGTTTGCTGGACGCGCACGGGCAGAACCGTCTCCAGCACCTGGAGCGAGCGTGGCACATCGTCCAGCCTGAAGCTGCCAACCACGCGCAGGTGTGCAATTTCATCGGCAAGGCCGATATGTCCCCGGTAATAGCGGCGCAACTCGGCGACCAGTTCTGCCAGTGTCATCCGGTGGGCTTGCAGCACACCGTTGGCCCAACTGTCGCCATCGGGCAAAGCAGATGCGGCGGCCAGAATGGTCTGGTCATTGAAGTGGACTTGCTGACCACTTTGCACAAGCCGCGAATCGCTTGCTTGTGCAGGGTGTACCCTGACGGCACTTTCAAAGACGGTAAGGCGGGTTTGCTCATTCAGCAGCCGCACAGAGAAGCGTGTTCCCAATGCCTGCATGCGTCCGTGGAGGGTGTCCACTACAAACGGGCGGTTTACTGCATCGGCAGCCGTGGCGATCAGCACTTCTCCCTGTACCAGTTCGATACGGCGCAGCCCCGCGCTGTAGTCGATGTTGATGGCACTGGCGGTATTGAGCCAAACCTGGCTGGCATCGGGTAGAGTCAGGGCGTGAATGGTGCCCGTGGCGGTGTGATGGTCAGCATGCCAGGCAGTTACCTTGCCTTGCAGGCCAGTGTGACGCCAGACGGCCCAACTGATGCTCCCCAGTCCAATGAATGCTGCAAGGCTGAGCAATTTGCGGCGTTGGGAAATACGTTGGTGTGCATCAATCAGTTTGTCGGAGACTACATCCTGATTGACTGCCTTTTGCAGTTGGGCCATGTCCTGACTGACAGCATCCACATAGCTCCAGGCCTGCTGGTGCGCTGGTGCTGCGGCCAGCCAGCTTTGCCAGCGTAAGCGGTCTGCGTCCGTTGCATTGCCGGAACTCAACAAGGCAAACCACTCTGCCGCCTGCTGCATGACAGCATGCGGAGGGATTGATGGCGGTGGCATGTAGGGCTTCACGGTATGCAGCACACTTTGGATGAATGCTCTGCGGTGCTGTTTATAGTGGTTCGATCTGGTTACGCCGGTATTCCGCCTTGAGCATCATGCAGGCGAGCATGCCCTGGGCGACGTGCTTGCGTACCATGCGGGTGCTCAAGCCCAGCTCCAGGGAGACTTCGACTTCGGTCATGCCCTGGATGACCGCATGGATGAAGACCTGTGGTCCCTTGCCGGGCAGTCCCATGATGACCTGACCGATTTCCTGCAAGGTTTCCAGCACGATGGCCTGATGTTCGGGCGAGGGGGCGGTGTTTTCCGGTTGGGCGGCAAGTGTTTCCAGCCATGCCTGTTCCAGTTCCCGCCGGTGCCAGAGGTTGATGCACAGGCCCTTGGCGATCTTGCCGAGATAGGCCCGTTCGTGCGGGAGCGAGTCGAAGGCGAGGGGCTGTGCAGGTTTTTGGAGAGCAGACGGATGAAAACGTCGTGCGCGAGATCGGCTGCGTCAAACTCATTGCCCAGCCGGTGTTGCAGCCATGCCAACAACCAGCGATGGTGATCGCCGTAGAGCTTTTGCACATCGAGCGGGGCTGGCGAGGCGGGCATGGGACTGAACCTGTGATTGAGTAATGATGAAACTCATCCGCATTATTGCATGCTGGGGTGGCCATCGATGTGGTGGTCGGCGGGCCATGCTGAATTTTGCGCCCGCGCCCGGCCACTCGCCCTTACAATGAAGGGCATCCACAGCAAGAATCATGCCTTTCATGCAAAAATCCCTTTCGCGCCTGTGTGCCTCCCTGCTCGTCGCGCTGCCTGTGGCACTGGCGCATTTCTCCGTCCACGCGCTGGCTTCCGACCGCAACCAGCCGATGAACATCGAAGCCAACAACCTGCGCCACGACGATGGCAAGCAGGAGACGGTGTTCAGTGGCAAGGTGCTCGTCACCAAGGGCAGCATTGTGCTGCGCGGTGAAACCCTGACGGTGCGGCAGGCGGCAGGCGGCCAGCAGCGCGGCACCATTCAGGGCAGCAAGAACGAGCGCGCCTTCTTCAGCCAGAAGCGCGATACGCCCAAGGGCGCGCCCGCCGAAACCGTGGAAGGCCAGGCACAGACGATTGAATACAACAGTGCCACCGATGAGGTGCGCCTGGTCAATCAGGCCCAGTTGCGCCGCTATCGGGGTGGCAGCCTGAACGACCAGATCACCGGTTCGGTGATTGTGTACAACAACCGCACCGGCTTCTTCTCGGTGGACGGTCAGCAGCAACAGGGCGGGCGGGTGCGTGCCATCATCGGGGCCAGTCCGGAAGCGGACGGCACTTCCCCGGCCCGGCTGCAATCCAGCCCTGCCATTCAGTCCGGTCAGTAGTCTCTGTTGCCCACCATGACCCTGGACGCTTCTTCCCCCACCGCCACTGCATCGCCTGCCAGCAGCCTGAAGGCGATGCACCTGAAAAAAACCTACGGTCGCCGCACCGTGGTGCACGATGTGTCGCTTGAAGTGCTCAAGGGCGAAGTCGTCGGCCTGCTTGGCCCCAATGGTGCGGGCAAGACCACATCGTTCTATATGATCGTTGGGCTGGTGCCCAGCGATGGCGGCGACATCACCATCGATGGCCAGTCGATTGCCCGCCTGCCCATTCACAAACGCTCACGCCTGGGGCTGTCCTACCTGCCGCAGGAGGCATCCATCTTCCGCAAGCTCACCGTGGAAGAGAATGTGCGTGCCATTCTGGAGCTTCAGGTGGACGAGAATGGCAAGGCCCTCGACAGGGCCACCATCGATGAGCGGCTGGAAGGGCTGTTGCAGGAGTTGCGCGTCGATCATCTGCGTGCCTCCTCCGCGCTGTCGCTCTCGGGTGGCGAACGCCGCCGCGTGGAGATTGCCCGCGCGCTGGCCACCCGTCCGCGCTTCATCCTGCTCGATGAACCCTTTGCCGGCGTGGACCCGATTGCCGTGATGGAAATCCAGCGCAGCATTGCCTTTCTGCGCGCGCGTGGCATCGGTGTGCTGATTACCGACCACAACGTGCGCGAAACCCTGGGCATCTGCGACCATGCCGTCATCATCAGCGAAGGCCGGGTGCTGGCGCAGGGCACGGCCGATGCCATCATCGCCAACCCGGATGTGCGCCGGGTCTATCTGGGCGAACATTTCCGCATGTAGGCCGCACACCATGAAACTGGGCGTTTCCCTTCGCACCTCGCAGAATCTGGCACTCACCCCGCAGTTGCAGCAGTCCATCCGGCTGCTGCAACTGTCCACGCTCGAAATGGAGCAGGAGGTGGAGCAGATGCTGGACGAGAACCCGTTTCTGGAGCGCGAAGGCGAAGAGGGCGGCGACACCGAACTTCCCGTGGCAGCCGATACCCCAGCCGTCGAAACGCCCACCGATTCATTCGCCGAGGAAGCCCCCGCCGAAACCGACCTGCCCGGCAACTGGGAGGGCGAGGACATCCCCAGCCAGCCCGATGCCAACCAGAGCGACTGGGACAGCGACTGGCTGGGCAGTGCCTCGCCCGGTTCCGGCTCTGGCAACCACGACAACGATGGCGACGACATCGACCCCGCCACCCTCAAGAGTGCCCACGTCTCGCTGACCGAGCACCTGCACCAGCAGGCCAGCGAGTATTTTCTGGAGCCCGCCGCCCGCTGTGCCCTTGACTACCTGATCGAATCGCTCAACGAAGACGGCTACCTTGAGGACGACCTGCAAGACCTGGCCCTGCCGCTGGCGCGCAACCTCGATGAAGTGGACGAATTGCTGCACCACTTCCAGCGCGCGCTCAAGCTGTTGCAGACCTTCGAGCCAGCCGGAGTGGGTGCGCGCGATCTGGCCGAATGCCTGCAACTGCAATTGCGCAACATGGAGCGCGAGGAATACCCGGATGCCGCCGCGCAAACGCTGGAGCTGGCCATGCGCATCTGCCAGCAGCCGCTCGATCTGCTGGCGCGGCGTGACATTCGCACGCTGGTGCAACTGACCAAGGCCAGTGCCGACGAGGTGCGCACGGCCCTGTTGCTGATCGCTCGCCTTGAGCCGAAACCGGGCCGACGCTTTGCCGATGTGGAGCGCAACATCATCATTCCCGATGTCATCGTGCGGGCCAGCAACCGCCGGGGCACGGAATTCAGTGTGCAACTCAACCCGGACATCATGCCGCGCCTGCGCATCCACGATGTCTATGCCAACGCACTGCGCAACCACGGCAGCGGCAGTGGCGAACTCCAGCAACGCTTGCAGGAAGCGCGCTGGTTCATCAAGAACATCCAGCAACGCTTCGACACCATCCTGCGGGTGTCGCAGGCGATTGTGGAGCGGCAGAAGAATTACTTCATCCACGGGGCAATGGCCATGCGCCCGCTGGTGTTGCGCGAGATTGCCGACGAACTGGGACTGCACGAATCCACCATCTCCCGCGTGACCACGGCCAAGTACATGGACACGCCGCACGGCACCGTGGAGCTGAAATACTTCTTCGGTTCCGGGCTGGACACCGAAACCGGCGGCAGCACCTCCAGCACGGCGGTGCGCGCACTCATCAAGCAACTGATTGCCGCCGAAGATGCCCGCAAGCCCCTCTCGGACAGCAAGCTCTCCGACCTGCTCAAGGACCAGGGCATCGAATGCGCCCGCCGCACCGTGGCCAAGTACCGCGAGTCCATGCGCATTGCCCCGGCCAGTCTGCGCAAGAGCCTGTGAGGGCGTTCTGAGTCGTTGCCGTGCTTGCATGTGGGGATGCTCCCGATCCATCTGCCGGATCAGTACACGCCACGCGTATCAGTTGCCTCCTTCCATGGGGTGATGTGTGAAAAGCAGCGACACCCCCAGCAGCATGAGTGCCAAGCCGATTACCTTGTCCACCATTGACTGATGTGCGAGCAGGCGACAGCGCATCCTTGGGCTGGAGAAGAAGAACGCTACGATGCCAAACCATATGATGTGTGCAACCGACATGAACAGCCCATAGGCAAAGTTCAGCATCATCGGCGCGTCGGTACGAACAACCTGGGTATAGGTTGCCACCACGAAAAGCATGGTTTTAGGGTTGAGCGCGTTTGTGAAGAATCCCATGCGAAACGCTTCCCAGCCAGAAGGAGCATGGCGGGGAGTCTCTCCCAACGCAACAGGAGCTCTGTTGCGAAACGACTGGTAGCCCATGAAAATCAGGTAGCCAGCCCCTGATAGTTTCATGATTGTGAACAAGGTCGGTGAACTGAAAATGATGATGGCGATACCGAAAACGGTATACATGACATGCACCTGCACTCCGCAGCCGATACCCAAAGCCGAAATCAGGCCGGTGCGTGCGCCAAAGGCATAACTGTTGCGAGTCACCATAGCGAAATCGGGGCCAGGACTTATCACTGCCAGAATCGTGATGGTGGCAACTGCCAGTAATTCGCTCATATGAAAACCTGCTTGTAAGTTGTGGATGAAAATGGGATGGTTGGTTATCTGGTGTAATATTTTTTCGCGATGATTTTGCACAGATTCACTATTTCTGTCAGGTCTTCCCCCTGTGTATGAAAATATCGGGGTTGGTGCTCTACATGTACTCTTTCTGTCATCTTGAATTTCCATTTTTTATTCTTGCGATGGAAGTGAGTATCACGTGCTTCATGGATCCTGAAAAACGATTTATAGTGACCCATATCTGTTAGATTTCATCGACTTCATGCAAATCCCTCATCTTGCCGCGTTCCGTTTTTTCGAGGCGGCGGCCCAGACTGGCAGCTTCGTCAAGGCAGCAGAGCAACTGCATGTGACGCATGGGGCAGTCAGTCGGCAGATTCGCCAACTGGAAGAGGCGTTGGGTGTGGAGTTGTTTGACCGTCGCAACCGCGCAGTCTTTCTCAACGCGGCAGGGCGTACATTGCATGCAGTGACATCGTCAATGTTCGAACAGTTGGAGGATGTGGTTCGTCGCCTGGAGTCCCGGCGAGATGACATGCTCGTTGTTTCATGTGAACCCACTCTGGCCATGAAGTGGCTGATTCCAAGGCTATCGGCCTTTCACCAAACCCAGCCTGACATCAATCTGCATTTGATGGCTGCCGGTGGCCCGATTGACTTTGCGAGAACAGGGGTGGATCTGGCGTTGCGAAGAAACGACTTTCAGTGGAGCAGTGAGGTCTATGCAGAGAAAATCTGCGATGAATGGATGGGGCCAGTCTCCCGAGCCAGACACACACCAAAAGGTGGCCTGAAAAATACAACGTTGCTTCACTCAAGCAGTCGCCCGAAGGCCTGGGCGACATGGAGCCGCAATGCGGGCATGAGCATTGACCGCAGTGCGCGGGTGGATTACGAACATTTTTACTTGTGCATGCAAGCGGCAATGTCAGGTCTGGGGATTGCCCTGGCATCCTTTCTGATGGTTCAGGATGAACTCAAGAATGGCCAACTCCATGCACCATATGGCTTTATCCATGACGGTTCCAGTTATTTCCTGCTGTCGCCGGAGCCATTTGGCAAACCAGAAGATAAGCGCGAACGATTCAGGCAATGGTTGGTCACGGAGGTCAGTTCATGTTTGGGACCCCATCACGACGCATGAAGTCTTTCGCCAGTGAGGTTCCCACGCAGGAGCGCGGGAACCATCAGGCCATCGAGCAAGCTGGCAGGCTCAGCCCGTGTTGCGCAGGGCGGCGGCGATGCCGTTGATGGAGATGTGGATGGCGGTCTGGGTGCGTTCGTCCGTGTCACCGGCGCGCCAGCGGCGCAGCAGTTCGACTTGCAGGTGGTGCAGCGGGTCGATGTAGGGGAAGCGGTGGCTGATGGAGCGTGCCAGGCCGGGGTTGCGCGCCAGCCGCTCTTCGTGCCCGGAGATGATGGTCAGGGCATCCACCGTGCGCTGCCATTCCTGGGCGATCTGGGTGAACACCTGCTGGGCGAGTGCCTGATGGGGCACGAGTTCGCTGTAGCGGCGTGCAATGTCCAGGTCGCTCTTGGCCAGCACCATGTCGATGTTGGAGAGCAGGGCGCGGAAGAACGGCCAGTCGGCCCACATGCGTTGCAGCAGTTCCAGCCGCTGGGCCTGCTGGGGCAGATCGCCTTCCAGAAAGGCTTCCACCGCCGAGCCAAAGCCATACCAGCCCGGCAGGGTCAGGCGGCTTTGTCCCCAGCCGAAGCCCCAGGGGATGGCGCGCAGGTCTTCCAGCCGCTGGCCGGGCTTGCGCGAGGCCGGGCGTGAGCCGATGTTGAGTTCTGCGATTTCGCGCACGGGCGTGGCGTTGAAGAAGTAGCTGGCGAAGTCGGGGGTTTCGTACACCAGTGCGCGGTAGGCGGCAAAGCTGGCATCGGAGAGCGATTGCGCGGCCTGCCGGAAGGCGGCGGGCACGGCCGGGGCGTTGGAGAGCAGCGAGGCTTCCAGCGTGGCCGCGACCAGAATCTCCAGGTTGCGGCGGCCAATGTCGGGGTTGGCGTATTTGGAGGCGATGACTTCGCCCTGTTCGGTCAGGCGAATCTGGCCGCGCACGGTGCCGGGCGGTTGTGCCAGGATTGCGTCGTAGCTGGGGCCGCCGCCGCGTCCGACCGCGCCGCCGCGTCCGTGGAACATGCGCAGGCGGATGGTCTGGTTGTGCCGGGTGCTGAGGGTTTCAAAGCACTGCACCAGGGCTTCTTCGGCGACATAGAGTTCCCAGTTGCTGGTGACGATGCCGCCGTCCTTGTTGCTGTCGGAGTAGCCCAGCATGATGTCCTGCTCGGAGCCGGAGCGCAGCACCATGTCGGCCACGCCTTCGGTGGCGTAGTAGCCCTGCATGATGGCCGGGGCATGGCGCAGGTCTTCGATGGTCTCGAACAGTGGCACGACGATGAGCGCGGCACGCGCCTGATCGCGCAGCAGCCCCTGCACCAGGCCGACTTCCTTGAGCAGCACCAGCACTTCCAGCAGGTCGCTGACGGCCTCGGTGTGGCTGATGATGTAGTGGCGGATGGCGGCACTGCCGTAGGCATCGTACACCTGCCGTGCGGTGGTGAAGATGGCCAGTTCCGAGAGGGTCTTGCTGGAGTAGGGCACGCCGGGAACGCGCAGGGCACGCGGGTCGTTGAGCAGGCGGGTCAGCAGGGCGCAGCGGGCGGCTTCGTCCAGGCTGCTGTAGTCCGGCTCCAGGCAGGCAGTGCGCAGCAGTTCGGCCAGCACGGCTTCGTGCTGGTCGGAGCTTTGGCGCATGTCCAGCGTGGTGAGGTGAAAGCCGAATACTTCCACCTTGCGCACCAGCGGCAGCAGTCGCTGGGGCAGCAGGGCACTGCCGTGGTGAACGCGCAGGGATTGGATGATGGTTTGCAGGTCGTCCAGCAGTTCCTGGGGGTGCGGGTAGGCGGGCAGGGTGTGGCGCACGGACAGGGGCGGCTGTTCGCCCGCCAGTTGCTGCAAGGTGGCGGCCAGCCGGGCGTAGATGCCGGTGAGGGCGCGGCGGTAGGGTTCGTCACTGCGGTGTTCGTTGCTGTCGCCGGAGGCATGGGCCAGTTCCCGCAGGGCATCGCTGACCCCGGCGCGGCGTTCGGAGATGGACAGTTCCACGCCCAGCGCATTGACTTCCTGCAAGTAGTGCCGCAGGGCCACCGCCGATTGCCGACGCAGGGCATGTGCCAGTGTGGGGGCGGTGACGTTGGGGTTGCCGTCGCGGTCGCCGCCAATCCACTGGCCCATGCGCAGGAACGGGGCCAGCCGCAGATGCCCCAGCCCTTGTTCCAGTTCGTCGTAAATGCGGGGGATTTGCTCCAGGAACGTGATGTTGTAGTAGTTGAGGGCGTTTTCGATTTCGTCCTCCACCGTCAGGCGCGAGTAGCGCAGCAGCCGCGTTTGCCACAACTGGGTGATGCGCGCGCGCAGGGCCTGCTCGTTGCTGCGCAGACGCTGGGGCAGGCGCATGTCGGGTTCGTCGGGTGTGTTGGCCTCCTCCAGCCACTGGTTGCGCTGTTCCAGCAGTTGCGCAATGGCCGATTCGGCCGCCAGAATGCTCTGGCGTTGCACTTCGGTGGGGTGGGCGGTGAGCACGGGCGAGACGTGGGCGACCTTCAGCGTATCCTGCACTTTGTCGGCCGAGATGCCTGCTGCTTCCAGCTTCTCCAGCGTGTTGGCCAAGCTGCCCACCGAGTGTTTGCCGCGCCGTTCGTAATATTCGCGCCGACGCAGAAAATGCCGGTCTTCGGCCAGATTGGCCAGATGGCTGAAGTAGGTGAAGGCCCGCACCACGGTGACAGTCATGTCGCTGCTCAGGCTCTCCAGCAGGTGTTGCAGGGCCTGGGCGTTGCCCGCCTGTTCGGGTGCGTTGCCCCGGCGGTCGGCCACGGCCATGCGGCGGATCTGTTCGATGAGGTCAAACGCGGCCAGGCCTTCCTGCTCGCGGATGACATCGCCCAGCAGCCGCCCCAGCAGGCGGATGTCTTCCAGCAGCGGTTGCTCTTTGGGGTTGTGTTGGATGTCGTTCAATGGGATGCTCCTTGCTTGTGGTTCATGTGGCGGCTGTCGGCGGTGTGGGCCAATCCACGTCACTGCCGCGCCGCTTTTGTTGTTTTCGAGGCCATTCGAGCGGTGTTAGCATCGACGGGCCTCCATGCCATCTTAAAGAATTTCTCCATGCCCATTTCCCAACCGCAACCGATTCCTGCGCCGCTGGTCATTGCCACGCGCGAAAGCCGTCTGGCCCTGTGGCAGGCCGAGTTTGTGCAAGGCCTGCTGCAAGCGCGGGGGCGGGCCGTCCAGTTGCTGGGCATGACCACGCGCGGCGACCAGATTCTGGATCGCACCCTCAGCAAGGTGGGTGGCAAGGGACTGTTCGTCAAGGAGTTGGAGCAGGCACTGGCCGAAGGCCGTGCGCACCTGGCCGTGCATTCGCTCAAGGATGTGCCGATGGAGCTGCCCGAAGGCTTTGTGCTGGCCGCTGTGCTGGAGCGCGAAGACCCGCGCGATGCCTTCGTCTCCAACGACTACGCCACGCTGGACGACTTGCCGCCGGGGGCGGTGGTGGGCACGTCCAGCCTGCGGCGGCAGGTGCTGTTGCAGCATCTGCGCCCGGATTTGCGCATCGAGCCGTTGCGCGGCAATCTGGATACGCGGCTGCGCAAGCTGGACGAAGGCCAGTACGCGGCCATCGTGCTGGCCACCGCCGGGCTGCTGCGCCTGAAGTTGCAGCAGCGCGTGCGCATGGTGTTTCCGGTGGCGCAGATGCTGCCTGCGGCCGGGCAGGGCGCGCTGGGCATTGAGGTGCGCAGTGGCCAGCAGGCACTGCTCGCACTGTTGCAGTCGCTGGCGCACCGCCCGACCTGGCTGGCCACGGCGGCCGAACGCGCCGTCAGCCGCACGCTGGGGGGCAGTTGCTCGGTGCCGCTGGCCGCCCATGCGCAGTGGAGCCAGCCCGATGGCGCGCAGGCCGGGCTGCTGCAACTGGATGCGGCATGGGGCGACCCATCGGGCCGCACCGCGCTGCTGCAAACCTGCGTCACCGCCCGCGTGGACGATCTGGCCCAGGCGGAGCAACTGGGGCAGCGGGCCGCGCGGCAATTGCTGGAGGCCGGGGCGGTGGTGGCTGTGCCCTGAAGTGGGCGGGATTCTTTGAATTAAAATAATCCATTCTTGTTCTTTCCACCCCAGTGCCTGAATCTCCCTGATGCCCAAACCACACACCATTGCCACCGGCGCGGAGCCAGGGTTCCCGCGAGGCACCGCCTTGCCGGTGCAGGGCGATTCGCACGCCCAGGCCGTTGGGGCTGCGCCAGCGGTCAGCCCGGTGGCCGCGCCCGTGGCCAGCGGCTCGGCCCATGCCAAGGTCATCCTGTTCGGTGAACACAGCGTGGTCTATGGCCACACCGCCGTGGCCCTGCCGATGTTCAACCTGCGCATGCAGGCGCGTGCCTGGCGCACGGCCGATGCGGCGCGTTTCGAGTCGGCCTACTACACCGGCGAGTTTCGCCATGCCCCGGATTTCATGGCCGCGCCGCGCGCTGCCGTGGAGGCTGTGCTGGAGCAGGTGGGCGGCCAGCTCGATGGCATGAGCGTCTCGGTGGGCGGAACCATTCCGCTGGGGCGGGGTCTTGGCTCCAGTGCGGCCGCTGCCGGTGCCATCGTCGATGCGGTGGCGCGGCTGCATGGCGCGGAATTGAGCGAGACCGAACGCTTCAACCTGGTGCAGGTGGCCGAGCGCGTGGCACATGGCCGCGCCAGCGGGCTGGATGCCTATGCCACCACCGTGGCGCACCCCATTCGCTTTCGCAACGGCCTGGCGGCGGTGCTGCCGATGCGCCTGAGCGGGCGGCTGATTGTTGCCGACACCGGTGTGCATGGCTCCACCTGGCAGGCCGTGGAGATGGTGCGCTCGCTGCGGGAACGCTTTCGCCGCCGCGTCGATCGCGTCATCGAGGAGCTGGGCACGCTGGCCGAGGCCGCCGTCACCGATCTGGCCCACAACCAGATCGTGCCCTTGGGCGGACGCATGAACCGGGCGCAGGAACTGCTGGAGCAACTCAAGGTCAGCCATCCCAGCATCGACCGCCTGGTGGGCGTGGCCCGCCGTGCGGGCGCGCTGGGCGTGAAGCTCACCGGCGCGGGGCTGGGCGGCTGCGTGGTGGCTCTGGCCCATGCCGACAGCGTCGATACCATCGTGCAGGCCCTGCAAGAGGCCGGTGCGGCACAGACCTGGACATTGACCGAAGCAGGAGCCGCTGCGTGACACTGTTGCCTTGCGCCACCGCCATCGCCTACCCGAACATTGCCCTCATCAAGTACTGGGGCAAGCGCGACGAAGCCCTGATTCTGCCCATGACCGGCAGTCTCTCCCTCACGCTGGATGTCCACGCCACCACCACCACCGTCAGCCCCGATGCCCGCCTGAGTGCCGATGCCGTGGAGTTCAATGGCACGCTCATCGACGATGCCGCTGCCCGCAAGGTGGCGGTGTTTCTCGATCTGGTGCGCCAGCGCGTCGGCTCCCGGGTGTTCGCACGGGTGCGCACCCGCAACGATGGCCCCACCGCCGCCGGGCTGGCTTCTTCGGCCAGCGGCTTTGCCGCGCTGGCGGCGGCCGCTGCCCATGCCTACGCCCTGGAGCTGACCCCGCGCGAACTCTCGCGGCTGGCGCGGCGCGGTTCCGGCTCCGCCAGCCGTTCGGTCTTCGGCGGCTTTGCCATCTGGCACGCCGGGCAGGACGATGCCAGCTCCTTTGCCGAGCCGGTGCAGGCCGCCAGCCTCGACGTGGCCATGGTCATGGCCGTCATTCAGGCCGGGCAGAAGGCCATCTCCAGCCGCGTGGCCATGCGCCGCACCGTGGAAACCTCGCCCTTCTACCCTGGCTGGCTGCACCAGAACCCGCTTGACCTGGAGGCCATGCAGCAGGCTCTGGCCGCTGGCGACTTCACCCGCATGGGCGAACTGACCGAGGCCAATGCCCTGCGCATGCACGCCACCATGCTGGGAGCCATGCCACCGGTGCGCTACCTCGCCCCCGACAGCCTGCGCATCCTCGACGAAGTGGCCGCCCTGCGCCAGCGCGGCGTGCCCGCCTACGCCACGATGGATGCCGGCCCCAACGTCAAGGTGCTGTGCCAGCGGCACGATGCCCTCGCAGTGGCCGATGCCCTGCGCGCCCTGCTGGGCGATGTCGGCAGGGTCGTCGTGGCCCATGCCGGCCCCGGTGTGCGCGTTTGTGAAGCCGAAGGCTCATGACGTTTGCGCAGCAGGCATTTGCGCCGGGAAAATTGTTTCTGGCAGGCGAATACGCCGTCGTGGAGCCGGGACGGCAGGCCGTGCTGGTCGCCGTGGAGCGTGGCATCACTGCCACGGTGCAGGCCGCTGCCCAGCCGCACGGGCGCGTGTTCTCCAGCCTTTACGATCCCGAGGGCCGCATCTGGCAACTTCAACCCGATGGCTTGACGGCCCCACACCTGCATGAGCAGCATGACGTGGCTTTTGCCGCCATGCGCCTGGTCGATGCCCGCCTGCGCCAGCACGGCCTGCCACGCCTGCCTTACGACCTGCACCTCGACAGCAACCTGAACAGCCCCGATGGCCGCAAATACGGCCTTGGCTCCAGTGCCGCTGTCAGCGTCGCCAGCCTGCGCGCCCTGCATGCGGCCTTCGGCCTGCCGCTGGACGACGAAACCCTCATCAAACTCGCGCTGCTGGCCGGTCTGGGCCTGAACCCGAATGGTTCCGGCGGCGACGTGGCCGCCAGCGTGCTGGGAGGCTGGCTGCACTATGCCAGCCCCGATCGTGGCTGGCTGCGCACACAGCAGCACCTGGAGCTGGAAGATTTGCTGGCCCAGCCCTGGCCGGGCCTGCTGGCGCAACGTCTGCCCGCGCCCGCTTGCGTGCAACTGCTGGTTGGCTGGACGGGCACGCCCGCCAGCACCACCCAACTGGTGGCCGCACAGCGCAGCCCCATCACCGCAGACCTGCTCGATGCCAGCGATACCGCCGTGCAGACGCTGGTGCAGGCCATTCGCGCCAACGACTGCACCGCCATGCAGCAGGCCCTGCGACAGGCCCGCGAGGCCGTGGCGCAGATCGCCCAAGCACGCGGGCGCACGGTGGATACCGAACGCCTGCTGCATCTGCGTCACGAGGCCGAACGCCTGGGTGCGGTCGCCAAGACCTCCGGCGCGGGCGGTGGCGACTGCGGCATCGCACTGCTGCCCGCCCAAGCCGACCCCCAACCTGTTCTTGCCGCCTGGCGGGAACATGGCATTGAACCGCTAGACCTGAAAGTGACGAGCGCATGAGCAACCGAAAAGACGAGCATGTGGCCCTGGCATTGCAGCAGCACGGCAGTGCCGGCCGCAACGAATTCGACCTGGTGCGCTTCGTCCACCACGCCCTGCCCGACAGCGACAGCGACCGCAGCGATCTGCGCACCGATGTGGCGGGCGCGACCTGGAACTGGCCGTTCTACCTCAACGGCATGACCGGCGGCAGTACCCGCACCGGCGAAATCAACCGCCAGCTTGCCACGGCTGCCCGTGAAACCGGCATCGCCATTGCCGCCGGATCGCTCAGTGCCTACCTCAAGGATGCCAGCACGGCCGAGAGTTTCCGGGTGTTGCGCACGGAAAACCCCCACGGCTTCGTCATGGCCAACGTCAATGCCAATGCCGATCTGGACGGGGTGCGCCGCGCGGTGGACTTGCTGGAAGCCAACGCGCTGCAAATCCACCTCAATGTGGCGCAGGAAACCGTCATGCCCGAAGGCGACCGCGCCTTCGGGCACTGGGCACAGATGCTGGAGCGCACCGTGCAGGCACTGGATGTGCCCGTCATCGTCAAGGAAGTGGGCTTTGGCCTCAGCCCGCAGACCCTGCAACGCCTGCATGGGCTGGGCGTGCAGTGGGCCGATGTCTCCGGGCGCGGCGGCACGGACTTTGCCCGCATCGAAAACGCCCGCCGTCCGGGCACCGACTACGATTATCTGATCGGCTGGGGCCAGTCCGCCCCCGCTTGCCTGGCCGAAGCCAGCCTGCTGCCTGCCGCACAACGCCCGCATCTGCTGGCCTCCGGTGGCGTGCGCCATCCGCTGGACGTGCTGCGCGCGCTGGCTCTGGGCGCGCGGGCCGTGGGCGTATCGGGGCATTTTCTGCATACGCTTTCGACCCAGGGGCTGGATGCACTGATCGCCGAAATCCACCGCTGGCAGGCGCAGTTGCGCCAGTTGCTGGCCCTGGTGGGTTGCACGAATCTGGCCGATCTGGCCCACACCGATCTGCTGCTCGGTGGCGAACTGCGCGAATATTGCGAACTGCGCGGCGTGGACGTGGCGGCACTGGCACAACGCCAGCGCACGGCGGCTGCCCGCTGCCATCCGGCCACCGTCGCTCCCATTGAAACCATCACACCATGACTGAAAAAGACCCTCTGGAACACGCCGCCGTGCCCATGCGCTGGGTGGGGCCGATCCGCATCAGCGGCAACGTGCTCGAAGCCGAGCGCGAAGTGCCGCTGGCCACCTACGAAACCCCGCTGTGGCCGTCCGTGCGCCGGGGCGCGAAAATCTCCATGCAGGTTTCGGGCGGCATCCGCACCACCCTCATCGACGAGCGCATGAGCCGCTCCATCCTGTTCGAGACCGACGATGCCGGACAGGCCCTGCAAGCCTGGCAGTCCATCCAGGGCCGCTTTGCCGACCTGCAACAGGTGGCCGCAGGCAGCAGCCGCTTTGCCAGGCTCATCGACCTGCACAGCCAGATCGCGGGCAACCTGCTGTTCATCCGCCTGGAGCTGACCACTGGCGATGCCTCCGGCCACAACATGGTCACGCTGGCGGCCGAACGCATGCAGGAATTCATCCTGCGCGAGTACCCGCAACTGCGCTACGGCTCCATCTCCGGCAATTTTTGCTCCGACAAGAAGCCCACCGCCGTCAATGGCATCCTGGGGCGGGGCAAGAACGTGGTGGCCGACATCCTCATCCCGCGCCGTGTCGTCAGCCGCTGGCTGCGCAGTACCCCGGAAAAAATCGCCACCCTCAACGTGCGCAAGAACCTTATCGGCACCATGCTGGCCGGGGGATTGCGTGCGGGCAACGCCCACTACGCCAATATGCTGCTGGGCTTTTATCTGGCCACCGGGCAGGATGCGGCTAACATCATCGAAGGCTCCCAGGGCATCACCCATGCCGAAGTGCGCGGCGAAGACCTTTATTTTTCCTGCACCCTGCCCAATCTGATCGTGGGAAGCGTCGGCAACGGCAAGGGGCTGGACTTCGTGGAACGCAACCTCCGGCGCATGGGCTGCCGCGAACCGGGTGAACCCGGCGAGAACGCCCGCCGACTGGCCGTGCTGTGCGCCGCCACCGTGCTGTGCGGCGAACTCTCGCTGCTGGCCGCGCAGACCAACCCCGGCGAGCTGATGGAGGCCCACGTCAAGATCGAACGTGCCAGCAGTGGCCAGCACCCGCCCCAGGCCGCTCAGTGACCCTCCCACTGACCCTCAGGAAAGGGCCACCTGCCACCGGGCGGGCCAGTCTGTTTCTGTGCAGGCATCCCGTTGTATGCAGTATGCTTAGAGCCACGTATTGAAGGAAGATAAGAATATGTCCAGCACACCCATCGGAATCCATGACATCTCGTTTGCCACCACCTCGCTGGTGCTTGATCTGGGGGTCATTGCGACACGCATGGGCATCGACCCGCAGAAATACTACAGCGGCATCGGTCAGGTGGAGATGAGCGTGCCCGCACGGGACGAAGACATCGTCACACTGGCCGCCAATGCTGCCCTGCCCATCGTCGAGCGGCATGGCCGCGACCGCATCCGCACCGTCATCGTCGCCACCGAAACCGGGATTGACCAGTCCAAGGCGGCCGCCGTTTACGTCCACCGCCTGCTGGGATTGGGTGAGAACTGCCGGGCCGTGGAATTCAAGCAGGCCTGTTACTCGGCCACTGCAGCCCTGCAATTCGCCGCTGCCATGGTCCAGCGCGACCCGCAGCAGCAGGTGCTGGTCATTGCCACCGACGTAGCTCGCTACGACCTGCAATCCAGTGGCGAACCCACCCAGGGCGCGGGCGCGGCGGCCATGCTGGTGGCGGCCGACCCTGCCATCATCGCCCTCGAACCCGTCACCGGCCTCTACACCGAAGACATCATGGACTTCTGGCGGCCCAACCACCGCGACACCGCACTGGTCGATGGCAAGACCTCCATTCGCGCCTACTTGCACGCCATCGAGCACGCCTGGCAGGATGCCCAGCGGCAGGGCGCACCGGGCTTCGAGCAGATCGACTACTTCTGCTACCACCAACCCTTCACCGTCATGGCCGTCAAGGCGCATCGGCACCTGGTGAAAATTGCTGCAGCGGCAGCCAGCAGCGCGCAGGTCGATGCGGTGCTGGAACCCAGCCTCATCTACAACCGCCAGGTGGGCAACTCCTACACCGCTTCCATGTACATTGCGCTGGTCAGCCTGCTCGACAACGTGGCGCAACTGGACGGCAAGCGCATTGCCTTCCTGAGCTACGGTTCTGGCTGCGTGGCGGAAATTTTCACCGGCGTGGTGCAACCCGGTTACGCAAGCCATCTGCGCACCGCCGCCCACGCCGCTGCCCTGCAAGGGCGCACGGCGATTGATGATGCCGATTACCTCGCCCGCCACGCGCAGACGCAACCCACCGATGCGGGCGCACACCCCGCCCCGCACGAAACCACCGGCCACTTCCGTTACGCGGGCCTGAGCGGCAACAAACGCCTGTATGAAGCCACGCCTGCCCGCAGCGACAGCGCATCCTGAAACCCTGTCATGACCTTCACCCAACAACTGCGCGATGCCGCGCAACAGAACCAGTCCATGCTGTGCGTGGGGCTGGACCCGGACACCCGCCGCCTGCCCGGTGCATGGCAGGGCAAACCGGAACACATCTACGACTTCTGCGCCGCCATCGTCGATGCCTCCGCCGATCTGGTGTGCGCCTTCAAGCCGCAAATCGCCTACTTTGCCGCCGATGGAGCCGAAGCCCAACTGGAGCGGCTGATCGCCTACATCCGCCAGCGTGCCCCGCAGGTTCCGGTGATTCTGGATGCCAAACGCGGCGACATCGGCTCCACGGCCACGCAATACGCCCGCGAAGCCTTCGACCGCTACGGCGCAGATGCCGTCACGCTCTCGCCCTTCATGGGCTTTGACTCCATCGAACCGTATCTGGCCTATGCCGACAAGGGCGTGTTCCTGCTGTGCCGCACCTCCAACCGGGGCGGCAACGACTTGCAGGCGCAGCGTCTGGCCAGCGTGATGGGACAGCCGCTGCTGTACGAACATGTGGCAACGCTGGCGCAGAACGCCTGGAACCCCGACCCGGCCGTGCGCCAGGTGGGCCTGGTGGTGGGAGCCACCTACCCGAACGAAATTGCCCGCGTGCGCCAACTGGCCCCCGATGCCCCGCTGCTGATTCCCGGCGTGGGTGCGCAGGGTGGCGATGCCGTGGCCACCGTACAGGCAGGCTGGAATGGCGTGGGCAGCGTGGTGGTGAACTCCTCGCGCGCGGTGCTCTACGCCAGTGCAGGGGCCGACTTTGCGCAGGCCGCCCGCTCTGTCGCCGAAGCCACCCGCCAGCAGTTGCAGCAGGCGATCCCGACCGAGCAGGGCGAGGCGGAGACCCCATAGGGCGTGTCACTCAATCGGTCTTCACTCCAGAGCCTTGGCTGCTGCCTGAGCCACCTGTGAATCATCAGGGCCACGGGAGCCGCGCACCGATGACCTGGTCAGCGATACGCAGCGGAATTCCTCCCTCAAGCGGAGTGACCCCCGGAGTGGAGAGAAAACTGGGCCTGCCGTTGTTGATGTAGTCCTCGAAGTGCTTCGATGGCTGTTGGATCAGTGCGGCGGTACGCGCCTTGGCGATGGCGACCTGGACACTGATGGCACTGGCACCATCGGCCTTGCGAAAGGCAACCAGCTCTCCGCTGGAATCGACCACGGCCACGCTCATCTTCCAGCCATTGCGTTGCGCTTCGGTAAAGGCGGCTGCCATCACCTGGTCGGCACCTGCCAGGGCGATATCCGTTCGTTCTAGCGTCAATGGCCCGTGCCGGGTACTGCCGTCGGGTGTCGATTGAGCGATTGCCGGGCTACCCGAAAGGGAAAAGCACAGCAATGCGGTGGCTGTGCCGAAAGAAAGAAATCGCACTGCTGGTGCTGGTGATGTATTGCAGGTTGTCATGGGAGCTCCTTGTCGGAAGTGTGAGAGGGGTGTCGTCATGGCGTGCGGGTGCGGTGGAGTTGCAGGAGTGCCTTGCCGTAGTCATTACCGTTGGGTGTACGGATTACCGCATGGGCGTGTTCGCGTACAGCAACTTCTCTGTCACCGGGCAGGGCCAGCGGTGCCTGGTGGTCGAACTCGATAAGCAGCACCGGACTGTGGATGCGGTAATGGAAGACTGCGTCATCGTCTATCTGGCCCTTCCAGGCGAAGTGGGTTTCATCAAGATGCGCCTCGACTTCGCGCATCTTCACCTGGGCGTGTGCCGGGCGTAGGTTGCCCACATAAAGCTCAATCAGCTTCAGCAGACGGGCACGGTTTTCACGGTTCAGCGTGCTGGCGGCTACGCCCTGCATGGGCACAACGGCATTGTCCTTGAACATTTCCGTGAGGTTCTCGTTGCGTCCCTTGGCACCAAGGTGTGCCTGCTGCTGCTGAGCTGCGGGCAGGTTTTGCATGAGATCGAGTGCCTTGGCTTCTTCCTGCTTCAGCACAGAGGTGCCTGCGTACTTGCCGCCAAGGGCGTGAGTGGGTTCTGAACCGAGAAATACCGGTGACATCACCACCTGATCACCGAGCACGAAGTAATTGACGGTCAGGTGATGGCCTTCGATCTGCCAGCCCCACGGTTCCGTCGGCGATGGTTCGCCCATGACGGTGAACCAGTAGCGTTGCTCGTTGTAGCCCTCGAAGTTGGAGGTCAGTTCAGCAAGGCTGTGATTCAGGCGCATGACATTGCGCAGGTTGCTGTAGCCACGCGGACTCATGGAGGCTTGCAGCAGTGCGAAAGCCGCCTGCTGCTGCGCGGGCGTCATGTCCATGAGTGCCACACCCTGGCGATCGAAACGGTGAATGTTCATCCAGGTGCGCCATTGCGGGTCGTCAATTGTGAAACGCGCCTGTCTGCGCTGGCTGTCATCCAGGCTGGCCAGGAAAGCGCGTGCCGCCAGTAACACCGGAGCGGTGGAAGCACCGTTGCTTCGAGCGAAAAAAGCCCTTCACGGATCGTGCCCTGTTCGCTGATGCCTTGAAAAGATTGTGTCCATGTCCCCTGGCTGAATGCCTCGAATTCGGCAGGGCCAGCCAGTTGGCTCCAGGCCTGGCCGCTGAGCAGGCCCAGCACCAAGCTGGTGCAGAGGGTTTTCATCAGGGGACGGGTACGGCGATGGTTCATGTTGGCTCCAGTGGGTGAGGCGGTAGTACCGCTAAGGTGCTGCAAACTCTACCCAGGTCTGGTCACTGCAATGTGCCGACACGGTGCCGTTGTGTAAGCCTGTGTCGCAGCACTTTCTATCTGCGACACAGGGTTACAAAACCGCTGTCGCTGTGTTTGCTTCGTTTCAGGCCCATGTCTAGAATGCCCCCATGACTCGTCCAGCCCATATCCTGATCGTCGATGACCATCGCGAGATCCGTGATGCGCTGAAGAAGTACCTGGAAAAAAATGGCCTGCACGCGCAGGCGGTGGAAAATGCCCAGGCCATGGATCGGGCCCTGCAAAAGGATCACTACGATTTGGTGATTCTGGATGTCATGATGCCCGGTGAGGATGGACTGTCGGTCTGTCGCAGGCTGCGAGTGGAGTCGGACGTAGCGATCCTGATGCTGACTCCCTGGGCGAAGAAACGGATCGAGTCGTCGGCCTTGAACTGGGTGCCGATGACTACCTGGCCAAACCGTTCAGTCCGCGTGAAGTGCTTGCGAGAATCAAATCGATTCTGCGCTGTACCCAGGCACCTGCACGCATTGGTGGCTGCCTTGCAGGCAAGCGCATCCGCTTCGACCGCTGGCTGCTGGATGTGGATCGGCGCGAACTGAGCGATGAGGAAGGGCGGAGGGCATTACTCACCGCTGCTGATTACCAGCTGCTACTGGCTTTTCTGGAGCGACCGCGCATGGTGCTGTCCCGCGAACGCCTGTTGGACCTGACCACCGGCAGGGAAGCGATGGCCTTTGATCGGGCGATTGACAATCAGGTCAGCCGACTGCGCCGCAAGATCGAGCGCGACCCCTCTGCACCGCACCTGATCGTCACCATCCGTGGTGGCGGTTACAGCCTGTCCGCTGAGGTCGAGGAACTGCCGCCATGAGCCTGTGGCCGCGCAGTATGCGCAGCCAGTTAATCTTCTTGCTACTGGGTGCCTTGGTGGCCGTGCAGTGCCTGAGCATCTGGCTGTTTCTCGATGAGCGTCACGAGGCGATGATGCGCGTCACTGCCAAGGACGCGGTCAGCCGGGTGCTCAATATCGCCAACGAGCTGCAAAACACCGATTCAGCGTTGCACGCTGTGATGATTCGTGCCGCAGAGTCCCAGGAGTTCCGCTTGAGCGTCGATGCAATCGCCCTGGCGCAGGGCCGTCACGCATTCCCTCTGAACAGGTTGCAGCACGAGTTGCAACGGGTGTTTGCGGCGATGCCGCCGCGCGAGTTGCTGATCGCACTGCGTTCCCCAGAGCCACCACCGAGCATTCGCCCCGAACTCGGCCTGCACGAGGACGATGACGAGCTGGAGCTAATCATCTCGGCCGCGTTACCTGAGGGCTGGCTGAATGCGCGGGTCGATTTGGGCGAAGCACCTTTTCAATGGGCCTGGCCGGCGATCATGTCGATCTTGCTCACCATGGGCACAGTGATAACCGTGGTGTGGCTGTTGGTGAGGCGTATTGCCGAGCCACTGCAATCATTGGTACTGGCCACCCGGCGTCTGGGGCAAGAACAGGCAATGGTGCATCTGCCGTGCAGTGGGCCTGCGGAAGTACAGCAATTGACCGCCTGCTTCAATGAAATGGCTGATCGCCTGATTCAGTTGCTTGCCGAGCGATCAAGAACCCTGGCTGCCATTGGCCACGATCTGCGGTCGCCTATCACGGCCATGCGCCTGCGTGTCGAATTGATCGATGATGACGAGGAGCGCGAACGTATCGGCCTCTGTCTGGATGAAATCGAGACGCTCGTTCAGGCGGCGTTGGCCCTGGCCAGCGGCAACAGCGATGCAGAGCCGGTGCGATGGCTGTCGATTGAAGTTCCCCCACATTACCGGAGGGTATAGAACACTGGATCGGCCATTTCTGGCGTTGGTTTGGAAACAGATTTCTTGCTGCCTTTCCTCCTTTTTTCAAACTCTACAGGCGACAGGTAACCGATGCCTGAATGCAGCCGGTGCGGGTTGTACCAGCCCTCGATCCAGCTAAAGATGTCGCGCTTGGCTCCTGCCTTTGTTGGCCAACTTCTCCTGTCAATCAACTCACATTCCAGACTCGCAAAAAAGCTCTCAGCCATGGCGTTGTCGTAGGCATCACCCACCGTCCCCA
>NZ_FQUZ01000025.1:0-1348 GCF_900129055.1 Lampropedia hyalina DSM 16112
CGTTCACTGCCGAATAGGCAGCTTAGAAAAGTGGCTCGACGACATCATCCAGTGGGCCTACGTTCACTGCCGAATAGGCAGCTTAGAAATCCCCGTCGCCGTCGCCGTCGCCGTTGTTGCGTTCACTGCCGAATAGGCAGCTTAGAAAGCCACCACCAGGCGCACCGGCACCGCCACCACGTTCACTGCCGAATAGGCAGCTTAGAAATATTCCCAACGTATAACAGCGGATCATGTCCAGTTCACTGCCGAATAGGCAGCTTAGAAATCATTGAGCAAGAGGCATTCGGCATCCTGCATGTTCACTGCCGAATAGGCAGCTTAGAAATCTCCTCGGTGGCCTCCTGTTGTCCCTCGTCTGTTCACTGCCGAATAGGCAGCTTAGAAATATTCTGGAGTTGTCAAAACACGGTAAACGAGGTTCACTGCCGAATAGGCAGCTTAGAAATCAGTGTCAGAGAGAATACGCCAGGCGGTGAGGTTCACTGCCGAATAGGCAGCTTAGAAAACAGCAGTGACAGCAGCGATCTTGGATGTAGCGTTCACTGCCGAATAGGCAGCTTAGAAATGAGCATGGACGAAGAGCGGAGCAACCGCAACGTTCACTGCCGAATAGGCAGCTTAGAAAATCCTGACAGTCCACGATTTGCCGAATATGGCGTTCACTGCCGAATAGGCAGCTTAGAAAACCAGCTTTTCTCCCAGTGCAGGCGATCGCTCGTTCACTGCCGAATAGGCAGCTTAGAAAATCAAAATCACCGGCCTCGGCCCCGTTGAAATGTTCACTGCCGAATAGGCAGCTTAGAAACAACGAGAGACGGTGTCAGTTGCACCGCGAATGTTCACTGCCGAATAGGCAGCTTAGAAAGACCAGGGCGATCAGAGCAAGCACGGCCAGGCGTTCACTGCCGAATAGGCAGCTTAGAAAATAACGGTCGTTTTAAAATCAAACCTGATATTGTTCACTGCCGAATAGGCAGCTTAGAAAAGCTCAACAACCTGACCGACACCGCTGCCGAGGTTCACTGCCGAATAGGCAGCTTAGAAATGGGAGATAGGGAGGACAAAACTGCGGCCAAAGTTCACTGCCGAATAGGCAGCTTAGAAAAGTGCGCCCGCGGGGTATACAAAACGGTTTTAGTTCACTGCCGAATAGGCAGCTTAGAAATGGTCATTGTGAGTTTGCTCGTTGGTGCTCGCGTTCACTGCCGAATAGGCAGCTTAGAAACAGCCAAAACGCCGGGATTTGCGTTTCGAGCGGTTCACTGCCGAATAGGCAGCTTAGAAACAATAAAATCGATTGACAGGTCGATGCCGCCTGTTCACTGCCGAATAGGCAGCTTAGAAA
>NZ_FQUZ01000025.1:1358-1569 GCF_900129055.1 Lampropedia hyalina DSM 16112
ACGTTCACTGCCGAATAGGCAGCTTAGAAACCGTCTGTTATCGGGTCTGCTCTCGTCCAGATGTTCACTGCCGAATAGGCAGCTTAGAAAGCATTTGATAGTTCCCCATTGTTTACGGATAGTGTTCACTGCCGAATAGGCAGCTTAGAAACAGTTTGATGCCAGCTCCCACCACCGTAATACGTTCACTGCCGAATAGGCAGCTTAGAAA
>NZ_FQUZ01000025.1:3327-4921 GCF_900129055.1 Lampropedia hyalina DSM 16112
TGTTCACTGCCGAATAGGCAGCTTAGAAATGGATAGAGGTGTGCAATTCTCCGATTTTGGTGTTCACTGCCGAATAGGCAGCTTAGAAAGGCGAAGTCGAGGATTAGGCAGTGGTCTTTGTGTTCACTGCCGAATAGGCAGCTTAGAAATGTAGTCAGAAATCAACCAGGAATTCCGAATACGTTCACTGCCGAATAGGCAGCTTAGAAATTCGCGGGCACGTAGGGTTCCCAGTAAGTGACGTTCACTGCCGAATAGGCAGCTTAGAAAAGCCCAAAACTCGCAAGTGCGGGCTAGGATTTGTTCACTGCCGAATAGGCAGCTTAGAAAGACTACCTGACCCACCCCGCGCACCCTTTTGAGTTCACTGCCGAATAGGCAGCTTAGAAAATCGAGTCATTGACGATGGACTGGCTGCGCTCGTTCACTGCCGAATAGGCAGCTTAGAAAACAAATAATGCTTGCGTTGTTTTGAAAAAGCACGTTCACTGCCGAATAGGCAGCTTAGAAAGGTGATACGCTCACGCACTGCACGCAGATGCCGTTCACTGCCGAATAGGCAGCTTAGAAATCGAAGGTGTAAAAGGTTGCTTCGCGCTCCCAGTTCACTGCCGAATAGGCAGCTTAGAAAGCATGTGCCGCGCCACGCGGGCTAACAGGTCGGTTCACTGCCGAATAGGCAGCTTAGAAAGCTGCCCAGGAGCGGGCGACGCTCCAGCGCAAGTTCACTGCCGAATAGGCAGCTTAGAAAAGCCAGTCTGGCCAGATCACCGCCCTCAACAAGTTCACTGCCGAATAGGCAGCTTAGAAACATGCCAGCAAACCATTGCCGCCCAGGCTCAAGTTCACTGCCGAATAGGCAGCTTAGAAAGTCGTCAAATTCGCGGGCAGCCCAGCGGCTGGGTTCACTGCCGAATAGGCAGCTTAGAAATACTACCACCCGACATTTGAGTATCTCGCTAAGTTCACTGCCGAATAGGCAGCTTAGAAATTCCGCCGGGTAGCAGTATTCAGGCGGGCCGCGTTCACTGCCGAATAGGCAGCTTAGAAAAAAACCAAGGAGATTCAAAATGACCCAAGCAAGTTCACTGCCGAATAGGCAGCTTAGAAATTTGCAAGTTGTTTTGTTTCGTCGTTGTCTATGTTCACTGCCGAATAGGCAGCTTAGAAAGACACCGCTGCCGAGGCCCTCGCCCGCCAGCGGTTCACTGCCGAATAGGCAGCTTAGAAATCCCCGGCCTGAAGGCCGGGGTTTCTCGGGAGGTTCACTGCCGAATAGGCAGCTTAGAAATGCCCGCCTGATGGCGGGTACGTCATGGAATATGTTCACTGCCGAATAGGCAGCTTAGAAAAGCGTCGCGGTCATTTGAGCTGTGAGCGCGTCGTTCACTGCCGAATAGGCAGCTTAGAAAGTCAGAATGAAACGACTCAAGCGGTTTCCAATGTTCACTGCCGAATAGGCAGCTTAGAAATGGTCAAGTTCGGCAAGGACGACCAGGCTTACGTTCACTGCCGAATAGGCAGCTTAGAAAAGGTCGGTGCGACCCACCAAAGTGGTGAACGCGTTCACTGCCGAATAGGCAGCTTAGAAAAG
>NZ_FQUZ01000025.1:6208-7747 GCF_900129055.1 Lampropedia hyalina DSM 16112
TACCGGTTCACTGCCGAATAGGCAGCTTAGAAAGCTTAGTAACTTCGTCGTCGTCAAAAGTAGAAGTTCACTGCCGAATAGGCAGCTTAGAAATTGATGTAGATGTCCTGGGCTACCCCTTTCGGGTTCACTGCCGAATAGGCAGCTTAGAAATCTCAGCGCAGCAGACGGGACTGGATGTCCCGGTTCACTGCCGAATAGGCAGCTTAGAAAAGCAACTCCGGCGCAGCGGCAATCAGGCGAGCGTTCACTGCCGAATAGGCAGCTTAGAAATTGCATACGATGCCAAATGTCGCGGGCAAGGTGTTCACTGCCGAATAGGCAGCTTAGAAAATGAGCCCGTGCCTGCGCGCCCCGAGATGCCTGTTCACTGCCGAATAGGCAGCTTAGAAAATTGAACAGGCTGCGCCGGGCGAAGACTTGTCGTTCACTGCCGAATAGGCAGCTTAGAAAAGGCGTACTGGAGCATCTCCCAGAACCGTTGCGTTCACTGCCGAATAGGCAGCTTAGAAAACACTGCCGCGCGACGAAAAGAAGCTTGATGAGTTCACTGCCGAATAGGCAGCTTAGAAATGGATGCAGTGTCACTGTACCAGCCGTGTCCAGTTCACTGCCGAATAGGCAGCTTAGAAATGTACTTGCAAGACGCATATTATTTTCGAACGGTTCACTGCCGAATAGGCAGCTTAGAAAGCGCACTATTTGACGCCGTGCAGGCGGCCCAGGTTCACTGCCGAATAGGCAGCTTAGAAAGAAGGCCGCTGAACTGAAAGCCCTTACTTCGAGTTCACTGCCGAATAGGCAGCTTAGAAAGAGACGGAGCGGCAGCAGCGCGAGCAGGCCGTGTTCACTGCCGAATAGGCAGCTTAGAAATCTCGGGTGAGAGGCTCGCCGGTTTCAGGGTCGTTCACTGCCGAATAGGCAGCTTAGAAAATACCGAACGGCGGCAGTCGCGGCGACGACGAGTTCACTGCCGAATAGGCAGCTTAGAAAGACACCGCCGCGCAGGCCCTGACCCGGCAGCGGTTCACTGCCGAATAGGCAGCTTAGAAAATGCGCAGGTCGTTTTGCAGCTTCTCCTCAATGTTCACTGCCGAATAGGCAGCTTAGAAAAATGCACTTGCATCCGCTTTGGTGGCTACCTGGTTCACTGCCGAATAGGCAGCTTAGAAAGAGATCGACGAAATCCGTCAGCACATCGAGAAGTTCACTGCCGAATAGGCAGCTTAGAAAAACCCAAGAGAGATGCGCCCTCGGTAAGTTGGGTTCACTGCCGAATAGGCAGCTTAGAAAGCAACGACCGCCGCAACGTGCGCGGTTGCCGTGTTCACTGCCGAATAGGCAGCTTAGAAAAAACGCTTGGCAGCCACCGGCGCACTGCTACCGTTCACTGCCGAATAGGCAGCTTAGAAAATCAGCCCGCCCAGCGACTGGCCGATGCTCTGGTTCACTGCCGAATAGGCAGCTTAGAAATCGCCCTTGCCGCCCGCCAGCGTTGATGCCGCGTTCACTGCCGAATAGGCAGCTTAGAAAGAGGAA
>NZ_FQUZ01000025.1:7772-8283 GCF_900129055.1 Lampropedia hyalina DSM 16112
GGTTCACTGCCGAATAGGCAGCTTAGAAATCGCCCTTGCCGCCCGCCAGCGTTGATGCCGCGTTCACTGCCGAATAGGCAGCTTAGAAAGAGGAAATGGAATGCCTGCGCTACGCTGTTCTGTTCACTGCCGAATAGGCAGCTTAGAAAGACGATCACAATGGCCAATGCAGTGATTTTGGGTTCACTGCCGAATAGGCAGCTTAGAAAATGTACGGTTTAGAAATGATAAATTCCATACAGTTCACTGCCGAATAGGCAGCTTAGAAAAGATGCGGCCGCCCAGGACGTTGTGGCCGAGCGTTCACTGCCGAATAGGCAGCTTAGAAAACAGCGGCCACGCGGACGCCCTTGTCCTTGCCGTTCACTGCCGAATAGGCAGCTTAGAAATGACCGTCGATAATACGCAGAGACATTGACAAGTTCACTGCCGAATAGGCAGCTTAGAAAAACAAAAAACATTAACGCCCTTCGTCCTGGACGTTCACTGCCGAATAGGCAGCTTAGAAAGC
>NZ_FQUZ01000025.1:8363-48774 GCF_900129055.1 Lampropedia hyalina DSM 16112
CACAGCCGTTCACTGCCGAATAGGCAGCTTAGAAATCAAGACGTTTTTTGAACACCTTCAACTGGTCGTTCACTGCCGAATAGGCAGCTTAGAAAAGTCAGATCGCTTGTGGGGTCATACGCCATAGGTTCACTGCCGAATAGGCAGCTTAGAAATGAATCACCGTTTCCGCTTCGGCTTGTGAAATGTTCACTGCCGAATAGGCAGCTTAGAAAAACAATGTGCTGATGGATTATCAGACGACTGCGTTCACTGCCGAATAGGCAGCTTAGAAACAGCATGGCAGCGTCATCTTGGTGATTGCACTGTTCACTGCCGAATAGGCAGCTTAGAAAAATACGCCGATGGCGAAAGCCCACTGTAAAAAGTTCACTGCCGAATAGGCAGCTTAGAAAATAAATACGGACGCCTTTGATAAAAGCGGAAGGTTCACTGCCGAATAGGCAGCTTAGAAAATCGTCATAAGATGCGGCTGGCAATGTAATTCGTTCACTGCCGAATAGGCAGCTTAGAAAGAAGAACAGCCGATGGTATGCGCGTGGGACGTGTTCACTGCCGAATAGGCAGCTTAGAAACTACGGGGAAAAAGCCGCGGTTAATTCTGCGCGTTCACTGCCGAATAGGCAGCTTAGGAATGGTCGCCCCAGATTCCCAGATTTCGAGCAGCTCTTTTTCGTTCACCGCCGAATAGGCAGCAGAAGCTGCAAAGATAAATGAAAGAATCCTCAACAACTTTTACTGCCGTACGGTGGTAACTCAATGCGCTTCAGCCTCACCCAGTTGCGATTGCATGTAGTTTTCCGGGCCGATTTTCTGGATCAGGGCCAGTTGTGTATCGAGGTAATCGATGCGTTCCTCGGTTTCTTCCAGCAGGCGGCGCAAGGTGTCACGAGAGACGTAGTCGAGCACTTCTTCGCAGGCGATGATGCCGTCGCGCAGGTTTTTCTGCGATTCATATTCCAGTGCCAGATCGCATTCCAGCAGTTCTTCCACGGTTTCGCCGATGCGCAGTTTGCCCAGGTCTTGCAGGTTGGGCAGGCCGTCGAGGATGAAGACTCGCTCCATCAGGCGGTCGGTGTACTTCATGGCGTGGATGGATGCCTTGTATTCTTTTTTGCCCAGCTCGGAAAAGCCCCAGTGTTCCAGCATCCGGTAATGCACGAAATACTGGTTGATGGCTGTCAGCTCGATCTTGAGCTGGGATTGCAGACTCTGCATGACTTTCTTATCGCCGATCATGGCATACCCTTTCTGGTGGAGCGACCGCTGGCGTGGGAGCATGTGGCCAATGCCTGTGCCCTGCCCCCGCCTGTTCTGTGAATGTCTGCCATTGTCGGCGGCCTGTGACGACCGTGCAATGCAAGTCCTCACAGCAGTGGTCTGGTTGCTTTTGATGCTGTGTGTCGGAATCATTCCTGCTGCCACACTTGCGCAATTCACACAGTGCGCACCATCACATAAATAGGCGCGAAGGCTTCGGCCTGCACGATTTCGATGAGGTTTTCCTTGCCCAGCTCCAGCAGGGCAACGAACGTGACGACCAGTACCGGAACGCTGTGGCTGGCATCGAAAAGTTTTTCGAATTCCACATAGGGATGGCCTTGCAGCGTGCGCAAGACCCGGCTCATGTATTCGCGGACACTGAGCTTTTCGCGCGTGATGGTGTGGTGCGCCAGCAGCTTGCTGCGCCGCACGATGGCCTGCCAGGCGCGTTGCAGGGCTTCGGGCGTGACGGTGGGCAGTGCCACCGGGGCTTCGTGGGTGGGCACATGGGCACTGGCACACCAGAAGTCCCGTCCCTGCTGTGGCAAGACGGCCAGTTGCTGGGCGGCCTGCTTGGTTTTTTCGTATTCCAGCAGCCGCCGCACCAGTTGTGCGCGCGGGTCTTCGGCCTCTTCCTCATTGACCACAGGCGGGCGTGGCAGCAGCATGCGCGATTTGATTTCGATCAGCATGGCTGCCATCAGCAGGTAATCGGCGGCCAGTTCGAGGTTGTGGCTGCGGATTTCCTGCACATAGTCCATGTATTGCCGCGTCAGCGGCTCCATCGGAATGTCGAGGATGTTGAAGTTCTGCCGACGGATCAGGTACAGCAGCAGATCCAGTGGGCCTTCGAATGCCTCCAGGAAAATTTCCAGCGCGTCGGGCGGGATGTAGAGATCGGCGGGCAGTTCAAACAGCGGCTCGCCATAGAGCCGGGCGAAAGCGGTGACAGCGGTTGCGTCGTCGGTGTTGGCATGCGCGGTGCCGGATGCCACTTCTTCTGGCTTTGCCTCCGGCACGGTATCAGCAGGGGAAGCGGTGCTCACCCGGCATCATTCGGCGGTTTCGCCTGCGTTGGTCTGGTAGACATACGGCTTTTGGGATACTTTGCCAGCGCGGTACTCCTGCCAGAGCTGGCGATCCACACTTTTGTCCCAGAGCAGGCCGCGCCCGGCGACTTGCTGTTCGTCCAGATGCGGTTTTTGCTCCTTGAGCTGGTCGATGAACTGGGTGGCTTCGGAACGGTAGTGGGGGCGTGCGAAGAAGGACATGTCAAAGCCTCGTCTGGGGTGTGGTTTCATGTGGGGATAGATGGCTGATTTTACCGGCAGTTTTCCTCCCTGCTGCACACTCGCACCACACGCCCAAAACAAAACCGGCACAAGGCCGGTTCTGTGGACACAATCACTTTACCCCCAAGGCTGCGCCAGCGCAGTCCTGGGTGAGTGATGGTCGTTTGTCAGTGGAACTGCTCTTCTTCGGTGGAGCCGGTCAGGGCCTTCACGCTGGAGGAGCCTCCCTGGATGACGGTGGTCACGTCGTCGAAGTAGCCTGCGCCGACTTCCTGCTGGTGCGACACGAACGTGTAGCCTTGTTCGCGAGCTGCGAATTCAGGCTCCTGCACCTGTTCCACGTAGTGCTTCATGCCTTCGCCACGGGCATAGGCGTGGGCGAACTGGAAGGTGTTGTACCAATTGACGTGGATACCGGCCAGCGTGATGAACTGGTACTTGTAGCCCAGTGCCGACAGGTCTTCCTGGAAGGAAGCAATCTGGCTGTCGTTGAGGTTCTTCTTCCAGTTGAAAGAAGGTGAGCAGTTGTAGGACAGCAGCTTGCCGGGGTTGGCGGCCAGCACGGCCTGGGCAAATTCACGGGCAAAGCCGATGTCAGGCACGCCGGTTTCGCACCACACCAGATCGGCGTAGGGAGCGTAGGCCACGCCACGGCTGATGGCTTGCTCCAGACCGTTCTTGACGCGGTAGAAACCTTCCTGGGTGCGTTCGCCGGTCAGGAATGGCTTGTCGTTGGCATCGTAGTCGGAGGTGATGAGGTTGGCGGCTTCTGCGTCGGTACGGGCCAGCACGATGGTGGGCACGCCCATCACGTCGGCGGCAAAGCGGGCGGCAACCAGTTTCTCGATGGCTTCCTGGGTCGGAACCAGCACCTTGCCACCCATGTGGCCGCACTTCTTGACGGCAGCGAGCTGGTCTTCAAAGTGGACGCCAGCAGCACCAGCGACGATCATGTTCTTCATCAGTTCGAAGGCGTTGAGCACGCCGCCGAAACCGGCTTCTGCATCGGCCACGATGGGCAGGAAGTAGTCGATGAAGCCTTCATCGCCAGGGCCAATGCCACGGCCCCACTGGATTTCATCGGCGCGCTTGAAGGTGTTGTTGATGCGGCGCACCATGGTAGGGACGGAGTCGTAGGCGTACAGCGACTGGTCGGGGTACATGGTTTCGGACGTGTTGCCGTCAGCGGCCACTTGCCAGCCCGACAGGTACACGGCTTCCAGACCGGCCTTGGCCTGCTGCATGGCCTGACCGGCGGTGATGGCACCGAATGCGTTCACATAGCCTTTCTTGGCTCCGCCATTGACACGCTCCCAGAGCTTTTCGGCACCTTGCTTGGCCAGGGTGTACTCGATTTGCTGGCTGCCGCGCAGACGCACCACATCGGCTGCGGAATAGGCGCGCTTGACGCTTTTCCAGCGGGGGCTTTCGGCCCATTCCTTTTCCAGGGCAGCGATCTGTTGTTCGCGGGTCAGTTGGTTGGACATGTGTGACTCCTCAAGGGCAAATGAAAAAACGAAGATGAAGGGAACGGTTTGAATTCTACCGATACCTTACATCTTATGTCTTATATAAGACTTATTTTTATATGATTAAAAATCAAACACTTACCAAAATTTTTCTTAATGTGGATGAGATTTGTGTTCAATGAAATGCCGATGCTGCATCGCAATAAGGAAATTCCCATTTGGCGAACTTTTTCTCGCAATATGAAATTTTTGACGCAAATTGGCAAGCAAGCGCGTTCAGCGCACAGGCATAAGACGGCGGGGGTCGTTGCTGGCCAGAACCTCCTGTGCCCAGGTTTGCAGGGCACGGGTATCGGCACACAGCACCTGCTCCTTGACTGCAAGGATTTGCGCCGGATGGGACGAGAAAATACGCAGTCCCATGCCCAGCAGCAAATGGGTGATGGCCGGCTCGCCTGCCATCTCGCCACAGACGCTGACTTTCTTGCCGCGCTGGCGACAGCGGTCGATGACATGGGCAATCAGGCGCAGCACCGCCGGATGCAGCGCGTCAAACAGATGCGCGACGCTTTCATCGGCGCGGTCGATGGCGAGGGTGTACTGTGTCAGGTCGTTGGTGCCGATGGAGACGAAGTCGAACACGTCCAGGAACTGATCGATCATCAGGGCTGCCGCTGGCACTTCGATCATGGCTCCCAATTGAATGGGGCCAAAGGCCACACCGGTATCGCGCAGTTCCTGCCGAGCCTGTTCCAGTTGGGCCAGCACCTGTTCAATCTCGGCCTGCTGCGCCAGCATGGGGATGAGGATGTTCACCGGCCCGTGGCAGGCAGCACGCAACAGCGCGCGCAATTGGGCGCGGAACATGACCGGTTCGGCCAATGACCAGCGAATGGCCCGCAAACCCAGTGCCGAAGGTTGCAACGCGCCCTGGCGGCCCTTGCCCAGAGGCTTGTCTGCGCCAATGTCCACGGTGCGAATGGTCACGGGCAAGCCCCCCATTCCTTCCACCGCCTGCCGGTACGCCTGGTACTGTTCTTCTTCATCGGGCAAGTCGCCCGTGCGCCCCATGAACAGGAATTCGCTGCGAAACAGGCCAATGCCATCGGCTCCATGCTCCAGTGCCGCCACCGTGTCGGTGGGCAGTTCGATGTTGGCCTGCAAGCTGATTTTTTCGCCATCGCGTGTGACGGCAGGGGTGTGCTGCAACTGCGACTGACGTTCGCGCACTTGCTGCTCGTGCTGTTGCTGCTGGCGATAGCTGGCCAGTTCGGCTGCGTCGGGTGCGACGATGACGCGCCCAGTGCCCGCCTCCACCACCAGCCAGTCATCCGCCCTAATAGACTCAATCGCCTTGCGCGCACCCACCACGGCAGGGATGTCCATGCTGCGTGCCACGATGGCGGTATGCGACGTGGAGCCGCCCACCTCGGTGACAAATCCGGCAAATGTGCCGTGGCGAAAATGCAGCATGTCCGCCGGTGCCAGATCGTGTGCCACCACAATCAACGGTGTTTCGTCCCTGGCAGCACCAGTGGCATCGGGAACCGCAGGCTTGGCTGCGTCCTTGGATGACGGACTGCTCTGCTTCATGAAACGCAACACCCGGCCCATCAACTGCGCCAGATCGGCCTTGCGTTCGCGCAGATAGGGGTCGTCCATGCGGTCGAACTCCTGCACCAGCGTTTCGTAGTGCTTGACCAATGCCCATTCGGCGTTGTAGTGGCGTTGCACAATCCAGCCCTGCACGGACTGCTTCAGTGTCTCGTCCTGCAACAGCATCAGATGCACGTCGAGCAAGGCCAGCAGTTCGGCAGAGGCCGGCTCTGCCGCCGGAAGGCTGGCCTGCACGGCCTGCAACTCACCAACGGCCTGATTCAACCCCTGTTGCAGGCGTTCGATTTCCTGGGGAATCAGTGGCGGCACGATCAGATAACGCTTCACATCCAGATTGTCGGCCCCAAACAGAACGGCGCGACCAATGGCAATGCCGCGCGAGACGGCAATGCCCTGAATCATCTTCTTCAAGTGGCTCTCCTTGAGCGGCTGCAAGCACGGCATGACGGGCCATGCGGTACGGTATGCGGGAGTGAGTCAGTGGGCCTCACTCACCTTCGCCAAAGCGGTCGGCAATCAATGCCAGCAAGGCATCCATGGCCTGCTGCTCCTGATCGCCATCGGTCTCCAGTTCCACCTCCGAGCCAATCCCGGCGGCCAGCATCATCACACCCATGATGCTCTTGGCATTGATGCGCCTGCCATTGCGGCTCATCCAGACCTGGCAGGGGAAACTGCCTGCCAGTTTGGTCAGCTTGGCCGAGGCACGCGCGTGAAGACCGAGTTTATTGATGATGGTGGTTTTGCTGCGGATCATGGGAATGGTGTTGTTGGAATTGGGTGGCCTGAACGGAAGTCTCCGGCAGTGCCAGAACCCCATTGACCCCGCCGGACACGGCCCGCTCCACCCAGTCGGCCAGTGGCTCGTGGCGATAGCTGATGGCCCGCACCAGCATGGGCAGATTGACCCCGGCGATCACCCGGACGGCGGATACCCCTGCCAGGCTCAGGGCGGCCAGTCGGTGCGCCACATTCGAGGGCGTGGCCCCGAACAGATCGGTCAGGACGAGCAACGGTGCGGCATGACCAACGCAAGCGGCTTCACCAACAGGCAGTCGCGCCAGTTGCTGCAAGGCACGATCCAGGGACTCCTGCGGATGCTCATCGGCCTGTACATCCAGCGCGGCAACATACTGGCCACAGTCAGGAAATACATGCAAGGCGCATTGCAGCAACGCACTGGCCAGCGGACTGTGCGCCACAATCAAAATCCGGGAGTCATTCATGACCTGTATTATCTTCCACCCTGTTCCGCCGGCCACGCAGCGGGAGCAGGAATTGCCCTGATTCGCTGATGTTTATCAGGGCCTAAACAACCAGCTTCCCGGAATTATGACAAGCAGGCCCGCAAGGTTTGGGGCATACTGGCATTGGCCTTGCGGGTCACACTCCTTACAATGGTTTTCTGTACCGGGAGTGCGGCTCCGGCCCACGCTGCTGACATGACCCATCTTCTGAAAAAAAACCTGCTTTCCCTGATCTTGCTGGTTCTGCTGGCCACGGCCCTGTGGCTGGTGTTGCGCCCCACTGCCGTGGCGGCTCCTGCCTCGGCATTCCTGCTGCTGGATGGCAGCGTGCGGCATACCCATGATTTTCAGGGGAAGGTGACACTGGTGAACTTCTGGGCCACCAGTTGCACGAGTTGCGTGGCAGAGATGCCGGCCCTGGCGGCCACGCACGAGAAATTCAAAAGCCGGGGCTACGATACCGTGGCCGTGGCCATGTCCTACGACCGGCCCGAATATGTACAGCATTTTGCCCAAAGTCGGCAACTGCCTTTTGATGTGGCATTCGACCGGGATGGTTCGATTGCCCGCGACTGGGCCGATGTCCGTGCCACCCCCACCAGTTTTCTGCTCGACCCCGAGGGCCGCATCGTGCGGCGTTATGTGGGGCCACCAGACATGGCGCGGCTGCATGCCAGCATCGAGAAACTGCTGCCATCTCCAGACTGACCCCACCCTTTTTTCTGCATTCACCCACCACCGCCGCAAGGCCTAGACATGGAAGCGCAAACGATTGACCTGCACATTGCCCGTAGCCCCCAGGATATGGACGATGCGCGCTTGCTGTTCGAGGAATACGCCCAGAGCCTGGAACTGGACCTGGCCTTTCAGAACTTTGAGCACGAACTCGACACCCTCCCCGGCGACTATGCCGAACCCTCCGGCGTGATTTACCTCGCCCGCATCGATGGCCTGCTGGCAGGCTGCTGTGCCCTGCGGCCGCTGTTCAATACGCATTACTCCAACGCCTGCGAGATGAAACGCCTGTATGTGCGCAAGGCGTTCAGGGGCTTTGGCCTGGGTCGGCAGTTGAGCGAGGCGATTGTGGAGTTTGCCCATATCGCGGGCTATTCGTGCATTCTGCTCGATACGCTCAACGAAATGGAAACCGCCCGCGCCCTCTACGAAGAGCTGGGCTTTGCCGAAGTGGAGCCGTACTACTTCAACCCCTACCCCGGCGCACGCTACCTCAAGGCCGATCTGAACTGAACCGGCAACTGAAGCCGCAGATGCCTCACTCCATCAGCCATAAATGCTGCCGGGGTCTTTGAGCACCGGCTCCACGGTCTGCCACTGGCCGTGTTCCAGTTTCTGGAAAAAGCAACTGTGGCGGCCAGTGTGGCAGGCAATCGACGGAGCATGGCCGTGCTGGGTGATGGTCAGCAGCACCACATCGTTGTCGCAATCGAGGCGAATTTCGTGGACTTGCTGAAAATGCCCCGACTCCTCGCCCTTGTGCCAGAGCTTGCCTCGTGAGCGGCTGTAGTACACGGCCTGGCCGCGTGCGGCGGTGGCAGCCAGTGCCTCGCGGTTCATCCAGGCGAACATGAGCACGTCGCCCGTGCCCTGTTCCTGGGCGATCACCGGAACCAGCCCCTTGTCATCCCAGCGCACGGCATCCAGCCATGCGGCATCGGCGGTGTGGTTTGTTGCTGTCATCGTGTTTCTTTCCAAAAATCCCACGCTTGCGCTGGCCGCGCTCACAGGCGCACGGGAATTCCGCGACTGGCCATGTATTCCTTGGCCTGCTGCACCGTGTAGGTGCCAAAGTGGAAGATGCTGGCGGCCAGTACTGCGTCCGCGCCTCCTTGGGTCACGCCCTCTGCCAGATGCTCCAGCGTGCCCACACCGCCAGAGGCAATGACGGGAATGCCGACCGCGTCGCTGATGGTGCGGGTCAGCTCCAGATCGAAACCGGCCTTGGTGCCATCCCGGTCCATGCTGGTCAGCAGCAACTCACCCGCGCCGCGCTGCGCCATCTCCCGCGCCCATTGCACGGCATCCAGCCCGGTATCCTTGCGGCCACCGTGGCTGAACACATTCCAGCCGGGGCCGCGTGGCTGGCCGCTGGCATCGGGCTGCTGTTGGGCCTCGGCACTGCGTCGCTTGGCATCGATGGCCACCACGATGCACTGCGAGCCGTATTTGTCGGAAGCCTCGCTGATGACTTGCGGGTTGGCGATGGCCGCTGAATTGAAGCTGGTCTTGTCGGCTCCGGCATTGAGCAGGCGGCGCACATCGGCCACGGTGCGCACCCCGCCGCCCACGGTCAGCGGAATGAAGACCTGCGAGGCCACGGCCTCGATGATGGGCAGAATCAGGTCGCGGCCATCGCTGGTGGCGGTGATGTCGAGGAAGGTGAGTTCATCCGCGCCCTGCTCGTTGTAGCGGGCGGCAATTTCCACGGGGTCGCCCGCATCGCGCAATTCCACGAAATTGACGCCCTTGACCACGCGCCCGCCCGTGACATCCAGGCAGGGAATAATCCGTTTGGCCAGCATGACAGCCTGCTCCTTGGCAATGCACATGGATTGCCGCTATGTTTTGTTGGTAAGAGTAGCAAGGCGGGCGGCAGCGCGTGCCGGTCTGCCCGCCTGGGTAGGCAGCGTTACAGCGTGGCGGCCAGTTCGTCGGCGCGTTCCTGCGCCTTGGCAAAATCCAGCGCGCCGGTGTAGATGGAGCGGCCACAGATCACGCCTTCCACTCCTTCGTGCTCCACGGCTACCAGTTGCTCGATGTCCGCAATGCCCGACAGTCCGCCCGATGCGATGATCGGCACGTCCACGGCCTGCGCCAGGCGCACGGTGGCCTCCACATTGATGCCGGTGAGCATGCCATCGCGGCCAATGTCGGTGTAGATGATGGACTCGATGCCATAGTCCTCGAACTTGCGGGCCAGATCGACCACATCCACGCCGGTGATCTTGCTCCAGCCATCGGTGGCCACCTTGCCGTCCTTGGCATCGATGCCGACGATGATATGGCCGCCGAAGGCACTGCACGCATCGCGCAGGAAACCGGGGTTCTTCACCGCCGCCGTGCCGATGATGACGTAGCTGATGCCGCTGTCGATGTACTGCTCGATGGTGTCCAGATCGCGGATGCCGCCGCCCAGTTGCACGGGGATGCGCTCGTCCACCTCTTTCAGGATGGACTTGATGGCCAACAGATTGCGGGGCTTGCCCGCGAACGCGCCGTTCAGATCGACCAGATGCAGCCGCCTCGCGCCTTCGTTGAGCCAGCGGCGCGCCACCAGCGCGGGTTCCTCGCCGAAAGTGGTGGATTGATCCATATCGCCTTGCACGAGGCGAACGCAGTGGCCATCCTTGAGGTCAATTGCAGGAATCAGAAGCATGGGAGATCAGACAGTGTGAGCGGCGCAGCGTGCGCACGGGGTTGATGGAAAGGAAAGCGGAAGAAAACGCCACAGCCACCAATCATGGCTTCATGGCTGCCAGCGCAGGAAGTTGCGGTACAGCGCGATGCCCTGGTCGGCACTTTTTTCGGGGTGAAATTGTGTCGCAAAAAGGTTGTCGCGCACAATGGCCGAGGCGAATGGTTCGCCATATTCGGTGTATCCGGCGCAATGCTCCGGGCGGTCGGGCTGGGCATAATAGCTGTGGACGAAGTAGAACCAGCTGCCATCGGCAATGCCCTGCCACATGGGGTGATTCGGATGGGCCGCACTGCGGTGCACGCGGTTCCAACCCATTTGCGGGATTTTGTAGCGGCTGCCATCGGGCTGCAACCGCCCTTCCAGCGCAAAACGCCGCACCCGCCCCGGAATCAGGCCCAGCGAGGGCGTATCGCCCTCCTCGCTGTGCTCCAGCAGCATCTGCATGCCCACGCAGACCCCGAACAGCGGCTTGCTCTGCGCGGCCTGCAACACCGGCTCCAGCAGGCCCGAGGCGCGCAACTCGCGCATGCAGTCGGCCATCGCGCCCTGCCCCGGCAGGATGATGCGGTTGGCCGCGCGCAAGATGGCAGGGTCGTTGCTGAGCGTGACCTGCCAGGGAGTGTCTGCCGCCGCATGCACCGCCGCCTGCCAGACCGAGCGCAGGTTGCCGGAGCCGTAATCGACCACCACCAGGGTTTTGGAGGAATCAGTCATCGAGAATCAGGAATTCGGGAAAAAATAGGTCAGTATCAGGGAGCGAAGCGGTTTCAGAGTACGCCCTTGGTGGAAGGAATCACGCCGACCATGCGGGCATCCTGCTCCACGGCCATGCGCAAGGCGCGGCCAAACGCCTTGAATGCAGTCTCGGCCTGATGGTGGGCGTTGATGCCCTTGAGGTTGTCCACATGCACGGTAGCCAATGCGTGGTTGGCAAAGCCCTGGAAGAATTCATAGGCCAGTTGGGTGTCGAACTGGCCGATCATGCCACTGGTGAAGGGAATGTGGAAATGCAGGCCGGGCCGACCGGAGAGATCGATGACCACGCGGCTGAGGGCTTCATCCAGCGGCACATAGGCGTGGCCGTAGCGGCGCAGACCTTTCTTGTCGCCCACGGCACGGGCAATCGCCTGCCCCAGCGTGATGCCCACATCTTCTACGGTGTGGTGCCCATCAATGTGCAGATCGCCCTGGCAATGCACGTCCAGATCGATCAGGCCGTGGCGGGCAATCTGGTCGAGCATGTGATCGAAGAAGCCGATGCCGGTGTGCAGGTTGCTGATACCACTGCCATCGAGATTCACCCGCACATGAATGCGGGTTTCGGCCGTGTCGCGGCTGACTTCGGCAATGCGGCTGCTGTGCTGGGTGGGAACGAGCGCGGAAGAGGTCATGGATCGGTGGGGTTGGCCTGTTATGCCTGTTGTAACAATCGGGAAACCCAATGGGAGTATGGCTGTATTGTGCCGCAAATTCCCGTTGCTACCGGCAGAGCGTGCATGCGTGCGCCATCAGCCACCTGCTTTGGCCAGTGCGCGGATGTCGGCAATCGCGGCCTCGCCACCCACGGCATCGGCCATTTTTTCCCAGACGGCATGTGCCCCGGCTTCCCAGGCCGGGCGGTTCTCGGCGGGCAGCACCTGCGCCCCTGCCGCCTGCGCAATCTGCATGGACACAGCTTCATCGGCCTGCATCAGGGTGTTGAAAGTCTGCGCGGCTTCGCGGGCGGCAGCCTGGAACACCGCCTGCTGTTCGGGCGACAACCGGCTCCAGAAGGACTGCGAGAAATACACCACGCCAGTCGCCCAGATATGAGCGGTTTCGGTCAGGCAGGGCACGACTTCGTAGAGGCGAAACCCCGCGTAGGCCGATTGGGTCAAGTCCATTGCCTCGACCACGCCATTGGCCAGTGCGTTGTAGGTTTCCGGGATCGGGATGCCAGTGGGAATGGCCCCGTAGGCCGACCACAGCTGCGTATGCAGCGCGCTCTGGACGCTGCGAAAACGCAGGCCGCGCAAGCCATCGGGTGTGGTGATGGGGGTCTTGGTCAGCAAATGGCGTGCCCCATAGTTGATATAGGCCAGCACCACGAATTGCTGGCTTGCGAACCGTTGCTGCAAGCGTTGCCCCGGCGCGCCTTCGGTGGCCCGCTGCACATGGGCGGCATCCTGGAACAGGAAGGGCAAATCCAGCACCTGCGCTTCAGGCACCCAGGCCGACAGGGCCGATACCGTGGAGAGGCTGGCCTGCACCGCGCCCAGCCGGATGGCTTCGGCCACCTCCCGCTCGCCACCCAATGCGGCATTTTTCACGATATTGAAGCGGAATGCACCGGGCAACCGCTGCTGCACCAGTTCGGCAAATCGGTGCCAGATGCGCGTCTCCGGCTTGTCATCCCCCAGCAGCGAGGCCACCGTCACCGTCGTGGCCTTGGCGGCATGGGCCGGGCGATTCAGTGCCATTCCAGTCGTTCCTGCCATGGCAGCGAGTGTCGCCATGCGGTGCACAAACGTGCGTCGGTTCAAACCCATCAAATTGCTCCTTTTCTTGGTATTTCAAAATAACGGCGGCAACCACAGGGCTGCGGCGCACAGCAGGGCCAGTGCCGCCAGCAAGGCCAGCACATACGGCCAGACCGCGCGGAACATGGCTGTGGCGGGCACACCGCTGAGGCCGCTGACGACCAGAATCAGCATGCCACAGGGTGGGGTCAGGCCACCGATCATCAGCGTCACGACCACAATCACGCCAAAGGCCACCGGGTCAATGCCCGCCTGCACCGCCAGTGGCAACAGCAAGGGGGCCAGCAGCAAAATGGCTGCGCCGGTATCCAGCACCAGTCCCAGCAGCAGCAACAGGCCGCAGATGAGCAACAGCACCCATGCCGGATGCGTGCCCCACTGCGCCAGCGTGGCCACCCACTGGCTGGAGAGGCCATCCACCGCCAGTGCGAACGCCAGCGGCCCGGCAGTGCCGATCAGCATACCGATGGCAGCGGCCTCGCCTGCCGCCTGGCGCAGGCCGTGGTACAGCCCACGCCATCCCAGCCGTGCCCCCCAGCCCAGCAGCAAGGTGTAGCAGGCTGCCACGGCTGCGGCCTCCGTGGTGGTGACCACGCCCATGCGGATGCCCAGCACCACAATCACCCCCAGCCCCAACGCGGGAATGGCTGCAACTGCCGCGCTGCGCACCTGTGCCCCATCCGCTCTGGGGCGCGTGCCACCTGCACCGGCTTGCGTGGCGCAAGGGGCTGTCAGGCGCATGGCCAGCCCCAGCATCACGGCCATCACCAGTCCCGCCAGCACACCGCCCACCAGCAAACGCCCTACCGACAACTGGGTGGCTGCGGCCAGCATCAGGAAGGCAATCGAAGGGGGAATCACATTGTCCAGCACTGCCGTGGCGGCCACAATCGCCCCGGCACGCTCGGGCCGATAGCCGTGGCGCACCAGTTCCGGGTAGAACGTGGCCGTGCCGAATGCCGCATTCGCCACCGAAGAACCCGATGCCCCGGAAAACAGCACACTGCTGAGCAAGGTGGTCTGCGCCAGCCCGCCACGCCAGTGCCCGACCAGCGCGCTGGATAGCCGCACCAGCCGCGCTGCCATGCCGGACTGGGTCAGCCACACCCCGGCCAGCAGGAAAAACGGAATGGCCAGCAACAGAAAGCGCGACATGCCCGTGACCACGTTGTGTACCAGCGCGGGTTCCGGCAGGCTGCTGCCCCAGGGAATGGCCAGGTACGCGGCGGCCAGAAACGCATGGGGCAAGGGTGCGCCCACCAGCAACCCCAGCAGGGCAAACACCGCCAACACCAGCGAACTGGGTGCATCCAGCGGCCAGTGGCCCCACTGCCCCACGCCATAGGCCAGAACAGCCAGTCCCGCAGCACACAGCAGCGACCAGACGCGCCCCTGTGCCAGATGGCGCAACAGCACCAGGGCCAGCATCAATACGCCGCTGCCCGCAAACAAGGCAAAGCGCAGCCATTGCGGCAGGCCCAGGGCGGGCGAAATGCCGCCAATCATGCCCACCATCCGGCTACCGCCCAGCGCGATCACCAGTGCGCTGAGCAGCACGCAGGCATCGGCCAGCCCATCGGCAAGCGGCTGTGCCCATTCGGGCAGACGGTCGCGCACACCCACCAGCCGCAAGGCCAGCGTACTGTGCAAAGCCAGTGGCGCGCCCACGGCAATCAAGGCCACATGCAGCCAGATGGCCGCATCTTCCGCACCCACCCAGCCCGTGCCGAAGCCATAGCGCAACACTACCGAGGCCATCACCAGCAGCAACAAAACCGCCAACAACGCTGCCCCGGCCACGCCCAGCACTGCCTCCAGTGCGCGCAGAGCCTGCGAGGCCCGTCGGGCGACAGGATTCAGGGCTGCCGCAGGAGCCATCGTATTCATTGCATCGGTGAAAATGCCGTGGGGCGCAGAATGCGGCTGCGCATGCTCTGCACAAAGCCCGAGGTCTTGCGGCGAAAGGTCTGCCACTGTGGGTCAGCCTCCAGCGCGGCGCGACGGCGTTCGCGCTCGCCCAGATTCTCGTAACGCCACACATGCACCACCTCGTTCACCACACCCGTATCGGTGGTGAACCAGCCCACCAGATGCCCCAGATGCGACACCTGCAAGGCCATGCCTTCCTCGGCATAGATGTCCAGGTATTCGCGCACATGTGCCGGGTGAATGGCGTAAGTCCGCTCATCGAGAATCATGCTGTTGCCCTTTCCGGGTCTGCCGCACACCCATGCGGCAGACAAAAAACAGGCAGTATAAATTTCCCTCCTCCATGCCCAGACAGCCTTGCGCCATAACCGCATCCAGCACACAGCCATCGCATCGGCTGCGGCCGGGCGCAATGGCCCTGTGCTTGCCACTGGGCAGCGTGACTTTCGCCACCGGATGGCCTACATTTCATGGTCAGGCATGAGCGTGTTTTCCAGCCTCCTGCGTGCCCTGTCCATTGTTTTTCCGCATCATTTCGCATGGATTGCCATGAACTCACAAGAAACCCTGCAAAGCCGTGCCTTCATTGCTGCCCTGATCGCCGTGACGATTGGCTTCTTCATTCTGCTGGAGCCTTTTTATTCGGCCATTTTCTGGGCGGCCACGCTGGCCGTGCTGTTCTGGCCGATTCACCAGAAGATTCTGAGGCGCATGCCCGGCAGAACCAATCTGGCTTCGGTGACGACGCTGCTGGTCTGTACCCTGATTGTCATCATTCCGCTGGTGCTGGTGGGCATTTCGCTGGTGCAGGAGGTGCTGTCGTTCTACGGCCGCATGACCAGCGGCGGCAACTCATTCGACCAGTATCTGCAACAGATCAGCGATGCCACGCCGGAATGGGTGTGGCAATGGCTCAACCGCTTCGGCCTTGACGGGCTGGACGAGGTGCAGCAAAAGATGGCAGAAGTGGCCACACAGGCCCTGTCGGTGGTGTACACGCGTGCGGTGAACATCGGCCAGAACACCATGCAGTTTGCCATTTCGTTCTTCCTGATGATGTACCTGCTGTTCTTCTGCTTCCGGGACGGCGCGCACATCATGGGGCATATGCGCCGCGCCATTCCCATGCAAAAGGATCACCTGGGCAATCTGGCCAACAAGTTCACCTCGGTGGTCAAGGCCACCATCAAGGGCAACATCACGGTGGCAGCCGTGCAGGGGTCGCTGGGCGGCCTGATGTTCCTGGCACTGGGCATTCAGGGGCCCATGATGTGGGGGGTGGTGATGGCCTTTCTGTCCCTTCTGCCTGCCGTGGGAGCCGGTCTGGTCTGGGGGCCTGTGGCGATTTACCTGCTGGCGACAGGCTCCATCGTCAAGGGCATCATCATGATTGTGGTGGGCGTGGGGGTGATTGGCCTGGTGGACAATATCCTGCGCCCCATTCTGGTGGGCAAGGAAACCAAGATGCCAGACTACCTGGTGCTGCTGTCCACGCTGGGCGGTCTGTCATTGTTCGGCCTGACGGGCTTTGTGGCAGGGCCGGTCATTGCCGCGCTGTTCATTGCCATCTGGGCATTGTTCATCAATCGCAAGGAAGATCGGGAGCCTGTGGCCAGCCCAGCCAAACCCCCTTCGCAGGGGCATTGACCCCCTGCCTTGCACACTTTCTTGCCATGCAACCGCTCCAACAAGGGGCGGTTTTTTGATGGCAGGCGATCAGTGTCCCAGCACCACGCTGGCAATGATGCCGGTGGCAATGGCGATCAGCACATAGTCGGCTCCCACCTGTACCCACTGCTGCCCCCGTCCGGGGGGCGGGAGCTTGTGCCCGCGCCAGTCATCCACCACATACTGTGGACGGCGGTGGTTCTGGGACAGGCGGTCGCCCGAATGCAGATTGCGCTGCGGGCCTGCACCCCGTCTCGTCTCAGCCTTCTTCTCTACAGGTCGGGTGGCTTTTCTGGCAGGCTCTGCCTTTTTGGGCTGCTGGTTGTCCGCCTTGCGCCTGTCCTGCTGTGGCTCCTGCTTCTTGTGCTGCGGCTTGGCAGCCTGCTGCTGGGTCTGCGGTTGCTTTCTGTGCGATTCCCGCTCATCACCGGGCTGTGCCAGGCCCCATGTGGGCACGGCCACCAGCGCACTGGCCAAGGCGGTGGCCATCCATTTCCTGCGGTCGATCATCGTCGGACTCCTTTTGGTTCACTGGAAGCAGGCCCATGCCTGTCCATGCTTTCGGCGTTTCCATTGTGGTCGCCGAATGTGATGGCTGGGCATCGCTTCGGTAAAGCCTGGTAAAGCCACTGACCGCCAGCACGCTGGTGGACGTGGCCCCTCTGTCAAGGCCGGGTATCGCGTGTGAACCGGGCGTAAAACTCCGGTAAAAGCCCCCGATGAAGCCTCTTGCCAGAGAGAGTCGCCATCAATAATGGAATCTCCCGCATTTTTCAAGGAGTCTGTATGACACGCATTTTTTCTGTGGCGAGTGCCACCATCGGCGTGCTGTGCATGGGGCTGGCATCCATCGCCTCGGCACAGCAACCACCAGAGCCCAGACCCGATGGCCGTCGAGGCCCGCCGCCACAGGCATTCATCGAGGCGTGCAGTGGCAAGTCGGAAGGGGGTACCGTATCTCTGACCTTGCCGGGGCGCGACGGTGCCACACGCGAAGTCTCCGCAAAATGCCAGTTGCACGAGGGAGTGCTGTCGGCACGGCCCGAACGCCCCGCCGGCACCGATGGCCAGCGTCCCCCGCCGCCACCGGCTGGAACCTGAAAACCTGAAACCACGCGCTTTCCATCAAGAAAGGCCGCACAGGGCGTTCCTGTGCGGCCTTTTCAGTCAGAACCAGGCTCCGGTATCAGTTGGCACTGACTGCCTGGAAGGACTTGGTGCTGTACCACTGGGCATCGAGCTTGCCGATCACCGGCAGGCCGGTGGCCGCATCCTTGGGCATGGTGTTGATGTAGTTGAAGAACACTTCCACGTCCAGCACGCCAACATCCAGTACCCGGTCATCGGGCAGATCGCGCAGGGTGTTGTAGCCATCGCCACCGCTGGCGTTGTAGCTGAGCACGGCCAGCGTATAGCGGCGGTTCGCATCCAGTGGCTCCCATGCCCCACTGCTGGGGTTATGCACCTCGAAGCCGCTGGCACGGCTGCCCTTGGGCTGGCTGGCATTCACATTGAAGCGCAGTCCGCCGGTGTAAGGGTAAGGGCCGGTGGAGCCACCTGTGCGGAATACCGCATCCAGCCCGTCCTCGATCATGCCTTGCACTTCCGCACCGGTCAGCTCCTGCTTGTAGAGCATGTTGCCAAACGGCAGGATTTTCATCAGCGTGGCCGCCGATACGATTCCAGGAACCAGTGGCTCACGCGCGCCGCCGCCGCTTTGCAGCGAAATGTCGGCACCGCCATAATCACGGCGCGTCACTTCCAGATAGGCTTGCGCCACCAGTTGCTGGATGTCGCCACCGCGTGCGCTGACTTCACCCAGTGCATTGCAACTGACGCTGGAGCGCGAGTAGTCGGCCGAGCCAACGCCACCCGGAACACGGCGACTGCAAATCTCGGTTTCCACCACCGCCACCTGTGTTTCCTCGAACACCTTCACTTTTTCAGAAAACGGTTTCAGCGTGGCTGCGGCCTGGGCATGCTGGCCGGTCACACGCAAAAAGCCGCTGCTGGCCACATCGGCCAGAATCGCTTCGCGCTGTGCGGCTGTGGCAGCGGCATTGCCCACGCGGAAATCGTCGCCAATCAGCACATGGGGGGTTCCCTCGCAGGAAGTCACCTTGCCATCGCCATCGAACTGCACCTTCAGCTCACCCACCACCTGGCTGTATTCCCATGCCTGCACCAGACACACGGGATTGCCATCCTTGTCCAACAGGCGTGTGGGGTAGACTCCGGCAGGAGAACCCACGTTGTACTGGCTCAGGGTATCCGGCCCCAGCAGCGAATGGGAATCGCCGCCCACCACCACGTCCACGCCACTGACCTTGGCAATCACCTGCTGGTCGTAGCCGTAGCCAATGTGGCTTTGCACGATGATCTTGTTCACGCCCTGCTCGTGCAGTGCGTCAATCTCGCGCTGCACCGCTGCCGCCTCGTCTGTGAACAGCGTATCCTGATCGGGACTGGAAGAAATCTTGGTTTTATCGGCAATCGTCAGGCCGATCAATCCGATGGACTGGCCGCCACGCTGCACCACCACCGAACGCTTGACCGCACCCGGTGCACGCGAGGAATGCAGGGCCGAATTCGCCCCGAAATTCACGTTCGCGCTCAGCACCTGGGTATTGCAATTGCCCTGTTGCAGCAAGTCCAGAAACCCTTTCAGGCCACTGTCACCCTTGTCGAATTCATGGTTGCCCAATGTGAAGGCATCGAAGCAGACGGTGTTCATCAGCGCGGCATCGGCTTCGCCTTCAGCCCCGGCACGGTTGAAATACAGGGTGCCGGTAATGGCATCGCCTGCATGGAGCTTGAGCACGTTTTCAGACTGCGCCCCCAACTCCTGCATGGCCTGTGCCACGCGGGCAAAACCGGCAGCACTCACCGATACGGCTTCCCGGCTGCCCGTGCCGGCATCCAGCCGCAGACTGCTCTGCTTTTCGGCCAGATTGGAATGGTGATCGTTGATGTGCAGAATGGTCAGCTCCAGAGGGGAGCCGTCATTGTCACTGCCGCCACAGGCCGACAGGGCACAGGCCGCTGCCACCAGGGTCGTGCCCCATAAAGTTCGCAAAGATCGTTGCTGCATCGTGGAAATCTCCTGCTGGAAAAGCAGGCATTCTTTCCACCCCGCATGACAGGGGCATGACGCGGACTGGCTTCAGCCTTTGCGCAACAAATGGGCGTGTACGGCCCCGGCTTTCAGGTAGCGGTGCAAACGCCAGCCCTGTTCGGCCAGCCCTGCCGCATCCGTCCAGGCACGCGCCGATTCCAGGTACACAAAGCCATCATCGGCCAGTGCCTGCCGCGCCAATGGCAGGGCCTGCGCATCCAGATCACTGGCAAAGGGAGGGTCAAGCAGAATCAAGTCCCAACCCTTGGCCTGCCGGGACGGGGGCTGCACCAGCACCTGCAAGCCATCTCCCCGGTGCAGCAGCACATGGGCCGCGCCCAACTGCCGCACCGACTGCTCCAGTTGGGCGAACACCTGCGGGTCTTTCTCGTTCATGGTGACCTGGGTGGCATGGCGGGAGGCCGCCTCGAAACCCAGCGCGCCCGTACCGGCAAAGGCATCCAGGCAATGCCAACCGGTCAAATCCTGCCCCAACCAGTTGAACAGGGTCTCGCGCACGCGGTCGGGAGTCGGGCGCAAACCCTCCTTGTGCAGCACCGGCAAACGCCGCCGCCGCCACTGCCCCCCAATGATGCGCACTTCGGCAGGCAGGCTGCGACGGGGAGAAGAAAACGAGGCAGAACGTGGACGATTCATGGCAAGGAACGTATGAAATACCAAAAACAATGGCCCTGGCAACGCAATTGCCAAGGCCATCGAAAATCTACCATATCTGCTCGACCGGTACGGCAATGCGCCATTCAATGGTGGGCCGCTGCCTCCACCTTTTCCTTGCAGGCAATGCAGCGCATGGATTCTGGCCGGGCCTGAAGCCGCCGGATGTCAATCTCCCGGCCGCAATCGATGCACTCGCCATAGCTGCCATCGGCAATGCGCTGCAAGGCCGCCACGACATCGGCCAGTTCCGTCTCGTCGCGCTGAACCTCCGCACGGCGCACATCCAGGTTTTCCTGCTTGCGGGCCGCATCCTTGGTGTCCATGACATCGCCCAGCCCGCTTCCTGCCTCCATGCCCTCTTCCACGGCATGAATCTCTGCCAACAACTCCTGTTTGCGGGCCAGCAGACGATCACGAAATTCCGCCCAGTCTTTGGGTGTGTGCACGGTCATGGCATTGCTCCTTTGAATCCTGTTGTTCTGTGTTCCGGTACACGGTATGAGACCATTCTATGCCTGAAGCGGCTGCTGCAAGCGACCAATTCTTGACCCCGGTCAGCCAATCTGCACCTGGGCAAAACCAGCGTGATGCAGCAGCTCGCGCACCAGCACAATCGCCACCCACAGCGGCATCTCCAGCGGCACCCCTGCCGATGCGATGGGAGCACCTTCCACCAGCCGGGCCAGCCTTTCAAACACCTGTTCCCACTGCGGGGTGGACACCACATGTGCCAGCGACAAACCGCGCATCTGCTGCAACAAAGGCTGTGCCCATGCGTCCCCCATCACCTGCAAAGGCATGGCATGGCAGGCGCGTGCCAGTGCGATATGCGGCGCAATGGCATCTTCCAGCTCCATGATGGCCTGCTCCATCTGCGCACCGGTGGGTGGCGTATGGCGCAACACCCGTGCCGCCAGAGCTTCCAGCTCAATGCCCAGCGACACGGCAGACAGCGGGGCAGCCTGATCGTCTCCCCCTTCAGCAGGCACGGGGCGCAATTGGCAGTCATCGTGGGTGATCCAAAGTTGCAGAACAGGCATGGCAGTGGCAGGTAAATGTTGAAAACGCATGGATTCCAGTCGGCATCGACGGCCCGCACGGCTGGCCCCGAAGCACCACCACAATGTATCACCGTCACCCACCGTTTCCCCCCATGCCGTCCGATGCGTACAGGCCGGTGCCGCAGTGGAATCTGCGACAATGCGGGCCATGCAAATCATGAATCACACCGTAGTGGCCCTGACCTGGACGCTCAAGGACAGTCTGGGCGAATTGCTGGACGAACTCACCGAGCCGGTGGAGTTTCTGGTGGGAGGGGAAGACCTCCTGCCACGCATCGAACAGGCATTGATGGGCAAGCGCGAAGGCGAAAGCGTGGAGTTGTACCTGGAGCCGGAAGACGGCTTTGGCGATTACGATGCCGACCTGGTGTTCCTGGAGCCACGCAGCCTGTTTCCCGAGGAACTGGAAGAAGGCATGGTCTTCGAGGGCAATGGCCTGCCGCAGGGCGCATCTTCCGATATTCCACCGCACACACTGCTGACGGTCACGGAACTGTACCCGGAGCATGTGGTGCTGGATGCCAATCACCCACTCGCAGGCATTGCGCTGAAAATCGCCCTGCGCATTCACCGCATCCGCCCCAGCACGCAGGCCGAGCAGCATCAGGCCAGCGCAGGCACGGGTTTCTTCAAGATCGCCCCCTCATTGCCCGAGGGACAGGAGCCTCCGCTGCTGCATTGATTGCGCCTGCAATGGGCAGAGACCGGCAGGACGGGAGCCTTTTCAGCCCACCGCGTTCTGCCAAAGTTCACGCGCCCAGATAGGCCTTGCGAATATCCGGGTTGCCCAGCAGGCTCTTGCCGCTGTCTTCCAGCACGACGCGGCCTGTTTCCAGCACATAGCCCCGGTCGGCGATTTGCAGGGCCTTGTTGGCATTCTGCTCCACCAGAAACACCGTCACGCCTTCGGCGCGGATGGTCTGGATGATCTCGAATATCTGCGCAATGATGAGCGGGGCCAGCCCCAGAGTGGGTTCGTCCAGCAGCAGGCGGGGCTTGCTCATGAGTGCGCGGCCAATCGCCAGCATCTGCTGCTCGCCACCGGACATGGTGCCGGCGCGCTGGTTCGCACGTTCGCGCAGGCGCGGGAACAGTCCAAAGACATGTTCGATGCCTTCCTCGATTGCGCTGCTGCCCAGGAAGAAACCACCCATCTTGAGGTTTTCCGTCACGGTCAGATCGGGGAAGACACGCCGCCCTTCAGGCGAGATGGCAATGCCGTCGCGCATGATTCTGTGGGTGTCCAGCCGCGTGATGTCCTTGCCCTCGAACAGCACCTTGCCGGTGGTGGCGCGGGGGCTGCCGCAGATGGTCATCAGCATGGTGGTCTTGCCCGCGCCGTTGCTGCCGATCAGGGTGACGATTTCGCCCTGATTGACGTGAATGCTGACATCGTTCAAGGCACGGATGGCCCCGTAATGGGTCTGGATGTTCTGCAATTGCAGCATGGGAGTAGCGGTCGTATTCATCATTCTTCTCCCAGATAGGCCTTGATGACGCGTTCGTCATTGCGCACCACATCGGGGGTGCCGGTGATGATGGGCTTGCCGTGCTCCATGACGAGAATGCGCTCCGAGACATTCATGACCAGCCCCATGTCGTGCTCGATCAGCAGCACGGCCACCTTGAAGTCGCGCCGCAGCAACTGGATGAGGTTTTGCAGCTCCACTTTTTCCTGCGGGTTCAGGCCCGCTGCCGGTTCGTCCAGCATCAGCAGGCGTGGCTGGGTAATCATGCAGCGGGCGATTTCCAGCCGCCGCTGGTGGCCATAGGCCAGATTTCCCGCCTCTCGGTTGGCGTACTGGCGAATGCCCATGAAGTCCAGCCAGCTCAGCGCGCGGTCCAGCGCGTCCTGCTCGGAACGGCGGTAGGACGGCAGTTTCAGCAGCCCCTTGAGGAGGCCGTTCTCCACCTGGGTGTGCTGGGCCACCAGCAGGTTTTCCAGCACCGTCAGTTGCTTGAACAGGCGCACGTTCTGGAAGGTGCGCACCAGCCCGTGGCGTGCCACCTTGTGGCTGGGCAGGCCGGCAATATTCTTGCCTGCCATGAAGACCTGGCCACCGCTGGGCTTGTAGAAGCCGCCGACGCAGTTGAACACTGTCGTCTTGCCCGCCCCGTTGGGGCCGATGATGGCGAAAATTTCGGTACTGCCCACCTCGAAGCTGACCTGGTCCACGGCCAGCAGGCCGCCGAAGCGCATGGTCAGGTCCTTGACCTGGAGCAGCGCATTGGAATGAAGTGCCTCGCTCATCGTGCCACCTCCACATGCGGACGCTTCGCGGGCAGCAGCCCTTCGGGTCGCCACATCATCATCAGCACCATCACGAGTCCGAACAGCAGCATGCGGTATTCGGCGAACTCCCGCGCCACTTCCGGCAGCACGGTCAGGATGATGGCCGCCAGAATCACGCCCAGTTGCGAGCCCATGCCGCCCAGCACGACCACGGCCAGAATCAGCGCGGATTCGATGAAGGTGAAGGATTCGGGGTTCACCAGCCCCTGGCGGGCGGCAAAGAAGGCTCCGCCAAAACCGGCGAACATGGCCCCCAGCGTGAAGGCCGAGAGTTTGATGCGCGTGGGGTTCAGCCCCAGCGAACGGCAGGCGATTTCATCCTCGCGCAGAGCCTCCCAGGCGCGGCCCACGGGCATGCGGATCAGGCGGTTGGAGACGAACAGCGTCACCAGTGCCAGCGCGAGTGCCATCAGGTACAGGTAGATCACCATGTGCTGGTTGCTGAAGCCCCAGCCCATCATCTGGTGGAAGGTCTGCGTGCCTTCCTCGCTGGCGCGGCGGGTCATTTCGTAGCCCATGACGGTGGGCTTGGGAATGCCGGAGATGCCATCGGGGCCGCCCGTCCATTGCGTCAGGTTGATGAGCAGCAGGCGGATGATTTCACCAAACCCCAGCGTGACGATGGCGAGGTAGTCGCCGCGCAGCCGCAGCACCGGAAAACCCAGTATCCAGCCAAACAGCGCGGCCATCGCGCCCGAAAGCGGCAAAGCCTGCCAGAAGCTCCAGCCGCCCCAGTGGTACAGCAGCGCGTAGGTGTAGGCTCCCACGGCATAAAAGCCCACAAAGCCCAGATCGAGCAGCCCGGCAAAGCCCACCACAATGTTCAGGCCCAGCCCCAGCATGATGTAGATCATCACCAGCGTGGCAATGTCCACCTGACTGCGGCTGCCGATGCCCAGCCCCGGCGCGACGATACCCAGGAACGGCCAGGCAATCGCCACGGCAATCAGCAGGCCACCCAGCCACAGATGCTTGCGGGTGCTCGGCCCGGCGGCCACCGTGGGCAAGCCGATGCGCAGCCGCCCGAATACCTTGCCCAGTGCAGGCTTGATGAGCTGGAGCACAAAGACCAGGCTGCACCCCAGTGCCACCAGCCCCCATTGCGGCTCCAGTGTGGTCTGCGCACCCTGGCGCACCAGTTGCAGACCGAATACCGGCGTGATGATGATGGCCGTCATCAGCGCGGCGATGAATGCGTTCTTGACCGTGTTCGCCATCAGACCTTCTCCACTTCTGGCTTGCCCAGCAGGCCGGTGGGACGGAACAGCAGAATCAGCACCAGCAGGCCAAAGGCCACGATGTCCTTGTACTGCGAGGAGATGTAGGCGGCGGCAAAAGTCTCTGCCAGCCCCAGCAGCACGCCACCGAGCATGGCCCCCGGAATGCTGCCAATGCCACCCAGCACCGCAGCGGTGAAGGCCTTGATGCCGGCAATGAAGCCAATGAACGGGTTGAGCTTGCCGATGGTGACGGCAATCAGCACCCCGCCCACAGCCGCCAGCATGGCCCCCAGCACGAAGGTGAAGGAAATGACCTTGTTGGTATCGATGCCCAGCAGGCTGGCCATCTTCATGTCCTGCGAACAGGCCCGCGAGGCACGACCCATGCGCGAATTCTTGATGAACAGCGTCAGGGCCACCATCAGCAGCACCGTGACCACGATAATGAGAATGCGCGAGTACGGCAGGGTGATGTCGAACTCACCAATATGGAACTGGAATGCCCCGGAAATCAATGAGGGCACGGCTTGATCGCGTGCCCCCTGTCCCAATGCCACCCAGTTCTGCAGAAAAATCGACATGCCGATGGCCGAAATCAAGGCCACCAGACGCGGGCCACCGCGCACCGGGCGATAGGCCACCCGCTCCACGGCAAAGCCATAGATGCCGGTCACCACCATCGCCACGACCAGCATGGCCGCAATGATGAACGGCAGCGGCACGCCACTTTGCGTGCCAAACGCCGTGAGCGTGACCAGTCCCACATAGGCACCGATCATGTAGATCTCGCCGTGGGCAAAATTAATCATTCCGATGATTCCATAGACCATCGTGTAGCCGATGGCTATCAGCGCGTAAATCGCACCCAGCGACAGACCATTGAAGATCTGCTGGATGATTTGAGGCAGTTCAGACATAAACAATCACTCGCTTTTTTTGCAAACCCGGCACTATAACGGCTGGAAACCCCGGCAGGACAGCAACGAACCGCCTCAACCAGTTGCCATCTCACCCCATGCAGCATGTACTGGCTGAATATGGAACAGGTTCTGACGGCAGCCCACCCCATTCAGCCAGCAGCCCCATCGCTATCAGAGTTGCTTCTTGTTACCTGCGCGATCCCATTGGTAAACCGCAAACTCGAAGTCCTTCAGGTCGCCCTTGGCATCGTATTCCACCTTGCCGATGGAGGTATCGAACGTGGTGGCGTGCAGGTAATCGGCCACCTTGGCCGGGTCATCGCCCACGGCCTCGATGCTGGCGGCAATCACTTCCACTGCGGCATAGGCGGGCATCTGGAATGCGCCATCCGGGTCACGCTTGGCTGCCTGGAATGCCTTGACGATCTCGGCATTTTCGGGGCGTTTGGTGAAGTCGGCCGGCAGTGTCACCAGCAGGCCATCAATGGCTGGCCCGGCAATCGCCACCAAGTCCTGATTGGCCGTGCCTTCCGGCCCCATGAACTGCACGTTCAAGTTCTGCTCACGCGCCTGGCGCAGCAGCAGGCCCAGTTCCGGATGGTAACCGCCGAAATACACCAGATCGGGAGACAGGGTCTTGAGCTTGGTAATCACCGCCGAATAGTCGCTGTCGCCCACGTTGATGCTCTCGAACAGGGCCACATTCACGCCATGCTTTTTCAGCGCGTCACGCACCTGGGTGGCCACACCGGCCCCATAGGTCTGCTTGTCGTGCAGCACTGCCACCGTGCGGGGCTTGAGTGTGTTGGCAATGTAGCCTGCGGCAAAAGGCCCCTGCTGGTCGTCACGGCCAATCGTGCGGAAGAAGAAATGCGGCTTGAGCGTGTCGGTCACCAGCGGCGAAGTGGCTCCAGGGGTGATGGCCACGATGCCTTCTTCCTCATACACCCCCACGGCAGGCACGGTAGTGCCCGAACAGGCGTGGGCCACTGCGAACTTGGCACCGGAATTGACCACCTGGTTGGCCGCTGGCACAGCCTGCTTGGGTTCGCAGCCATCATCAATCAGAATCGGCTCCAGTTTCCGCCCCTTCACACCGCCCTTGGCATTGATGGTTTCGATGGCCGTGAGCGCACCGGCCTGAATCTGGTCACCGTACTGCTTGTTGGGGCCGGTCATCGGCTGCGGAATGCCGATCTTGATGGGGTCGGCAGCAGAGGCCACTCCCGTCAGTGCCACAACCGCCACAGCGACGAGGGAAGGAATAAAACGTTTCACAAACATGGCTTCGATCTCCAGGTGACAAAAATTTCAGAATTCAGGCCCATGCGCAAGACACGGCCCATACTACGGAAAAAGGCAAGCAAATTCCATGCCGCCACCTTTGCAATCCAAGAGTGGCGGCCCTGCCCGGCTTACTTGACTGCCGTCTTGCTGCCGTCCTTGTGCCAGGTATAAACGTCGAAATTGAAGCTGCTCAGATCGCCCTGCTGGGTCCAGGAAATGCTGCCCAGCGGAGTTTCCACACTGTTGCTGCGCAGGAAGTCGGCCACTTTTTGCGGCTCTTCGCTCTTCGCACCTTCAATGCCTGCGGCAATCGCCTGCACGGCGGCATAGGAGGTCAGCTGGAACGCCCCGGCGGCATTGCGTTTCTTGTCGGCAAATGCCTTCACGATGGCCGCGTTTTTCGGGTCAGCCGAGAAGTCGGCAGGCAGGGTCAGCAACATACCTTCCACCGCATCCCCGGCAATCGCGTTGATGTCCGGGTTGCCTGCTCCTTCCGGCCCCATGAACGTGGCCTTCACGCCCTGCTCGGCGGTCTGGCGCAGCAGCAGACCCAGTTCCGGGTGGTAGCCACCGTAGTACACAAAGTCCACGTTTTCGGCCTTGAGCTTGGTCACCACGGCAGAGTAATCGGTATCGCCTGCATTGATGCCCTCGAAGAAAGCGACCGGAATCTTGGCTTTTTCCAGGCCATCGCGCACCGCAGCGGCAATGCCCTGGCCGTAGGACTGCTTGTCGTGCAGAATCGCCACGCGCTTGGGCTTGGCCTTCTCGATGATGAACTTCGCGGCAGCCGGGCCTTGCTGGTCGTCACGGCCAATTGTGCGGAAGATGAACTCATAGTCCTTGCCATCGGTCAGTGCCGGGGCCGTGGCCGAGGGCGTGACCATCAGCACGCCTTCCTCATCGTAAATGGGGGCTGCTGCAATGGTCGCGCCCGAACAAACGCCACCCACCACAAAGCCGATTTTTTCATTGACCACGCGGTTGGCCGCCACCGGCCCCTGCTTGGGTTCGCAGCCATCGTCGATGTTCACCGTCTCCAGCTTCTTGCCCAGCACTCCGCCTGCGGCATTGATCTGTTCCACGGCGGTGTGAATGCCTTCCTTCACCATGTCACCGTACTGCGTCACGGGGCCGGTGGTGGGGCCGACCACCGCAATCTTGATGGTATCGGCATGGGCCGCCGATACCGCCAGCAAACCGGCAGTCGAAAGGGCCACGGCCAGATGCGTCAGGCGAAAAGAAACCATTGTTGAACTCCTTGAAACAGTTGAATAAACAGACACACGGCCCATACGACCCGATGGTGTCAGATACATGAACGCATAAGGATACAGCAGAAAATAATCCGTCCGGGACAGGAGAAATCCCGTCATTCCCTGTGCTTTGTCACCCCACCACCTGTGCCCAGACCTTTTCCAGCCGTTTGACACTGACGGGCTGCGGAGTACGCAACTGCTGGGCGAAGAAGCTCACGCGCAACTCTTCCAGCAGCCAGCGGTAGTCTTGCAAGGTTTCGTCGTGCTGGCCCTTGCGCTGGCCCAGCAGGCGGGTGTAGCGTGCTTCCAGCGGGGCGACTTCGGCCTGGCGGCCCTGGTCGCGGGCAGGGTCTTCGCGGTATTTTTCCAGCCGCACCAGCATGGCTTTGAGGTAGCGCGGGTAGTGCTTCAGGTAGGCCTGCGCGGTGTTCTGCACAAAGTGCTTGCCCATGAGCCGCTCCAGTTGCTGGCGGATGTCGGCCACGGCCGTATCCGCGCCGCGCGTGTCCTTGAGCTTGCGCACCACCAGCGCGTATTCGGCCAGCACCTGCCCGACCAGCCGTGCAACCTCCTGCGCCAGCAGGCTCAGGCGTGGGCGGCCTTCGGCCAGCCGCTGCTGGAACTGTTCGGCACTGGTGGGCAATGGCTCTGGCAGAAAAGCCATTTCCAGTGCCACGGCAATGATCTGGCGGCGCAGTTCCTCCAGTGTGCCCAGTGGCATGTAGGCGACGGCCATTTTCTGCATGTCGGGGATGTTCTTTTCCAGGTACTTGAGCGCGTCGCGGGTTTGCAGCGCGAACAGCCGCACCAGGCCCTTGCGGTGCACGCTGGCGGCGGCCTCGGGTTCGTCAAAGACCTCGATGGTGACGGCATCGCCCTGATCGACCAAAGCCGGAAAGCCAATGAGTTTGCGCGTGCCACGGCCCCACTCCATGATTTCCGGCAGTTCGCCAAAGTCCCACTGCGTGTGGCGTTGCTCGGGCTCGCCCAGCTCGCTGCGTGCATCGGGTTTCGCCGAGGCAACGGCCTGTTTTTCCTTCTGGCGGGCGGTCGCTGTGGTGGGCGGTGGCGGCTCTTCTGCGGCAGGCGGGGAAGAGGCTTGCACACTGGCGGCCAGTTTCAGCCCGGCCAGTGCCTGAAACGCGCCGCGCGCCTGCTGGCTCCATTCGGCCTTGAGCGCGGCCAGGTTTCTGCCCTGCCCCAGTTGGCGGCCATGTTCATCGACCACGCGGAAGTTCATGAACAGGTGCGGGCTGAGCATGTCGGCCTTGAAGTCGGTGGGCTTGATCTCCAGTCCGGTCTTGCCGCGCACCCACTGGCGCAGTTTCTCCGTCAGTTCCCCATGGCCGAAAGTGCCATCGGCCAGCCAGCCTTGTGTGATGGCTTCGGCAGTGTCGGCCAGCGGCAACAGGCGTGAGCGTGGCCGTTGCGGCAGGCTTTTGAGCAGGGCCTGAATCTTGGCCTTGAGCATGCCTGGCACCAGCCATTCGGTGCGCTCTTCCTGCGCCTGATTGAGCGCATACAGCGGAATCGTGACGGTCACGCCGTCGCGCACGTTGCCCGGTTCGTGCAGGTAGCTGGCACTGAGGTCCATGCCGCCGAGTTTGATGGTGGGCGGAAACGCCTGGGTGGTGATGCCAGCGGCCTCGTGCCGCATCAGCTCGTCCTTTTGCAGCTCCAGCAGATGCGGGGTTTGCTCGCGCTCCTGCCGGTACCAACGTTCGAGTTGGCGGCCATTGGCAATGGCTTCGGGAATGTGGCGGTCGTAGAAGGCGTAGATGAGTTCATCATCGACCAGCACATCCTGCCTGCGGGCCTTGTGTTCCAGCTCTTCGACCTTGGCAATGCGCTTGCGGTTGGTGGCAAGAAATGGGAACTTGCGCTCCCACTCGGGGGCGTAGTCGCCCTGCACCAGGGCCTGGCGCAGCATGATGTCGCGTGCCGCTGCCGGATCGACGCGCTCGAAAGGCACGCGCCGCCCGTGGTACACCACCAGCCCGTAGAGGGTGGCGCGTTCCAGTGCGACGGCTTCGCCCGCTTTCTGCTCCCAGTGCGGCTCCAGCAACTGTTTCTTCAGCAAATGCCCGCCGACTTCTTCCAGCCACTGCGGTTCGATGTTGGCGATCATGCGACCGTACAGGCGCGTGGTCTCCACCAATTCGGCGGCCATGACCCAACGCCCCGGCTTCTTGCGCAGACGCGCGCCGGGGTGACGGTGGAACTTGATGCCGCGCGCGCCCAGATAGTGTTCGCTGTCGTCCTGGCGGCAACCGATGTTGCCCAGCAGGCCCGAGAGCAAGGACAGATGCACGGCTTCATAGCTGGCCGGGCGGACGGCCTGGGGCTTCCAGCCCTGCTCGGCCACGGCGGTGGCCAGTTGCTGGTGGATGTCGCGCCATTCGCGCACGCGCCGCACGTTGATGTAGCTGCTGCGCAACAGGCTTTCGTACTGGCGGTTGGACAGGCGTGGCGTGGGCTGCTCTGCACTGCTATCGGCTGGCCTGGCCGGGCTGCCCGTTTCGGCAGGGGCGGCTGCATTGCGCTGCGCCGCCGGCAGTACCGCGTGGTTGCGGTGTTTGCCCTGCGCCTGCCGTGCCTGCTCGATCTGCTGCTGGCGTGCCGATGGCAGGCTGGGCTTGCCACCGCGTGCGTCGTGAATCCACTGCCACAGCTTGAGCAGGCTGCTGAATTCGCTTTTCTCGTCGTCGAAGCGGGCATGGGCCTGATCGGCCTGCGCCTGTTTGTCGATGGGCCGGTCGCGCACATCCTGCACCGACAGGGCCGATGCCACCACCAGCACTTCGGCCAGCGCGCCACGGGTGTGCGCCTCCAGCAACATGCGCGAAACGCGCGGGTCCAGCGGCAGGCGGGCCATGTGTCGGCCCATGTCGGAGAGTTCGCGCTGTTCGTCCATCGCGCCCAGCTCCTGCAAAAGCTGGTAGCCATCGGTGACGGCGCGTGACGAAGGAGCTTCCAGAAACGGGAAGTCCTCCACCGCACCCAGGCCCAGCGATTTCATGCGCAGAATCACGCCCGCCAGCGAACTGCGCAGAATTTCCGGGTCGGTGAAGCGCGCTCGGCTGGCAAAGTCCGGCTCGTCGTAGAGGCGAATGGCAATGCCGTCGGCCACGCGGCCGGAGCGCCCGCTGCGCTGGTTGGCGGCGGCCTGGCTGATGGGTTCGACCAACAACTGCTCGACCTTGCTGCGGTAGCTGTAGCGTTTCACCCGCGCCGTGCCTGCATCCACCACATAGCGCACCCCCGGCACGGTGAGCGAGGTTTCGGCCACGTTGGTGGAGAGCACCACGCGCGGCGTGCCACCGGTCTCGAACACGCGATCCTGCTCGGCTTGGCTGAGCCGCGCAAACAGCGGCAGCACCGTGCTGTGGCGGCGCACCGGGTCGTGCGCCAGATGCTGGTGCAGGTGGTCGGCGGCTTCGCGGATTTCGCGCTCGCCGGGCAGGAACACCAGAATATCGCCCTGCGGCCGCCCTTGCCACAACTCGTCCACGGCATCGGCAATGGCGGTGTTCAGATCGGTGTCCTTGCTTTCCTCGAAGGGCCGCCAGCGGATTTCCACCGGATAGGTGCGCCCCGACACATACAGCACCGGAGCCGCGCCCCGGCGGCTGGCAAAGTGCTGGGCGAAGCGTTCGGCATCGATGGTGGCGGAGGTGACAATCACCTTCAGATCGGGTCGGCGCGGCAGAATCTGCTTGATGTAGCCCAGCAGAAAATCAATGTTCAGACTGCGCTCGTGCGCCTCGTCGATGATGAGGGTGTCATAGGCCTTGAGCAGCGGATCGGTCTGGGTTTCGGCCAGCAGGATGCCATCCGTCATCAGCTTGACGCGGGCATTCGGCCCCAGCCGGTCATGGAAACGCACCTTGTAGCCGACCACCTCGCCCAGCGGGGTGTGCAACTCCTCGGCAATGCGCTTGGCCACGCTGGAGGCGGCAATGCGGCGCGGCTGGGTGTGGCCAATCCACTGGCCCCGTCGGCCCTTGGCATCCTTGTGGCCGCGCCCCAGTCCACGGCCCAGAGCCAGTGCAATCTTGGGCAATTGCGTGGTCTTGCCGGAGCCGGTCTCGCCGCAGACGATGACGACCTGATGGTCGTGCAGGGCGCGCTCAATGTCCTGCCGACGGGCCGACACCGGCAGGTCGGCCGGAAACTCCAGCCGCAACGCCACCGGTGCAGGGGCTACGGCTGGAACATCGGCCAGTGGCAAAGCCGGTGGCAGCGCATCGGCAGCGGGCGGGGCCGCTGGTTTGCGGCGGCGGGGACGGGGGGGATGAGAGGGGCGGGCATCGGAATGGGACATAGGGTGCGTATTATCGCCAAGGCATACAATCCCCGCCTGTTTGGCCATGCCACTGCCGCCGGATGCGACAATCCTGCACCATGAACGACTGCACAGAATCCCCCTCCCCCACAGCGACCCCGGCCACCACCCTGGCCAAGTCGGCCGACAACCTCATCTGGCTGGACTGCGAGATGAGCGGCCTGAATCCCGAAAAGGAACGCCTGCTGGAAATCGCCATCGTCATCACCGGGCCGCAACTGACCCCGCGCGTCGAAGGCCCGGTGCTGGTGATTCACCAGAGCGACGAATTGCTGGGCCGCATGGATGCCTGGAACAAGGGCACGCACGGGCGCAGCGGCCTGATCGACAAGGTCAAGGCTTCCACCCTGACCGAAGAAGAAGCACAGGAGCAGTTGCTGGCCTTCATTCGCCAGTACGTTCCCAAGCATGTCTCGCCCATGTGCGGCAACACCATCGGACAGGATCGCCGCTTTCTGTGCCGCTACATGCCCAAGCTCGAAGGCTGGTTCCACTACCGCAACATCGACGTGAGCACCCTCAAGGAGCTGACGCGCCGCTGGCAGCCCGAGATTGCCAGCGGCTTCAAGAAAGCCCAGAAGCACACGGCCCTGGCCGACGTGCATGAATCCATCGACGAACTCGTGTACTACCGCGAGAAGATCATGAAAATCTGACCTTTTTGAGATTCGCCCTATAGGAGACGCTGATTAATTCGCCTGAGCCTGTGCGCCTTGTATCGGGATGAGATGGAAGGCGACATTTGGCGTCAATAGCGGGGCTATTGACGTCAGATGGCAACGCACCAGATCGCCCGAGACAATGTGCGCGGGCCGGGTTGAATTGATCAGCGTCTCCTACAGCACTTCCAGCCAGGCCACCAGTGCCTTGATTTCCTCATCCGTCAGGTTCAGTTCCTGAATGTGGGGGGATTTGACCGGGGTCAGCGGGTCGTCGGTGGTGTTGCCGCGCTCCATATTGCCCATGCCCGCGTTGTACATGCGCACAATGCCGGACAGATTCGGAAAGATGCCGTTGTGCATCCACGGCCCGGCCTGTGCCACACCGCGCAGGCTGGGCGTGCGGAACGTGCCCAGATCGGCAGGATCGCGGGTGTGCTCGAAGCGTCCCAAATCCTGATTTCGGCGGCCAAAGAAGCTCAGGCCGATGTTGTGGAAACGGTTGTCGGTCAGCAGCGCGCCGTGGTGGCAGTTCATGCAGCGGGCCTTGGTGCGAAACAGGTGCAGGCCCAGCAGCTGGGCATCATCCAGAGCCTGGGTATCGCCCGCAATGGCTGCATCGGCTGCGGTGCTGGCCGGGCGCAACACACGCACGAAGCTGGCAATCGCCGACAGCCATTCATCGTCTGCCATGCCGTCACTCCCAAAAGCCGCTTCGGCCCATTGCTGGTATTGCGGCACGCTGGCAATATAGGCGCGGGCCTTTTCCAGGCTGCTGTTCATCTCCAGCGGGTTCTCGATCGGGCCGCGTGCCTGTTCCTCCAGACTGGCGGCACGCCCATCCCAGAACAGCAGCGGAGCGAATGGCGCGGCAAACAGCGGCTGGCTGCGGCGTTTGCCCATCAGCCGGTCTTCCCCCACGGCCAGAGGCAGGCCATCGGTGAAGGAACGCACCGCCTGATGGCAGGTGGCGCAGGACACCGCCCCCTTGCCGGAGAGGCCAGGGTCATGGAACAGCGCGGTTCCCAGGATCAGCCGCGCCTGCTCTGCGGCAGTGGCCGGTGGTTGGGCCGGGGGAACCGGAGCCAGCTCCTGCCACGGCACGCCATCATCAATCCACGGGCGCGGCCACTGCCCAGGCTTGCCTTGGTACTGCTGGCGTAGACAGTCGATGCGCCAGCCACTGGCATCGGCATCAGCGGTGGCCGCAGTGTCAGCAGATGCCTGCTGGCACTGCACGGCTTCGGCAGGTGCCCCATCGCGGGCCACCGCCCCCAAAGCCATGCCCCACAGCACAGCAGCCACGAGGCCACCATGCCAACGAGGCGAAGAAAAACGCAATCGTGGAAACATCTTCTACTGAATTTTCATGAGAATTGTTATTATAAAATTTCGCCCTTTGGTTTTTGCACCGGCTCTTGACCGCTGAATGGAAAATGATGCACAAAAATATACCGCTGGGCGTAGCCGTCGCGCTTGGAGTCGCTGGCATGGGCACAGGACTGGCACAGACCACCGATGCCGCTGAAACGGTTGCGACCGAAACTGCAACCACGGCCAGCAGTGGCCAGCAACTGGACACCGTGGAAGTCACCGCAAAGGCCGAACGCCCCGATGTCCAGCAGATCAACGCTGCTGACATTCAGAAGATGCCCACCCGCAATGGTGGCATCACCGACTTGCTGCGCAACAACCCGAACGTGCAGTTGTCCGACACCGCCGACAGCGGCCTGACAGCGGGGGAAATCACGCCGGAGCGTATCTCGTTTCACGGCGAGAAGTTCTACAACAACCGCTTCCTGCTCGATGGCCTGTCCAACAACGACATTCTGAACCCCGGCGGCTCGATTTCCGACATCACCAACAGCGTGAACGAGGCCAATCCAGCAGCCACCCGCATTGTGCCCGGCCACCCGGAAGCCTTCCACGTCAATGCCGAATTGCTGGACGAAGTGACCGTGTACGACAGCAACGTGCCCGCCCAATACGGTGGCTTCACCGGTGGCGTGGTCGATGCGAAGCTGAAGAACCCCGACCTCAAGCGTGCCTCGGGCCGGATGGGTCTGCGCACCACCCGCGACAGTTGGACGCGCTTTCTGTTCGACGAAGGCGAAACCATCGGCGATGACAATGCCGACAACCCGAACCAGCCATCGTTCACCAAGAAAATCTACGATATCGCCCTCAACCAGCCCATCAACGAGCGGCTCGGGCTGCGGCTGGCCTATAACCGCACCGAATCCAGCATCCCGGAAGTCCACCCCGGCCTGGGCCATATGCGCTACACCGAGGAACGCCTGGCCGAAACCCTGATGCTCAAGGGGCTGTACCAGCACGATGGCCGCAACCGCTTCACGGCCACGCTGATGGCATCGCCACACAGCGGCTCCTACTGGTACAACAACACCAAGAACGGCGAATACGAAATCGAAGGCGGTGGCTGGCGCGGCAACCTGGAATGGTTCAGCCAGCAGGACTGGGGGCGCGTGACCAGCATGGTGTCCTTTGCCCGCAACACCAACCGCATCGACTACAAGGGCGGTGCAGACATGTGGTCGTGGAACGTGACCGACGATGCCGTGGCCAGCCAGTTCGACTGGTGTTCGCGCCCCATCGGCAATGTCACCAGCATGAAGGACTGCACCTGGGCCTATGAAGGCGGCATTGGCGAGCTGGAAAACCAGTCGGAAATCTGGACACTCAAGCAGGACTATGCACTGAACGCCTTCCAGAGCGGCCAGGCCGAACACCGCATCGCCCTGGGCTGGGAAGTCGAACTGGGCGAGGCTTCAGCCCACCGCCCCGTCACCACCAATGTGTACACAGCCAACCGCACCACCACCAGCACCGATTGCCTGTACTGCCTGCCGGGGGTGATCTATGCACCAACCAATCTGGTATACCCCAGCCACCACACCACGGTGGACAACAACCACTACGCCTTTTACCTGCAAGACCGCATCCGCGTCGGCCGCCTGGAGTTCACCCCCGGCCTGCGTATCGATCACGATGACTTCCTCAGCGACACCACCCTCTCACCGCGCCTGGCATTCAATTTCGATGTGTACGGCAACCGTCAGACCCAGGTGTTTGCTGGCCTGAACCGCTACCACGCGGGCAGCATGCTCGCCTATGCCCTGCGCCGCAACATGCCCAAGACTCTCTCCTATAGCGGTCGTGCGCCCGGTCAGGAATGGAGTGAGCTGACACCACGCATTGCCAACAACAGCACCAACTGGGATGTACTGGAACTCAAGACCCCATACAGCGACGAATTCAACATGGGCCTGGCCCAGAGCTGGGGCAATGCACTGTGGACGCTCAAATGGGTACACCGCCAATCGCGTGACCAGTTCACCATGCGCGAATACAAGGATGCCGAAGGCTATAGCTACTCCTACATGAGCAACGAAGGCCGGGGGCAGGCCAATACCGTCACCATGGGCATCAGCAGCCTGCAAGCGCGGCAGGTGGGCGATGTGGCCATCGGCTACAGCTTCGGGGCGCGTTACAGCAGCAACAAGTCCAGCTTCAACAGCTACGAGGAAAGCATTTACGAAGCCAGCGACCTCTTCAGGTACCTCTACGAAGGCCAGATCTACGACCACAAGGGGCAAATTCCGCCCTTCGACCACAACACGCCCTGGACTTCTTTCCTGGAAATCAGCACCGACGTGCCCAAGTGGCGACTGAACTGGACACACCGCTTCAACTACACGGATCGCTACTCCAGCCATGTGCATACATTCTTCACCAGTTGCCAAAATTCCACCCAGCCCGGTGCCTGTGGTTATTACACTGGCCGCGTCTATGACTTCGTCAAGCGCGACTACAAACGCGCCCTCACGCTGGACTGGCGCATCAACTGGCAAGTGCCGGTGCATGGCAACCAGTATCTCGATTTGACGCTGGACGTGCTCAACGTCTTCAACAGCAAGGTCGGTGGACTGGCAGGCTACTCACAGAATGGCACGAACTCGACGGTCTCTGGCTACAAGACAGGTCGCCAGTTCTGGCTGGGAGCCGCCTACCGCTGGTAAAGCCAGCGCATCCAGACCCCACACACCTGCAATTGAGCAATTGGCCACTGTCAGCAGTGCCTGTATCGCATACAATGGCAGGTTTCTCCATCGATTACAGGAACCACCATGGCACGCAAGATTTTCACCGAAGCCGATCGCAAGTTCACCCCTCCTCCCACACCTCCCAAGGGCTACAGTATTCCCCGTGAAGGCGGTGGCCAGAAGGTCAGCCAGGAGCGCGGCGTTCACACCCGCAGCAAGAAGAACCCAGGCAAGCGTGCACACCAAGGCGGATCCTGATCCGTTTGAGTACGCGCATCTTCCGCGACAGGGCAGTCATGCACCCACCCGTGCATAGGCTGCCTTTTTTGTTCATCTCCTTACGCTGAATCGCCCTCACCATGACTGCCTCCCGCGCCACTCCCGCCAGCTTCCCCACCATTGCCTTCATCGGGGGGGGCAACATGGCAAGTGCCATCATCGGTGGCCTGCGCCAGCACGGCCAGCCTGCCGAACAGATTCTGGTGGTCGAGCCGCAGCAGGCCACGCGAGAGGCCCTGCTGACCCAGCATGGCGTGCAGGCACAGGAAGCAGCCGATGCACGGCTGGCACAGGCAGACGTGGTGGTATGGGCCGTCAAGCCACAGCTGTTTCAGCAAGCCGCAGCCCCGGTGAAGACCTGGACGCTCCAAAGCCTGCACCTGAGCATTGCAGCAGGCATCCCCACCCGCAGCCTCAGCCCATGGCTGGGGTCGCAGCGCATCGTCCGCGCCATGCCCAACACCCCCGCACTGGTAGGCAAAGGCATGACCGGCCTGTTCGCCTTGCCACAGGTCGGCGCAGAAGACCGCGAGCGCATCGCATGGATCGCCAGTGCCATCGGCCAGTCCCTCTGGGTGAACGACGAAGCGCAACTGGATGCCGTCACCGCTCTCTCAGGCTCCGGCCCGGCCTATGTGTTCTATTTCCTGGAAGCCATGCGCGACGCAGGCGTGCAAATGGGACTGGAGCCAGAGCAGGCATATCGCCTCGCGCTGGCCACCTTCGAAGGAGGCTCCGCTCTGGCAGCCCAATCCGATGAAAGCCCGGAAGTACTGCGCCAGCGCGTCACCTCCAAAGGCGGCACCACGTTTGCAGCCACCACCACAATGGATGAACTGGGCGTAAAAACATCCTTCATCCAGGCCATGCAGGCGGCCGAAAAACGTGCACAGGAGCTGGGGCAGGAGTTGGGGTAATGGGCAACCAATGATGGACTCCTGCCCCAACGGTTTCAGGCAGGGACAGGAGCCTTACCAAAAAGCAACCATGCTTCCATCAAGTCGATCATGAACTCGGCATCCGATGGCTCCAGCCCTTCAAACCCGCCCGACAACCCCAGCCCATCCAAGATTCTCTGCACTCCGGGCTTCTGGCCCATTTCCAGCAATGTGGTTTGCAGCAAAGGCAAATGCTCTTCATGGTCTGGATTGAGCAACAGAATGTGAGACACACTCCCCAGTTGGCTTTCAAGCAGCGTTTTCAATTGCCTCTTTGTCATGTGGGTGAATGAATGAAAGGCACTTGCCAGAAAAAATCCTGCATCCACCTCATGGTTGAGCAGCATTCTGGCCACCTGTTGATAACTCGATGACTGAACCCAGTTCACATTTCCCGTGCGCAGGCCCACAGACTCCAGAAACCGCAGGCCCATCAAGCGGTCACCATAAGACGTGGTGGCAATACGGCAACCAGGCTTGAGATGCTCAATGGAATGGACAGGGCTTTGGGCATGGGTGGCAATCACGATTTCATCGTTATGCCGAGAAGGTCTGGCAAAGCCGATAAAGCCCTTGTCCCGGATCAAGCTGCCCGCATCGAACAGATTGACATAAACCATCCCAATCTCTTGTGATTGCAGCATGTCCTGCTGCTCCATGAAGTCATTGGGCAGAAGCAAGTGCAACGGCAACCGGGTATGACGTTGCAATGTGGTGTTGAACAGATGCCATTGCGTCACCTGACCGGGAGAAAAGTCCCGCGCCACCAGAAAATTCCATGGATTGCAGGGTGTTCCGCTCATTGCCTATCTCCTTCCTGACTGCTGACTTCCTCGCTGCTGACTGTCTGAGTTGCCTGCGCAGCAAGGAATCTCTGATACATGGGGATCACTGCCTCGACCCAGAGGCGAGAAGGCTTGCGTTGCACCGAGGTGTAGCCGACCACGACACCCTTGCGGACATTGGGAACCACAGTGGCACGAACCCAATAGCAAGCCCCTGCACTGTGCAGGTTCTTGACATACCCATTCCATTTCAGGCCAGCCTGGCAATCAGCCCACATCCCCCTGAAGACAGCCGCCGGCATGTCGGGGTGGCGCAGAACGCAGTGAGGCTGTCCAATCAGCTCCTGGCGCGAATAGCCACTCATTGCGACAAAAGCATCATTGGCGTGGGTGATGATTCCCTGTGCGTCCGTGCGGGAGACAAGCACCAGATCATCAGGAACGGGGACTTCCGTATTCAACCAACACACCAATCGGCTGCTGCCGTCATGGTAGGTAAGCCGTGTTTGCTGGCATACACTTTCCGGGGCCGGTTTCATATCGGGTAGAGACATGGCTTGCTTGTTCCTGGGTGAGATATCGGTGTGGCATTAGCCTGCATGCGGATCAGGCCAACTCTTTGGAAAGCTGCTGAGCGGCACGCCTGATGTCCAGAAAAAGCAGGCCAAACTTGGCCCTGGTTTTGGCTGTCACGGCAAGAATGGCTTCTTCTCCTGCTGCAACAAGGACGATTTGGCCACCACGGCCCTGAAGTTCCCCCACATTACCGGAGGGTATAGAACACTGGATCGGCCATTTCTGGCGTTGGTTTGGAAACAGATTTCTTGCTGCCTTTCCTCCTTTTTTCAAACTCTACAGGCGACAGGTAACCGATGCCTGAATGCAGCCGGTGCGGGTTGTACCAGCCCTCGATCCAGCTAAAGATGTCGCGCTTGGCTCCTGCCTTTGTTGGCCAACTTCTCCTGTCAATCAACTCACATTCCAGACTCGCAAAAAAGCTCTCAGCCATGGCGTTGTCGTAGGCATCACCCACCGTCCCCATGGAGGGCGTTACCTTCATTTCTTTGC
>NZ_FQUZ01000011.1:0-70210 GCF_900129055.1 Lampropedia hyalina DSM 16112
CTGAGCTCGCGCCGTAATGCGGTCAATTCTTGGCGCTCAGCGGTGCTCAACGGTGCATCTGAAGACGTATCGCCGGTTTCATCAATTTGACTCTGGCGAACCCAGGTGCCAATGCTGGTGGCGTGGCATCCAAACTCTCGGGCAAGTTCAGCATGTGTGCGACCTGCTTTGGCCAGCTCAACAATTTGACTGCGAAACTCAGGTGGATACTGCGGGCGTTTTGAAGACATGATGGACTCCTTCTTTGAGAAATATAAGGTGTCCGGTCAATGGGGGGAACTTCAAGCTGCTCTACAGCACCTGACCAAGTGCCACTTTTACTTCCGATACTTGACTCCACAACGAGCGCAGCATCAGCCAACGCATAAATGAGCTTATTGCGCTGCATTGCCTGCCAACCTTTAAAGCGTGCACTCGGATCATAAGATGAAACCAGCACGAGACGCCCGTCAATGAGCATATCGCGGTGCTCTCGATTCATGGTCATCTTTTCAAGGTCGCCAGGCAAAACACCACAGGCTCTACCAGCCAGTACTATTGAAGAGCTCCTAGCCAAAGGGTTGAGTCAAACAGCCATCGCCCGTGAGCTCTGCGTCTCACGTCAAGCTGTGTCGGCTGCCATCAAACGGCACAAACACAGGGCAACTATCTGACTTGAACGCGGACGACACTTGCAAGGCGCCCCATCAAAACCGAACTTACCGTCCTTGGGAGCACTCATGTGATGGCAGCTTTCGACCCTAAGCAGCCATTTGCTTTTCTCAGTTGAAACATTTCAATATTTCAACTATCATTGAAATATGAGTGAAGAACAAATCATCAAGGCTTTGGCCGCACTGGCCCACTCCGTGCGGTTGAGTGTTTTTCGTGCCCTGGTAGTGGCAGGAGCCGATGGGCTTACCCCTTCGGTGCTCGCTGAACGGCTGGGTGTTCCTTCGACCGCACTGTCTTTCCATCTCAAAGAGTTGATGAATGCAGGCTTAGTACGTCAAGAGCGTGTGAGCCGTAATTTGTTTTATCGGGCTGCATATGACGAGATGAATGCGCTTCTTGGCTATCTCACAGAGAACTGCTGTTCAGGTGCTGATTGCGGTCAAGCCACCACCACCAGTTGCTGCCCCATCGCTACGCAACCCACAAAGAAGGCGGGCTAAGAATGGGGGGCTTTGAACGCTTCCTCACCGTCTGGGTCGCTTTAGGCATCGCTGCGGGCGTTGCACTTGGCCTAGTCATGCCTGCCGCTTTTGAGTGGATTGCTGCGATGGAGTATGCGCAGGTCAACTTGGTTGTTGCAGTCTTTATATGGGTAATGATTTACCCAATGATGATTCAAATTGACTGGGCTGCAGTCAAGGATGTGCGCAACAAGCCGCAGGGCTTGATGCTGACACTGGTGGTCAATTGGCTCATCAAACCATTCACTATGGCTGCGCTTGGCGTGCTGTTCTTTGAGTACCTTTTTGCACCTTGGGTAGACCCAGCATCGGCAAGTGAATACATCGCAGGCATGATTTTGTTGGGCGTTGCGCCCTGTACTGCGATGGTATTCGTGTGGAGTCAGTTGGTTAAAGGCGATGCCAACTACACCTTGGTACAGGTATCCATCAATGACTTGGTGATGGTGGTCGCATTCGCTCCCATTGCTGCGTTTCTGCTTGGCGTGACCAATGTCTCAGTGCCTTGGGAAACATTGCTTCTGTCCACTGTTTTGTATGTTGTCCTGCCTTTGATTGCAGGTGTTTTGACACGAAGTTTTCTTCAGCGACAGTCAAATCTAGCCGTCAGCAACTTCGTGGCTGCACTCAAACCTTGGTCTATTGTTGGCTTAATTGCCACCGTGGTTCTGCTGTTTGGATTTCAGGCGCAGACCATCATCGACAAACCATTGGTCATCGGCTTGATTGCGATTCCCCTTGTACTTCAAACCTACGGCATCTTCTTCCTGAGCTGGTGGGGAGCAAAGCTGATGAAGCTCCCGCACGACATCGCTGGCCCTGCCTGTCTGATTGGAACCTCCAATTTCTTCGAGTTGGCGGTAGCTGTGGCTATCTCCCTATTTGGTTTGCACTCTGGAGCTGCACTGGCCACTGTGGTTGGTGTACTGGTTGAGGTGCCCGTCATGCTCTCTCTCGTAGCCATGGTGAATGCATGGCGTCCTGCTCAAAAGTAACTTATGTCCTGCGTCACCATCTATCACAACCCCAACTGCGGCACGTCACGTAATACCCTGGCCATGATTCGCCAAAGTGGTGTGGAGCCAAACATCGTCGAATACCTCAAAACGCCACTAAGCCGTGTAGAGCTACAGGCTTTGCTTCAAGGTATGGCAATGGATGTACGTACGGTACTTCGCCAAAAAGGCACTCCTTATGACGAACTCGATTTAGGCAACTCCAAATGGACAGATGAACAGTTGCTCGATTTTGTCGAGCAACATCCCATCTTGCTCAATCGTCCTATCGTGGTGACTCCACTAGGCGTTCGTTTGTGCCGCCCATCAGAAGCAGTGCTTGGCATCTTGCCGAATGTTCAGATTGGCACATTCACCAAAGAGGATGGGGAAGTGGTGGAGATGCCCAAAGCAGCAAATCCTGGACAACTTGGAGCGGAGTTCCCTGCCTTGGTAACTGAGTCGCATCAGGCCATTGATTTGAACCAACTGAAGGCCCCATTGCGAAGCATTCATGCTCCACGAATCTTGATGCTTTATGGCTCATTGCGAGAACGCTCGTACAGCAAGCTCCTGACACTTGAAGCTGCCCGTCTCTTGGAAGCCATGGGGGCAGAGGTGCGAATCTTTAACCCTGAAGGATTGCCTCAACCAGATGCAGCTCCCGCTGAACATCCCAAGGTGAAAGAACTACGCGACCTAGTGCGCTGGTGTGAAGGCATGGTTTGGACTTCGCCCGAACGCCATGGAGCTATGACCGGCATCATGAAAAGCCAGATTGACTGGATACCGCTTTCCGAAGGTGCTGTTCGCCCGACGCAAGGAAAAACGCTGGCTGTCATGCAGGTGTGTGGAGGGTCACAGTCTTTCAATGCCGTGAACCAATTGCGTGTGTTGGGCCGCTGGATGCGGTTGCTGACGATTCCGAACCAAAGTTCTGTGGCTAAGGCTTACGAAGAATTTGCCGAGGATGGCCGAATGAAACCCTCGTCCTTCTATGACCGCGTTATAGATGTGATGGAGGAACTGGTGAAGTTCACGTTGCTGACCCGTGATGTGGCTCCGTACTTAGTTGACCGCTACAGCGAACGCAAGGAGGAGCTTGCCAAAATCCATGCCAAGAGATTGGCTGAAATGTGAAAATGGTAATGGCGGCTTTTGGCCGATAGCAGCCTCATTACAATATGAGGCAGATCAATCTCATTACATTGAGCGCTTACTCGTCCATTCATCAATCATGTTGGCCCAATCTTGCAGCATACCAGTGCGCTGTTCCCGGTACTCTGCCTTGTTATAAACCGCCCGTACTCCACGCTGCTCGTGTGCTAGGCACTTCTCAATCCAGTCCGTGTTGTACCCCGCCTCATGCAGCAAGGTGCTTGCGGTACGCCGCAAATCATGCGGCCCAAACTTAGCTAGTGGTTGCCCTTCTTTCTGTGCCAGCCGATAGGTCAAGGTCATCACCTGATTGAGCGTCGCGCTGCTCATGGGTAGGTCAGTGTCGTAACGAGATGGCAAGACATACTCGGAGCCACCCGCGAAGGTTTTCAGGGCGATGAAAATATCTAACACTTGTCGGGATAAAAACACCAAATGAGGATTGCGTCGTTTCATCCTCTCTTTCGGAATGGTCCATAACGCTTCGGTGAAGTTGATTTCGCTCCATTTTGCGTTAGTCAGCTCGCTCTTGCGCACCATCGTCAGCAGCAAAAGCTTTGCTGCTGCTCGGATAGAAGGGGTCGTACCGATACGCTCAATGTATTGATACATCAAGCCGATTTCGTCTGGTGTAAGAGCTCGGTCACGCGGCTCAAATCGGGCGATGCTGGCTGGACGGACCAACTCTGCAGGGTTCTCTACCTTCTGGCCGCGCTCAATCGCCCAGCGGAAGATTTGCAGCACCAGCTCACGCGCATGCACTGCGGTGGCAGGAGCGCCACGCTCAACAATCCGATCCGTCAGCGCGCGCAGATCCTCGTGGCTAATTTCCTGTAGCTTCAGTTTGCCGAACGCCGGTAGCAACTCCCGCTCATAGACGGACCGGCGCATATCGCGTGTGGAATCCGCCATTTGATAGCCGCGCAGCCATTTCTGCGCCCAGGCATCAAAGGTATCAGCATCTTTGATACGAGCCTTGTCACGAGCTTTCTCTTTGGCTGGTGACTTGCCTGCGGCGATCATCTTTTTGGCTTCGCCCAGTTGCTCACGCGCTTCAGCCAATGTGATGCCGCCCAAGCCGTAGCGCCCAAACGTGATTGTCTCCTGCCTGCCGTGGATGCTGTAGTTGTAGCGAAACGAAATGGCACCAGCTGGCGTGACGGCAGCATAGAGGCCATCACAGTCATTCACCTTGTACAGCTTGTCCTGAGGTTTGAGATTGCGCAGCTTGGTATCGGTCAGCATCAGAGGGGGCTCCAGATCTATAGAAATACCATGATTAAAAACTCAGAAAAAAATCAGTAAATATCCAGTAAAAACAATTGCTTATGTATTTTCAATACCATGCACAAACTGATTCGTTCGACATGGTATCTATGAGCTTCATGGTATCTAGCCCCCATGATACCAAGTTTGATGCCATGAGAAATACATGCTTGGTGTTGCCTGAAGGTGCTAGACAATGCCAAACCAAAAAACAAAAAAGCCCGCAATTACGCGGGCTTAGATGCTTTTTATGCCGTGTCGTGCCTGACTATGCCAGACGCGGGATCACTCCCACTCAATGGTCGCTGGTGGCTTGCTGCTGACGTCGTAGGTGACGCGGTTGATGCCGCGTACTTCGTTGATGATGCGGCTGGAGACCTTTTTCAGCAGCGCGTAGGGCAGTTCGGCCCAGTCGGCGGTCATGAAGTCGCTGGTTTGCACGGCACGCAGGGCGACGACGTATTCATAGGTGCGGCCGTCGCCCATCACGCCAACGCTCTTGACGGGCAGGAAGACGGTGAAGGCCTGGCTGGTGAGGTCGTACCAGGTTTTGCCGGCGGCTTCGTCGCGGAAGTTGCGCAGTTCTTCGATGAAGATGGCATCGGCTTCGCGCAGCAGGTCGGCGTATTCTTTTTTGATTTCGCCGAGGATGCGCACGCCCAGGCCGGGGCCGGGGAAGGGGTGGCGATAGACCATTTCGGGCGGCAGGCCCAGGGCCACGCCGAGTTCACGGACTTCGTCCTTGAAGAGTTCGCGCAGGGGTTCAAGCAGCTTGAGGCCGAGTTGTTCGGGCAGGCCGCCGACGTTGTGGTGGCTTTTGATGGTGACGGCTTTTTTGCTTTTCGCTCCACCGGATTCGATGACATCCGGGTAAATGGTGCCCTGGGCGAGGAAGGTCGCGCCTTGGTGACCCTGGCCACCGGCCTTGAGGCGGGCAGCTTCGGCCTTGAAGACTTCGACGAATTCGCGGCCAATGATTTTGCGTTTCTGTTCGGGGTCGCTCACGCCCTGAAGGTGGCCGAGGAATTGTTCGCTGGCATCGACGGCGACGATGTTGGCGTGGAGCTTGCCCGCGAACATGTCGATGACCATTTTGCCTTCGTCCTTGCGCAGCAGGCCGTGATCGACGAAGACGCAGGTGAGCTGATCGCCGATGGCGCGGTGGATGAGCGCGGCAGCGACCGAGGAATCCACGCCACCAGAGAGGCCAAGGATGACTTCTTCATCGCCGACCTGAGCACGGATTTTTTCGACGGCTTCGGCAATGTAGTCGGCCATGACCCAGTCGGGGGTCGCGCCGCAGATGTCACGCACAAAGCGTTGCAGGATTTGGTGTCCAAGGGGGGTGTGCGTGACTTCGGGGTGGAATTGCACGCCGTAGAAGCGACGCTGTTCGTCGGCAAAGGCGGCAATCGGGCAACTGGGGGTGGAGGCCATGCGCTTGAAGCCGGCTGGCAGTTCGGTGACTTTGTCGCCGTGGCTCATCCAGACCTGCAACTGGCCGTTGGCATCGCCCAGGCCTTGCAGCAGGTGGTTGTCGCCATGCAGCTGGATTTGCGCGTGGCCGAATTCGCGCTGCTGGCCACTTTCGACTTTGCCGCCGAGTTGCTGTGCCATGGTCTGCATGCCATAGCAGATGCCCAGCACGGGGATGCCCAGATCAAAGATGGCTTCGGGGGCGCGGTCGGTTTCGTCGGCATAGACGCTGGCGTGGCTGCCGGAGAGGATGATGCCTTTGAGCAGGCCATCGGCGGCGAAGCTGCGCACCCAGTCGCTGCTGACGTCGCAGGGGTGGACTTCGCAATAGACGTGGGCTTCGCGCACACGGCGGGCAATGAGTTGCGTGACCTGGGAGCCGAAGTCGAGGATGAGGATTTTCTGGTGGGACATGGGCGCGACCTTCCGGGGAAGAACTCAGGGTTGGGCGGTGGACAATAAAAACAAAGCACCGGGGGACGGTGCTGGCGGGGGATGATTCAAGGCAAGGCGACGGTGCGGTGCCTCAGTCGTCGGCATCGGGTGCGTAGTGCGGCTGCGCCCGGCGGTGTTTCTTCAACTGCCACGCGCCCAGACCAAAGAGGGCGACGGCGAGAAACTCGAACAGTATCCAGAGGATGGCAGGCAGATGCCGGGTGTTGCCCGGAGCCACTGCCTGCAACAGCAGCACAAAGGAACTCACCAGCACCAGCAGCGACAGTCCGATCAATGCCAGTCCGCGGGTGCGGTAGGGGGTGGGGACGGTGGCGGGCGGTGTGGTGGCACTCATATGCAATCGCTCCGGTATCAGTTGGCGCGGTAGTTGGGGGCTTCCTTGGTGATCTGCACGTCGTGGACGTGGCTTTCGCGGTAGCCTGCCGAGGTGATCTGCACGAATTCGGCTTGTTCGCGCATGTCTTCGATGGTGTTGCAGCCGCAGTAGCCCATCGCAGCGCGCAGGCCTCCAGCCATCTGGTAGATGATGGAGACGAGAGAGCCTTTGTAGGGGACGCGGCCTTCGATGCCTTCGGGCACGAGTTTGTCGGCGTTGGCGTTGCCGGTGCTGGATTCCTGGAAGTAGCGGTCGGCACTGCCCTGCTGCATGGCTCCGATGGAACCCATGCCCCGGTAGCTTTTGTAGCTGCGCCCCTGGAAGAGCACGATTTCGCCGGGGGCTTCTTCGGTACCGGCAAAGATGCTGCCCATCATGACGGTGTTGGCTCCGGCGGCAATGGCCTTGGCCACGTCGCCGCTGTAGCGCAGGCCACCGTCACCGATGAGGGGCACGCCCGTGCCTTGCAGGGCAGTGGCGACGTTGTCGATGGCGGTGATCTGGGGCACGCCCACGCCTGCGACCACGCGGGTGGTGCAGATGGAGCCGGGGCCAATGCCGACCTTGACGGCATCCGCACCCGCTTCCACCAGTGCCAGCGCGGCCGCGCCGGTGGCAATGTTGCCGCCGACCACATCGACCTGGGGATAGTTCTGCTTGACCCAGCGCACCCGCTCGATCACGCCCCGGCTGTGGCCGTGGGCGGTATCGACGATGATGGCATCCACACCGGCCCTGACAAGGGCTTCGACCCGTTCTTCCGTGCCCGCTCCCACGCCAACGGCCGCTCCCACACGCAGTTGCCCATCGGCATCGCGGGCGGCGTTCGGAAAGGTGGTCTGCTTGGTGATGTCCTTGACGGTGATGAGGCCGCGCAGTTCAAACTGGTCGTTCACGACCAGCAGGCGTTCGATCTTGTGCTTGTTCAGCAGCACCTTGGCCTGTTCCAGCGAGGTGCCTTCGGGCACGGTGATGAGCCGATCGCGGGGGGTCATGGCTTCGCGCACCGGCAGGTCGAAGCGTTGCTCGAAACGCACGTCACGGTTGGTGATGATGCCGGCGACCTTGCCGTTTTCGATGACGGGGAAGCCGGAGATGCCCCACTCCTCGGACAGGTCGATCACATGGCGGATGGTCTGGTCGGGGGTGACGGTGACGGGGTCGCGCACCACGCCGGATTCGTGCCGCTTGACCTTGAGCACCTGGGCCGCCTGCTCCTGGGCAGACATGTTCTTGTGCACAATGCCAATGCCGCCTTCCTGGGCGATGGCAATGGCCAGCCGCGCTTCGGTGACGGTATCCATCGCGGCGGATACCAGTGGCAGGTTGAGGCGGATGTTGCGGGAGAAGTGGGTCGCCAAAGAAGTGTCTTTGGGAAGCACCTGGGAGTACGCTGGCACCAGAAGAACGTCGTCGAAGGTGAGCGCTTTGCCTAGAAGTCGCATAGGGTTAGCTCCAAAAGAAGGATTGTATCGTTTTTGGGCGCAGGAGAATACATCACCGGAAAAAGATACCGGAAGCTGCGGCAATCTGCCAGATAAATTGCCGCTGGCGATACATTTATTCACAGTGAGGTGGCCTCGGCAACACGCCTGACTGTGGCCAGACACCATTGTTCTGGCACCGATTGAAATGCTTATGACACCCTCTGAAGGCCGGGGTTCTCGCGCAATCGGATGAGTGTGACTGGTGGTAACTCGAACCCCAGCCTGTCGTTACTCACCATAGTGAGGGATAGCCAAAGGCGTAACTCGCCATGCAACAAATGAAAGGCGGATACGGGTTGAATGAACTGTCGGCTGCTACTCGTAGTGTGTCCACATGCGCAGTACTTTTATCGTGTTTTCCGATTGCAGCACTTCGTAGACCAGTCGGTGTTGAATGTTGATGCGTCTGGAGTAAGCACCAGCCAGATCACCGACAAGCTTCTCGTAAGGTGGTGGATTCTGGAAAGGATTTTCCGCCACGATAGCCAGCAGTGCCTGCGCTTTGTCCTTGAGCCCTGAAGCAGCAAGGTTGCGTGCGTCTTTCTGGGCTTGCTTGGTGAATACGACATGCCAAATCACCAGTCAAGCTCCGTTGCGCAGGAGTCAATCGACTCGGCCATCCCGGCCTTGATGGATTCGCGCATGCCTGGAACGGCAAGCAGGAAAAGTGTTTCTTGAATGGCAGTCCAATCCTCCTCCGATATCAACACGGCATTGCTGCGTTTGCCGGAGATGAGAATGGGACAATGCGATTGCGCGGCCTGATCCATGAGACGGTACAGGTTGGCACGAGCTTCGCTGGCAGTGAGAGTGGTCATGGTGGTACTCCAAGGGTTTTGTAGAGCTTCGTCAAGGCTGAATCGTACGTAATTTCGTACCATTTTGCAAGTGCCGCTTGTAGCGCGAAAATGCCCATGATTTATCTGGCGTTGATTGGCTGCGAGACCGACTCGAATTTCCGCGCAAGGCATCACGCCCCACCACGTCATTGCGGCTTGCGCCGCAGTCGGCAGGGCACAATACGCGGCATGACAGAACCCACTCCCACCCTTGTGCTGGTCGATGGCTCCAGCTACCTCTACCGTGCCTACCATGCCATGCCCGATTTGCGGGCTGTGCCCGGTGAGGCGGCCAGTGCGCCCACCGGGGCGATTCGTGGCATGGTGAACATGCTGCAATCGCTGCGCAAGGACAGCCCTGCGGTCTATGCCGCCTGTGTGTTCGATACCAGTGGCAGAACCTTCCGCGATGATCTGTACGCCGATTACAAGGCCACGCGCAGCCCCATGCCGGACGATCTGCGCAGCCAGATCGTGCCCATTCACGAGGTCACGCGCCTGCTGGGCTGGCCGGTGCTGGCGGTGGAAGGGGTGGAGGCCGACGACGTGATCGGCACGCTGGCAACCCAGGCCGCACAACAGGGCATGCAGGTGCTGATTTCCAGCGGCGACAAGGACCTGGCGCAACTGGTGAACGAGCAAATCAGCATCATCGACACCATGAATGGCAAACGCCGCGACATGGCCGGGGTACTGGCCGAATTCGGCGTGCCGCCCGAGCGCATGATCGACTACCAGACGCTGGTGGGCGATGCGGTGGACAACGTGCCCGGTGTGGCCAAGGTCGGCCCCAAGACTGCCGCCAAATGGCTGGCCGAATACGGCTCGCTGGAGAACCTGCTGCAAAACGCTGCCAGCATCAAGGGCGTGGCGGGGCAGAATCTGCGCGATGCCGTGGACTGGCTGCCGACGGCGCGGCAACTCGTCACCATCAAGACCGATGTGGCCGGCTTGCCTGCCGTGCAGCAATTGCCGCTGGCGCAGCCGGATGCGCAGGCGTTGCGCCCGTTCTACCAGCAGTATGGCTTCCGCAGTCTGGCGCAGCAGCTTTCCCCGCCCGCCGCTGCCGCAACGGTGGAGCACGCAGCGCGGACGGCGGACTTGTTTGGCGAGGACGAAGGCACGGCTTCGGCCTCCTCAGAGGAGGCACTGCCATTGCCCGGCTTCCACGGCCAGCCCGATTACCACACGATTCTGGACTGGGACACGCTGGAGCAGCATCTGGCCGAATGGCAACAGGCCCCCCTGGTGGCCATCGATACCGAAACCACCTCGCTGGATTCGATGCAGGCGCAGATCGTCGGCATCAGCGTCAGCACCCGTCCGGGCCGGGGGGCCTACATTCCACTGGGGCACGACTATGCGGGCGCGCCGGAGCAATTGCCGCTGGAGGCGGTGCTGGCCAAACTCAGGCCCTGGCTGGAAGATGCGCGCCATGCCAAGCTGGGCCAGCACATCAAGTACGACCGCCATGTGTTCGCCAACCACGGCATCGAGGTGCAGGGCTTCTTGCACGACACCATGCTGCAAAGCTATGTGCTGGAGGTACACCGCCCGCACAATCTGCAAAGTCTGGCCGAACGCCACACCCAGCGGCAGGGCACGGCCTATGAAGACCTGTGCGGCAAGGGCGCGAACCAGATTTCCTTCAGTCAGGTGGCGGTGGAGCAGGCCGCCCATTACGCCTGTGAAGATGCCGACCAGACCTTCGATGTTCACAGCGTACTGTGGCCGCGCCTGCTGGCCGATGACAGACTGCGTGGCATCTACGAACTGGAGATCGCCACCAGCGAAGTGCTGTACCGCATGGAACGCCACGGCGTGCGCATCGACGCGCAGCAACTGGCAACGCAGAGCCACGAACTGGGCCAGCGCATCGTCGCACTGGAGCAGCAGGCGTATGAACTGGCCGGGCAGACTTTCAACCTGGGCAGTCCCAAGCAACTGGCGGAAATATTCTTCGACAAGCTGGGTATGCCGGTGGTGAAGAAAACCGCCACCGGCGCGCGCAGTACCAACGAAGAAGTGCTGGAAAAACTCGCCGACGACTACCCGCTGCCCGCCCGCATTCTGGAGCACCGCAGTCTGGCCAAGCTCAAGAGCACCTACACCGACAAACTTGCGCAACTGGCCCTGCCGCGCACCGGGCGCGTGCACACGCACTATGCGCAGGCCGTGGCGGTGACGGGGCGGCTCTCCAGCGTGGAGCCGAACCTGCAAAACATCCCGGTGCGCACCCCGGAAGGCCGCCGCATCCGCGAAGCCTTCATTGCCGCACCCGGCGCGAAGATCGCCAGTGCCGACTACAGCCAGATCGAGTTGCGCATCATGGCGCACCTCAGCGGTGACGAAGCCCTGCTCAAGGCCTTTGCCGAAGGCCGCGACATCCACCGCGCCACCGCCGCCGAAGTGTTCGGCGTGTCGCTGGAGCAGGTCAGCAGCGAGCAACGCCGCTATGCCAAGGTCATCAACTTCGGGCTGATCTACGGCATGGGCGCATTCGGTCTCGCCAAGAACCTGGGCATCGACCACACTGCCGCCCGCAACTACATCGACCGCTACTTTGAACGCTACCCCGGCGTGCGCCGCTACATGGACGAGACCAAGGCCCTCGCCAAGGAGCAGGGCTATGTGGAGACGGTATTTGGCCGCCGCCTCTACCTGCCGGAAATCAACTCCCCCAACGGCCCGCGCCGCGCCGGTGCGGAACGCGCCGCCATCAACGCCCCCATGCAGGGCACGGCCGCCGACCTCATCAAGAAAAGCATGGTGGCGGTGCAGGCCGTGCTCGACCGCGAAATGCCACACATTGCCATGATGATGCAGGTACACGACGAACTGGTGTTCGAGGTGCCCGAAGCCGAGGTGGACTGGCTGCGCCAGCGCATCCCGGCAGTCATGGCCGAAGTCGCCACGCTGAAAGTGCCCCTGGTGGCCGAACTGGGCGTGGGCGACAACTGGGAGCAGGCGCATTGACGGCAGGGTTGTTCGGCTCCATCCAACGGCTGGTTCTGTCGATATGGCAAAAATGTATTTCCCACGGCGAGGCGAAAGCGGTCTGATACGGGATTGAACAGGGCACGGCCCTTCTGACACTGGGAGCAATACCATGAAAAAATCACTGACCTGGATCGCCGCCGCTGCGCTGGCATTCACCGCTGGCGTGGCGCAGGCCGACCGGCTGGACGATATTCGCAAGAATGGCGTGCTGCGCGTGGCCGCCTTCGACAGCAATCCGCCGTTTGGCTTTGTCGATGCCAGCAGCAAGAAGATCGAAGGGCTGGATGTGGACTTTGCCCAGGCCTTGGCCGACAAGCTGGGCGTGAAGCTGCAAATCGTGCCCACCAACCCGGCCAACCGCATTCCGCTGCTGGTCTCCAACAAGGTCGATCTGGTGGTGGCCAACTTCACCATCACCGAAGAACGTGCCAAGCAGATCGATTTCAGCATTCCGTACTTTGCGTCCGGCCAGCAGTTCATCATCAAGAAGGGCACGGCCCTGAACCAGCCCGACGACCTGAACAAGCTGCGCGTGGGCGTGGACAAGGGCACGGTGAACGAGGGCGTGATCCGCGACAAATACCCCGGTGCGACGGTGGTGGCCTATGACGACACGCCGTTTGCCTTTGTGGCACTGCGCAACGGCAATGTGCATGCCATCACCCAGGACGGCCCCAAGCTGATCGGCCTGCTGGCGAACGTGCCGGACAAGGACAACTACGTCATCCCTCCGTTCACGGTTTCGGACGACTTGATCGGCATCGGCATTCCCAAGGGCGAGGCCGCGCTGAAAAAAGCCGTGGACGATACGCTGGTGGAACTGGAAAACAGCGGCAAGGCTGGGCAGATTTACAACGCCTGGTTTGGCCCCGACACCAAAACGCCACTGACGCGCCTGTATAAAATCGGCCACGGCAAGATCGAAGGCCAGTGAAGGAAAGCCATCCTGCTGACACGGCGCGTTGAATGTGAATGGCGCGCCTCCCGCCGAACCCTGCCACTGCTTGCCCGGTGTGCAGGGTTTGCTGTTTTTCTGCTACCTCTGCCCCGTGGGCTTCGCACCCCCTGCATGCAGGAGAAATCACCATCATGGACATCTTTGGCGAACTGCTGGCCCCCAAATACCTGGCGTGGCTCTGGCAAGGCTTTGTGACCACCATCGTGCTGTCGCTGTGCGTGTGCCTGGTGGCGACGGTGGCGGGCTTTCTGCTGTGTGTGGCGCGGGTGGAAGGGCGCGGCATGGTGGGCGCGCTGGCGCGGGTCTATCTGTCGGTGTTCCGCAATACGCCGCTGCTGGTGCAATTGTTCTTCTGGTACTTTGGCGCAGCAGCGTTCCTGCCCGATGGTTTTCTGCCGTGGTTGAACACACCGCGCCAGATCGGGCTGTTCGGTCTGCACCTGTCCTGGCCTTCGTTTGAGTTTCTGGCGGGTTTCTTCGGCCTGACGCTGTTCACCACGGCCTTCATTGCCGAGGAATTCCGCGCCGGGGTGCAGGGGGTGGGCAGTGGCCAGTATGCGGCGGCTTCTGCCGTGGGCTTCACCCGCCGCCAGACCTGGCAGCATGTGGTGCTGCCGCAGGCTCTGCGCAATGCTTTTTCGCCGCTGGTGGGCCAGTACATGCACGCGGTCAAGAACACGTCGCTGACGATGGCCATCGGGCTGGCGGAGCTGTCCTACGCCTCGCGGCAGGTGGAGACGGAAACCTTCAAGACCTTTCAGGCCTTCGGCATTGCCACGCTGCTGTACATCCTGCTGATCGCGCTGATGGAGGTGGCCTCGCAACTGTGGCAGAGCCGTCGGCGGTTCCGGCGGTTGGGGCCGGAAGGAGCGGGCGCATGAATTTCACCGTCGTCTGGGACAACCTGCCGTATCTGTTGTGGGGCGCGTGGCCCGATGGCCCGCTGGGCGGGGCTGCGCTCACGCTGGTGCTGAGCGTGCTGTCGGGGCTGGCATCGGCCCTGCTGGGGCTGGGATTGGGCATTGCGCTGGCCATGCTGCGCAACCGCTGGGCGCATGCGGCACTGACGGCGGTGCTGGCGTTCTTGCGGGCCATTCCGGTGCTGTTGCTGATTTTCTGGGTGTATTTTCTGCTGCCGGTGGCTTTCGGGCTGGATGTGCCCAAGCTGCTGACCGTGGTGCTTGCACTGTCACTGATTGGCGGCGCGTATCTGGCGCATTCGGTCTATTCGGGCATCCAGAGTTTGCCTGCCGGCCAGTGGCAGGCCGCTGCCGCACTGGGCATGAACCGCTGGCAGGTGATGCGCCACACCATCCTGCCGCAGGCTTTGCCGATGATGCTGCCCTCATTCATGAACCAGTGGATTTCACTCATCAAGGATACTTCGCTGGCCTATGTGATCGGCGTGGGCGAACTCTCCTTCGTCGCCACCCAGGTGAGCAACCGCGTGATGATCTACCCGGCCGAGATTTTCCTGGCGGTGGCAGCCATCTATTACCTGTTCTGCGCCAGCCTGGACTGGCTCTCGCGCAGGATTGGGCAGGCGGCATCGCTGTGATCTGCGGGATTTCCCGAAGAATCTAGGGTAAACCCTTGTCTTGCGTGGCCTGATTGTGCACCTGGTGCACCATCGGGCGGTTTTTTTTTGTCAGTGAAAAAGGCGAATTCGATAATCGCCGCCACTGTTCAGGCTCCCTGTGAAGGGACAAAAAAGCGAGACAAAACAACATGAACCAGACTGTTTCCCCAGAGGCATCCCGCGCTGCCCACCCCGTTTCGGCCCTGCCTGCGGCCAGCGGTTTCGACTACACCAGCCAGGTCGCCATCGTCGGTGCCGGGCCGGTGGGCCTGACGATTGCCAACTACCTGGGGCAATGGGGCATCGAGGTGCTGGTGATCGAAAAACTCGACGCGCTCATCAACTACCCCCGTGCCATCGGCATTGACGACGAGGCCTTGCGCACCGTGCAGTCGGTGGGGCTGGTGGAGCGGGTGCTGCCGCACACCACGCCGTGGCACGCCATGCGCTTTCTCACGCCCAAGGGCCGTTGCTTTGCCGACATCCAGCCCATGACCGACGAGTTTGGCTGGTCGCGCCGCAATGCCTTCATCCAGCCGCAGGTCGATGCGGTGCTGTTCGAGGGGCTGAAGCGGTTTGCGAATGTGCGCACGCTGTTCTCACGCGATCTGTCGGGCTTCAGCCAGGACGACACGGGCGTGACGCTGACGCTCACCGGCCCGGACGGGCTGACGGAAACGGTGCGCAGCCAGTATCTGGTGGCCTGTGACGGCGGCAACAGCTTCGTGCGCCGCACGCTGGACATTGCGTTCGAGGGCAAGACCGCGCCGAACCAGTGGATCGTGATCGACATTGCCAACGATCCGCTGGGCACGCCCAACGTGTACCTGTGCTGCGATCCACTGCGCCCCTATGTGTCGGCCGCGCTGCCGCACGGGGTGCGCCGCTTTGAGTTCATGGTGATGCCGGGCGAGACCGAGGAGGAGCTGGGCCAGCCGCAGAACATGCGCAAGCTGCTCTCCAAGGTGCTGCCCGATCCTGACCGGGTGGAGCTGATCCGCAAGCGCGTGTACACCCACAATGCGCGGCTGGCGGCACGCTTTCGTGCGGGCCGCATCGTGCTGGCCGGGGATGCCGCCCACATCATGCCGGTGTGGCAGGGGCAGGGCTACAACAGCGGCATGCGCGATGCCTTCAACCTGGCCTGGAAGCTGGGGCTGGTGGTGCGTGGCATCAGCCAGATCGAGCTGCTGGACAGCTACGAGCAGGAGCGCAAGAGCCACGCCAAGGCCATGATCGATCTCTCGGTGCTGGCCGGCCATGTGTTGGCCCCGCCCAAACGATGGCAGGGTGCGGTGCGCGATGGCGTGTCGTGGCTGCTCAACTACATCCCTTCGGTGAAGCGGTATTTTCTGGAGATGCGCTTCAAGCCCATGCCGCAGTACACGCAAGGCGTGCTGGTGCAGCCCGATGGCGTGGCGGCCGAGAACTCCCCGGTCGGGCGCATGTTCATCCAGCCCACGGTGCACACCGAAGCTGGCGACTCCGTGCTGCTGGACAAAGTCATCGGCAGCCGTTTTGCCATCATTGCCTGGGGCAGCAATCCGCTGTGGGGCCTGAGCGAGGCGCAGATTGCCTTCTGGCGCGCACTGGGTACGCAGTTCATCCAGGTGCTGCCGGACGTGCAGATGCAGGGCGCGCGCGAGGTTCCCGATGGCGTGGTGCGCGTGGGCGACTGCACTGGCCGCCTGAAGGAGTGGTTTGGCCGCTACCCGGCCTCGATTGCCGTGGTGCGCCCCGACCGCTTCGTGGCGGGCCTGGCGATTCCCCAGACGCTGGGCCGCGTGTCCGATGGCCTGCACACCGCGCTGGCCATCCGCACGCCACGGCCTGCCGCCCCGGCGCGCTGATTCCTCTGTTTCCCCTGTTCAATCCGCCCGGCACCCTCTGGCACAGCGGGTGGGGCATTTCTGTGGAAAGGTGATCTGTACCGTGACTGCATATCTGCATTGTCTGTCGCACACCCCGTTGCTGGGGCATGTGGACCCCGAGCCGGCCATTCTGGCCGAGGTCGATGGCGTGATTGCCGCTGCCCGGGAGCGCATTGCCGCGTTCGACCCCGAACTGGTGTTCCTGTTCTCGCCCGACCACTACAACGGCTTTTTCTACGACATCATGCCGCCCTTCTGCATCGGCACGCAGGCCCATGCGATCGGGGACTTCGGCACGGCGGCGGGCGATCTGTCCGTGCCGCAGGAACTGGCAGAAGACTGCGTGGCCGCCGTGCTGGCCGATGACGTGGACGTGGCCATTTCCTACACCATGCAGGTCGATCATGGCTTTGCCCAGCCGCTGGAATTCCTGCTGGGCGGGCTGGACTGCAAGCCTGTCATCCCGGTGTTCATCAATGGCGTGGCCGTGCCCATGCCCAGTTTCCGGCGTGCGCGGCGGCTGGGCGAGGCGGTTGGCCGCTATGCCCGCAGCCTGGACAAGCGGGTGCTGTTTCTGGCATCGGGCGGGCTGTCGCACCAGCCGCCCGTGCCCGAGCTGGCGAATGCCAATGCACACCTGCGCGAACGCCTCACCGGCGGCGGCTACCACCTGCCGCCCGACGAGCGCGAGGCCCGCACCCAGCGCGTCATTCATGCCGCGCACCGCTTTGTGCAAGACCAGAACAGCCTGCACCCGCTGAACCCGCAATGGGATCAGGGCTTCATGGCCACGCTGGCCTCAGGGCGGCTGGAGGAGCTGGACGGTCTGGCGAATGCCGAGCTGTCCGCGCTGGCGGGCAAGTCCACCCACGAGGTCAAGACCTGGATGGCAGCGTTCGCGGCCCTGTCGGTCTATGGCAACTACCAGACCAGTCACCACTATTACCGGCCCATTCCCGAGTGGATTGCGGGCTACGCCTCGATGAGCGGCCAGCCGCTGGACGTACCGCCCCAGACCGCATGGCCTTCCTACCCTTCCCCCACACAGGAGACACCCCGATGACCTCTTTCAGCGAAGCCGACAGCAGCCGCTTTGCCACCGTGCGCGACGGCGACCAGACGCTGCGCATCCACTACAACGACATGGGCAGCGACACCGGCAGCGGTGCGCAGACCGTGGTGATGCTGCACGGCTCCGGCCCCGGCGCGACCGGCTGGGCCAACTTCAGCCGCAACCTGGAGCCGCTGGTGGATGCGGGCTACCGCGTCATCCTGATGGACTGTCCCGGCTGGGGCCAGAGCGATTCCATCGTCTGCACCGGCTCGCGCTCCGACCTGAACGCCCGCGTATTGCAGGGCCTGCTGGACGAGCTGGGGTTGGAGCAGGTACACATTCTGGGCAACTCCATGGGCGGGCACAGCGCGGTGGCACTGGCCCTGCAACAGCCGCAGCGCGTGGGCAAGCTGGTGCTGATGGGCGGTGGCACCGGCGGCGTCAGCCCCTACGCACCCATGCCCACCGAAGGCATCCAGCTGCTGCAAGGGCTGTACCGCGACCCCAGCATCGAGAGCCTGAAGAAGATGATGGCAGTGTTCGTCTTCGACACCAGCGACCTGACCGAAGCCCTGTTCCAGACCCGTCTGGACAACATGCTGGCGCGGCGTGACCACCTGGAGAACTTCGTCAAGAGCCTGGAAGCCAATCCGCGCCAGTTCCCCGACTTCGGCCCGCGCCTGGGCAGCATCCAGTCGCCCACGCTCATCGTCTGGGGCCGCAACGACCGCTTCGTGCCGATGGACACCGGCCTGCGCCTGCTGGCGGGCATTCCCCGTTCCGAACTGCACGTCTTCAACAACTGCGGCCACTGGGCGCAGTGGGAGCACGCCGCCACCTTCAACCGCATGGTGCTGAACTTCCTGGGAGATGCCTGAATGACCGTCACTACCCTTTCCCCCCAGCCGCCTGCGCTGGAAAGCCTGGCCGCTGCCTTGCGCGAGGCCGAGCGCAGTGGTCAGGCCATCGCACCCCTGCGGGAGCGGATTGGCCCCGACAACCGGCAGGCCGCCTATGCCATCCAGCGGCTCAATGTGGCCCACGCGCTGGCCGATGGCCGCCGCGTCGTGGGGCGCAAGATCGGCCTGACCAACCCCAAGGTGCAGGCGCAACTGGGCGTGGACGAACCCGATTTCGGCACGCTGTTGGCCGACATGTGCTACGGCGACCAGCAGAGCGTGCCGCTGTCACGCATTCTGCAACCGAAGATCGAGGCCGAGATCGCCCTCGTTCTGGAGCGTGATCTGCCGCGCCCTGATACCCATTTCGGCGACGTGCTGCAAGCCACGGGCTGGGTGTTGCCCGCGCTGGAAATCGTCGGCAGCCGCATTCAGGACTGGAACATCCGCTTCGTCGATACCGTGGCCGACAACGCTTCCAGCGGCTGCTTTGTGCTCGGTGGCCCGGCGCGTCGCCTCGACGGGCTGGACTTGCGCCGGGCCACCATGCAGATGATGCGCAACGGCGAGCCAGTCTCCAGCGGCAGTGGCGCGGAATGCCTGGGGCACCCGCTCAATGCCGCCGTCTGGCTGGCACGCACACTGGCCGCGCTGGGCGAGCCGCTGAAGGCGGGCGACATCGTGCTCACCGGCGCGCTGGGGCCGATGGCTGCGGTGGCGGCAGGCGACCACTTCGAGGCCGTGATCGACGGCATCGGCCAGGTGGGCGTGCATTTCAGCGCGGACTGACGCTGGCACACCCGAACCCCGTAGCCCGGCGTGCAAGCGGGCAGCGGAGTTTTCCGAATCTCTCCCCATTGGCCTTTTGGCTGAAGGATTCAACCATGAAAAAACTCAAAGTCGCCATCATCGGCTCCGGCAACATCGGCACCGATCTGATGATCAAAATCCTGCGCCACGGCCAGCACCTGGAAATGGGCGCGATGGTCGGCATCGACCCCGCTTCCGACGGGCTGGCCCGCGCCGCCCGGCTGGGCGTGGCCACCACCCACGAAGGCGTGGAAGGTCTGACACGGCTGGATGTCTTCAAGGACATCGATTTCGTCTTCGATGCCACTTCTGCCGGGGCGCATGTGCGCAACGATGCCTTTCTGCGCAGCCTCAAGCCCGGCATCCGCCTGATTGACCTGACCCCGGCGGCCATCGGCCCGTACTGTGTGCCGGTGGTGAATCTGGAGCAGAACCTCACGCAGACCAATGTGAACATGGTCACCTGCGGCGGACAGGCGACCATTCCGATGGTGGCCGCCGTCAGCCGCGTGGCCAAGGTGCACTACGGTGAGATCATCGCCAGCATCTCCAGCAAGTCTGCCGGGCCAGGCACGCGCGCCAACATCGACGAATTCACCGAAACCACTTCCCGCGCCATCAGCGAAGTGGGCGGTGCGGCCAAGGGCAAGGCCATCATCATCCTGAACCCGGCCGAGCCGCCGCTGATGATGCGCGATACCGTGTTCACGCTCAGTGAACCGGCCGATCAGGCGGCAGTGGAAGCCTCCATCCAGCAAATGGCCGAAGCCGTGCAACGCTATGTGCCGGGCTACCGCCTCAAGCAGAAAGTCCAGTTTGACCTGATTCCACCCTCGGCCCCGCTGAACATTCCGGGGCTGGGGCGGCTCAGCGGCCTCAAGACCTCGGTGTTCCTCGAAGTCGAAGGCGCGGCGCACTACCTGCCCGCCTACGCGGGCAATCTGGACATCATGACTTCCGCCGCCCTCGCCACCGCCGAACGCATGGCGCAATCCATCCTGCCCACCATTTCGGGAGCCACGCAATGACCGCCAAGAAACTCTACATCTCCGATGTCACCCTGCGCGATGGCATGCACGCCATCCGTCACCAGTATTCGATTCAGAACGTGCAGGACATTGCCCGCGCACTCGATGCCGCCAGGGTCGATTCCATCGAGGTGGCCCACGGGGACGGCCTGCAAGGCTCCAGCTTCAACTACGGCTTTGGGGCGCACACCGACCTGGAGTGGATCGAGGCCGTCGCCGACGTGGTCAGCCACGCCCGCATTGCCACGCTGCTGCTGCCCGGCATCGGCTCGGTACACGACCTCAAGGATGCCTATGCCGCCGGTGCGCGCACAGTGCGCGTGGCCACCCACTGCACCGAAGCCGACGTGTCGCGCCAGCACATCGAGGCCGCGCGGGAGCTGGGCATGGACACCGTGGGTTTTCTGATGATGAGCCACATGACCACCCCGGAGAACCTCGCCCGCGAAGCCCAGAAAATGGAAAGCTACGGCGCGACCTGCATCTATGTGGTCGATTCGGGCGGGGCCATGAACATGCAGGACATCAGCGCGCGTTTCCGCGCCCTCAAGGATGTGCTGCGGCCCGAAACCGAGACCGGCATCCACGCCCACCACAACCTCAGCCTGGGCGTGGCCAACTCCATCGTCGCCGTGCAGGAGGGCTGCGACCGCATCGATGCCAGTCTGGCGGGCATGGGCGCAGGAGCGGGCAACGCGCCGCTGGAAGTCTTCATTGCCGCCGCCGACAAGCTGGGCTGGAACCACGGCACCGACCTCTACACCCTGATGGATGCCGCCGACGACCTGATTCGCCCACTGCAAGACCGCCCGGTGCGGGTGGACCGCGAAACCCTCGCGCTGGGCTATGCGGGGGTCTATTCCAGCTTCCTGCGCCATTCGGAAGTGGCCGCCCAGAAGTACGGCCTGAAAGCCGTGGACATCCTGATGGAGCTGGGGCGGCGGGGCATGATCGGCGGTCAGGAAGACATGATCGTCGATGTCGCGCTCGATTTGCTGCAACGCCAGCAGACGGCCTGAGGCGGGCGCATTCGCGCGCTGCCATTTCCTGTAACGAGACAAGGCTTGCAGATTCCCCCGGTGCCAGGCTACACCGGCACAAGGGGGCGTTGCGTCCGGCGTGCCGATGATGGGTGTGCCGCGTCGCGCTGCCTGCCGCCATTCAGTCAGAGCACTCCAATGAATACCATCGCATCCCGAGACAAACCCAATCCCCGTACCCTGATTCTGACCATCGGCCTGTGTTTTCTGGTCGCACTGATGGAAGGGCTGGACTTGCAGGCCCCCGGCATTGCGGCACGCGGCATGGCCGATGCCTTTGGCCTGGACCAGATGAGCATGGGCTGGGTGTTCAGCATGGGCATTCTGGGCCTGCTGCCCGGAGCCTTCCTGGGCGGCTGGCTGGCCGACCGCATCGGGCGCAAGCGCGTACTCATGGCCTCGGTGGCCCTGTTCGGCGTGTTCTCGCTGGTCACCGCCCATGCCTGGGACTATTCCAGCCTGCTGGTGGCGCGTTTTCTCACCGGCGTAGGGCTGGGAGCGGCCCTGCCCAACCTGATCGCCCTGACGGCGGAAGTGGCCGGGCCGCGCCTGCGCGGCATCTCCATCAGCCTGATGTACTGCGGCGTGCCGCTGGGAGCCGCACTGGCGGCGGGTATCGGGGTCGTGGAGTTTTCCACCGGCTGGAAAATGGTGTTCTACGTTGGCGGCTTCGTGCCACTGGCCATCGTGCCGCTGCTGGGCCTGTTCCTGCCCGAGTCGCCGCATTTCACCGCCCAGCAATCCCGCCCGGCCACGCAACGCATTGGCGTGTGGGAGGGGCTGTTTCGCAATGGCAATGCCAGCACCACGCTGCTGCTGTGGGCGAGTTACTTCTTCACGCTCATGGTGGTGTACATCCTCATCAACTGGCTGCCCAGTCTGCTGATGGCGCAGGGCTTCTCACGCAGTCAGGCCAGCTGGATCATGTTCGCGCTGCAAATCGGCGCGGCCGCAGGCACGCTGATTCTGGGCTATCTGGCCGACCGCATCGCCCCCTGGGCCATTGCCGCGCTGGTCTATGGCGGCATGTTGGCCGCATTGGCGGCCCTGGGGCTGGCCAGTTCCTTCACGGCCATGCTGGCGGCTGGAGCCGTGGCCGGTTTCTTCGCCACCGGTGGCCAAGGCGTGCTCTATGCCCTGGCCCCGCCTTTCTATCCGGTGGAAGTGCGTGCCACCGGCGTGGGCAGTGCGCTGTCGATTGGCCGCTTCGGGGCCATGAGCGGCCCACTGGTGGCCGGCAAGATGCTGGCCCTGGGGGCAGGCACGACCGGCGTGATGGTGGCAGCGGCCCCTGGCATTGTGGTGGCGGCAGTCGCGCTGTTTGTGCTTTCGGCACGGCGGGGCCGGATTCAGGGCGAATAAGAACGTGTTGAGAAACGACACCTAACGCGCAGGCATGGGTCAGGGGCGGCGCGCATCCGGCCCTTGCAGCGTGTACACGGCCTGCTCGATGTCATTGGCTGTCTGCTGCATGGCATGGAGATACCGCTGCGCCGCCCGCTCCAGCGACATGGCCGTGGCCATGTACACCAGGCTCAGGCAACCCAGCACCTGCCCATGCACATACACGGGCACGGCAATGGCGGCAATCTTCTCCTCGCGCCGCCACGCCATGAAGTTCTCGCCATAGCCCTGGCGGCGGGTCTTTTGCAGGATTTTCTCCAGCTCCTCCGGGTCGCGTGCCAGCCGGTTTTCCTCGTCGCGCCGGTTCGCCAGCATGGCAATGATCTGCTCGCGCTCGGCATCCGGGCAGAATGCCAGATAGGCCCGCCCGCTGGAAGTCAGCAGCAGCGGCAAACGCCTGCCCACCATCGAGCGGTGAAACGACAGGCGGCTGAAGCGGTGCGTGGTCTCGCGCACGATCATGGCATCCACGTCCAGCGTGCACAGATCGGTGGGCCACAGCACCTTCTGCATCAGCTTGGCCATCAGCGGTGCGGAAACCGAGGCAATCCATTCATCGTCGCGGAAGCCCTCGCTCAACTCGCGCACCTTCAGCGTCAGGCGGTAGCTTTTCTCGTCGGACTCACTGCGCCGCACAAAGCCTTCGGTTTGCAGCGTCTCCAGCAAACGCCGCACCGTGGTGCGGTGCAGCCCCGTCAGTTCCGCCAGCCGTGCGGCACTGGCCCCGCCATCGCACCGGTTCAGCACCGTCAGCAATTGCAGGCCGCGCACCAGTCCGCGCACTTGCTTGTATTCGGTTTCGGGGTGGTCGTTCATGGTGCAGACGCAAATGGATGCCGGGTGGTTGCAGACCTTGCGAAGAATAGCAGCAAAGAACCCCCTGATCCGGCCGCACGGTTTTCCCGCACAATCGACGGCTTTTGCCATCGCCCATCCCTATACCCATGAAACGCGCTGCATCCCATTCTTCTGCTCCGTCCTGCCCCTGCCGTGTGGGGCAGCCCATCGTTGCCCACCAGGTTCTGCCCACCTATGAACAGTGCTGTGGCCGCTACGTTGAACAGTGGCCCGATGCCCTCGCGCCCGATGCCGAACACCTGATGCGCTCGCGCTACACGGCCTTTGTGCGGGAGCGGGCCGATTACCTGCTCCAGACCTGGCACCCCAGCACCCGCCCGGCCGCGCTGGATTTCGAGCCGCAGGCGCAATGGCTGGGGCTGGAGGTCAAACGCCACCTGCCGGGCAGTGTGCCCGGCGATGCCGACCGCAGCGAAGTGGAGTTCGTCGCACGCTACCGCGTGCATGGCCGCGCCGTGCGCCTGCACGAGCGCAGCCGCTTCGTGCGCGAACACGGCCAGTGGTTTTATCTGGATGGCGACTTCCCCGGTTCCCGGCCATGAAAAAGCCCCTGAACAGGGGCTGGGAGTTCACGGGAAGGCACCCGGATCAGGAGAGTTTCTGCAACGCCTGAATGCGCTCCTCGATGGGCGGGTGGGTGCTGAACAGCTTGCCGATGCCACCGGCAATGCCCATGGTGGCCAGATTCTGCGGCAGGTCTTCGGTGCTCAGGCCGCCCAGCCGGGCCAGGGCCTTCTGCATCGAATGCGGTTGCCCCATCAGGCGCGCCGCGCCTTCGTCGGCCCGGAATTCACGGTAGCGGCTGAACCAGGCCACGATGATGGAGGCCAGAAAGCCCAGCACCACCTGCAACACCATCACGGTGACGAAATAACCGATTCCACCGCCTTCGGAACGCTCGTTGCCCCGGTTGAGAAAGCCATCGACGATGGAGCCGATCACGCGCGAGAGGTAGATCACGAACGTATTGGTCACGCCCTGCACCAGCGTCATCGTCACCATGTCGCCATTGGCGACGTGCGCCACTTCGTGGCCGATGACCGCTTCCACTTCCTCGTGCGTCATGCTTTGCAGCAGGCCGGTGGAGACCGCCACCAGCGATGAATTCTTGAATGCACCGGTGGCAAACGCATTGGGTGGGCCATCGTAAATGCCCACTTCCGGCATGCGGATATTGGATTTCTCGGCGAACTGGCGCACCGTCTCGACAATCCACGCCTCATCCTGGTTGGTGGGCTGGTTGATGATGCGCACCCCCATGCTGTGCTTGGCCATCGTCTTGCTCAGCAGCAGCGAGATGATGGAGCCGCCAAAGCCCATCACCAGGGCCATCAGCAGCAGCCCGCCCTGGCTTTTCGGATCGACCCCGAGAATGCTGGTGATGATGCCCAGCACCAGCAGCACCGCCATGTTGGTGGCCACAAAAAGAAGAATTCGTGTCATCGTGGGTTCCTGTGAAAAATGATCGAAAGAATGCCGTTTCTGCCGTGAAGCTGTTTGAAATCCATGAAGAAAACAGCCTGTTGCACGCATTGGCATCGGTGAAAAATACCATTATGCAAGATGCGCTCCAGCGACAGAAGTTCAAGGGAATGCCCGTTGGCGTTGGGGTGTATCCGGGCCATTGGGCCAGCAGAAACTTTTCGCCTGTTCAGAAATCCTGCAAGAATCCCTGCTCTGCCTGCCCATATTCGATGATTGGGCAATGCGCAGGCATCTCGGACTTTGAGAGGGAAGGAAACTGTCATGGGCCATATCGTCTATTCCGAATTCAGCGACCACCGGCTGGCAAGTGGGCCGGTGCGCATTTATGCCGCCGGGGCTGCCCACGCGCCCGCCGTGCTGTTGCTGCACGGTGCCATGCTGGATTGGGCGGAGCTGTCGTGGATGCACCTGGCCCCCGTGCTGGCGCAGACGCACCGCGTGTACGCGCTGGATTTTCCGCGCCACGGAGCCAGCCGCCCCTGGGGCGATACGCTGGTCGATCAGGCTTTGCTGGAACGCATCGTCCACGAAGCCCTGAACGTGCTGGCGGTGGGCAAGGTGCATCTGGTGGGGCTGTCGATGGGGGCGGGCGTGGCCATGGGCTACGCGCTGCACCATCCCGAGCGCGTCCACAGGGCCGTGCTGGCGGCCCCGGCAGGCATCGGGGCCAAGCGCAAGGCGCAGTTGCTGACCTGGGCGTTCACGCGCATCGCGCCGGTGCAACGCTGGAATGCCCGCTATCTGGCCAAGAAGCCAGAGCTGATTCGCGACACGCTGCGCAAGGGACTGTCGCAGGGCGAGGCCACTCCGGCATTCGAGGCCATCGTGCTGGCCTGCCAGCAGGAGGCCGAACGCCAGGCGCGCCACGGTGAAAAGGCACTGGATGACTGGCAGATCGAAGCCTTCGAGCCATTTTCCATGCAACTGGACTTTCTGCCGGAACTGCCCGACATGCGGGTGCCCACGCTGTGGCTGCGCGGCAGCGACGACCCGATGGTCTATGCCGACGATGTGGCCGAAGCCGTGCGCCGCACCCCCGGCGCACAGTTCATCGGCATCGAACGCGCTCGCCACCTGCTGCCACTCGACCAACCCGAAGCATTCAACCGCGCGGTGCAGGCGTTTTTGGTGGACTGAACGCGATCGGCATGCTCAGAAGGGAATGGCCAGCTTCAGATAGAGTTGCTGGCCTTCGGGGCGGTTGCGTACCTCGAATTCCTTTTGCCACTTCAGGGTCAGCAGCCAGCCGTCGGCATTCGCATAGCGAATCGAAGGGCCGATGCCCAGGGCCTGTGCTTTGCCTTGCGCCCGGTTGGGGCCTTTGTCGTCGCTGACCTGTTGGAAGACATGGCCTCCCAGGCCCAGCACCCAGCCATTGCCCAAACCCCAGCCTGCACTGTAATCGGCATGAATGGCCTGACCGGAGCGGGTATCGGTGTCCTTGTTGCGCAGGTTGATGTCGAACATCAGTTTCAGGTCGGCATTCAGTCCGCTGGGCTGGGTGTAGGTGAGGGCGTAGAAGGGCTGCAATGCCCAGTGGTTCTTTCCCAGGCTGGCCGGGTCGTCGCGGTCATAGTCTCCGGTGGGAACAACCGCATCCAGGCCCACGATATAGTGCAGTGCGGATGACGCATGGTAGCCCAGCCCCGCTCCCAGCGTGATGTCGCCCAGCCCGGATTGGCTGAAGCGTGCGCCGTTGGCGCGGAAGTCGATGTCGAGTACCGGGGCAACGGCATGCAGCACGAACTGTCCTCCCAGCATTTGCCGGTCTGTGACCCAGATCAGGCGGGGCACCAGCAATCGGGTATCGACCTTGAAATCCGCCAGCAGGGATTCGCCCGCATCGCCGCGCAGTTTGTCGTAGTGCATGCTGCCGCCATACAGCAGAAAATGCACACCGGGCGGTGGCAGGGCACCGACCATGAAGTTTTCCAGGCCGTCTGCATAGACCGCCAGACCGCCCCCTTCACTGGCCATACTGCCCGATGCAGCGCAACAGGCGCAGGCAATGACCGAGAGCCGCAGGCCCATCCACCGTGGTGATCTTGAGTGCATGTATTGCTCCTTGCAGGAAATGGAAATGAACAAAGGGGGAAAGGTGGCTATGCAGCACCGAGCCGGTTGAAGCGGCCGCTGTGGAACAGCAAGGGCGCGACATTCTCGGTACTGTGAATGGCGCGAACCTGGCCGATGAACAGGGTATGGTCTCCCGCAGCCACTTCATTGACGACATCTGCAATCAGTTGTACCGGGGCGTTTGCCACCACGGGAAGATCGTTCTTGCTCACCAGGATGTTGTCCAGCTCGCTGTTGTGGCGGCCTGCGAAGTGCAGGGCGATGTGCTCCATGTTTTCGCCCAGGATATTGACGGCATACTGGCGGGAGGCTTTCAGCTTGGCCAGCATCTTGGAGCGGTTGTCGAGCGAAATGGCGATCAGCGGTGGGTCGAGCGAGATCGACATGAAGGCGTTGGCCGTCATGCCGTGGCTGCCGTCACCATCGCTGGTGGTAATCACGGTCACACCGGTGGCAAAGCGGCCGCAGGCATTTCTCAAGGCAATGCCATTGATTGCGTCAGACATGGCTGTCCCTTTCATCGAGTTGGTGATCGACCAGCATCCAGCCGGTCAGCAGTTTTTCAGCGTGTGCGATGCCCTGAATCCGTTGTGCACAGTCCTGTTGGCCCTGTGCCCGAAGGGTGCGGATGCGGCTGGAAGAGACTACTTCCTGCTGTTCACAGCGCACGGTTTCGTGGATGCGCGTGGTGAAGTGCTGCGCCAGCAGTGCGACATCTCCTGCCTGTCCGGCTCCAAAGCGAAAGTCCATGCCCACATGCACTTGCACCGGGTGCAGTTGTGCCAGTGCCTGCAAGAACTGTGTTGCCGTGCGGGTGCGGTAGCTGCGGTTGAAGCGCGCCAACACAATATGATCCGGCCCCAGGGCAGCAATCCGGGCCAGCTTGTCGTCGAGTGTGCAAAGCTGGGCTGCGCCGGTGAAGAAAACCTTGGGTGGTGGATCGAACGTCCATACCACCGAGGCGACGCCCTGTGCCCGTGCGGTCGTGACGGCCGTGCCAATCAGTGCCTGATGGCCCAGATGCACGCCATCGAAGGCACCGATGGTCACGATGCTGGCCGCCAGGCAAAGCGTGCCTTCCGGTACAACCGGGGTTCTGCAAGCGCAAAACTCGCCAATCATGGAACGAGCTTGCCGAGCTGATTGACATCCCAGGGATTGACCATGTCCTTGGCCAGCCAGCCGCTCAAATCGTACTCGCTCATGTAGTCGGCTACGATTTGCTGCATTGCTCCGAGTTCGCCGCAGGCCTGCGACATCATCATGGTCTGGATGCGGATATCTTCGTAATTGCCGGCATAGTTCAGTTCGTACAGTTCGTGGCGGCCGCCGAATTCCGACCCCATGGCATCCCACAGCAACTTGAGCAGCTTGACGCGGTCCAGTGCCACGATGCCGTTGGAGCCGCGTACAAAGCGATCCAGATAGGGACGCACTTCGTCGCTTTCGAAGTCCAGTGCCGACGAGGGAAGATAAATCAGACTGCTGGCCACATGGCGTTCGATCAGTTGCTTGATGCGGGCGTATGCGGTTGGTGCGAATACGCGATAGGCGGCTGCGTAGGCGGGATTGGCCTGTACATAGCCTTCTGTGCCTTCCCATGCGACTGGACTCTTGACCATGGCATCGGAAAGTCCCCAGAACAGATTCCGCCAGGCAATCACCTCGCCCACGGCAGTCTGTGGCCCACGGAAAGTATGGACGCCACTGACTTCGAGGGCCTTGGAAAACAGCCCGGCAATGAAGTCGAGCTTGATGGCCAGCCGGGTCACGCCATGCAGCAGAAAGCGTGGCACGAAACCGGATGCGGGTACGAAACGGTTGGCAGCCTCGATGTCGCCATAAATGAAGATGTTTTCCCAGGGAATCAGCACCTTGTCGAACACCAGAATGGCATCGTTCTCGTCCAGCCGACTCGACAAGGGGTAGTCGAAGGGCGTACCCATGACCGCAGCATTCAACTCATAGGAGGCACGGCTGATGAGCTTGCAGCCCTTCGAGTGGGTGGGGGCAGTGAAGATGACGGCAAATTTCTTGTCCTTGACGGGTACGCCGTAGTGGCCCACAAAGGAGGCGTGGGTCAGGGCCGAGCCGGTGGCCACTACCTTGGCTCCCGAGACAATCAGCCCGGCATCGGTTTCTTTTTCGACGTGGATGAATACTCCGCCGGTTTCCTCGATGGGCAGGTGGCGATCCACAGGGGGATTGACGATGGCATGGTTCCAGTACACCACCCGCTCCTGTGCCAGCCGGTTCCAGCGTCTGGCGTTTTCTGCATACTCGCCGTAATAGTCGGCATTGGCTCCGAGTGTGCCGATGAAGGATGCCTTGTAGTCTGGCGAGCGTCCCATCCAGCCGTAAGCGGCACGCTGGGTTTCGGCAATCGCATCGCGGGATTGCAGCAGGTGCTCGGCGGTTTTGGGGCCCTGGAAAAACGGGTGTGTCCAGCTTCCGGAACCCGTATCGGTTGGCACACCGATCTTGTCCTTGCTGGCGTGCAGCCGGTCGTACCAGCGTGCCAGCATGCGGGCGGAATTGCGAAATGCCGGGTGGGTCGTGACATCCTTGACGCGCTGCCCGTGGATGTAGACTTCGCGATCATCGCGCAGGGATTCCAGGTATTCGGCACCGGTATAGGGCGCAACGATCTTGTGCTCGTCTGACATTGTTGTCTCCTTATGGGTTCTTTTTGATTGCCCTGGGCCTCTGGGGGCACGGGGGATTCATGCCTCGGCTCGCAAGGGGAGCCGGGGCGTGCATAGCCTGGCGAAAACGGGGCTGATTTCTGGTCAGACGCTGGCAAGACGGGACAGGTCGGCCTGTGCCTCTGCCGAAAGCGTGCCGCCGGTGCCATAGGTGAAATAGGTGGGCGGAAGTTTTGCGCCACCGATGGCCAGACCCACATCGAAGTCGTTGAAGTCCCAGACCTTGGTATCGGCATCGGGATCGAGGTGCAGAATGCCGGTGTTGCCGAACAGTTCGATGCGGTTGCCGCCGGGTTCCATCACATACAGGAAGGCTCCCTGGGTGATGCCGTGGATATCCGGGCCGACCTCGATTTCGATGTCGTATTCACGGAACATTTCTGCCGCATCCGTGTTGTGTTGCAGCGATCCATAGAAGAACGCCAGGTGGTGCAGGCGACCGCGTGCCCCGGTGGAGTCGCGCATGGTGGCAATTTCATGGCCCAGCAGATTGGTGGTCATCCAGGCCCCCACTTCGACGTTCCCGTTCAGCACGGACTCTGTGGTGCGATAGCCCAGATGGCGTTCAAATGAACGACGCACGGGGGTGATGTCGGATGCCATCAGGTTGATGTGGTCGAGCCGTTTGACAGGCACCCCCTTGAGGGGCTTGCGCGATGGACGGGTCAGAATCTTGCTTTGCAATGCTGGTGGTGCGACGTATTTCTCCACTTCCCAGAAGGCCGACACGCCATGCCCGTCGGGGGTCTGGAAGTGCAGGGTCTTGCCATAGCCGAATTCGTTTTCTCCCCAGGACAGATTGACGCTGTCTGCCTTGAGTGCGTCTGCACGTCGATCCAGCGCGGCCGCCGAAGTGGTTCGCACCCCCAGATGGCCCAGCCCTGCCGAGGGGGCTTCGGTGATTTTCAGGCTCCACTGGTAGGGGTCCTCATAGGAGCGCAGGTACACGGACTGTCCTTCCCGTTTGGTGACGTACATGCCCAGCAATTCGGTGAAGAACCATTCGGTCTTCTCTGGTACGGGGGTCAGTAATTCGGCACGCGCGAGATGGGCAATTTCGAATCGGTTGTCTTGGTGGCTCATTGTTGTCTCCTGTTGAAAAAAATGGTTGCTGAATGGCATCTCAACCTGCGGTCACGCTCCGGCTGCGCTGGCCAGAATGGTTTTCCGTGAGCAGGCCACGTTCCTTGGCCATGGTCATCGCGGTGTCTTCGATCATGTCTTCCTGGCCGCCGATCATCTTCTTGCGGCCCAGTTCGACGAGGATGTCGCGTGCCGGTACCCCAAAGCGTTGAGCGGCGCGTTTGGCGTGCAGCAGGAAGGTGGAGTACACCCCTGCATAGCCCAGTGTGAGAGAGTCACGATCCACGCGCACCATGTGGTCCATCAGCGGCACGATGATGTCCTCGGCCATGTCCATCAGCTTGAACAGGTCCACACCGGTTTCGATGCCCATGCGGTCACACACGGCGGCAAAGACTTCCAGCGGCGTATTGCCTGCTCCTGCGCCCAGACCGGCGACCGAGGCATCGATGCGGCTTGCGCCAGCCTCGATTGCGGCAATCGAGTTGGCCACGCCCATGCCCAGGTTGTGGTGGCCATGAAAACCGATCTCGGTTTCCGGCTTCAGTGCGTCACGCAATGCGGCCACCCGTGTCCGCACGTCATCGGGCAGCATATAGCCGGCCGAATCGGTGATGTAAACGGTTTGCGCACCATAGGATTCCATCAGCTTGCCTTGCTGTGCCAGCCCTGCCGGGTCGTTGAGGTGTGACATCATCAGAAAGCCGCTGGCATCCATGCCCAGCTTGCGGGCATAGGCAATGTGTTGTGGCGAGGTGTCGGCCTCGGTGCTGTGGGTGGCCACATGGACGCTGCGCGCGCCGCATTCATGGGCCGATTGCAGCTCGCGCATGGTGCCCAGACCGGGGATCAGCAGCACCGAAACCACCGCCTGCTTCATGCGGGGAACCACGGCTTGCAGGTACTCTTCGTTGGAGGCCAGCGCAAAGCCATGCTGGATGGAGTTGCCGCCCAGCCCGCCGCCGTGCGTGACCTGGATCATCGGCACACCGGCATCGTCCAGTGCGGTCGCGACCTGCACCATTTGTTCCACGGAAATCTGCTCACGCTTGGCGTGCATGCCATCGCGCAGGCACATGTCGTGCAGGATGATCTTGCGACCTTTGAGGGGGTGGAGCGTGGTCATGCGGCCTCCTTGGTGCTGGGTTGCAGGCGTCCGGCCAGAATTTCCTCGGCGAACATTTCTGCCGTGCGGCTGGCGGCGGCGGTCATGATGTCCAGATTGCCCGCATACCTGGGCAGGTAATCGCCCAGCCCAGCGACCTCCATGAAGACGGTGACGCGCTGGCCGTCGAACACGGGGCCATTGACCAGGCGATAGCCCGGCACATACTTCTGCACCTGTTCGATCATCTCCAGTACCGACTCGATGATGCGCGGCTGATCCGGCTCCACGTCCGTGATGCAGTTGATGGTGTTGCGCATGATCATCGGCGGCTCTGCCGGGTTGATGATGGCCAGTGCCTTGCCGCGTCGTGCACCACCCACTTTCACGATGGCATTCGATGTGGTGTAGGTAAATTCATCCAGGTTGGCGCGGGTGCCGGGGCCGATGGATTTCGAGGCCAGACTGGCGACGATCTCGGCATAGTCCACGGCCTGCACGCGCGAGACGGCATGCACGATCGGGATGGTGGCCTGCCCCGCGCAGGAGATCATGTTCACATTCGTCTCGTTGTTGGCCGCATGGGTTTGCAGGTTCACCGGCGGTACGCACAGCGGCCCGATGGCCGCCGGGGTCAGGTCGATCATCAGCACGCCCAGTTCGTTGAGCTTGCGCGAGTTTTCGGCATGCACATAGGCGGAGGTGGCATCGAAGGCAATCTGCACACCGTCTGCCAGCACATGGGGCAGCAGCCCGTCCACGCCTTCTGCCGTGGTTTTCAGGCCGAAGTCACGGGCGCGTTTCAGGCCTTCGGATGCAGGGTCGATGCCGACCATCCATACCGGCTCCAGCACCGGACTGCGGCGCAGTTTGTAGATCAGATCGGTGCCGATGTTGCCCGGCCCGATGATGGCGCACTTGATTTTGCTCATGCGAAAAAATCCTTTCGGTCTTGGTTCTATGGGCGCAGTCGCATCACTCGTTCTGCTGGGCGGCCTGGGCGGCTTTGTCTGCCGCCGTGATGCCGCCGACCGAGAAATGCTCGGGCGTGAGTGTGTGAATGAGGATGCGTACCTGCTCGGGCCTGACACCCAGCGTGTCCACCACGCTGCGGGTGACTGCGGCGCACAACTGGCGTTTCTGCTCGACTGTGCGTCCTTCCATCAGATGAAATTCGATGATCGGCATGTGGGGTTCCTTTCTCTTTCTGTGGGTGGAGTCAGACGAAGTGCAGCGAGACGCTGCCCATGTTCTGAAAACGGGCCACGATGCTGTCGCCGGGGCTTACGGCAATCGCTTCGGTGATGGCTCCGGTCAGGATGAAGCTGCCTGCCGGCAGATATTCACCGCGTGCAGCCAGATGCTCCAGCAGCAGCACGATGGCATTGGCAGGGTGGTTGAGTACGGCGGCTCCGGCTCCCGATGCCTGGATTTCGCCGTTTTTCTCGATCACCACGCCCACGGTGCGCAGGTCCAGATCGCGCGGGTTGCGGGGCCGCCCACCGCTGGCGTAGCGGGAAGACGAGCTGTTGTCGGCGATCACGCTTTCCAGGTCGAACTTGAATTTCTCAAAGCGTGAATCGATGACTTCCAGCGCGGGAATCACGAAATCGGTTGCGGCCAGCACGTCCTCGATGCTGTGGCCTGGCCCGCGCAACTCCTCGCGCAGCACGAAGGCGATTTCTGCTTCCACACGGGGGTGAATCAGTTCGCGGGTGTCGATGGCACTGTTTTCCGGGCGTGCCATGGCATTGGTCAGGATGCCGAAGCCGGGCACATGCACTCCCATCTGCTCCATCTTGGCCCTGGAGGTCAATCCTGCCTTGAAGCCGGTGACGCGCTCGCCGCGCACCTGCCAGCGGCGGCGCAGTTCGTCCTGCACGGCATAGCCATCGGCAATGCTCAGTTCAGGGTGGCGGATGGTGAGTTTTTCGATGGTGTGGGCATGGTCTTGCGCATGCTGCACGGTATCGGCCAGTTCGCGGATGATGGTGGGAGAAAGGCTCATGATGCAGCTCCTGCAAAGCGGATGGAACAGGACCCCAGGCCGCCGACGCTGCAACGCAGGGTTTCGCCCGGCACACAGGGCACGAGTGACGATTGCGAGCCGGACAGAATCACCTCGCCCGCCCGGAATGGAATTCCCAGCCTGCCCAGCGTGTTGGCCAGCCAGACCACGGCATTGACCGGGCCGCCCTGCACGGCCGCACCGGCGGCGGTGTCGAACAGCTCGCCATTGCGCTCCAGTACCATGCCAGCCAGATTCAGATCCAGTTGCGTGGGGTGCAGGCGCGTCTTGCCCAGCAGATAGACACCGCAGGAGGCGTTGTCGGCAATCGTGTCCTGAATCCTGATCTTCCAGTCGGTGATGCGCGAATCCACGATCTCGAAGCAGGGCACGACGTAGTCGGTGGCATACAGCACATCGGCTGCCGTGATGCCGGGGCCATGAAGATCGCGCTTGAGCACAAAGGCCACTTCGGCTTCGGCACGCGGCTGGATCAGGCCGTCCAGCGGCACGTCCTGCCCTTCCTCGTAGGCCATCCCCGAGGTCAGTTGGCCAAAATCCGGCTGGTGTACTCCCAGAAGATTCTGGATGGCCTTGCTGGTGGCTCCAATCTTCTTGCCCACGACGGTCTCGCCTGCCGCCACGCGGCGTGCCACCAACCGGCTTTGAATCCGGTAGGCATCGTCGATGCCCAGGTCAGGTTCGCGCTCCAGCAGCGGTGCAATGGCCTGGCGCGTCAGCAGTGCGTCGTACAGTTCGTCGCCGTAGCGGTTGATGCTTTGTGAATCCAGAGGCATGGGAATGTCGCTTTCAGAGTTTGATGCAGACGTTGCGCAGTTCGGTGTAGAACTCCAGCGAGTGAACGCCGCCTTCGCGGCCAATGCCGGACTGCTTGGAGCCGCCAAAGGGGGTGCGCAGATCGCGCAGGAACCAGGAGTTCACCCAGACGATGCCCACGTCGATCCTGGCGGCCAGCCGGTGGGCACGCGAGAGGTCGCGGGTCCAGATGGCGGTGGAGAGGCCATAAGGGGTGTCATTGGCCAGACGGACGACTTCGGCTTCGTCATCGAATGGCGCGATGTGGCAGCACGGGCCGAATATTTCCTCGCGTACCACGGCTGCGTTTTCGGGCAGGCCAGTCCAGATGGTGGGCTGTACCCAAAACCCTTGCGCCAGATCGCCTGGCAACTCCGGCACTCCTCCGCCTGTGACCACGATCGCGCCTTCTGCCCTGGCTTTTTCGTAGTACGAGAGCACCTTGGCACGTTGTGCATCGCTGATGAGCGGCCCCAGCGTGGTGCTGCTGTCTTGCGGGTCTCCGGGCTTCAGGGCCTCGGCACGCTGTTTCAGGGCTGCGACGAAACGCTCGAAAATCGGCCGCTCCACATACAGGCGTTCTGTGCCCAGGCAAACCTGACCGCAGTTCAGGAAGACCGAGCGCATCGTGCCTTCGATGGCGGCTTCAAAGTCACAATCGGCAAAAACGATACCGGCGTTCTTGCCGCCCAACTCGAACGAGACATCCTTGATGGTGTCGGCTCCGGCCTTCATGATGGTTGCGCCGGTGCGGGTTTCACCGGTGAAGGTGATGGCATCCACGTCGTGGTGCGCCGTCAGGAATGCGCCAGCCGAATGGCCCCCAAACCCGTGCACCACGTTGTACACGCCGTTGGGAATGCCTACCGCATTCATCACCTCACCCAGCAAGGTGGCTGTACCGGGGCTTTCTTCCGAGGGCTTGACCACCACGGTATTGCCGCAGGCCAGTGCCGGAGCGACTTTCCAGGTCATCAGCAGCAGAGGCGCGTTCCAGGGACAGATCACACCGATCACGCCCTTGGGCGAACGAATCGCATAGTTCAGCGCACCCGCACCGTCTGGCGTGGCAGTTTGAAAGGCTTCCGTCGCAACGTTCTTGGCCACATCGGCAAAGATCTTGAAGTTGGCGGCACCGCGCGGGATGAAGGCATGTTCCATCATGCTGCGGGGCTGGCCGGTATCCGCCATTTCGGCAGCGACGAAATCGTCGAAACGCCGGGTGATTTCGTCTGCCACGCGGTCCAGCAGTGCGGAGCGTTCTTCCACCGACATCTGTCCCCAGGGGCCGTCCAGTGCGGCACGGGCGGCTTGTACCGCCGCGTCGATTTCCTCCTGTCCACCCTCACTCACATGGCCGATCAAGGCGTTGTCAGTCGGCCGGCGTTTCTCGAATGTCCTGCCGCTGCTGCTGGCAGTGAAACGGCCATCAATGAAATGTTGAAATTGTTTCGGATGGGGGGATGCTGGATGATGTGTCATGGTGCAGACTCTTTCGTCATCGTCGTTACCGCCAACAGGGCGGAGGAAGGGCGTACCGCACAGCGTCGCCATGCAGTCAATGTGGTGGTCAATCGAAGGTGCTGGCCCACTGCAAGCCACTTCATGGACGAAGTGGGCGCATGGCAGCCTGTTGGCCCATCAGGGAGATGGAGGTGGCATCCCGGCTGCTGGATGCCAACGGGGTCTTGAACCCAAGACAAGAGCCTGATGCTGGTCTTGCTCTGAAATGTGGAATGTCATGTTTGTCTCCTTGCGCTGTTCCGTATGGAGGAACTTCTTGTGTGGTTGAAATTTAAACAAATCAACCCATACCGTCCAATACTTTTGAATGGCACAATCAATACCCAATCGGTATATTGAACAAGACCAGAAAAGGAACCTGCATGAACACGAAATTCGCAGCAGTGGAGATGCGGCACTTGCGTTATTTCGTCAGTGTGGCGCAGGAAGGCAGTTTTCGGGCCGCCGCCGATCGATTGCATATCACGCAACCGCCACTGACCCGGCAGGTGCAACAACTGGAAGACATACTCGGTACCGAGCTGTTCGTGCGCCAGCCTCGCGGCGTGGCACTGACCACGGCGGGACGCATGTTGCTCGAAGATGCACAGAACATCCTCTCACTGACGGAGCAGGCACTGGATCGCAGCCGTATTGCCGGACGGGGAGAGCTGGGCCGGATCGACATCGGCGTGTTCGGTTCGGCTGGGCTGAATTTCGTGCCGCGCATCATTCAGGACTATCGCTGCCTCTATCCGCAGGTCGAGGTGGTGCTGCACAATCTGGATCGCGGCAGCCAGATCAAGGCCTTGCACGAACGGCGTTTGACGCTGGCATTCAATCGCTATTTTGAGGATGAGATCGGCCTGGAGTGGGAGGTTCTCCTCACCGAACGAATGCACGTTGCCGTTCCCATATCACACCCGCTGGCCAAGCACCGGGAGCTGGCATTGGCCGATCTCACCGAACAGCCCCTGATTCTGTATCCACGCAAGCCTCGTCCGGGGTTCATCGATCATGTCATGCGCCTCTTCCATGCCCAGAACCTGCAACTGCATCTGGAACAGGAAGTGGACGATGTGGTCACTGCCGTGGCCTTGGTGGCGGCTGGCGTGGGGCTGAGTCTGGTGGTGGACTCCTCGTGCAACCTGAAATTGCCGGGGGTGGTCTATGTGCCATTGCACCGGCTGGACAAGGCGATTGTCAATTTGTGCATGATCCACCGCAAGGATGACAACTCCCCGCTTCTGCAGAACTTTGTCAGGGTCGCCCGCAAGCAGAAGAACCGGAAAACTGCGGTCAAGCCGCAACGCCAGGGCCATTCCGAAAATCCACCTCCGGGCATGGCAGGGCACACCATTTCATGAAACCTTGGCGGTAATCAAACCCCCAGGTGATCGCGCAGAGTCCGGCCTGTGTAGTCGCGGCGGAACAGGCCGCGTTTTTGCAGTTCGGGCACGACCTGTTCGACAAAGTCCTCGATGCTGCCGGGCAGGGACGGGGGCATGAGGTTGAAGCCGTCGGCACCGCCTTCGCGCAGCCAGCGTTCCATTTCGTCGGCAATGGATGCGGGCGTTCCGACCATGGTGCAGTGGCCGCCACCGGCGGCCAGCCGTCCCAGCAGTTGCCGCAGGGTGGGGCGTTCGACTTCGATGATGCGCAAGATCGTGGCGTAGCGTCCCTGAGGGCCGAGGAAGGCTTGCAGCGGCGGCAGATCGGGAACCGGTTCGTCCAGTGCCCACTGTGAACAGTCCTGCTGGATGAACATTTGCAGTTGCTGCAAGGAGGTGTCGGTGGGCAGCAGTTCGTCGAGTTCACGCTGTTGGGCGCGCGCTTCGGCTTCGGTGGAGGCGACGTAGGTGACCAGCCCAGGCATGACGGGAACGGGCGCGGTGCGCCCGGTGGCCCGCACGCGCTGGTGGATGTCCTGGCGGTAGGCCTGGGCGGCGGGCAGGTCGTAGGCGACGGCGTAGATGGCTTCGGCGTGGCGGGCGGCAAAGTCCCGTCCTTGTTCCGATGCACCGGCCTGAAACAGCACCGGGGTGCGCTGTGGCATGGGCAGGGTGTTGAGCGGGCCATCGACCAGAAAATGCTCGCCCTGGTGCAGCAGCGGGTGCACCTTGCTGGCATCGGCAAAGTCGCCGCTGCGGTTCATGCGCACGGCATCGGCATCCCAGGTGCGCCACAGTCCGAGGGTGGCCCGCACGAATTCTTCGGCCCGGCGGTATCGCCAGTCGTGGTCGGGCATGGCCGGGTAGCCGTGGTTGCGCGCTTCGGCATCGAACATGGAGGTGACGACGTTCCAGCCCACGCGCCCTTGCGAGATGTGATCCAGCGAGGCCAGCAGCCGCGCCGCATGGAACGGGGTGTAGAAGGTGCTGGAGATGGTGCTGACCAGTCCGATGCGTTCGGTGGCGCGTGCCATGGCGGCCAGTGCCGTCAGTGGCTCCAGCACCCAGAATGGGCAGTCGCTGACATCGTAGGCGGATTGCCCGTCGGCAAAGAACACGGCATCGAATTTGCCGCGCTCGGCAATGCGTGCCAGTGCTTCGTAGTAGCGGATGTCGGCCAGTTGCTCGACGGCAGAATGTGGGTGTCGCCAGGCGGCACGGTGATGACCGCAGGCGAGGATGAACAGGTTCAGGTGCATCATCGTGGCGTTTCCTTCAGTGTTTGACCAGCCCGCCATCGACCAGCAGGTTTTGCCCGGTGATGGCGCGTGCCCACGGCGAGGCGAAGAACAGCACGGCATCGGCCAGTTCGGCGGGGGTGGTGACGCGCCGCAGCGGGGTGCTGGCGGCAATCAGATTGAAGACGGCATCGGGCGTGGCCGCCGAGGCATCGGTGGTGCGCAGCAGGCCGCCTGAGACCATGTTCACGGTGATGCCATCGGCCCCCAGGTCTTGCGCCAGTGTGCGCGTGAGGGCCAGCAGTGCGGCCTTGGCGGCGGTGTAGTCGTGGTAGGGAACGACGGGGTTCTGCACCAGATTGGTCCCGATATTGACGATGCGGCCCAAGCCGAGCTGGCGCATGCCTGCCAGTGTGGCCTGGGTGGTGTGCAGCGCACCGCGCACGGCCCCTTCGAGTTGCTGCTGCATGTGGTTCCATGTCAGGTGGTCGGCGTGCGCACGGGCATCGCCGTTGAACTGGAAGGAGGGCAGGGCGTTGTTCACCACGGTGCTGATGGGGGTGCCGAAGTGCTGCCGCGCCTGTGCAACGAGTGCCTGCACGGCCTCGCGGTCGCAGACATCGGCCTGTACCGCCAGGGCTTGCTGTGGCCACTGGGCGGCCAGTGCCTGTGCGGCTTGGGCACTGCGGTGGTAGTTCACGACGACCCGTGCGCCTTCGCGCAGAAAGGCCTGTGCAATGTGCAGCCCCAGACCGCGTGCCGCACCGGTGACAAGTACGGTTTGCGCCGCAAGGGGCAGGGGGGATGGCTGGGTGTTGGTCATGGCTTCTTCTCCTTGGAATCGGGCAGGAAATGCGTGCCAGACGAAGAGGCCATGCCCCGACCCGGCGCAATGGCCGGGCAGGGCGGGTGACATCCCTTCGCCAGCATGAACTGGATCAGGTTCAACGGGTGTGATCTCAGCCCTGTCCAGCGTGGACGGGACACCCCGTGTCGGTGTGCGCTGAAAGTGCGCGGGATGATTGTAGTTCTTCCACGGTATGGTTTTGCGCCTGAATTGGCCATGCAGGGGCCTATGATCCAAACCTGAAAAGAATGGATCGGTGGCGAGGGCTGGCCGCCTCTATTCATGCTTTGAAACTTGCCAGCACGGAACTGTTATGCCACGAATTCTGCACACTGCCGATTGGCAGATTGGTCGCCAGTATGGGCGTTTTGCACCGGAGGATGCGGCGGCCTTGGCCGAGGCCCGTTTCTCCACGATTGAGCGCGTGGCTGCGCTGGCTGTGGAGCAGCAGGTCCAGGCAGTGCTGGTGGCGGGAGATGTGTTCGATGCGCAGACGGTGTCCGACCGTACTATCCGCCGCTTGTTCAACGCCTTGCAGGGATTTGCCGGGCCGTGGGTCGTGATTCCCGGCAACCACGACGCTGCGCTGGCCGAAAGCGTCTGGAGCCGTGCCCGGCGTCTGGCGGCCATTCCCCCACATGTGCATGTGGCGTGTGAGCCGCAGGTGCTGCCTTTCCCTGATCTGGGCATTGCGGTGCTGGCCGCACCGCTGACGCAGCGTCAGACCCACAGCGATCTGACCGAGTGGTTCGATGCCGCCGAAACGGCCTCTGGCCTTTTGCGCATTGGGCTGGCGCATGGCAGTGTGCAGGGGCTGCTGGCGCAGGATATCGATTCGCCCAATCCGATTGCCGCCGACCGCGCCCGCCGGGCACGCCTGGATTACCTGGCATTGGGTGACTGGCATGGCCGCAGGCAGATCGATGGGAATACCTGGTACAGCGGAACGCCCGAGCAAGACCGTTTCAAGGACAACGATGCAGGTCATGTGCTGCTGGTGGATTGGCCCGATGGTGAGCCGGGGCCATGCGTGCAGTCGCACGCTGTGGGGCATTATCACTGGCAGCAGTGGCGTGTGGTGTTGGCGGTGGAGTCCGATCTGGAGCCATGGATCGAACGCCTGAAGGCTTTGCCTGACCATGCGGTGCTGCATCTGGAGCTGACGGGGCATCTCGATCTGGCCGCGCGGTACCGCCTCCAGCAGGCATTGTCGGTGGCGCAAGGCCGATGCCGCAGTCTGCAATGGGATGAGAGCCGACTGCGCATCCTGCCTACCGATCAGGAGGTGGCTGCCCTGCATGCCGATGGCTATCTGGGTGAAGTCATTCACGAACTGCGTGAACAGCAACAGGCCGAAGGGACAGAAGCAGCAGAAGTGGCCCGCGAGGCCCTGAGCATTCTGGCGGGTTTGTTGCGGGAGCAGGAGGGCCGGACATGAAGTTGCGTCGCTTGCGCGTGGAACAGTTCTGCCAGTTTCGCCAGCCCCTGGAGATCCGCGGGCTGGAGCCGGGGCTGAATTTGTTCACTGGCCCCAACGAATCGGGCAAGACTACGCTGGTGCGTGCCATCCGTGCGGCTTTTTTCGAGCGTTACCGCTCCAGCAGTGTGGAAGATTTGCAGCCCTGGGGTGATTCCGCTGCCGCCCCCTCGATCGAACTGGAATTTGAGTGGCAGGGCGAGTGCTGGCATCTGGCCAAACGATTCATTCGGCAAAAACGCTGCGATCTGCGCAAGGGCGATCAGTCGTTCGACGGGGAGGAAGCCGAAGACATGCTGGCGGGCCTGCTGGGCTACCAGTTTGCCGGACGCGGAGCCAGCAAGGCCGAGCACTGGGGCATTCCGGGCCTGCTGTGGATCGAGCAGGGCACCGGGCAGGACATTCACACTGCCGTTACCCATGCGGGCGATCACCTCAAGTCCGCGCTGGGCCAGACACTGGGCGAAGTGGCCAGCAGTGCGGGCGATGGCATGACGGCTCTGGTGCAGCGTGAGCGCGCGATATTGCTGACCCCCAGCGGCAAACCCACCGGCGATTACGCCCGGATTCTGCAAGAGCATGGGCAATATCGGGCGAAGCTGGAGGAGATCGACACCCGGATTGCGACCTACCGCCAGCAGGTCGATCGGCTGGGTGAATTGCAGCAGTTGCAACGCGACGATACCGCCAGACCCTGGGAGCATTACCGCCAGCAGGTGCGGCAAACGCAGGCGCGGCTGGCAGAGGTGGAAAGATGGGTGCTGGAACAGCAGCGCGAGCAACGCGATCTGCAACATTGCCAGGAAATGCAGCAGTGGTGCAGCGATCAACTGCGCCACTTCGCTAGGCAACAGCAGGAATGCCAGCAGCGCGACATGGCTCGGCAACAGGCCGCCGCCGCACTGGAGGAGGTGCAGGCACGCCAACCGCAGGTGCAGACGGTACTGTGCCGGGCGCAGGCCACCTACCAGCAGGCACGCGAAGCCCTTGCGCAAGCCCGCCAGCAGGAACAGCACAACACCCTGGTGCGTGAGCTGGCCTTGCTGCGCGAAGAACTGGCCACTACCGAAAGCGCGTGGCAGCAGGCGCAGGAGCTGCAATCCCGGCTGTTGGCACAGCGCACCCAACTGCAAGCCCTGCACATCGACACCCGGCAACTGGGGCAATTGCAGAAACTCCGTCAGGAATGCAGCGATCTGGAGATTCAGCGCAAAGCAGTGGCGACCCGGCTGCAATTTGCACTGGAGCCTAGCCAACGCTTGCAATGGGGCGATGAGGTGCTGGAGGGGCAAGGTGAGCGTTTGCTGCTGGAGCCGGTGAGCCTGTCGATAGAGGGCATGGGAGTGCTGCACATACAGCCCGGCGGCGAAGACGTGGCGGATCTGGCGCGTCGCCAGCAGACCCGGCAAGACCGGTTTGCTGCCATGCTGGAGAAAATGGGGGTGGCAGACCTTGCCCAGGCCCAGGAGCGTGCCCAGCAGTGCCGCAGCCTTCAGGAAGAAATCCGCCACAACGAATTGCGTCTGCACCAATGCGCGTCCAAAGGGGTGGCCGAACTTGAACAGGAGCTGCAATTGCAGCGGCAACGCCTGCATCTGCTGGAGCAGCAGCAGACCCATGCGTCCCCCGTGGCAATTGACTGCATTGGCGTGGCCCATGCCGAGGCCCAATCGGAAGCCGCGCGCGAAAAACTCAAGGCAGCAGAACAGGCCGAGGCGGATTTCCGCCGGGACTTCAGTCTGGCCGAGCAGGCATGGCGCAATGCCGATGCGGAATGGCAAAGAGTCGAACGCGAGCTTCAATCCGCCGAACGCCAGCAGCGCGAACAGCAACTCCACGCCCAGCGGCTGGAACTGCAAGGCATGGAATCGGCCTTGCGGGCATCCATCTCGCACCGTCAGCAGGAAATCGACGCCGCGAACCCCGAACTGCTGCGCCAGGACATCGAACGCCTGAGTCGTACCGCCGATGGCATGGAAAAAATTGCCCAGGAGCGCGCCCAGGAATGCGATCGCCTGCAAACCAGTCTGGAAGCCCTTGGTGCCCAGGGGCTGGAAGAGCAACGCACTTCACTGCTGCTGGAACAGCAACGGGTGGAACGCCGCCGCGATGAACTCAGTCGCCGTGCCGCTGCCCTGAATGCGTTGCTGCAACTGTTGCAGGCCAAACGCCAGGAACTGGTGCAACGGTTGCAGCAGCCGCTGCAACGCCACCTCGACCGCTATCTGCAACTGATGTTTCCGCAGGCCAGTCTCCGCGTGGATGAAAACCTGATCCCTGAACAACTGGTACGCACCAGCCACCACCGGGAAGCACGCGACAGCTTTGCCATGCTCAGCTTCGGTGCCCGTGAGCAAATGGGTCTTATCAGCCGCCTCGCCTACGCCGACCTGCTCCAGGAGGCCAACCGGCCCACCCTCATCATTCTGGATGACGCGCTGGTTCACAGCGACCGCCAGCGACTGGAGCCGATGAAGCGCATCCTTTTCGATGCTGCCCGGCGACACCAGATTCTGCTGTTCACCTGCCACCCAGACAAATGGCACGATCTGGGGGTGACTGCACGCGAGATGCAATCGCTCAGGGCCGGTGCCTGAAAACCTGTTCACGATCTTTTCATGGGGTACGCATCAAGGCTGCGGGCAGGCCGCGTCAGGAGCTGCCAGGTCTTGCAGGATGGGGCATTCGGGCTGGGTGCCGTACTGGCAATGTTGCACTAACTCCCGCAGGGTCTGCTGTATGGCTTGCAGGCCCTGGATGCGCCGGGTGAGGTCGTCCAGATGCTGTTGGGCAATGGCGCGAACCTGGGTGTGATCCTGGCTGCGTTGTTGCCACAGGGTGAGAAGCTGGCGGATTTCCGCACTGGAAAAACCCAGCTCGCGTGCCCGCCGGATGAAGCCCAGCGTGTGCAGGTCTGCCGGGCCGTATTGGCGGTAGCCGCTGGCACTGCGCACGGTGGCTGGCAGCAGGCCCAGGCTTTCGTAGTGGCGAATCATGCGCACCGAAATGCCGCTTTGCGCGGCGGCCTGGCCAATGGTCAGTGGGCTGGACATGCTGTGGCTGGCCATATGCTGAAGCCTGCGCCAGAGCCTGTGCCGCTCAGGGGCTGGTGACGGTGTAGCCCTCTTCCTCGATGGCGGCGATCAGGGTGGCGCGGGGCTGGCTGCTGTTGATGCTGGTCAGGCCGGTGGCGAGGTCGATCTGGATTTGCGCGGTGTTGTCTGTTTTCAGTACGGCCTTGCGCACGGCACTGGCGCAGTGTTCACAGGTCATGCCTTTGATCTTGAATGTCTGGTTCATCACAGTCTCCTTGGGTTGTGGGGCAATGGGGTCACTTTACCATGCAGCGCATGGACCATGAAGCCAGAAAATCCCGCTGAAGGGTCGGGCAGACAGGGTGTTTGACCTTGCCACGGTGTCAGGGTTTATGCTGGCCAAATGCAAGAAAATCTCCAGACCCATGACCTTGGCATCGATGGCATGACCTGTGCGTCCTGTGTGGCGCGGGTCGAACGTGCGCTGCGCAAGGTTCCGGGCGTGCAGGAGGTCAGCGTGAATCTGGCCACCGAATCCGCACGCATTCAGATCGCTGCATCCGAGGACATGGCCGCACGCCTGCGCCGGGCCGTGCGCGATGCGGGCTATACGCCGCGTGCGCAGCCGGACGGTGCGCCGTCGGCAACTGCCAGCCCCAGCCGCTGGCAGGGGTTTGCGCCGGTGGCTCTGGGCTTGCTGCTGGCCGCGCCGCTGGTCTTGCCGATGCTGCTGCAACCCTTTGGCCTGCACTGGATGCCACCGGCCTGGGTGCAGTTTCTGCTGGCCACGCCGGTACAGTTCGGGCTGGGATGGCGTTTCTACCGGGCAGGCTGGCATGCGGTGAAGGCGCGGGCAGGCAATATGGATTTGCTGGTGGCGATTGGCACGAGCGCGGCCTATGGCCTGTCGCTGTGGCTGTGGTGGCAACACGGCCAGTCGCCCGTGCCGGTGGATGCGCATGCCGGGCACGGCACGGCCACTGAGCCGCTGCATCTGTATTTCGAGGCTTCCACGGTGGTGATCGCGCTGGTGATGCTGGGCAAGTGGCTGGAGGCGCGTGCCAAGCGGCAGGCCCTGTCGGCCATCCGGGCCTTGCAGAACCTGCGCCCCGAGACGGCGCGGCTGGTGGACGCACTGGGCGAAGAAACCGACGTGCCGATGGCCGAGGTGATGGTGGGCGACCGGCTGGCCGTGCGTGCGGGCGAGCGCGTGCCTGCCGATGGGCTGGTGCTCGATGGTGCGTCGGAGGTGGACGAATCCATGCTCACCGGCGAGCCGCTGCCGGTGCTCAAGCGGGTGGGCAGTGGGGTGACGGGCGGTTCCATCAATGGCACGGGGCGGCTGCTGGTGCAGGTCAGTGCGGTGGGGGCGGAATCGGTGCTCTCGCGCATCACCCGGCTGGTGGAAGATGCGCAGGCGGCCAAAGCCCCCATTCAGCGGCTGGTGGATCGGGTGGCAGAGGTGTTCGTGCCGGTGGTGCTGGTGATTGCTGCCGTCACCCTGGTGGGCTGGCTGCTGTATGGCAGTGGCATCGAAGAGGCGTTGATTCATGCCGTCGCGGTGCTGGTGATCGCCTGCCCTTGCGCACTGGGGCTGGCCACTCCAGTAGCCATCATGGCGGGCACGGGCGTGGCGGCGCGGCATGGCGTTCTCATCAAGGATGCGCAGTCGCTGGAGTTGGCTCACCGGGTGCAGGTGGTCGCGTTCGACAAGACCGGAACCCTGACGGTGGGGCAGCCCCGGCTTGAGGCCCTGCATGCCTTGCCCCATGCTCCCGCTACCGAAGACACTTTGCTGTGCATGGCCGCCAGCCTGCAAAACGGCAGCACCCACCCACTGGCCCGGGCGGTGGTGCAGGCCGCAGAGCAGCGCGGGGTGGCAGTGCAGCCGGTGGTGGAGTTTCAGGATGTGCCGGGCCGGGGAGTGCGTGCCGTGGCCGACGGCGTGACCTGGCTGCTGGGCAGTGTGGCATGGGCGCGTGAGCTGGGCGTGGTGTTCGAGCCGTCGCTGCTCTCGCGGCAGCCGTTTGCGCAGGCCACCGTCTCGGTGCTGATGCACCATGACGCAGATGCCGCCTCTGCCGCGCAGCCGCCCCAGGCCGTGGCGTTGCTGGCCTTCACCGATGCCTCCAAGCCCGGCGCGGCGGCAGCGATTGCGCAGTTGCAGGCACAGGGGCTGGAGGTGGTGATGATTTCGGGCGACAACCCGCAGGCAGCGCAGGCGGTGGCCGCGCAACTGGGCATTCCCGCCGACCGGGTGCGTGCCCAGGTGTTGCCTGCCGAGAAGGCCGCTGCCGTGGCCGCCCTCAAGCGCGATGGCAAGGTGGTGGCCATGGTCGGCGATGGCATCAACGATGCCCCCGCACTGGCCGCTGCCGATGTGGGCATGGCGATGGCCAATGGCACGGATGTGGCAATGGAGGCGGCAGGCATCACGCTGATGCGCGGTGACGTGGCCCTGGTGGGGCAGGCTCTGGAACTGTCACACCGCACGGTGGCGAAAATCCGCCAGAACCTGTTCTGGGCGTTTGCCTACAACGTGCTGGGCATTCCGTTTGCCGCCTTTGGCCTGCTCAGCCCGGTGGTGGCGGGTGCGGCCATGGCCGCCTCCAGCGTCAGTGTGATTGCCAACGCCTTGCTGCTGACGCGCTGGAAACCCCGGCGTGGATAAGTACGTTCTAAGGAAGGTCTGCAAAACCCGTTGCGCCGCCCGCATCCCGCCACTGGGCGCATCGCCGCGTTGGCTTTTGCGGTCAATAGCCCCGCTATTGACCGCAAAATCCGCCTTGCGCTGCATCCCACTGGCGGGCGCGGGCTTACCGCAAGAGTTTTGCAGACCTTCCCTAAACGCCCCACACCACCGGCTCGTCGGCCGCATGGCTCTCGCGCAGCAGTTGCAGCAGGGGCTGGGCGCGCTGGCGCAGTGACACGGTTTGCACGGGGGGCGTGTCGGTGTCGTGGCCGGGTTCCGGCTGGGGGGGAATGGGCACAAAAGCCTGCGGCTCGGGCGGGGTGCCTTGCAGCCGTTCATCTTCGGCACGGATGGCCGCTTCGAGTGCCGCGATGGCGGCGGGGATTTGTTGCTGCGTCAGAATGCCCTGGGGGCTGGCTTCCTTGCCCACGATGTCCAGCAGGCGTTGGGCATCGGCATTGAAATACAGAATGGCCGCGTTGGAGCGCGACTGAAACTTGAACATGGGTGTCTCCTGATACGAGCGTGAATGCACGGCTTTCGCACTGTAAACCGGATTGGCGGTGTGCGGTGTGACACGTTCTTGCCGCTCACTCTGTTCATCAATGCGCAAAGCCGCCCTTGACGTAGCGCACCGGCTCGGCATCCATGCGGTCGATGAGTTCGCCCAGTCCGTCGGCAGGGCGTGGGGAGGCGGCGGCAGGTGCGCCATCGGTGTCGCTGGTGCTGGTGCAGAGGAAGTCGCTGTCGCTCCAGACATCGAGTGAGCGCGCGCGCAGCCAGCCCTGCCGGTCTGCGAGGAACTGCACACCGGCGAATGCGTCTTCGGCCACTCCGGCCATCAGCGCGAGGCTGTCCCAGGCGGCGCGGCTGTCGCTCCAGCACTGCATCTGCGGGTGGCGTTGCGTGTCTGCGTCGGGGGTGAGCATGATGGTGAGCAGGCGCGGGTCTTCCAGCCAGTTGGCATCGGCCTCGCTGCCTGCGGCGATCAGGCGCACGCGCTGGCGGTTGCGCATCTGGTGCAGCGGCTGTGGCGGCTGGTTTTCGCATTGCACGGTGAAGTCGGGCAGGGCCAGTGGAATCGGCCACAGGCCCTGCTGCTGCACGCCGGTGCCCGCTCCCAGGGCCTTCATGTAGTCCAGCAGTGCCCATACGTCGTCCGGGCTGATCTGTCCGGCAAAGCCGGGCATGGTGGGCTGGCCACGGTGATCCTGCATGCCGTGCAGAATGTGCCATGCCAGCTCGCCATCGGCCTTGCGCCCCAGCAGCGGGCTGGCGAGGTGGGGCGGCCAGCGCGACAGCGACGATGCCCGCTCGCCTTGCCCACTGCCGTCCGCGCCGTGGCAGGAGAGGCAGTTCTGCTGGTAGAGCGTGCGCCCGCGCACGATGGAGTCGGCGGCGAACAGCGTGGGTGACTGGTGGAAACTGCTGGGGTAGGCGGTGGTGAACACCAGTTCCGGGGCTGGCCAGGGAATCAGCCCCACGCCCAGCACGAATCCGGCCAGCAGCCACCAGCGCAGCCGCCGCCAGCACAGGGCGACGATGAGCGTGAGCCACAGCAGCGGCGCGCCAATCAGGCTGTAGAGTACCTGCCGCGCCAATTGGTGGTCGATGCGCAGCACTTCGGCGGCCACGCGGTGTTCCAGCGGCCAGGCGGGCTGGCCGAAGTCGGTGGTCTGGCCGGTGAGCCAGTACCAGGCCAGCAGCACCAGGTTTTGCAGCCATTGCAGGGCCAGCAGCAGTTCATTCAGCCATTCGCTGAGCGGGGGCGGGGTCATGGTCTGGGTGCGCTGCCCTTACCAGGAGGCATCCAGCCCCAGATGGTGCAGTGCCTGCCTGCGCAGTTCGGTAATCAGCGGGTCGCTGCGGTGGCGCGGGTAGGGCAGATCGACGGTGAATTCGGCCTTGATCTGGGCGGGGCGGTCGCTGAAGATGACCACGCGCTGCGCCAGGAACAGGGCTTCTTCCACGTCGTGCGTCACCAGCAGGGCCGAGAAGCCGTTTTTGCGCCACAGTTCCACCAGTTCGCTCTGCATGGCCAGGCGGGTGAGCGAGTCGAGTTTGCCCAGTGGTTCATCCAGCACCAGCAGTTGCGGGTCGTTCACCAGGGCGCGGGCAAAGGCCACGCGCTGGGCCATGCCGCCGGAGAGCTGGTGCGGAAAGCTCTGCGCAAACTGGCTCAGGCCCACGCGCTCCAGTGCGGCATCGACGCGGGCTTTGGCGGTTTTCAGCAGGCCACGGGTTTGCAGGCCCAGGGCCACGTTGTCCCAGACGGTGCGCCAGGGGAACAGCGTGGGGTCCTGGAACACCACGATGCGCGAGGGGTCGGGCTGGGTGATGGGCTGGCCATCCTGCCACAGTTCGCCGCGTGTGGCAGGCTCCAGTCCTGCCACCAGCCGCAGCAGGGTCGATTTGCCGCAGCCGCTGGGGCCAAGCAGCGCGACGAATTCCCCGGCCTTGACGGTCAGGTTCACGTTGAGCAGCACGGGCAGCCGACCCTTGGGGGTGTCGAAGGCGTGGCTGACGTTGTGGATGCCGATTTCCGCGCCCACGCCCGGCTGCGACGCGCCGGTGGGCGCAGGGTGGGTCTCGGGGCGGGTCGAGGTGCGGCGGCGCAGTGCCTCGTCGAAGACGGCTACCATTTCACGGTTCCTTTCTGCCAGGACAGTACCCGGTCGCGGATGGTGAACAACAGGGTGATGAGGCCGGAGAACAGCAGGGCCATGACGATGAGGGCGGCGTACATGTTGTTGTAGGCCGTCCAGCCCTGTGCCCAGGTCAGATACCAGCCCAGACCGGATTTCACGCCCATCATTTCGGCGGTCACCAGCACCGAGAACGAGGCACTCAGGCCCATGAACAGCCCCACGAACACCTGTGGCAGTGCGGCGGGAATGGCCACGCGCGAGACCAGGAACCATTGGCTTGCTCCCATCGTGCGGGCCACGTCGTAGTAGCTCTTGTTCACGCTGGCCACGCCCGACCAGGTGAGGATGGCCAGCGGAAAGGCGGTGGCCAGCGCGATCAGGAATACCGCTGCCGAGTAGCTGGAGGGGAAGATGTAGAAGGTCAGCGGCAGCAACGCGGTGGAAGGCACCGGCCCCAGAACGCGCAGCAGCGGGTGAATCCAGTAGCCAATGGCCTGCGACCAGCCAATCGACACGCCGGTGAGAAAGCCCACCACCGCGCCCCAGACGAAGCCGGTGGTCAGCAACTTGGCGGTGTTCCAGACGCTGTCGGCCAGGCGCGGCCAGTCGTCCACATAGACTTCGATCAGCGACTGCGGCGGGGCGAAGAACGGCACGGGCAGGATGGCGGTCTTGGCCGTCAGGTACTGCCAGGCGGCCAGCACCACGGGAATGGCCACCAGCCAGCGTCCGGCCGGGCGCAGCCGCTCCAGGGGCAGCAGGCGCAGCCGCTGCACCCACAGCGTGGAGGCGGCCAGCAGCAGCAAACCGGCGGCGATGCTGGCAATGCCCAGTTCGCGGGTGAAACGCCATTCGGAGATGAAGCCCGCCACCTTGTTGGGCAGCAGCAGCGTCAGCAGGCCAAAGCCGATCCAGACCAGCCCGGCGGCCAGCCCCCATGTCCAGAGCGTGGCCTGGGTCTGCCCGACGGCCAGCAGGTCTTCCACCGTGGCCGGGGTGCGGTTGAGTGACCGTTGGGCATCTTCCCGCCCGCCGGGCAGCGCGCCGGCATGGAGTGCGTGCGTGTTCGTGCTCATACGCTCAGCCCAGCACGTTCACATAGACGTGATCCGCCAGCTTTTCCGGGTCGGTGCTTTGCTTGAGCACGCCAATCTTGCGGAAGTCGGCGGCGTAGAAGGCCAGCTCGTCGCGCAGATCCTGCCCGGTGGGGTGGTGGTCGAAGGTCAGTTGTTCGTAGAGCTTGAGGATGTCTTCCTCGGTGATCTTGGGAGCGTATTTGGCGAACACGCGCGCACCTTCCTTCGGGTTCTCGTGAACGAACTGGGTGGCCTGCACCAGCGCGCGCGAGATGGCCGCTGCCGTGGGGCGTTCCTTGCGCACCAGATCGCCGTTGGCTCCGAACACGCAGCAGACCTTGCGGGCGTATTCGCCGGTGAGGTTGGTGGCCAGTTCCACAAAGGCATCGCCGGTGCGTTTTTGCAGCAGGTAGAGGTTGGGGTCACCATCGGCAATGGCCTGAATCTCGCCTTTCTCGGCGGCCACGCCCAGCAGGTCGGCGGGGTATTGTCGCCAGGTGATGTCCTTGTCCACATCGATGCCGTACTTGGCCAGCAAAATGGTGAAGAAGTGCTTGCCGGGAGCGGCCAGATCGCTCACACCCACGGTCTTGCCGCGCAGGTCGTCCAGGGTCTTCACGCCGCTGGGCTGGTAGCCCACCAGCCGCACGCAGCCGCCGTGGGAACTGCCGATGATCTTCACATCCAGCCCGGATTCCAGCGACTTGATCCAGCGGTGAATCATGCCCACGGCCGCATCGGCCTTGCGCGTGGCAATCGACTCCAGCAATTGGTCGGTGGAGCCGCTGTAGTTGAGCAAGTCCACGTCCAGCCCGTTTTTCTCGAAATAGCCCAGTTCATGGGCCACCACGATGGGCGTGAGGCAGTAGGCGTTCTGGTTCCAGGCGAAGGTGATTTTCTTCTGGCCACCGGCCCAGGCGTAGTTTGTCACCTTGATGGCTGGCATGGCAATGGCGGCAGCAGCAGCAGCGCGCAGCACCTTGCGGCGGGTGGGGTTCTGGGAGGAATGGGTCATGGGGATGCTCCTGGGGAAAATGGGATGAATCGGTGTGGGATGAATCGGTGGCGGTGGGCAGAACCCGCGCTCAGTTCAGCACATCGGGTTCGGCGGCCACCAGCCCTTCGTAGAGGCTGTGGAAGGCGTGAATCGCCCCTTCCGTGCCGCCAATCTGCGAGTGCGTGAAGTGGGCGGTGGCGTGGTCGATGGGCACGGGCTGTCCGGCAGCCTGCGCCAGCAGTTGCGCCTGGCAGGCGTTTTCCAGCGCGATGTACCACCACGCAGCTGCTTCCAGGCTGGGGCCAGCGGTCAGGATGCCGTGGTTGCGCAGAATCACGCCCTTGTGCAGGCCGCCTGCGGGTTTGCGCAGCGCGTGGGCAATGCGCTCGCCCTCGCTGGTGTCCACCACCATGCCTGTGAAGTCGTCGAACAGGGCGTGGTCTTCGTAGAACACGCAACTGTCCTGGGTCAGCGGCTCCAGCGTGCGCCCCAGTGCCGACCAGGCCTTGCCATAGGTCGAATGGGTGTGTGCGGCAGCCACCAGTTGCGGATGCACTTCGTGTATGGCGGCATGGATGGCAAAGGCGGCCTTGTTCAGCGGACGCTCGCCCACCACGGTCTCGCCGCGTGCATTCACCAGCAGCAGGTCGGATACGCGAATGCGCGAGAAATGCAGCCCCAGCGGATTGACCCAGAAATGGTCGTGCAGCTCGGGGTCGCGCACGGTAATGTGCCCGGCCAGTCCGTGGTCAAAGCCGTGCTGGGCAAAGATGCGAAATGCCGCCGCCAGACGGGTGCGGCGGTACTGGCGTTCTTCCTGCACCGTGGCGCGTGGCGGTTGGGGGTCGAACCAGAATTTCTGCGCCCCCTGGGCCTTCAGCACCAGGCCGCTGGCGGTGCGGATGTAGTCCGGCTGGTCGGTGTGCTGGCGCAGGGCTTCTTCGATAACGGCGTTCATGGCGATGCTTCGGTGGGGTGATGTGGTGTGGCGAGAGGGGCGACGGCATGGGCCGTGGTCGTGCTCAGGCGGCCGCCTGGTCGTGCTGCTGTTCGCGGGCCTGCACGGCGGCACGAATGCGCGGAATCAGTTCCCGGCCATAGTCGATGGCATCGTCCAGCGGGTCGAAGCCACGAATCAGCAGCGTGTTCACGCCCAGATCGACGTAGCGCAGCAGGGCATTCGCCACCTGTTCGGGCGTGCCCACCAGCGCGGTGGAGTTGGAGCGACCGCCGATGAGTTCGGCCAGATCGGTCCAGAGATGGCGTTCATCGGAGCCGGCCTGCTCGCGTGCCTGAAGCAGGCGGCGCGCACCTTCGCTTTGCAGCGGCGTGCCCGGCTGTTCCAGCCCGTGGGCCGCACGCACCTGCCGCGTGCGTTGCAGAATATCGGCCGCACGTTGCCAGGCTTTTTCTTCGGTCTCGGCCAGGATGGGGCGGAAAGAGATGGAAAAGCCGATCTCGCGGCCGTGCAGGGCGGCCTGTGCCCGCACACGGCTGGTCAGTTCTGCCACCTGCCCCAGCGATTCGCCCCAGAGGGCATAGACATCGGCATGTCGCCCGGCCACTTCCAGCGCGACATCCGACGCGCCACCGAAGAAGATCGGCACATGAGGCTGCTGTGCCGGACGCACATCGCTCCAGCCGTTCTCGAAGCGGTAATAGCGGCCTTCGTGGCTGAATGGTGCATCGGCAGTCCAGAGGCGACGCAGCAGGCCGATGTATTCGTCGGTGCGGGCATAGCGTTCATCGTGGTTCAGATAGTCGCCATCGCGCCGCTGCTCGGCATCGGAACCGCCGGAGATGAAATGCACGGCCAGACGGCCCCCGGTGAACTGGTCGAGCGAGGCAATGTCGCGTGCTGCATAGGTGGGGGCAACAAAGCCGGGGCGATGGGCTTGCAGAAAGTGAATGCGCTGCGTTACCGAGGCGGCATAGGCAATGGTGTGCGCCGCAGACGGGCTGACCGAGTGGTGCGGCACGAGAATGCGGTCGAACCCGGCGTTTTCATGCGCCTGGGCGAAATCCCGGACGTAGTCCCGGTCCACGGCTGGGCCGCTGGCAGGCCATATTTCGGACTGCTTCTGGCTCTGAATCATTCCCACGATCTGTACGCTCATTTTTTGACTCCTTGGCATGGCAGGGGCGCGCCCAGAAAATGGGCCAACGCACCGGACGGGCGCAAAGATTAGCGTTCCAGCGTCTTGAAAATAAATACTTATTGATTATTTTGATATGCAGAAAAACCGCCTTGACAGAGTGGGAAAGCGTGCTGCCCTGCCAGCCGCAGATACGCATTCCGCACGCGGTGGACTGTCAAGATGTTGATAAAGAATGGAAAAGATTATTCGTGGATTGGATATTCCACAGGCCATCACCGGCAGGAAATCATCGTTGGCGTGAACCCGCAACCGTGCAAAGTTCCGGCAGGCCGCTGCCTTGCCCTGCCGATTGGTGGCGATAGCGTTCAGCCGGGGGCCTACTTCATGGTGGGGCGCACGCCAATGTACTGGCGGTTTTCCTCCAGCCAGGTATGGGCGGATTCCCGGCCCTGGGCGCACAGGCGTTGCAGAAAGCCGATGTCGGTGCGCATTTTGGTATCGCTGCCAAAGGTCTGGAGCAGCGCGCCGCCGTCGATGCGGTGCATCCGCATGTATTTGTAGCGGCCTTTTTCCACCCGCCCTTCTTCGATCAGCCGTTGCACGAACTCGATGGCGCGCAATTCCGCCAGCAGGCTGGCATTGAAGGTCACTTCGTTGATGCGCTCCTGGATTTCCGACATGCTGACCGGCAGGTTCTGGATTTCAATGGGATTGATCTGCACCAGCAGCACGTCATCAATGTGGGTGCGGTAAATCAGCGGGTAAATGGCCGGATTGCCCGCAAAGCCGCCATCCCAGTAGCATTCGCCGTCGATTTCGATGGGGTGGAACAACTGCGGCAGACAGGCCGAGGCCATGATGGCATCGATGGTGATGCGTTCGTCGCAGAACACCTCACCCCGGCCGGTGCGCACATTGGTGGCGCACACGAACACCTTGGGCACGTTGGGGTGCTTGCGGTGCTGCACCAGCTTCTCGAATTCCACCGTGCGTTTGAGCAGGGTGCGCAGCGGGTTGATGTCCAGCGGATTGACCTGCGAGGGAGCCAGCACCGGACGCAGCCAGGGCATCAGTTGGTGGGCGTAGCTGGCGGGGCTGGCGGCCAGAAAACTGCCCAGCGTGCCCACGGTTTCCCAGAAGTGGCGCAGCTTTTGCCGCGCCAGTTCGCAGCCCCTGGCGTGCTCTTCGTGAACATCGGCAATGCCCAGCTCACGCGCATCGGCAAAGCCGGAGGCCAGCACCGCCGCATTCATGGCTCCTGCACTGGTGCCGCTGATGCCCGCAAAGCGAAAGCCACCGTCTTCCAGCAGGGCATCGAGCACTCCCCAGGTGAATGCGCCGTGCGAGCCGCCTCCCTGCAAGGCCAGGTTGATGGTCTGGATGCCGCCGGGTACATGCGCGTATTTCGGGTGGGCCATGGTGTGTGTGCTCCTGGTGGTAAAACGCAATAGATCGCAATATCACGCGCTGATTATGCCGCGTGTCAATCGCCTTCCATGTCCTGCACCACCACCGACAGGGCGTTGGTGGAAATGAGCACTTCGGCCAGCGACAGGATCAGCGACAGTGCCAGCGCGACGATGCTGATGCCGAACAGCCACTTGCCCAGCCATGTGGCTTCCATGAACAGGGCGAACATGGCCAGGGCGCACAGCAGAAAGCTCAGCACGCCAAAGCTCTGCATGTACTGGATCATCAGAATGCGGCGTTTGAGGCCGGGAATCTGCTTCTTCACCAGCGGGGAGTCGTGCTGGGGCGAGGCGTGCAACTGACGAATTACCTGCGCCAGCACCAGAAAGCGGTTGGTGTAGGCCAGCAGCAGCAGAGAAATGGCGGGAAACAGCAGGGCGGGAGTGGTGATGTCCATGACAGTCAGCGGGAAGGCATGCAAAGAGGACAGTGTGCCTGCAAATTCAGGGAAGGTCTGCCAGACCCCGGCGGTTGCGGGCCTTGGCCATGATGGCGGCCAGCATCGCCGCCTTGGAGTCGGTGGCGGGTGCATGGGCAGAGGGGCTGGCTTGCGTGCTGGAACCTGCTGGCACGGGCGTGGCGATGCCCCGGCGTTGTTGCAGGGGTGGCAGTGCCTGGCCGATTTGCAGCCCCAACCGCTGCGCCCGGTGGGTGTAGCGATGGCGTGCGGTATGTGCCTGCGCGGCAGACCAGGCCGCCCAGCCGTGGGCCGAACCACTGACGTTCTCCAGCGAGATGCAGTCCACCGGACACACCGGAATGCACAGTTCGCAGCCGGTGCAGTGTTCGTCCAGCACGACGTGCATGGTCTTGTTGGCCCCCACGATCGCATCGGTGGGGCAGGCCTTGAAGCACAGGGTGCAGCCAATGCACCAGTCTTCGTCGATCACCGCCAGATGGCGCGGCCCCTCGGTGCCGTGTTCGGGGTCGAGTGGCAGAATGTCCTGCCCGGTGAGGGCGGCCAGCCGGGCAATGCCTTCTGCACCACCGGGCGGGCACAGGTTGATGGCGGCTTCGCCCTGGGCGATTGCGCTGGCGTAGGCCGCGCAATCGGGATAGCCGCAGCGGGTGCATTGGGTCTGCGGCAGGGCATCGTTGATGCGCTCGGCCAGCGTCGGTGCCTCAGCAGTCGAAGCCCATGCAGAAGCCGCCGAAAGCGGCGGTTGGGACGACGGGCCATCGCGCTCCCCGGCTGCGGCAGCCGGGGTTCTCGACAGGGTGCGCTCGTTTGGCATCAGGCGGCAGCGGCTCCTGGAGCAGCCGGCGTGTCCTGTGCCTCTTGCTGGGGTGCGGGTGCAGCCGGTTCTGCCGGGCTGGTGGTGGCAGAGGCTTCCACGCTGGCGGTGGCGGCAGGGGTTTCTGCCACAGGCTCCTGTGCCGTCGGGACGCTGTCGGGCGCAGTGACAGGAGCGGATTCCACCACTGCCACGGGTTCGACCTGAGACGCAGCGGGTGCTGCGGGTTCGGTGGTTACTGCCGGAGCCGGGGTTTCGGTCAGTTCCGCATTGGCTGCGGTAGGAATGGGCTGGGACAGCACGCTCGGGAGTGTCTCGGCCGCAACCACAGCCACGGGAGCGGGAGCGACCACTTCAGGGGCAGGGGCCGGTGCGGCAGGCTTGCGGCGAACGGCCTTGGCGACGGTCTTGCGCGGTGCCGCCACACGCTTGGGTTTGGCGGCTGGTGTCGGGGTAGGGGCCGCAGTCTGCTCCACGGCTTCCCCGCTGCCGATGACCACGGCGGCATGGTCTTCGTTGAAGATGTACTGCTTGGCAATGCCCTGGCGGGTGGCAGTCTGGGCGTTCAGGCCATCGGCACTTTCGACGGGGAAGCGGCGGTAGAAGTCGCGCAGTTGCGGGTACACCTGGTTGCGCCAGCGGCTGCCGCTGAAGATGCCGTAGTGGCCTGCACCTTCGACTTCGATGTGCTCGCGGGCATCGGCGGGGATGCTGCTGCACAGGGTGTGCGCGGCCTTGGTCTGGCCACTGCCGGAGATGTCGTCCAGCTCGCCTTCCACGGTAATCAGTGCGGTGGTCTTGATGTCCTGTGGACGCACCAGTTCCAGCTCGCCTTCCGGGGAGCGGATTTCCCAGGTGCCATTGACCAGGTTGAAGTTCTGGAACACCGTGGCAATGGTTTGCAGGTAGTAGTTGGCATCCATGTCCAGCACGGCGTTGTATTCGTCGTAGAACTTGCGGTGGTGTTCCGTCGCACTTTCATCGCCCTTGATGAGGTTGCGGAAGTAGTCGTAGTGGCTGGTGGCGTGGCGGTCGGGGTTCATGGCCACGAAACCGGCGTATTGCAGGAAGCCGGGATAGACGCGCCGTCCCTCACCCGCAAAGCCGTGGGGCACGCGGTAGATGACGTTGTTCTCGAACCACGCGAAGCTCTTGCTCTGGGCCAGTGCGTTCACCGAGGTGGGCGACTTGCTCGCATCGATGGGGCCACCCATCATGGTCATGGACAATGGGGTTTTCTCGCCCCGGCTGGCCATCAGCGAGATGGCGGCCAGCACCGGCACGGTGGGCTGGCACACGCTCATGATGTGGCAGTTGCCGTATTTGCCCTGTACGTAGCGGATGAACTCCTGCACGTAATTGACGTAGTCGTCCAGATGGAATTCGCCATCGGACAGCGGCACGTTGCGGGCATTCTTCCAGTCGGTGATGTACACGCGGTGGCCGGTCAGCATGGTGCGCACGGTCTCGCGCAGCAGCGTGGCGTAGTGCCCGGACAGCGGTGCGACGATCAGCACCACCGGCTGCTTGAGCAATTCTTCCAGGGTTTCGAGGTTGTCGGAATAGCGTTTGAAGCGGCGCAGTTCACAAAAGGGTTTGTCGATCTCCACCCGCTCCTGAATGGCGACATCCACGCCATTGACCGAGACAGAAGGAATGTCAAAAGCCGGTTTTTCGTAGTCTTTTCCCAGACGGTAGAACAGATCGTAGGCGGCAGAAATGCGGCTGGCGAATGCCGTCTCTGCAAACGGGAAGGTGTTGTTGGAGAACAGCTTGGAGGCCGCCTTGGCAAAATCTGCAAATGGTTCTGTCAAGGAACGCTGGGCTTCGTAGATGTGGTAGAGCATGGGTCAAACCTTGAAATTTATTGTTGCAGTGCAGCAATATAGCAGCACTGTCGGAATTTGAACAGCCTTGCTTTCCCTAGCGAAAAACAAGGCGGTTGCGCAGTGTGTCATGAAGATGGTGTTGTCATATTGTCGAGTATGGCTCAAGGTCATTGGCCGATGAATTCACTATATGATACAAAAATATTCATAAGTAACTTTATGAGCAAAATAAAGCAAAAAACATGTCTTGGTATGGAGGCTGTTGGTTGCAGATGTGAGATACACGATGGTTATTTTCAGGAGAAAACCAAAATGGCAGGAAAAGCATTTTTTTTGCAGCGCATGAATGAACACATCCGTTATTTGAACCGCATCAATGCCAGCCTCGACAATGAAGGGGACTTTTGTGGGAGTTCCCATACGGAATGCAAGCTGGGCGCGTGGATTTATGGTGAAGGTTCGGTGTTGATCGAGGAGTGTGGCGAGGAGGCCAAGGCTATTTTCGAGAAGCTGAAGGTGGAGCACCAGGCGTTCCACGAAATCAGTCACAAGGCACTGGAGTTTTCCAGTGCAGGTGATAACAAGGCTGCGCAGTTGCAGAATACGGCCATGCACAAGCTGTCCAATCAGTTGATACAACTCTTGATGAAGCTCGAAGATGCCACGGTGCATTGCGAAGCCGGTCAGTGAACAGTGAACCGGGCCACAGGATGGCGGACGCTTGCTTGATTGCGCGGCTGCCATGAAAAAAGCCTGCCAGAAACGGCAGGCTTTTTTCATGGTTGCTTCATGCAACAGTGCCTCAGGCACTGTGCATGGCCAATGGGGAAGCAGTGTCAGTGCGCTGCGGCACTGGCTGCGCCCACACCCGTCTGGGCGCGCACATACTGGTCGTCGAATGCTGCGCGCTCGGCCTGGGCTTCCTTGCTGTTGTCCAGCTTGGAGAACACCACGATGGCCAGGAATGCCAGCGGCATCGAGAACAGGGCAGGCTGGGTGTAGGGGAAGAGGGGCGAGGCATTGCCCAGCACGTCCACCCAGACGGACTTGGAGAAGAACACGAACAGCACGGAGCTGAACAGGCCCACATAGCCGCCCGCCAGCGCGCCGCGTGTGGTCAGGCCCTTCCAGTACATGGACATCAGCAGCACCGGGAAGTTGGCGCAGGCAGCCACGCCGAAGGCCAGTGCGACCATGAAGGCCACGTTCATCTTCTCGAAGGCCATGCCCAGCAGCACGGCCACGATGCCCAGGCCGATGGTGGCGATCTTGGAGACCTTGATTTCCTTCTCTTCGGAAGCCTTGCCCTTCATGATGACGCGGGCGTACAGGTCGTGGGAGATGGCTGATGCGCCTGCCAGTGCCAGACCGGCAACCACCGCGAGGATGGTGGCGAAGGCCACGGCAGAGAGGAAGCCCAGCAGCAGGTTGCCGCCCACGGCATGGGCCAAGTGCATGGCTACCATGTTGCCGCCACCGATCAGCTTGCCGGTGATGTCGCCGCCTTCAAAGTAAGCCGGGTTTGTGCCCACCAGAATGATGGAGCAGAAGCCCATGATGGCGATCACGTTGAAGAAGTAGGCAATGATGCTGGATGCGTAGAACACCGACTTGCGCGCTTCCTTGGCGTTGGTCACGGTGAAGAAGCGCATCAGGATGTGGGGCAGACCGGCAATACCGAACATCAGGCCCAGGCCCATCGAGATGGCGGTCACCGGATCGGCCAGCAGGCTGCCCGGAGCCAGCAACTGGCTGCCGAGCTTGTGCAGTTCCATGGCGCGGTTGGTCACTTCCTGGAAGCTGAAGCCGAATTCCTTGAACGACAGCACCATCACGGCCGTGCCGCCAATCAGCAGCATGCAGGCCTTGATGATCTGCACCCAGGTGGTGGCTACCATGCCGCCGAAGGTCACATAGACCATCATCAGCACACCCACTACCACCAGCGCGATGTTGTATTCCAGCCCGAACAGCAGCTTGATGAGCTGGCCTGCGCCGACCATCTGGGCTACCAGATAGAAGCACACCACCACCAGCGAGCTGATGGCCGCCATCGTGCGCACCTTGCCCTGGTTGAGGCGGTAGGCGGTGATGTCGGCAAACGTGAACTTGCCCAGGTTGCGCAGGCGTTCGGCCATCAGGAACAGGATGATGGGCCAGCCCACGAAGAAGGCCACCAGATAGATGTAGGCATCCACCCCTTGGGCATACAGCATGGCGGTCATGCCCAGCAGCGTGGCGGCAGACATGAAGTCACCCGCAATGGCCAGGCCGTTCTGGCCGCCGGTGATGCCGCCGCCGGCGGTGTAGAAGTCCGAGGCCGACTTGGTGCGGCTGGCGGCCCAGTAGGTGATGGCCAGCGTCATCAGCACGAACACAAAGAACATGCCGATGGCATGCAGGTTCAGCGGCTGTTTTTCCACGCTGCCCAGGTCGGGCTTTTGTGCGAGGGCCAGGGCTGGCAGCAGCAGCGCGTGCAGTGCCAGCAGAGGGCGTGTGAAGGCGTTGGTGCGGATCATTGGGCGTTCCTTTGTGCGTCTTGGACGATTTGCTCGTTGATGCTATCGAATTCGCCGTTGGCGCGGCGCACATACACCCAGGTCAGGAAACAGAACAGCACGAACTGGATGAAGCCCAGTGCAATGCCCACGGTGATGTTGTTGCCCTCCACGATGCGCATGGCAATGAAGCCGGGTGCAAAAGCCACCAGCAGGACAAAGCCGAAGAAAACGGCCATGACGGTCAGGGTCAGACTTGTGGCAAAACGCCCACGCCGCTGGATCAGCTCCGTGTATCGGGGGTCGCGCTTGATGCGCTCATAAACTGGGTTGGACATGCTTCTCCCTTTTTGGACAACAAAGTGGAATTGTTTTTGCGTCTGCGCTGTTGCTGAATTGTTGCAGTGCAGCGCAGTGGGCGAATGTAAGTGAGCCTCCTTAAATCAGAATCGGTGTTACTACCTAGAAAAACCCAATGTTTCATGGTTTTTGCCGATTTTTTGAGGAGCCGATGAGGGTATGGTTGTCATGTAGCTGTCATAAAAGGTTTTTACATTCCAGCCTGTCATTCACCGATCAACTTTCAAGAGGACTACGATGACGAAATTTGCTTTCCGCGCGATTGCCGCTTCCGCCATGGCTCTGGGTCTGGCAGCAGGTGTGTCTGCCCAGGATGTCAATGGTGCCGGTGCCAGCTTCCCTGCACCCCTGTACGCCAAGTGGGCTGCTGATTACAGCAAAGAGGCAGGTGTCAAGATCAACTACCAGTCGGTGGGTTCCGGTGCCGGTCTGCGCCAGATCGAGGCCAAGACGGTGGACTTCGGTGCTTCCGATGCCCCTCTGAAGGACGAAGCACTGGCTGAAAAGAAACTCGTGCAGTTCCCCACCGTGGTGGGCGGCATTGTGCCCGTGGTGAACATCAAGGGCATCCAGCCGGGCCAGTTGCGCCTGAGCGGTGAAGTGCTGGCCAACATCTATCTGGGCAAGATCACCAACTGGAACGACGATGCCATCAAGGCCCTCAACCCCGAGCTGAACCTGCCAGCCGACCTGATCGCCGTGGTGCGCCGCGCCGATGGTTCCGGCACCACATTCGGCTTCACCAACTACCTCAGCCTGGTCAGTGCCGATTGGAAGAAGGATGTGGGCGAAGGCACCGCAGTCAAGTGGCCTACCGGTGCGGGAGGCAAGGGCAATGAAGGCGTGGCCGCATTCGTCAGCCGTCTGCCCAGCTCCATCGGCTATGTGGAATACGCTTACGCCAAGCAGAACAAGATTTCCTACGCGCAACTGCAAAACCGCGAAGGCCAGTTCGTGCATCCGTCCGAAGCCTCCTTCAAGGCCGCGGCTGCCGGTGCCGACTGGCAAAACAGCTTCTACCAGATTCTGAACGACAAGCCCGGTGCAGAATCCTGGCCCATCACCACCGCCACCTACATTTTGGTGCACCAGGTGCAGGACAACCCCGACAAGGCCGCTGCCACCCTGAAGTTCTTCAACTGGGCCTACAGCAACGGTGACAAGACCGCCAGCGATCTGGACTATGTGTCCCTGCCCGACAGCGTCAAGGAACTGGTGCGCGCCGAATGGAGCAAGGACATCAAGGACGCATCCGGCAACCCCATCAAGTGGCAATAAATACCGCTTGAGGGCCGCAGTCACGCCAGCCGGAACCAAGGGCACCATGCCAATCGCAGTACCACCGTGTTTTCTGGGTATGTATTGCTAGCCTGCCATGCCCCCGGATGGTGCAGTGACCGCATAATCCAGAAAATGCAGCATGAGGGATTCCACCATGCTGCATTTTTTGGTCAGGGCGTGTGCATGACGATACTGTGACAGCCAGACGCGCGCTGGCCGTTGTGGTGGGTGAGCGCGAATGCAATCGGCCCGGCCTGTTTCGATATTGGAAAGATGGTATTCAAGTGAACAAAGGAAAAGCTGTGTCTGATGCAATGACTATGCAATTGCCTGCATCGGTGGCGAACGCGCCAGCGAAAGTGGGCGGTGGCGGTACCCCGCCGCCAGTCCGAAGAACCGGCAAATTGGGCGATCTGGTGTTTTCCGTACTCACACGTGGATCGGCCATTCTGACACTGGCATTGCTGCTGGGCATCATGCTGTCGCTGCTGGTGTCAGCCTGGCCTTCCATTCGGGAGTTCGGCCTGGGCTTCATCTTCTCGTCGGAATGGGACCCGGTGATGGACCAGTACGGCGGCCTGGCCATGATCTACGGCACGCTGGCCACCTCTGCCATCGCGCTGCTGATTGCAGTGCCCGTCAGTTTCGGCATCGCGCTGTTCCTGACCGAACTCTCGCCTGCCTGGCTCAAGCGTCCACTCGGTACCGCCATTGAACTGCTGGCTGCCGTGCCTTCCATCGTGTATGGCATGTGGGGGCTGATGGTGTTCGGCCCCATTCTGGTGAAATACTTCCAGCAGCCCCTGCAAGCCATATTCGGCAACGTGCCGGTGCTCGGCGCGCTGGTTTCCGGTGTGCCCATGGGCATTGGTATCCTGCCCGCTGGCATCATCCTGGCGATCATGGTGATTCCTTATATCGCCTCCGTGATGCGCGACGTGTTTGAAGTCACTCCCGCACTGCTGAAGGAATCGGCCTATGGCCTGGGTTCCAGCACCTGGGAAGTGATGTGGAAAGTGGTTCTGCCCTACACCAAGGCCGGTGTGGTCGGCGGCATCATGCTGGGTCTGGGCCGCGCGCTCGGTGAAACCATGGCCGTCACCTTCGTCATCGGCAACGTCAGCCAGCTCAATTCCGCCTCGCTGTTCGATGCTGCCAGCAGCATCACTTCCACGCTGGCCAACGAGTTTGCCGAAGCCGGTGAAGGCCTGCACCAGGCATCGCTGTTCTATCTCGGCCTGCTGCTGTTCTTCATCACCTTCGTGGTGCTCACCCTCTCCAAACTGATGCTGTTGCGCCTGCAAAAGGGCGAAGGAGCCAAATCATGAATTCCCCTGCAACGGCTGCTGTCAAGAACCTCTCCGACCTGCCCCGCTCTGACCAGGCCACCCGCAACCGACTGTTTGCCCGTCGCAAGCTCATCAACAAGATTGCCATCGGCCTGTCGCTGGCAGCCATGATCTTCGGTGTGTTCTGGCTGCTGTGGATTCTCTGGGAAACCGTCCGCCTGGGCATTGGTGGCCTGAGTGCCACCGTGTTCTCGCAATCCACTCCCGCCCCCAATGATGCCGGTGGACTGGCCAACGCACTGTTCGGCTCCTTCGTCATGGTGGCACTGGCCACGCTGATCGCCACCCCCATCGGGGCACTGGCCGGCATCTGCCTGGCTGAGTTCAACCCCAAGGGCTGGCTCGCCTCCGTGACCCGCTTCGTGAACGACATCCTGCTGTCGGCACCCAGTATCGTCATTGGTCTGTTCGTCTATGCCATCGTGGTGGCGCGCTTTGGTGGTTTCTCCGGTTACGCCGGGGTGGCTGCACTGGCCCTGATCGTCATCCCCGTGGTGCTGCGTACCACCGAGAACATGCTGATGCTGGTTCCCAACGGTCTTCGTGAAGCCGCCTATGCCCTGGGCGCGCCCAAGTGGAAAGTCGTCATGATGGTGACCATGCGTGCCGCCAAGGCCGGTGTCATTACCGGCGTGCTGCTGGCCGTGGCCCGCATCTCCGGCGAAACCGCTCCGCTGCTGTTTACCGCACTCAACAACCAGTTCTGGAGCACCGACCTGTCGCAGCCCATGGCCAGCCTCCCGGTCGTCATCTTCCAGTTCGCCATGAGTCCCTACGAAAACTGGCAGGAACTGGCCTGGGCAGGTGTCTTCATCATCACCCTCGCCGTGCTGGCACTGAACATCCTGGCGCGTTACTTCACCCGCCAGAAATAACCGCCCAATCCCCGCTCAACAAAGGAAACTCGCTCCATGAACGCGATTGCAATCCCCGCTGAACCTGCCAAGATTTCGGTCAAAAACCTCAACTTCTACTACGGCAAGTTCCACGCGCTGAAGAACATCTCCATGCAGATTCCCGAGAAGAAAGTCACGGCTTTCATCGGGCCATCGGGCTGTGGCAAATCCACGCTGCTGCGCACCTTCAACCGCATGTTCGAGCTGTACCCCGAACAACGCGCCGAAGGCCAGATTCTGCTCGACGGCGACAACCTGCTGGCCAAGGAACTGGACGTGGCCCTGGTACGCGCCCGGGTCGGCATGGTGTTCCAGAAGCCCACGCCCTTCCCCATGTCCGTCTATGACAACGTGGCCTTTGGTGTCAAGCTGTTCGAGAGCCTGAGCAAGTCGGAACTCGACGACCGCGTCGAAGCCGCACTGCGCAAGGCAGCCCTGTGGAACGAAGTCAAGGAAAAGCTGCACCAGAGCGGCTCCGGCCTCTCCGGCGGCCAGCAGCAGCGTCTGTGCATTGCCCGTGGCGTGGCCGTCATGCCCGAAGTGCTGCTGCTTGACGAGCCTTGCTCCGCACTCGACCCGCTGTCCACCGCCAAGATCGAAGAACTGATCGAGGAACTGAAGGACGAATACACTGTCGTCATCGTCACCCACAACATGCAGCAGGCCGCGCGTTGCAGCGACTACACCGCCTACATGTACCTGGGTGACCTGATGGAATTTGGCGAAACCAAGGAAATGTTCGTCAAGCCCAAGCGCAAGGAAACCGAAGACTACATCACCGGCCGTTTCGGCTGAGGGAGCACGAGACATGCCAGAAAAACACGTATCAAGCCAGTTCGATCACGAACTCAACTCCGTGGCCGGTCGCATCATGGAAATGGGCGGCCTGGTGGAATCGCAGATCAAGTTTGCCATCGACGCGCTGAGCAACCTCGACAGCGCAGCGGCTGCGCAGATCGCCCGGCTGGAAGAGCGCGTCAATGAGCTGGATGTGGAAATCGATGCGGAGTTGTCCACCATCATCGCCACGCGCCAGCCCACTGCCAAGGACCTGCGCCTGCTGCTGGGCATCTCCAAGGCCACCAGCAACCTTGAACGCATCGGCGACGAGGCCAACAAGATCGGCCGCATGGTGCAGACCATCATCAACGAAGGCGCGCCACGCAACCTGCCCATTCTGGAACTGCGTTATTCGGGTGAGCTGGCCGCCGCCCAGTTGCGCAGCGCGCTGGACGCATTCGCCCGCATGGACCTGGACAGCGTCGTGAGCATCCTGCGACAGGACGACCTCATCGACAAGGAGTTCGAGGGCTACACCCGCAAACTCGTCACCTACATGATGGAAGACCCCCGCAAAATCTCCATCAGCCTGGAAATGCTGTTCCTGGCCAAGTCCATCGAGCGCATCGGCGACCACGCCAAGAACCTGGCCGAACTCGTCGTGTACATGGTCAAGGGCAAGGATGTGCGCCACACCTCGGTGGAACATGTGGAATCCACCCTCAAGCAGGGAGATTGAGTATCTATGAGTGGACCGCGAGTACTGGTCGTGGAAGACGAACGGGGCATCAGTGAGCTGATCTCCGTCAATCTGCGCCATTACGGCTACCAGCCCGTGTGTGTGGAAGACGGCGAGCAGGCCCAGCGCGAGCTCGATGGCATCCTCCCCGATGTCATCCTGCTCGACTGGATGCTGCCCGGCCAGAGTGGTCTGGCACTGGCGCGCAAATGGCGCAGCCAGACACGCACCAAAGGCATTCCCATCCTCATGCTCACCGCACGGGGCGACGAATCCGACAAGGTGGCCGGACTGGATTCTGGAGCCGATGACTACCTCACCAAACCCTTCTCCATCCAGGAACTGCTGGCGCGCATCCGTGCCGTGCTGCGTCGCCGCGCCCCCGAACAGGCGGGCGAGGCCGTGCAGATCGGCAACCTGCACCTCGACACCTCCTCGCACCGTGTGCTGCTGTCCGGCCAGCCCCTCAAAATGGGGCCTACCGAGTTCAAGCTGCTCAACTTCCTGATGCAGCATCCCGAACGCGTTCACACCCGCGCCTCTTTGCTGGATCGCGTCTGGGGCGATCACGTCTTCATCGAGGAGCGCACCGTGGACGTACACATCAAGCGTCTGCGCGAAGCCCTGGACACCGCCTCCACCATGGTGGAAACCGTGCGGGGCGTGGGCTATCGCTTTACTGCCAATCCCGGCGCGGCCTGAGATCGGGAACCGGCCATCCATTCGGGCAGTCCTTGTGACTGCCCGAAGTCGTTTGTGGAGCATGCCTCTTTGCAATCGGGCAGCACGCCCCCACATGGCGATACATCCTTTTCTCCACTTGACAGGCTACCCATGAACCCGCAAGAAACCCGCTCCATCCTCACCCTCTGTCTGCTGGCTGCCTACGCCGATGGCGAAAAACACGACCGCGAGCGCGAAGCCATCCGCCGCGTCGCCGAGGCACTGGCGCAGGACGACAGCCTCAACATGCCATCCCTCTACCAGGACGTGCTGCTCCAGCGTGCCACCTTGCAAACCGCCACCGCCGGGCTGCAAACTCCCCAGGCCCGTCAGTTGGCCTACGAAATGGCCGTCTGTGTGTGCGATGCCGATGGAGCCGTCAGCCCCAACGAAGCGGCTTTCCTGTCCCAACTGCGCAGCGCGCTCGGACTGGCCGAATCCCAGGCACAGGCCATCGACAGCACGGCACAAAGCCTCGCACAGGCTACCCTGCCCACCGCTGCCGACCCACAGGCACCGACAGCCCCCACAGCCACCGCATCACCGGCCACCGCCCAGGACGGCACACCGCGCAACGTCAGCACCCTCAGCCAGGCCGATATGGACAAGCGCATCCTCAACGCCGCCATCCTCAACGGAGCCATCGAACTGCTGCCCGAAAGCCTCTCCACCATGGCCATCATCCCCTTGCAGATGCGGCTGGTGTACCAGATCGGCAAAAGCTACGGCTATGAACTCGACCGGGGCCACATCAAGGATTTTCTTGCCACAGCGGGTGTGGGCATGACCTCCCAGTACCTCGAACAGGCTGGCCGCAAACTGCTGGGCGGTTTATTGGGCAAGGCAGGCAAGGGCCTGCTGGGGGGCCTTGGCAAACAGGCCATCAGCACCGGCATGAGCTTTGCCGCCACCTACGCGCTGGGGCATGTGGCCAACCAGTACTACGCCACAGGCCGCACCCTCTCCACCCAGATGCTCAAGGATGCCTACAGCCACACCATGCAGAAAGGCAAGAACCTGCACGCCAGCTACCTGCCCCAGATTCAGGAACGGGCACGCACCCTCGACACCGCGCAAATCCTCGCCATGGTGCGTGGCGGCAACCCAGCCAGCGGCCAGAACCCGTTTTGAACACACCCAAGCAGTGAAGCTTCGTATTGCCCCACGCCACGTCATGCCGGACTGGATCCGGCATCCAGTGACGACGCTTGCCAAAACACCTCGCTTGCCACTGGCTTGCGTTGCGACTGGATGCCGGATCCAGTCCGGCATGACGGTGTCTGGTGCTTTGAGTAAGGCTGCAATGGCCACTTGGCCAGCACATGCCAAAACGTTGCGGACAGCAGTGCACGTTTGCGGGAATGACACACCCTGGTTCAGGGAGCCAGCCGCTGCACCTTCCAGCCGGAGCCATCCGCCTGCGCCTGTGCTCGCGTGAACTGCAAACGATCGTGCAGACGGCTGGCACGGCCCTGCCAGAACTCCCAGCGGTCGGGAATCAGCCGGTAGCCGCCCCAGTGGCCAGGGCGGGCCGGATCGTCCGCATCGGGCCGCTGCGACACCTCTGCCAGTCTGGCCTCCAGCACGGCCCGGTTGGCAATCGCCTCGCTTTGCGGACTTGCCCAGGCACCCAGACGCGAAGCCAGGGGCCTGCTGGCAAAGTAGAGGTCGCTTTCTTCGGCACCGACCTTCTCCACCCGGCCCTCAATGCGCACCACCCGCTGCAAGGCCACCCAGTGGAACTGCAAGGCCGCAAACGGATTGCCCGCCAACTCGCGCCCCTTGCGGCTGTGGTAGTTGGTAAACCACACCGGCCCCTGCGCATCCAGCCCCTTCAGCAGCACCACCCGGCTGCTCGGGCGCAGATCACTGCCTACCGTGGACAGCGTCATCGCATTCGCGTCTTCCAGCCCGGCCTGCACCGCCTGTTCCATCCACGCACCGAACAGCGCGAACGGCTCCAGCAATTGCACGGCATCTTCCAGCAGCACATCGCGCGTGTAATCCGTGCGAATATCGGCCAGATGCAAATGGGTCGATGGCACGGTCGCCAGGGTATTCTTGCCAGTCATGGTTTATCTTTCAGTGTTGGGAAAGCGCGTGGTGCATCAGGCCGACAGCCCTGTGCCTGCCGCACGGTCATCCGGGCGTTCGATCAACTCGATCTTGTAGCCATCCGGGTCTTCGACGAATGCAATCACCGTCGTGCCACCCTTCACCGGCCCGGCCTCACGCGTCACCTTGCCACCTGCGGCCTTGATCTGCGCGCACACCGCCTGTGCATCCGGCACGCCAATCGCAATATGCCCGTACGCAGTGCCCAACTCGTAGTCCGACTGCCCCCAGTTGTAGGTCAGCTCCAGCTCCGCCTGATCCGGGTTGCCCCCGCCGTAGCCCAGAAACGCCAGCGAATACGCGTACTCGGCATTCTCGGAGGTGCGCAGCAACTCCATCCCCATGACCTTGGTGTAGAAATCAATCGAGCGTTGCAGGTCACCAACGCGCAGCATCGTGTGCAGTATTCTCATGCGGGCTATTGTGCCTGCTTTTGGGTGGTCAATTGTTTCAGTCGAGAAATTTTTTATTGATATTTATATTTATATCGAATCAACAGAGCTGTTCGTAAATGAGATTTTCTATCCATGAAAAAGGCTGGGCCTCTTCGGAGTAGAAAACGACTTTTCCGATTTGAGGCGATTTTGCTTCCCGATCTATTAAAAAAAGAAAATGCTCCTGCGATTGAGGGCCGGCATGTTTCTTTTTGAAAAATGCTTCTACCACCTCTGGGTGGCTTATTTGTTGAATCATGGATACAAAGTGGTCGCTGGATGATGTGACCTTGGTGATAAGAATGCCGCGTGTCTCATCACGTTTGACCTTAATACGCAAATTATGAATGTCTTTTCTGAGGTTAAGAAACATAGGCTTTAACTTGGGGTCTATGTTTTTAGGAAAAAATTCTACATTAATTTTTGAATTCATTATATTAATTGGGTTTTTGGCGTTTTAATCCCTTTGAAATCAGGGCTTGGTTCTGACC
>NZ_FQUZ01000011.1:72136-93575 GCF_900129055.1 Lampropedia hyalina DSM 16112
TATCAATGCCTTGCAAGGGGCAATTTGGACTTTTGCTGATGTCGGCGAAGGTGTCTTTTTTACAACACATTTTTGGACTCGGTTCGGGGCTGACAGTGTGGGCGATTCTAGCAGGGTCTGCGGCGGTTTCGCGCCGCAGATATGCACTCCTTTTTCAGTGGACGTTCAGTGGCCGTTCAGTGGAAGTTGAAGGGCAGGCAGGCGCACAGGTGTTGCAGGATTTGCGGGTGTGTCAGGGGTGTGTTTGCCTCTTGGGCAAAGTGTGTCAGGGCTGCGTGCGGGGCATGGGGCAGTGTGTTGATGAGGTGTTGCCGCGCGTTCGCGCTGGGCTGGTGTTCGGGCGGAAGGTGCAGGCCCAGTGCCTGGGCGAGGGTGCGCAGGGTTTCGGCCATCCATTGCAGGGTGGGGCCGTGTGCCTGGTTTTCGCACAGTTCGATGGCGTGTTGCAGGTGCTCGGTGGCGGCTTGGGTTTGGCCTGCTTGCTGTAGCAACCAGCCCCGGTAGGCGTTGATGAGGGGCCACGGGTGGTCGCTGCCCTGTTGCCATTGGCCTTGGCTCTGGAGGTAGGCCAGCCGCGCGGGCTGGAGGGCGGGCAGGTGCAGCATGGCGCGCAGCCAGAGGTGGTGCAGGTAGCGGTGTTGCTGGCCGTTGTGGGCGAGGCTGCGGCTGATGGCGTCGGGGCTGTTTTTGCCGGTGTGGTGCTGCATGTGTTGCAGCAGTTCGTTCAGTAAATGGTCGGTGTCGGTGTCGCTTTGGAGGGTTGTGGGGTGGCCGGGGGGCTGGAGCAGGGCATCAAGGCGGGCAATGAGGCGGTAGGTTTGGGTTTGGGCGGTTTCGCGTTGTTGTTGTTCGGGGTCGCTGAGGCGGGCGAAGTGCAGCAGTGCCTGGTCGAAGTGGACGATGGCTTGCTGGGGCTGGCCGCTGAATGCTTCGATCTGGCCGAGGGTGGAGTGGAGTTTGCCGTGGTTGAGCAGGCCAGGGACGGCCACGGGTTGTTGCAGCCATTCGGTGATGGTGCTGCGCAGGGTGGCGAATTCAAAGTTGTTGGTGGTGGCGGTGGTGATGCGCAGCAGGGCTTCGCAGGTTTCGGCGGGGGCTTCGTCGCGCAGTTGCAGGATGAGGTCGAGGCAGTCGCCGATGTGCTGGTGGTCGATTTGGCCCCGGTGGTTCTGGGTGGCCAGTTGGGTGCTTTTCAGGAGCAGGGACAGGGTGGCGGGCAGTTGTTGCTGTGCCCCTTGCTGTGCCGGGCTGTGGCGTTGGAGCCAGTCGAGGGCGTGGCCGAGTTCGGCAAGGCGGTATTGTTTGCTGCGCAGGTGCTGGCGCACTTCTTCGAGGTAGTCGCGCCAGAGGTGCGGGTTTTTGTGCTGTGAGAGGGTTTCGCCGATGCGTTCGAGGCTGCGGCGCAGGTAGCCGCCCTCGGGGTCGTGGCTGGCGGCGGTGCACAGTTCGTACCATTCGGCGGGGCGCAGGGGGCGTTGCTGGCTGGTGGCGAGGTAGAGGTGTTGGAGATTGCTGTCGTTGGCGGTGAGCAGGCAGTGGCCGCGCAGGGCGGATTTTTTGAGGCGGTCTTTGCTTTCGCTGGCCTGGCTGCCCCAGGTGAAGGCGAGGGCGTCGATGTAGCCGTTGTGGGGGTGGTTTTTGTCCATGATGGCCAGGTTCAGGCGCAGTTGGCCAAAGCGATGGGGGTCGATGCCTTGGAGTTCGCTTTCGAGGGTTTCGGCCAGGGCGCGCAGGGCCTGGTTGTCACCGGGTTGGTAGTTTTTGTTGCGTTCGATGAGGACGTGGATTTGCAGTGGCGCGCTGGCTGTGGCGGGGGTGGGCAGTTGCAGCAGGCTCCAGCGGATGAGTTGCTGGATGTGGCCGATCCAGTAGCGGTGTTGGGCGGCGGGGTCGGTGACGCTGAAGCCGAAGATGCCAACGCGCTGGTTGAGCAGTTGTTGCACGATTTGGTCGATGTGGCTGGCGTGTGCTTCGACGGCATGGAATGGCTCCAGCGCAGGCAGTGTGGTTTCGGCGGGGATGGCGAGGGCGACGAGGCGTCCGATTTGGGGGTCGGTGGGTTTGAGGTGGTCAGCGGTTTGGTCGAAGGTGTCGCCGGTTTCGTCGATGAGGATTTGCCATTGGTTGCTGGCGGGCAGGTGGGGCAGGCTGTTGGGGTGGTGGCCGTCGATGAGTGCCACGGGGCTGATGTTCGACTGGTAGCTGCGGTTGGCTTGGCGGATTTTTTGGTGTTGTTGTCTTTTTTCCTGTTTGTTGAGTTGTGTTTTCAGGTGTTGCTGGATGTTTTTGTGCAGGTCGGTGGTTTGCTGTTGAACCCACTGGCGGGCGTGTTCGATGCCGTGCTGGTCGATTTCGCGTTCGAGTTGCTGGCTGAGTTGGTAGGCGGTTTCGCCACGTTGGCGGGCTTTCTGGATGTAGGCCAGCACGTTGGGGCTGCGGTTGATGGCTTCGTCTTCGATGCGCTGGAGGTGGCGGGTGTTTTCGGGGGTGTGGCCACCCCAGGCTTCGTAGCAGAAGGCTTTGAAGGCGAGTGTGCCTTCGGGCATGGTGGCGAGGTCGTTGCGTGGTGGGGTTGCCGCCGCAGTGGGTGCTGGGGTTATGGTGGCCTGCTCCTGCTCCTGCTCCTGCTCCTGCTCCTGCTCCTGCTCCTGCTCCTGCTCCTGCTCCTGCTCCTGCTCCTGTGGCGTGGGGCTGGGTTTTTGTGTGGCGGGGTCTGCGGTGAGTTTGTCCCACTGTTGCAGGGGGTGGCTGTAGTGCCAGTGGGTGGCTTGGGGCAGGGTGTGGCTGGCGAGCAGCCAGAGGATGGCGGGGGTTTGGTCGCTGCCGAGGATGTCGCTGATGGTATCGGGCAATTCGATGGCGGCGAGTGCCTGGCGGATGGCGGTGGGGGTGAGGCTTTGGGGTGGCAGGTGCAGGGGCCAGCGGGTGTGGCTGAGGTGTTGCAGGTCGGTGGGGAGGTGGTCGGGGCAGGCGGGCAGTTGCAGGAGGTGGTGGGTCATGGTGCGGGTTCTTTGCTGGCTCAAGTGATTGGGGGTCAGGCGGTGGCGGTTGGCGTGTGTGTGTGGGCAGGTCGGGTGGCGGGTGTGTCTTGGTCGATGGCGTAGCCGCCGAGGCCGAAGGTGGTTTCCTTGCCCAGGTGCAGCCATTGTCCGAGGTGGAGCAATTGGCTGAAGGGGGCGAGCTGGCCATGCAGGTGCAGGGTTCCGAGCAGGCCGCCGAGTTTCATGGCTTGTTGCTGGCGGTTGGAGTAGCGTTCCCAGTCGAACCAATGCAGTTCGCTGGCATCGAGGTCGATGGTGTGGGCGAGTTCGGCGAGTTGGCTGAAGTTTTGCTGGGGTGCCTGGGGGCCGAGGTGGGTGTCGAGCAGCAGCTGGTATCGCCGTGCCAGGCCGATGAGCAGGTGGTAGGCGGTGAGCTGGTTCTGGCCGATGATGCGACTTTGTTGTTGCAGGCGCAGGGGGGTGTGCAGGTGCAGGCTGAGGTGTTGCCCCAGGGTGGATGCGGGGGGGATGGTGGTGGCGGGCTGTGTGGCTTGGCTCTGGCCGGTTTGCCAGAGGGTCTGGCGTGCCTGTTCGTGTTGTACGTTGAGCAGGGTGCAGGGGGTGTGCTGCTGGGTGAGGCCGTGGCGCATGGCGCGTTCAAAGGCTTGCACGATGGCAGGCAGGTGCGGCAGGGCTTTGCCGATGAGCACGAGGCCGAAGCGGAAGGTCTGGCCGGGTTGCAGGCGACGCGGGTGGTAGGGGGCGGGCGGCTCGATGATGTAGGGGGCGGGTGTCTGGCCGGATGGATGTGTGGGCTGCGGGGCTGGGGCAAAGACCTGGCAGTAGGGGCAGCGTTCGGCCAGGGCGCAGGGGTTGTTGTGGTGGTGTGGCAGCAGTGCCAGGCTTTTGAGGGCATGGCCGAAGGCTCCGCGCAGGGTGGAGCCGATGTAGGGGGGCAGGTGCAGCGGGGCGTCGGCACGCACGGTGAGGATGAGGCGGGCAATGGGCAGTGGGGTGGTGGTGGCTGCGGTCAAGGTTTCAGGTTCCTTTCAGTGCATTGAGCTTGAGTTTCTTGCGTTCGTCCTTGATGTCCACCTGCACGACTTTGGGTAGCCAGTGTTCGATGGTTTGGGCGGCGGCGCGTTTTTCTTCGGCGCTCCAGTCGGGGCTTTCGTGCGCGGTTTTGGCCAGTGCACGGGCTTTACCGTGCAGGACGGCGTTGGGGTTTTCCTTGTTGTTGGGGTATTTCTCATGCCTGGCACGGAAATCGGCCACGAAGGTTTCGATGGTTTGCATGGCGGGGCTGAGGGTGGCGAGCCGGGCTTCTTCGGCTTCTTTTGCAAGGCGGACGCATTCGTCGGCTTCGGCTTTCTGGCGTTCGGCTTCGCGGCGTTGTTCGGCTGTGGCATCCTTGCGCATGGCTCCGTAGCCGACGGCGGTTTTGGCACCAAAGCCCAGCCATTCAAAGGCGTGTGTGAAGGCGGCGGTGAGCAGCTCTTGCCAGCGGTGGTCGTGGGCGAGATCGGGGGCGAGGCGTTCCAGATGCGGCAGGTCGCATCGCACATGAAAGGCGAATTGCGTACCGGGCGGCACGGTCAGGAAGCTGATGGGGTTGGGCTGGCCGCTGTCGTGCGGGGTGGTGCTGTCGCCCGCTTTGCGGTCTTTTTTCTGCTGGTAGTAGTGGCTTTGGTGCGGGGTCATGATGTCCACGCTCAGGCTGTTGTCTTCGATCTGGGGGATGGCATCCCAGAAGCTCAGCGCGCCGCGAATGTGTTCCTTGTCGCCGTCGCCCGATTCGAGGCCGAACAGGGCGTCGATGGGGGAGAGTTCGATGGCGCGTTCGCCCTTGCGCTCCAGCAGGTGAATTTTTTCCTGCGTCCAGCCGTGTGTGTCGCCCCATTCGCCGGAGGCCAGTTCTCTTGCCGCCTGCCGCAGCACGCCTTTGATGCCGCTGCCGGGCAGGTAGGGCAGGCCGTAGGGGTTGAGGAAGGCGAAGCCGTTTTCCAGCGGGTGCTCGTTGCCCAGCCCAGTGGTGAAGGGGGCGGTGGCAATGGCGTCGAGCGTGAGCAGGTGTGAAGAAGTCTGCGCGATGTGGGCCTGGCGGGTGGCGAGGGCCTTCAACGTGGATTGGTCTGAGGAGGTCAGCTTGAGCGCATTGCCTAGCGCGGAGACCTTGTTTTCATGTTTAACCTCCCGTTCCTGGCGTTGCTGACCACGGACTTCGTAGGTGATGTCGTAGGTTTCCCAGAGTCGTTCTTGGGTTCTGCGGTTGATGCCCCAGAGTTGCAGGTACATGCCAAAGCGCAGGCCGGGCGAGGCGGTGCTGAAGTCCTGTTTTTGCAGGTAGTTGGGTACGGCGGCAATGGGCATGTCAGTGGCCTCCCTTGGTGTCCTTGACGCGGGCAGCGGCCATCTGGCGCAGCCACTTGAGCCAGGCGAAGGCTTCGGCGTTGATGGCCTGGTAGTGCGAGGGTGTGGCTTGCATCAGCGACTGCATGAAGATTTCAAAGCCGGGGTCGCGTGCAACGCCGTTGAAGCGTTGGTTCAGCCAGGTGCGCAGGTCTGTGGCGACTTCTTCATTGACTTTGCCCTTCTCGTGGCAGAAAGCCAGCACCTGCATCAGCCCGCTGTTCATGATGAGCGCGGGCAGGCCCTTGGCGAAATTGACATATTTGTCATAGTCATCACCTAATTTGTGTTGGGCTTGGGCTGCACAATCCCATGCGTTCTGGGCGCGTTGCTGTTCGAGGGTTTGGCGTTGCTGGGTCATGGATCAGCCCTCCACCTTGGCAATGACCAGGCCGCGCCCGGTGGTGGCGTCGCCGCCGATTTGCAGCAGGCGGGCGTCGATCAGGGTCTTGATTTGCGAGAAGACGGCTTCGGCTGGCAGGTGGTTTTCGGCTTTGCCGGTGCGCGTCTGGCTGGCCATTAATGGAGCGATCAGCAGGGATTCGGGCGGCAGGTTTTCGGTGTAGAACAGGCCGCCGTCGTCGGCAGTGCCGGTCTCGGCGTTGATGCGCACATGTGGCTCCACCAGCGTGGCGTGCTCGGCGAAGTAGCCGAAGTCGGTGTCGGAGAGTACGATCAGATCGGTCTTGAGCTTGTCGCGGAAGAAGGCGTAGGCAGCGGTGTCCGGCAAGGCTTTGGTGGCCAGGTCGGCAGCGATGGCGGCCAGTGGTTCCGATGCCTTGGCCGTGTACTCGAAGGCTTCTAGGTGCAGCTTGTCGCCAGACAGCAAGGCGGGGTTGGCCAACAGGCTGCTGCCTTCGCCCACGTTCAGGGCAGGCCAGTTGGTTGCGCTGCCGCCGAGGTTCAGCAACCGCTGTGCCCGCGCGAGTGCTTGCGGGCAGGTGGCATAGACGTAGCCGCCCTTGAGGCTGCGGATGGGCAGGGCCACCAGTTGCGCGTCGCCAAAGCTGATGGCTCCTGCGTGCAGCTCGGCACTGCTGGAATCCGGCCCCAGCAGGCGGTCGATGTCTTTTTTCTGGCCGCCCAGTGCTTCGTAGCTGTGCCGCACTGCTCCTTTGATGCCGGAGCCGGCAAAGCTGGGGTGGCGGGTGTGGCGTTCGCGCTGGATGGGGTTGTCGATGATATCGATGGCCTGGCCTGCGCCCATGTGGACGGGGCTGATGGCGTAGAGGAAGACGGCGGCGGTTTTCTCGAACATGTGTGGAATCTCCCGATCAAATCAATTCAATTACTCAACAATTACTCAAGTCACTCAAATCAACGCATCAATACAGGGCGAGGCTGTAGCGGTTGAAGCCTTCGGCGCGACGCTGTGCATCTTCGCAGGCTTCGCTCCACAGGCCCTGGGTTGCAAGTTTGCATAGCGCGTCTGGGCTGGCTTGCAATTCATCGAGCCAATAGACACTGCCAGCCGGTGCGATGCGTTGGGCGGGCTTGGGTTGCCAGCGGGCCAGGTCCCAGCCGGAGACGATTTCGCTGCGCGCGACGCTGGCGGCCACGAGGCGGCCTTGCACGCCGTGCAGGTCAAAGCGGTAGCTCCCGTCTGCTTCGGTAAAGCCATTGGGCAGCCAGCCTTGCGTGAACAGGCCGGGGCTGGTGAGCACGATGCGGCAGCTCTGCTGCTGGCTGATGGCCTGGTAGTCGGGTTGTGGCCAGTCGATCTCGATACTCTGGATGCTGGCAGCGCGGCCGTCGCCGCCCAGGCGCAACATGCCTGCGCCCGGTGGCACTGCGCTTGCCACGGCTGTCACAAAGCCCACGCCGGGCTTGAATGCCACGGCGCGGCTGGTGAACAGCTTGCCGTCTTCGGCACTGCGCTTGTCGCTGGAAAGACCCACGCCGACGCGCTCGTCAATGGCCCAGAGTTCACTGGTCTTGATGAAGTCATCGCCCGCCGGTGTTTGCCCGGCAAGGTATTTCTGCCAACCGCGCTGGCGTAGCCACCAGCCGCTGGCGGCTTTGCTGCGCTCGGCCTGCGCCAGCACGGGCAGCAATGGTAGGCGGCTGGACGTGGCCAGTTTGGCGGGCAGGCGGGTGGGTTTGAGGGCTTGCGCTTGGACACCAGTGCCTTCGGTATGCAGTACCAGATCGGCCGGTGGTGCCAGCAGCAACTCAAGTTTTTTTTCGTGCTTACGAGCCAGATGAAAGGCTTGCAGCACAAAGCTGCCAGGGGCTTCGGGCGTGCCCAGGGTGGGGTGCGGCTTCTGGCCCTTGCCGAAGGCGGCGAGGTCGATGCCGTCATCGGCCAACATCCGTGAGCGGATGGCTCCGGCTGCGACCGATGGCCACGGCGGGATCAGTGCCTCGCCATAGCTGCCGGGGTCGCCAAAGAGCTGGTTGCTGCGCAGCAGCAGCACGTCCAGCGGTTCTATGAAGTGGCATGTGTGGGCATTCATGGGCGTTGTCCTCCGGTTTCGTGGGTGCGCACTTCACGGGCCAGGAATTCGGCCACGCTGATGAAGTTGCGCAGCCAGTCGATGCGTTTGTTTTCGGGCTGTTGCAAGGTCAGTGTGGTCAATCGCTGGGCCAGTGGGGTTGCCTGCGCGCTGGCATGGCTATTGGCCTGCCGGTTGAGCTGGTAAGCCAGCAGGCTTTGCAGCATGGCAGCATCCCCTTTGGGTGCAGGTAGTTCGCGGTCGTTGAGCCATTGCAGCGTGTGGTAAGCAGCGCGGCGCGAGACGCCTTCGGCAGCCAGAAAGTCGCGCAGGTCTTGCAGCAACTTGACTGGCTCGCCCCACTTGGCGGTCAGGCGCAGCGCACCGCCGGAGCGTTTGACGATGGTGATGGAGAAGGCATCGCGCCCGCCTTCATTCTTGGCGCGTTGCTCGGCAGCGGCGAGTTCACGGCGCACGGCTGACAGTGGAGCCTGGTGGTGGGCGATGACGGCACCGCAGGAGGCCGTGGCCGTAGTGCCCATCATGCGCATGAGCCTGCCTTTGAGGATGGCGAAGCCGCCCTGCAAGGTCAGCCCGCGCGGGTCGCGCCCGCCTTCGTGCTCGGGGTCGTGGCCGGAGTAGGCCTGGCGCAGTCGTTGCATGGCGGGCAGCAGATCGACCACGGGCAGCATGGCGAACACGTCGTCGCCGCCCGCGTAGATCAGGCGGCCCAAATGCTCGTTTTCCACCACATGGCGCACGACGGTGAGCGAGAAGTCGTTGAGCGCGCCGGAGATCGCCAGGTGTCGGTTGGGCGAGAGGGCGCGTTTTTGCTGGCCGTATTGGCGGATGTTGGCGTGTTTTGCGGCATGTTCGTCAAAGCCTTTTTGCACCTGCGGGTGGAAGCTGTTGCGGTAGCTGATGGCGTAGTCGCGGCCTTCGCTGGCCTCGCCAGCCAGCCACGCGCCCATGCGGTCGCCGTCCATCAGCAGCAGGCTGTAGTAGGTTTCCAGCCGGTCATCGCCTTGGTTCTCGCGCACGCTGGCAAGCGTTTGGCACACGGCACGGCGGATGAAACTGGCTTCGCTTTCGGAGATGTTTTCGCCATCGGCCAGATCGAGCAGGGCGGGCAGTTGGGCGGCATCCTTGAGCGCGTTGGCATTGACGCTCTGGTGGCGCAGCATCAGGCGACGCGGCAGGGCGACGGCATCGAGTTCTTTTCGGTAGTGCTCTTGCAGTTTGGACAGTTCCGGTGTGCACAAGCCGCCGTGTTCCAGCCATTGGTCAAGCTGGTGCGCCAATGCCATCGTGTGGGTGGAGACGATGAAGCGATCCACGTTCTCAGTTTTCTTGCGAAGAGCCTTGCCCGCTTCGCGGGCAAACAGCGTGGGCCACAAACGCTTGACGGCGGGCAGCGCACCAAGGTGCTCGCCTTTCTTCGCCCACGCAGGCTTCCTTGCAGCAATGCTCGTCCACAAGGTGTCCTTGCGTTGCCCGGCGGGCTGCTCCAGTTGCTCGCGGTCGGTGGTCAGCCATTCGGTTTCGCCGCTGAGGCTGCATCGCCAGCCGGTTTGCTTGCTTTGCTGGAATGGGCGCAGCGTTTTGGCAGCGGCCAGGGCGCGTTCGGCCAGGTCGTGCACGGCCGGGTACAGCACGCCGGGATTGGGGGCGAAGAAGGTGGTGTTGCCCAGCCGCAATTCTTTCTGGAGCAATTGCCATGCTGGGGTGGCGAGAAAGCCGCACGGTTTGCCTTCGCCCGCGCCGAAGAAGGGGCGCATGGCGTCGGAGAGTTCGGTCACGTCCAGGTCGGTTTGTTTGGCCGCATTGCGGGCGTGGATCAGCGAGAACGGCACGGCGGCCCAATGCACTTCCGGGAAGCCTTGCAGTTGCTCGCGCATTTGCGCGTAGGGCACGGGTGTCTGCTCTGCATCGGTGGCAAGGCCAGCGGCTTGCAGCAGTTCCTGCACAACGGTCTTGCCAATGCCTTGCAGCCAGTCGCGCACCGTGCGTTCCACCGCCAGCGCCAGTTCGCGCGCCTGGCTGGCGGGCACCACGGCCACGAAGCGGTTGGGCAGGGCAGCGGCGAACAGCGGGTTGCTGTCGGTGCTGCCCCTGTTCCAGTCGCAGCCGGTGAACAGGTCAGATGGCAGTTTGCATTCGTCGCGCAACCAGAGATCGACTTGCGGCACGCCGCGCAGGCGCGGGAACAGGATGGCATCCGGCCCGAGCTTTTCGCAGACCACGCGCATGGCTTCCCACGACAGGCGTGCCAGCAGGTGCGAGCCAGCCCACAGGTCTTCCATCTTGCGGGCAGCGGCAATGAAGGGCTGCACCGGGCCGATGGACAGGCTCAGCAACGCAGCATCACCTTGCGGATCGGCAGCGAAGGCTCCGGCAAAGGCACTGGTGAGATCGAGGTGATCCCAGATGGAGTGATCGGGGATGCGGGTGTCGGCAGGCAGCAGCTTCCATAGTTCGCCCAGCTTGCCGTTGTCGTTGGTTTCGCCCAGTTCCGGGGCGAATCGCCAAAGGGTGAGCAGAGCTTTGTGCCAGTCCAGTTCCTGATCGGGGTTCTGCCGTTGCAGAGCCAGTAGCAGATCGGCGTGGTGGTTGAAACTGCGTTCCTTGATGTCTTCAAAGTCGGTTTCTGAAAGGCCGCCTTTTTTGCCCAGGTCATGCTGCTCGCCTGTCAGTGGATGCACCAGCACGGGCCGGTTCGTCCAGCGCACCTGCGCCCACGAGGCCACGCTGAAGGTTTTTTCTTTGCCCTTCTTGGTGGTGACAGTGATTTCCTGCATCGGCCATTGCGGGCGATCGGCTGCGGCGGCCCACCAGTCGGCGCATTGCACGTTGCGGTACATGCTGGCCGGGATGCCTTTCTTGAAGACGGTGCGTGCCAGGGCCTCGTCGTTGTCCGTGTCGATGGCATCTGTGCCGATGTCGTGAAAGCCCAGCAGCCGGGCCAGTGCGCGGCTGGTGCCGTTTTCATGTCCGGCGGGGTCGCGCAGCAGTACCAGTGCCTTTTCTGCCGGATCGTGCAGGCGGGCGGCGAGCTTGGTTTGCCAGAGGGTGTCTTTGTCTTGCATGGTGGGCTTTACTTCTGGGTGCGCGTCAGGCTGGTGGATTGGTCGAGATGGCGGTGGACTTGCTGCCAAGTGGCTTGCACTTCTTGCACGCTGGGTCGGAACGCGGCTGGCGGCAGGCACGGCATGTGGAAGATGAGGCCCACGAACTGACCGCTGGCACCACCCGTGCGGAGCACCTTGAAACGCAGGCTGTTTGGCAGGCGAGCCTGGTTGCCCCAATCCCTGACGGAGTGGTGTGTCACTGGGTAGCTGAGCCAGTGGCGGTTCTGGGGTTGTCCATGTGCGATACCAATTTCCTCCCTTTTTTTGTTGTAAAGCTGCTTATCTCCAGCGTTTCCATCAAGGGTAAAGTTGAATTGCGTGCGCAGCGCGATCTTGATGCGCGCCAGTTCCTGCATCAGTTGCTGCCAGTCGTCGAATGGCCTGGTCTGCCAGATGAGTGCGCATTTGTCCTGGCCGATGGCATGGGGCCAGTCCAGTGTGAGTGCCTGCTGCCAATCGCGCAGCGGCAGCGCGCCTTGCAGCGCAGGCGTGCCATCGTGCGGTGCCAGGTGCAGCGAACCCCAGCCATTGCGGCTGCGTCCACCCAGGGTGCCGAAACGGCTGGTCAGGGCCAGCGCGTGTTCGAGCAGCGGGGCCGCCCCAGCCGGATAGGCCAGGGAAAAATCGGCCTGTTCATCTGCCTGGATGGCGGCGTTGGCCTTGAGGGTTGGCTTGGAGCCGCCCTTGGGCAAAGTCACCGGGCCGTAGCCCAGATACAGGTCGGCGGCGACGGGGCGCGGTACTTCGTCGTGACGGACAGTGCCAAACTGCGGCCACTGTTGTTGCTGCAATGCACCAGCATTCCAATGACTCAGCCGCAGGCGAAGGGCACTTTTGCGTGCGGCACTGACGTCATCTTCCAGCCAGGCATGTCCGAACAGCAGTCCTTCCTCACGCCGCATGGCGGCCACATCCACCTTGAAGTTGCGATCAGCCGCATACGCCACGCGCCACCATTGCCGCAGCAGGGCCTTGATCGGCGGAGTGCGCCACTGTGCATTTTGTTGGGCATTTCCAAGGAAGGCTGGGGTGTTGAAATGCAGTGAATATTGCCGGATTTGCTGAGACTGAACCGTCATGGGTGCTGGCTTTCTGTACGATGAATAAGTGATCTATGGAAAAAATTGCATTTCTGCATTATGGCCAAGCAAGTGCAAAGATGGAAACGACTCTCGATTCTTTGTATTTTGCGTAGAACGTATCGGTATGGCTGGGTGCTGCGTTCTGACCAAGGAATGATGTGATTGTGTGGCGCAATTGCCTGCAACGGTGCCTGTGGCAAGCTTGTCTGGCATGGTGTGGTCACCTTGCTTGGCACAAACTTGGGGCTTGGCTTTTTTGAGTGATGGGGTTAGAATGCGCGGTTCTTTCGTACTGGCATTTTTGCCAGGCGCGCGAGAATGCCGACAGGCAGTTTTCCGTTCCTTCCGGGTGTTTTCCTGCGACTGTGGTGGTCGCGCTGGCGGGGCGGAATTTTCAATAGGAATCCACACATGTACGCAGTCATAAAAACCGGCGGCAAGCAGTATCGCGTTGCTGCTGGCGAAAAGATTAAAGTAGAACAGATTGCTGCGGACGTTGGCCAGGAAATCGTGATCGACCAGGTGCTTGCCATTGGCAGCGGTGCCGATATCAAGGTCGGTACACCATTGGTTTCCGGTGCAAGCGTCAAGGCAACTGTGCTCTCCCACGGTCGTGGCGAGAAGGTGCGCATCTTCAAGCTGCGTCGCCGCAAGCACTACCAGAAACGCCAGGGGCATCGCCAGAACTACACCGAATTGCAGATCGGCGATATTGCCGCTTGATGGCACAGGAAAGGAACTGAAAAATGGCACAGAAAAAAGGCGGCGGCTCTACGCGCAACGGTCGTGACTCCAAGCCCAAGATGCTGGGTGTCAAGGCTTACGGTGGTGAACTCATCAGTGCTGGCTCCATCATCGTGCGCCAGCGCGGCACCAAGTTCCACGCGGGCACCAATGTGGGCATCGGCAAGGATCACACCCTGTATGCCCTGGTCGATGGCCAGGTGGTGTTCCGCAACAAGGGTGCGCTGAGCAAGCACACCGTGGAAATTTCCCCTGTGGCAGCCTGATGGCTGTACCGGAGCAATGCCACCCGTGTGGTGGTATTGCTCTGCTGCATCATTGTTTTGCAAAAGCCCCTCATGCAGGGGCTTTTGTTGCTTTGGCGGCAGGGGTGACAGGAAAATGGCCGGTGCGGTGGTGCATGCTGGCAGGTGCATTGTCTGGATTCGGTTCGGTGCGTGGCAGCAAGGAAGGAGCAACCCATGAAGTTTGTGGATGAGGCGTATATCGAGGTGGCAGCGGGGCATGGCGGCAATGGCTGTGCGTCGTTTCGCCATGAGAAGTACAAGGAGTTTGGCGGCCCTGATGGTGGGGATGGGGGCCGCGGCGGGCATGTGTATGTGGTGGCGGATACGAGCCTGAATACGTTGATCGATTTTCGCTATGCCCGCAAGCACGAGGCCCGGCGCGGGCAGCACGGCATGGGATCGGATATGTTCGGGGCGGCCGGGGACGATCTGGTGCTGAAGATGCCGGTGGGCACGATCATCACGGATGCCGATACGGGGCAGGTGTTGCTGGAGTTGCTCAAGCCCGATGAGAAGCTCATTCTGGCCAAGGGTGGGGATGGCGGCTTTGGCAACATGCACTACAAGAGTTCCACCAACCGTTCTCCGCGCCAGAAAACCCCTGGCCGTGAGGGGCAGCGTTTCAATGTCAAGCTGGAGCTGAAGGTGCTGGCCGATGTGGGCCTGCTGGGGATGCCGAATGCGGGCAAGTCCACGTTCATCACGGCGGTGTCCAATGCCCGTCCCAAGGTGGCGGATTATCCGTTCACGACCCTGCATCCGAATCTGGGCGTGGTGCGTGTGGCGGCCAGCCAGAGTTTCGTGGTGGCCGATATTCCCGGCCTGATCGAGGGGGCTTCCGAAGGCGCGGGGCTGGGGCATCAGTTTCTGCGCCACCTCCAGCGCACCGGGCTGCTGCTGCATATCGTGGATGTGGCTCCATTCGATGACAGCGTCGATCCGGTGGCGCAGGCGAAGGCGATTGTGCAGGAGTTGCGCAAGTACGACGAGGAGCTGTATCAGAAGCCCCGCTGGCTGGTGCTCAACAAGATCGATGTGCTGGATGAGGCGCAACGCCAAGGCATTCGCCAGCAGGTGTGCAAGGGTCTGAAATGGAAGGGGCCGGTGTACGAGATTTCAGCCCTGTCGCGCGAGGGTTGCGAGACGCTGGTGCGCGACATTTATCAGCATCTGCACGCGGCCAAGCCCCTGACGGCGCAGGAGGTGGAGCAAGCGTTCGATCCGCGTTTTGACCGCGATGCTGCTGCATCGGTGGACGACTGATCGTCGCCGCGTTTTCTGGAGATGCAGGGTGGCCCGCAACCATGTTGGCCATTTGCCTGTGCCGCAATGTGATCTGCGATCTGCGATCTGTGATCTGGTGTCGTTGGGCGCACTCAGCTATTGCGTAAGGGGTTGCTCGACGGTGTAGAGAAGCGGGATGTCTGCTGGATGCCTGGCGGGCGGCTGGGGGCCATGTCCAGTCGGATGTGGGCGCACAGCCCGCCCGTTTCTGCATTGCTCAGGGCGAATTTGCCACCCATGCGCTGGATGGTTTTTTCCACAATGGACAGCCCCAGGCCTGTGCCCACGGCAGCGGTGCGGGCGGTGTCGCCCCGGAAAAAGGGTTTGAGCAGGTTGTTCAGTTCTTCAGGGGGCGCGCCGGGGCCGTGGTCACGTACCGTCAGGAAAACGTGTTTGTCCGAAACACTGCTGGCAATTTCCACCCAGGCGGTTTCGGTGCCGGGAGTTTTGCCGTAACGGTGGGCGTTTTCAAGCAGGTTGTTGATGACCCGGGCCAGCTCGACTTCATCGGCATAGATGCACAGTGTGTCAGACACCTGAATGTCGATTTTGATGCCGGTGCGGTTCTGCTGGGGAAAGACGCAGGTGTTGATGATGCTCAGCAGGTGCACGATGTGGCGTTTGCCAGAGACGGGACGGGCGTAATCCATGAATTTGTCGATGATGGCATCGAGCTGGGCGATGTCGGCCACCATGTGTTCGCGCGCGACATCGTCGCTGACGCTCATCTCGGTTTCCAGGCGCAGCCGTGCCAGTGGCGTGCGCAGGTCATGGGAGATGCCGGCGAGCATGATGGCGCGGTTTTCCTCGGTTTTGGCCAGACGGTCGGCCATGCGGTTGAAGCCGATATTCAGGTCTCGGATTTCGCTGGTGGCCACTTTTTCGTCAAGGCGACTGTCGGTGAAGTCTCCCTGGCTGATGCGGTGGGTGGCGTCCGAGAGTTGCTGAATGGGTTTGTTGAGCAGTCGTGTGATGACGGCTGCACCTGTCAATGACAGCAGCAGCGAGATGCCGATCCACTGCACCATGGTCGTGTGGTTGGTCGGATTGAAATAGGCACGCTCCATCTGGAGCCAGCGATAGCCATCTTCCAGGCGGAAACTGACCCACAATCCCGGTTCGCTATTGACGCTTTGGGCCACCAGGGTATCGTCGCCCAGGCGGGCTTTCAATTGTTCGGTCAGGCAGACACCGAGGGTACTGGTATCCATCGGTTCGTAGCGGTCGTTGGGCTGGCGTGTGTGGATTCGCATGCCTTCCTGCTCGGACATGGTTCGCAGCAGTGCCGCCCGGGTTTGTTCATTGGTGTTGATGAGCAGCGCGCGGCTGAGGTTCACCAGGGTGACAATTTGCTGGGCGGAGTAGAGGGTGCGCGGCTCCAGCTCCAGCACGCGCAAGGATTGCAGCCAGGTGACGGTGGTGCCGATCAGCAGCAGCGACAGCAGGATGAAGGTGCGCCAGAACAGGCTCAGGCGGAAATGCCGTTTGCGCTCCCATGGCTCGTTCTCAAGAGGGGAGCTGGAAGAAGAGGGCTGGGAGGGCATGTGTGCAGGCGGTGGTTGGCGCAGGGACCGTCAATCGGCTCAGTTGTTGCCATCGGGCACGAAGACGTAACCCACGCCCCAGACGGTCTGGATGTAGCGGGGCGAGGCCGGGTCTTCTTCCACCAGCTTGCGCAGGCGCGAGACTTGTACGTCCAGGCTGCGGTCGTAGGGTTCGAATTCGCGGCCCCGGGCCAGCATGGCGAGCTTTTCGCGTGACAGGGGCTGGCGCGGGTGGCGCACCAGGGCCTTGAGCATGGCGAATTCGCCGGTGGTCAGTGGCAGTTCCTCGTTGTTCTTGTGCAGCGAGCGTGCGCCCATGTCGAACACAAAAGAGCCGAAGTGTGCAATGGCATTTTCTCCGGCAGCGGGGGCACCCGGTGCTTCCAGGGTGGGGCGGCGGCGCAGTACGGCATGGATGCGGGCCAGCAGTTCGCGTGGGTTGAAGGGCTTGCCCAGGTAGTCGTCCGCACCCACTTCCAGGCCGACGATGCGATCCACGTCCTCGCTCTTGGCGGTGAGCATGATGATGGGGGTGCGGTCGTTGTGGCTGCGCAGGCGGCGGCAGATGGAGAGGCCATCTTCGCCGGGCAGCATCAGGTCGAGCACGATGAGGTCGAAGGTTTCGCGCAGCAGTACGCGGTTGAGGGCCTTGCCGTCTTCGGCCACCGAGACATCGAAGCCTTCCTGGGCCAGATACCGCCGCAGCAGGTCGCGGATGCGGGCATCGTCATCCACCACCAGGATTTTTTCACCCCGGCCAGTGCTGGGCAGGGTAATTTCTGGGTCGGCAGGGGGGGCGGATGATGTGTTCATGCAGTAAAACTCCAGGGTGATGACGGCTGGGGAAACAGAAACCTGTTCCAGGGGGCATTATTGTGCGCAAGATCGCATGCTGGTGCAGACCTTCTTTCTGTTATTTTCCACGATTCATGGTGGCGCAGTCGGTTATAGGGGGGTGGGGGGCTGTTCGCAGGCAGTGACGACGCGCTGTGCCACCAGTTCGATCAACTGCGCATCCATGCCCAGGGCCGGGGTGAAGTGAATGTCCAGTTGAGGAAACTGTTCTTGCAGTTGCTGTGCCAGTTCTGGCAGGTCGTCGCGCAGGTGCAGTCCCATGCCCAGAAAGACCGGATAGACCACGACGCGCTCAATGCCCGCGTGCTGTGCCAGCAGCGTTTCGATGGCGGTCTGGGTATCGGGTTCGCACAGTTCCAGGTAGGCGCAGGTGGCGGGAATGTGTGGGCGTGCCTGCACGATGGCGGCGGCCATGGCCTGCATGGGCTGACACCAGATGGGGTCGCGCGAGCCGTGGCCCAGCAGTACGGCGGCAGTGGTGTGGCAATGGGTGGTGGTCATGGGCAGAATGGGTATCGGATTCGGGTCAGCGTCGCAGCACCAGCCAGCCGAATGCAGCCAGCGAGGCGATGCTGTAGAGCACGCCGGGGATGGCCGAGGTCAGCAATGCCGACCACTGGTGGATGTTGCCCATGTAGCCCAGCACGTTGTTGAGCAGCAGGTAGCTGATGCCCACCATGATGCCGCCGAAGACGTAGCCCATGATGCCGCCGGAGCGGAAGTGCAGGTAGGCGAATGGCAGGGCCAGCACCATCATGACCAGACAACTGAGCGGGTAGAACACTTTGCGCCACAGCTCCAGCTCGTATTTCTGGGCCGACTGGTTGTTGGCCTTGAGGTGTTCGACGTAGCCGAACAGCTCCAGCGTGGACATGCCATCGGGCTTGAGCACGGCGGCGGTGACCATTTCCAGGCTGATGCCGCTGTCCCATGGCATGGTTTCGCCGAACTGGGTGCGGATGGCAGATGGTGGTGCAGAGGCATCGTCGGCAGTGGCGCGTGGTGGGAAGTCGTTGCGCACGGCCTGCTGCAACTGCCATTGCGTGCCTTCCAGTCGTGCCTGCCGGGCGTCGATGCGGGTGAGCATCTCGCCATTCGGGGCGAAGCGGAAGATGCGCAGATTGTTCATCTGGCCATCGCTGTGCAGGGTGCCGACGTAGATGATGATGGATTCCTCGCCTTGGCGTTCGCGCAGCCAGGCATTCTGGCCGGTGACGCGGGCCAGATTCAGGTGCTGTGCCCGCACGGTGTTGGCGGCGCGTTCCGACCACGGCACCACATAGTCGCCCAGCACCCAGGTCAGTGCGGTGAAGAATACGCCCAGCGACAGCAGAATGCCCAGCGCACGTCCCGGCCCCAGCCCGCCTGTGCGCAGGATGGTGAACTGCGAAGTCTGTGCGTAGCGGGCCATCACGAACACCGTGCCGATCAGGGCGCAGATGGGCAGTAGCTCGTAGAGGTGCATGGGCGCGGACAGGGCCATGTGCAGCAGGGCATCGCCCATGCCGTAGGACTGGCTGCCGGAGCGGCTGATGAAGCGCGTTTCGCTGATGAGGTCGAAGAACATCAGCAGGGCCAGAAAGGCAATGCTGGTCAGGGCGACGGCAGCGATGATCTCGCGCTGCAACATGCGGGTGGCGATTCTCATGCGGGCCTCCTTCGGCGCAGCCACTGGCGCGGCGACCATTGGGCGTTGCGTGCCAGCAGCCAGCCCACGGCCAGCAGCAGCACGCCACCGTGCAGCAGGATCAGCAGCGGCATGGCTGCGATTTTCTCGCGCGCCACCCAGCTTTGTCCCAGCGACAGCAGGTTGAAATACACCACGAACACCAGCAGCGATGTGATGGTATGCCCCATGCGGCTGGAGCGCGGGTTGGCACTGGTCAGGGCCAGTGCCAGCACCACATAGTTGATGGCCGAGAAGATCAGCCCCAGCCGCCAGACCAGTTCACTCTGGAACACCGGTGTGGCCTCTGCGAGCAATTGGTGGGTGGGGGTGGAGCGCACCGTGGTCTCGGCCATGCCGACCGGGTCGCGGTACACGATGGCTTCGTAGTGGGCGAAGTCACTGACGCGGGTTGATGGGTTCTCGCCACTGCGCTGCTCGATGCGCTGGCCGCGCTCCAGTACCGCCCAGGTCTGGCCCTCGCGCTGCTCCAGCCGCGCCTGTTGCGCGGTGGTGACGGCATCGAGGCCAGGGCTTTGCGTGGCCAGGAATATCTGCCGCGCATCGGCCTGATCCAGATTGCTGCTGTTGCGATCGACGAAGAAGACGGTCTCGCCATCGGAGGACACCTGGAATTCCCCCGGAGCGAGCCGGTCGATGTCGCTGCGCTGCTGGAACTGGTGGCGCAGATCGAGAATCTGCGCCTGCGACCACGGCCACACGGCCAGCGACAGCACCACGATGGCCGCAATCACCGGCCAGGAAAAGCGTGCGAGTGTGGGCAGCATGGATGCAATGCCCTTGCCGCTGGCGAACCAGATGACCATTTCGCTGTCTTGGTACATGCGCGCCAGCGTACCGATGGTGGCCACGAACATGCTTAAACTCAGCACAATCGGCATGTAGCCCAGCACCGTATAGCCCATCACCAGCATAATGTCCTGTGGGCTGACACTGCCTTTGGATGCCTGCCCCAAAGTGCGAATCAGCATCAGCGTAATCACCGTGGTCAGCAGCACGACCAGCGTGGCCACAAAGCTGCGAGCCAGGTCCTTGCGCAAAGCAGAATCGAACAACATGCAGAGAACACTTCAAAAAAACGAAAGGATAGCGACCATGACCATCAGTCTGGAACTGAAAACCCTCCATTGTGACAGCGTCGCCAGCGAAAAGGCCGATTTGCTGATTGTCCTGCTGGCAAAAGAATCCGCCAGCGCGACTGCATCGGGCGATGCTTGCGGCCTGGCCGAACTCGTGCAGCAGGCGGAGAAATCCAAGGATTTCGACCGCAGCAAACCCGGCGATACCCTCGCACTATACCGTTTCGCACCCGTGGCAGCGCGGCGGGTGCTGCTGGTGGCGGCAGGGCAGGCCAGCCCTGCCGATGTGCGCAAGGCGGTGCAGGCCGCCACCGCCGTACTGCGCCACGAGCAGGTGAAAAAGGCCGTGGTGTGGCTGGATGTGGCCGAACCCACCGAGGCCACCGTCTCGGCACTGGTGCTGGCCTTGCAGAACGCCACTTACAGCTACTCTGCTACCCGCCCCAGCAGCAAGGCACTGGGTTTGCAGAAAATCATTCTGGGCGTGCCCGACAAAGCCGGGGTGCAGGCGGCATTCCAGACTGCGCAGGGCATTGGTGCGGGTGTGGAGCTGGCGCGTGAATGGGGCAACCGTCCGGCCAACCACGCCACCCCCACGGAACTGGCCGAAGTGGCACGTTCGCTGGCGAAGAACCCCCGCATCAGTGCCACCATTCTGGGTCTGGATGACATCACCCGCCTGAAGATGGGCGCGTTTCTGGCCGTGGCGCAAGGTTCGGTGCAGCCGCCGCAGTTCATTGAGTTGAATTACCAGGGAGCCGACAAGGACGAAGCACCGGTGGTGCTGGTGGGCAAGGGCGTGACCTTCGATACCGGTGGCATCTCCATCAAGCCTGCCGCAGGCATGGACGAAATGAAGTTCGACATGTGCGGCGCGGCCAGCGTGCTGGGGGTGTTTCAGGCACTGGCGCAGTTGCAGCCAGTCATCAATGTGGTGGGGCTGATCCCGGCTACCGAGAACATGCCCAGCGGCACGGCCATCAAGCCCGGCGATGTCGTCACCAGCATGAGCGGGCAGACCATCGAAATCCTCAACACCGATGCCGAAGGCCGCCTCATCCTCTGCGATGCCCTCAGCTATGCCGACCGCTTCAAGCCGCGTGCGGTGGTGGACATTGCCACCCTCACCGGTGCGTGCGTGATTGCCCTGGGCGGTGTGCGCAGCGGCCTGTACGCCAACAACGACGAACTGGCACAGGCCCTGCTGCAAGCCGGGGAGCAGGCACAGGACTGGGGCTGGCGCATGCCCCTGGACGACGACTACGCCAGCGGCCTCAAGAGCAATTTTGCCGATGTGGCCAACGTGGCCGGGCGCGAGGCCGGTTCCGTCACCGCCGCTAAGTTCCTGCAACGCTTTGTCGGCGAATGGCCGTGGGCACACCTGGACATTGCCGGTACGGCCTGGAAAAGCGGCAAGGACAAAGGCGCGACCGGTCGCCCCGTCGGCCTGCTGACCACCTGGCTGCTGGGGCTGGCCACCCAGACCGATGGTGTGGTGAAGAAGAAAGCCGGCAAGACCGCCAAGGGCAAGAAGGCGGATTGATGCGACTCGGAGACTTCTGACGGATGGCGGTTACCTGATTGCGCGGAAAGTCCCGTCGTTCACAGCCTGCCCCGTACTGGATATGGGGGGCGGGGATGCAGAGCGCGCAACCCAACGGGTTCCATGTTGGTGAATGGATAACACATTGAAAATATACCCTCTCTGTTAAAGTCAGCGTCATGCCGACAGTGGTCAAAACCCTGAAGCTTCGCGTGAAGGACAAGCACGCGCCACTGCTGTTGCAGATGGCGCGGCAGGTCAATTTCGTGTGGAATTTCATCAATGCGCTCTCCAGCCCGCTCGATTCGGGAGCGCGGCAAGTGGCTGTCCGCCTACGACATCCAAAAGTACACCGATGGAGCGTCCAGGGAATTGGGCTTG
>NZ_FQUZ01000040.1 GCF_900129055.1 Lampropedia hyalina DSM 16112
TTTGCGTGTGTGGAATGCGGTTACGAAGAAAACGCCGATGTGGTCGGCGCGATCAATGTCTTAAGGGCGGGACACGCCCGGTTAGCCTGTGGAGAGGACGTAAGCCCCGCCAAGCCTGCAAAGGCAAGGTGCGCAGCCTCGGTGAAGCAGGAACCCACCGAAGCGACTCATACTGGCTTCGGGCCGGTATGAGCACCGTAGGAATCCCCTGACTTTAGGCAGGGGTGGATGTCAAGCCGTGCACTGAGAACATCAGTCCGGCAAGAAGATGCGGCCTTTGGCAAAGGCTTGCAGGGTTTTGGCCACCAGAATGCCGATGACGGCGGTGGTCACGGTCAGCAGTGCCAAACCCAGGTAAAGGTAGAAAGTGGTCTGTGTGCGCAGGTGCATTTCCAGGGTGGCGATGGTCAGGGCTGCCAGCGGGAACGAGTAGGCCCAGGCGGACAGAAAAAAGGGAGTGCGCAGGAACAGCCGGGCTTGGGTGGACAGCAGCAACGCAATGAACAGTGCGGTGGAGTACAGGATGCGGGCCAAGGCATCGACCTGACCATCATGGAGTGTCAGCCAGGCCAGAAAGCCCACGGCGGGTGGCGCGATCAGGATGAACAGCGTGGGGTTGAGTTTGGCGGGCAGCGGGTCGTGGAAGAACAGTCGGTAGAGCACGATGGTCATCAGCACCAGCCAGAACACCAGCCCTATGCTGAAGAAGAACCAGCTCACGTCTGGTGGTGCGTAGCGCATTCCGGCAATCGGGACGATGATGTTGCCGACCACCGGGATGAACCAGGCGGCAGTGACTTGCTGGAGAGTGAACTGCGACCGGTACAGCCAGGTTCCCATCGTCACCAGCGTGATGAGCAGGTGGGCACACGCGCCTGCTGTCCAGAGCCACCGGGCCAGGCTGGGCGCAGAAGGTGTCCAGGCAACAGAGAGCAGCAGCAGGCCAATCGTGATGGCTGCCAGAAAGTTCAGTTTCACTGGGTGCTGGCGTTCGGCGCGAACGGCATCCGGGTATTTCAGCCATTTGGCGGTATAGGCCAGCAACAGGGTCAGCCAGATCAGCGAAGCAATCCAGCGCAGGCTGTCGGCCACCACAGCGGGTGCAGCTGCGGCGTGCTGGGCTTTCATCCAGGCAATCGAAAGCCCAGCCAGACCCATGACGGTGGCGAACAGGGCAATGGGCAGGTGTTGCAATCGGCTGTGCGATTCGGGCAGAGCAGTGGAAGTGTGGTGCATGGTGCTGGAGTATTTATATTAGATATAAATGATATATTAACCTGAAAAACAATGCTTGGAATGGCATGGGCGGTAGATGGGCGGCGCGCACCACGTCACGATTCAGTCACTGGCATGTCATGTCGGGTTCATGGCGGCGGCCTAGAGTGGCAGGCATGAAGCCCAGCACTCCACCGCCTTCGTTTGTCCACCAGCCCGGTTCCTCGCTGTTGCGGGTGGCGTTTGTCACCGAGACGTTCCCGCCCGAACTCAATGGCGTGGCCATGACGGCAGGGCGGTTGCTCAATGGCCTGAATACGGCCGGGCACAAGGTGCGCATCATCCGCCCCCGTCAGGAAGGCGAGGACATGGCGCATGTGCATTGTTTCAGCGATCTGCCCACCACGCTGGTGCGCGGCATCGGCGTGCCGGGGTACAACGGCATTCGCTTTGGCTTGCCTGCGGGAGGGATGCTGCGTCGCATGTGGCGGCAGGATCGACCCGATGTCGTGCACATTCTCACCGAGGGGCCGCTGGGCCGCTCTGCACTGCATGTTGCACGCGCGTTGAAACTGCCACTGGTGGCGGGCTACCACACCCATTTTGATCGCTATACCGAACACTACCGCTTTGGCTTGCTGCGCCAGCAGGTGACAGCCTATCTGCGGCGGTTCCACAACCGCTGCCATGTGAACCTGGTTCCCACCGGCGAGTTGGTGCGCCAGTTGCAGGAAGGTGGGATGCAGAATGTGCGCGTGCTCTCGCGCGGGGTGGACAAGAACCAGTTCAACCCGGCGTTGCGCAGTGAGTCGCTGCGCCAGAGCTGGGGCGTGCAGGCCGATGATCTGGTCATGCTGTGCGTGGGGCGGCTGGCGGCAGAGAAGAATCTGGAACTGGTCGTGCAGGCATGGCTGGCGGTGCGCCGCAGTCAGCCACGCGCCAAACTGGTGCTGGTGGGGGCCGGCCCCGAGCAGGAACGCCTGTCGCGCCAGTACCCGGAAGTCGTTTTTACCGGCAGTGTGTCATCCCAGGAGCTGGGCATGTATTACGCATCGGCCGATCTGTTTGTCTTTGCCAGCATGAGCGAGACCTTCGGCAATGTGGTGCAGGAGGCCATGGCCAGCGGGCTGGCGGTGGTGGGGTTTGACTATGCCGCCGCCCACGAATTGATCGTGAACGGCCGCAATGGCATTCTGGTTCCTTTCGACGATGCCGACGCGTTTGTGAACGCCACCGCCAGCCTGGCCCAGCAGCCGCAACTGGTGCGGGAGCTGGGCCATGTCGCCAGTCTGGCAGGCAAGAGCTGGCAGAGCGTGATTCAGGATTTGATCGCTGCGTACCACGATGCCATCGAGATGGCACACCAAGTCCAGGAGGTTCCCCATGCTGCAACCCGACAACGTGCATGAACACCCGCTGCCTTTCAGCCACCGCGAACTGCTGTGGTGCCTGAAGGTACAACAACGCCTGAACCAGCACTGGCTCACCCGTATGCTCAGCGTGGTCAGCCGCCTGGGCAATGGCGTGTTCTGGTATGGACTGATGGCGGCCATCGCGCTGTCTGGCGAGGAACATGGCGTGGAAGCGGCCACGCGCATGGCCATCATGGGCGTGGTGGGGGTGCTGCTGTACAAGTGGCTGAAGAAAATCACCAGCCGCCCACGCCCCTGCGCCCGCAATGGCAAGGTGGTGGCTCTGACCGCACCGCTGGACGAGTTCAGCTTCCCCTCTGGCCACACCCTGCATGCGGTGGCCTTCAGCATCGTGGCGATTGCCTATTTTCCCTGGCTGGCCGTGCTGCTGGTGCCCTTCACCCTGCTGGTGGGGCTGTCGCGGGTCGTGCTGGGGCTGCATTACCCCAGCGACGTGGCGGCAGGCACGCTGATCGGCTGTGCGCTGGCCGTGCTGTTTTTGGCGATCTGACTGCCCTCTGCGGGCAGGGATTTTCCGGTGGGCTGGCATGGGGCGTGTGCCGGAACCACTAAAATTGCGCCCATGCTGAAAATCAAACAAGAACTGCTGGCGGGCCTGGCCACCGCCCTTGAATCACTCGCTGCCGGTGCAGGCGCGAAGGCTGCATTTGAACTGCCCAAGCAGCCCGAACACGGCGACTTTGCCATCACCGCTGCCATGCAGCTGGCCAAGCCCCTGAAACAGAATCCGCGCCACTTGGGGGAACAGGTTCGCACGGCCTTGCTGGCGCAGCCGGTGTATGCGCAGTGGGTGGCCGGTATCGAGATCGCCGGGCCGGGGTTCCTGAACCTGCGCCTCAAGCCCGAAGCCAAGCAGCAGATTGTGGTGGAAGTGCTGCAAGAGGGCGATTCCTTCGGCCAGCAGCCTGCCACGGGTGAGAAGGTCGTCGTGGAATTTGTCTCCGCCAACCCCACCGGCCCGCTGCACGTCGGGCATGGTCGGCAGGCCGCGCTGGGCGATGCCATCTGTCACCTGCTGCAATCCCAGGGCAGGCAGGTTCACCGCGAGTTCTATTACAACGATGCTGGCGTGCAGATTCAAACCCTCACGAACAGCGTGCAACTGCGTGCCAGAGGAATCAAGCCCGGCGACGACCAATGGCCGCAAGCCGCCTACAACGGCGACTACATCCAGGACATTGCCGACGCCTTCCTGAAGGGCGAAACCGTCACTGCCGACGACCGCCAGTACACGGCCAGCGGCAACGTGGACGATGTGGAGGGCATCCGTCAGTTTGCCGTGGCCTATCTGCGCCACGAGCAGGATAAGGACTTGCAGGCATTCAACCTGAAGTTTGACGAGTATTACCTTGAATCCAGCCTCTACACCAGTGGCCGCGTGGATACTGCCGTGCAGCGTCTGGTGGCCAACGGCAAGACCTATGAGCAGGATGGCGCACTGTGGCTGCGCTCCACCGACTATGGCGACGACAAGGATCGCGTCATGCGCAAGCAGGACGGAACCTATACCTACTTCGTGCCCGATGTCGCCTACCACATTGCCAAGTGGGAGCGGGGCTACCAGCAGGCCATCAACATCCAGGGCACCGACCATCACGGCACGATTGCACGGGTGCGGGCAGGCTTGCAGGCTGCCGATGCCGGCATTCCCCAGGGCTATCCCGACTATGTGTTGCACACCATGGTGCGCGTGGTGCGCGGTGGCGAGGAAGTCAAGATCAGCAAGCGGGCGGGCAGCTACGTCACCCTGCGCGACCTGATCGAATGGACGAGCAAGGATGCGGTGCGCTTCTTCTTGCTCAGCCGCAAGCCCGATACCGAATACACGTTCGATGTCGATCTGGCCGTGGCGCAGAACAACGACAACCCTGTGTACTATGTGCAGTATGCCCACGCCCGCATCAGCTCCGTGCTGACTGCGTGGGGAGGCGATGTCGCCACGCTGTCGCAGATCGATCTGGCCGCGCTCGACACCGCACCCGCCCAGGCCCTGATGCTGCTGCTGGCCAAGTATCCGGCCATGCTCACCGGTGCGGCCAAGGACTTTGCCCCGCACGATGTCACCTTCTACCTGCGCGAACTGGCAGCGGGTTACCACAGCTATTACGATGCCGAACGCATTCTGGTGGATGACGAAGCAGTTAAACTGGCGCGTCTGGCCCTGATTGCCGCCACGGCACAGGTCTTGCGCAATGGCCTGGCCATGCTGGGAGTGGATGCTCCGCAGCGCATGTAATTCATTTCTTGACACCCGCAGCACATGAAAACACGACAAACCGGTGGTACGCTGGCAGGCATTCTGATTGGCCTCGTCATAGGTCTGGGCATTGCCATCGTGGTGGCGATGGTCGTCTCCGAAATGCCCACCCCCTTCATCAACACCACGGCCAACACCCGGCCTTCCACGCTGGATTCCACCGAAGCCGAGCGCAACCGGGTCTGGAACCCCAACGCCCCGCTGGCGGGTGCACCGGGTGCCACCGTGAAGGCCGACCGCACCCCCAGTGCCTGGTCGGATGCCCCCGACCCCATCCCAGAGCCGGAAACCGAGCCGGTGGCCGTAGTGCCGGACGCACTGGATGCCCTGGCCGCACAGGCCGCGTCGTCGCCATCCACCCCCACGCCGCCGCCTGCCAGCACGGTGAACGAAGGGGCCTACCAATACTTTGTGCAGGTAGGAGCCTTCCGTTCCCAGTCCGATGCCAATGCCCAGCGCGCCCGCGTCACCATGAGCGGCTGGGATGCGCACATCACCCAGGGCACCCAGCACGGCCAGCCTATTTACCGCGTGCGGGTCGGCCCCTTCAACCGCAGTGCCGATGCTGGCAACCTCAAACAGAAGCTGGATGGTCAGGGTCTGGACTCCACCGTGCTGCGACAGGCCCGTTGAGAACGTAGCGGATGCAGGCCATTGAACTTTTTGCCGGGTAATCCCTCACAGCCCTGCTGCCCAATGATTGAACCACAGGAGTGAACGCATTATGAAACGTCGTGATTTTTCTCTGGCCGCTGCGGCTGCCGTTGCCGGATCGGCCACACTGCTGGCCGGTCTGCCCGCCCGTGCCCAGACCCAGGCTCCCCAGGCAGGCAAGGAATACATGCAGTTGGCGCAGTCCGTCAATACCGCAGTGACCGCTGGCAAGATCGAGGTGCTGGAATTCTTCTGGTACTCCTGCGGGCATTGCAACAACTTTGAGCCGGTCGTGGCGGCCTGGGCCAAGAAACAGCCTGCCGATGTGGTGGTGCAGCGTGTGCCGATTGCCTTCCAGCAGAACGCCAACTACATCCCGCTGCAAAAGCTGTACTACACGCTGGAGGCCCTGAATCTGGTCGATACCCTGCACATTGCAGCCTTCGAGACCATCCACAAGGAACGCAAACGCCTCAACAGCGATCAGGCGATTCTGGACTGGGCCACCAGCAAGGGCGTGGATGCCAAGAAGTTCCAGGAAGCCTACAACTCCTTCTCGGTAGCCAACGCAGTGCGCCGCGCCACCCAGTTGCAAGACCAGTACCGCGTGCAGGGCGTACCGTCACTGGCGGTGGCAGGCAAGTACTACACGGATGGCACGCTCACCGGCAGCTTCTCCCGCGTGCTGGAAGTGGTGGAATACCTGGTGGAGCAGGAACGCAAGGCTGGCTGACCCCGCGAATGCCACGCACCACCCTGCATGACCCTCGTATCAGAAAGGCATGCAGGGTTTTTCTTTGTGTGCATGGTGTTTATCTGACGGCCTGCGCATCCAGACTCTGCTGTGCCTTGTCGGCCCACAGTTGCAGGCTGTCGAGCAGATCGCTCTGGCTGAAAGAGCAGCTCTCGTCCGTGAACAGCGCGCTGGATTCCAGCCGGTCCAGCAGATTCAGCAGCACCTGCTCGTACTTGGGGGGCAGGGCTGCCAGCAGGGTTTGCTGCTCTCTGGCCCATTCCCCGAACTGCTGTGCCGAGAGCTGGTCGTGTTGCACCTGTTGCAGTTTGTCTGGCCAGAGGTGCAGGCTGGCATGGGGATCGATCAGGCCCATGGTGTTCTCCTCGTATGTGGTGGGGTATGGCAATGCCCGTCCATTGTCGCCTCGGATGGTGGGGGCTGCCATCAGTGATAATCAGACCATGACGAAATCCAAAGCCTCCATTCTGGTCATCGACGACGAGCCGGACTTGCGCCTGCTGTACGAGCTGACACTGCTGCGCGAGGGCTATGCCGTGGAATCGGCCGAATGCGTGCAGCAGGCGCGGGACAAGCTGGCGCAGTCCTGCTTCGACGTAGTGCTCACCGACATGCGCCTGCCCGACGGCATGGGCATGGAAATCCTGCAAGACTTGCAGCAGGCGCGGCGCACCGAACGCTGCATTGTCGTCACCGCCTACGGCTCGGCAGAAAATGCCGTCGAAGCCTTGCGTGCCGGTGCCTTCGACTACCTCACCAAACCCTTGGAACTCAAGCAATTGCGCACCGTGGTGGCATCGGCCGTGCAGGGGCAGGAGGTGCTGGCTGGTGCGTCAGGCGATACCGACTGCAAGTCCCATGACCCTGCTGCCGACTGCTGCCGCAGCACCCAGGCCGACCCGAGTGGTCAGGGGCAAGCGGCTCTGGCGCGGCTGGTGGGCCAGTCGGCGGTGATGCAGGCCGTCAAGGGCCGCATTGCTAAGGTGGCGCGCAGCATGGCACCGGTACACATTCATGGCGCGTCGGGTACCGGCAAGGAACTGGTGGCACAGGCCCTGCACGCCAACAGCCAACGTGCCGATGGGCCGCTGGTGGCCGTCAATTGCGGGGCCATCCCGGAAAATCTGCTCGAAGCCGAATTCTTCGGGGCGAAAAAAGGCTCCTACACCGGGGCCGTGCATGATCGCATCGGATTCTTTCAGGCTGCGCAGGGCGGCACACTGTTTCTGGATGAAATCGGCGATCTGCCGCTGCCCATGCAGACCAAGCTGTTGCGCGCCATTCAGGAACGCCGAGTGCGCCCACTGGGAGCCACCCAGGAAGAAGCGGTGAATGTACGGCTGGTCAGTGCCACACACAAGGACTTGGCGCAGGAAGTGGCCGCAGGCCGGTTTCGCCAGGACTTGTACTACCGCCTGAACGTCATCGAAATCCGCATCCCACCACTGCGCGAACGCCGCGAAGACCTGCCGGAGCTGGTGCAGGCTTTGCTGGCGCGGCTGGCACAGGATGCGGGCATGGCGCAGCCGCCGCAGATCACCCCGGAATTCATGCAGGCCATCACCTGCCGCGACCTGCCCGGCAACGTGCGCGAACTCGAAAACCTGCTGCATCGGGCCGTGGCCTTGAGCGACGGCCATGTGTTGCAAGCCGCCAGCATTGCCCCGGATGGCGATGCAATGCCCGTCGTGTCTGCCGTGCAGGAGCCGAACACAGACCCCGCGCCCACCGAAGCCACGGCACACCAGAGCACCGCTTCGGGCCGTGCCACCGATCTGCGCAGCTGGCTCGATGCCCAGGAGCGTGGCGTACTCACGCAGGCTTTGCGAGGCAGCCAGAACGATCTGGCCGTGGCTGCCGACCAACTGGGCCTGAGTGTGCGCCAACTGCGCTACCGGCTGGAGCGTTTGGGCATGGCGGTGGAGTGACCATGCCCCTCTCCACCGACCAGGCCCATTCCCTCTGGAATGAAGGGCGATACCGGCTGGCCCGCTGGTGCGCCTCGCCCAACTGCAATGCCCGCCCTGCGGGTGTGGCGGTCGATTTGATCGTCGTGCATTCCATCAGTCTGCCACCGGGTGTGTTTGGTGGGGACTGCATCGAGCGGCTGTTCACCAACGCGCTGGACTGGGAGGCACACCCTTACTTTCAGGGCATTCGCGGGCTGGAAGTCTCGGCGCATTTCCTGATTCGGCGGGGGGGAGAAACCGTCCAGTTCGTCGATTGCGACCAGCGCGCCTGGCACGCCGGGCAATCCTTTTATCAGGGACGCAACGCCCGCAACGACGATTCCATCGGCATCGAACTGGAAGGGCTGGAAGGTGGCCTTTTCGAGCCAGCCCAGTACGCGGCACTGGCGCAGTTGTGCCGGGCCATTGCCGCACGCTATCCGATCACCGCCGTGGCAGGGCACGAACATATTGCACCGGGGCGCAAACAAGACCCCGGCGCGGGCTTCGACTGGCCCGAACTGCACACACGGCTGTCATGGCCGGCATCCATGTTCCCCGATGGGGTGCTGGTCAGGCTCTGCGGCTGACCAGACGCTCAATGCGCCGCTGGCGTATCGGATGCCTGTGAGGCGGCCTGCAATGCTGCGTGAATGGGCGGTGCGAATTCTGGGTGCAGCAGGGCCAGTCGTTCGGCGTGGGCTTGCAGGGAGAAGCGGGCGACTGGCCACATTTTTTCCGGGGTGTCGGCGTAGGCGTGGGCCAGCCAGTCGTGGAGGCTGCCGTTGGGCTGCTGGCGGATGGCCTGCCAGACTTTTTCCTCGCGCCGCAGCCGGTGTGCGCGCAACTGCTGGATGACCTGCCCAGGCTGGTGCAGCACATGGCCGTGGGCGGGCAGCAGGTACTGCACGCCGTGGGTGGCACAGAGGGTTTGCAGCCGATCCAGGGATTGCAGGTAGTCGTTCATGTTGCCGTCGGGCGGCAGGATGACTGTGGTGGTGCCGCCCAGAATATGGTCGCCGCAGAACAGCAGTGCGTCTTCCTGCAACAGGAAGCACAGGTGGTTGCTGACGTGGCCGGGGGTGTGGATGGCTTGCAGGGTGTGGTGGATGGGGCCCGGGTGATCGTCGGCCGTGTGCAGGCCCACGCAGTCGCCGTGGTGCAGGGTGCGGTCGGGCTGGAAGTGGCTGTCGGCACGGGCATTGGCTGCCGATGGCATGCCCCAGATGGGCGGGCGGGCGTATCCGGCGGCTTCCACCAGGGCTTGCAGCGGGGCGGCGGCCGGGGAGTGGTCGGGGTGGGAGTGGGTGCAGAGGATGTGGCGGATGTCGCCGCCGGTGGCCTGCATGAGCCGCTGGAGGTGCTGGGCATCGGCATCCGTGCCCCAGGAGCCGGGGTCGATGGCGATGAAGCCAGTTTCGGGCTGGCCGATCAGGTAGGTGTTGGTGCCCGGCCCGGTCATGACACCGGCGTTGGGTGCGGTGAGGCGGTGCAGATGCTTGAGCAGAGGTACGGGTTTTTCGTGCTGCCAGCCGACATCGTGCTGCAACTGGCCTTGCGGGCAGACCAGTTCCAGTTCGGCAAACGGGGCTTCGTGCTCCATGAAGCGTGCTTCCCGACCATGCACATAGGCCGCGCGCGGGGAGCTGGTGGGCATGACCGTGCCGTGGCGACAGGCGTGCAGCACGGCTTGCACGCTGGCGAATTCGGCGAGTTTTTCCAGGGTGCGTACGGTGGGATAGACCAGCGGCAGCGCACCGTCGCGGTGGCGTTCGAGGGCGTGGGCGGGGCTGAGCCAGAGCGGGTCGAACTGCTCGATGTTGTCGGCCTGTGCCTGCTGGTGGGTGGGCATGGGGGCGAGCAGGAATGGCACGTCGAAACGGCGCGGGTAGTCGCGGTCGGTGATCCAGTGGCCAAAGCGGTAGATGTGCTCCAGCGCGAACCGCCAGCCCAGTGCCTGCATCTGCGGCGCAAGGGGCTGTTGGCGGTTCAGGTGGCTCTGGATGTCGGCACTGCGCACGGGCTGGCCATCGGCACGGCGTGCCAGCAGGATGCCGAGTTCTTCCAGCGATTCGCGCACGGCTGCAATGGCCAGCGCGGTGGCTTGTGCATCCTGATCGGCGCGGCGGTCGGCCAGATGGGTGCAGGTATGGTCTTGCGGGTCGATGGCTCCACCGGGGAAGACATAGGCTCCCGGCACGAAGCGGGCGGTGTGCGAGCGGCGCGACAGCAGGATTTCAAAACCGTGCGGGCCATGTGCCGCTTCCCGCAGCAGCATCAGCGTGACGGCAGGCCGGGGCGGGCTGGGTTCTGCCGCCGGGTAGAGGTGCAGGCCGGGGCGAATCATGGTGCGTCCTGCCCGCTGGCTGTGCTGGCGGTGGCAACCGGGCGGCTGGGGTCGCTGCACCATTCGCTCCAGCTTCCGGCATAGAGGGCACTGCCGGGCAGGCCGGCGTGTTCCATCGCCAGCAGGTTGGCGCAGGCCGATACACCGCTGCCGCACTGGTGAATCACCGCGCTGGCGGGGGTGTCACCCAGCAGGGCCAGCCACTGGGCACGCAGTTCATCGGCAGGGCGACACAGGCCATCGCGCTGGTGCAGGGCGAAGGGCTGGTTCACGGCGGTGGGAATGTGCCCGGCCACGCGATCCAGCGGCTCCACGTCGCCCCGGTAGCGTTCGGGCGCGCGGGCATCGACGATGAGGTGCTGGCCATCGTGCAGGGTGGCCAGGGTCTGGTTGGCGGTGCGCAGCATCTGGTGCTGCACGTTGGGGATGAAGTGGGTGGCCGGGCGGGGGCGGGCCGGGTCGTTGGTGCTGTCGGTGAGCGGGTAGCCCCGCCGTTGCCATTCGGCCAGACCGCCATCGAGTACCTGAACGTTCCTGTGCCCGAGCCAGCGCAGCATCCACCACAGGCGGCCTGCAAACATGGTGCTGCCCTGGTCGAGCACCACCACATGGCGGTCGTTGCCGATGCCCAGACGCTCCAGCGTGCGCACGAAGGCTTCGGGCGAGGGCAGTGGGTGGCGGCCATTGTGGCCGTTGGGCGCGGCACTGAGGTCGTCATCGATCGAGACGAAAATCGCACCGGGAATGTGGGCCTGTGCAAACGCCTGACGGCCCCAGTCGGGCTGGGCCAGATCGTGCCTACTGTCGGCAATCACAAGCTGGGGGTGAGGCTGGCTCCAGAGGGCATGGAGGGCGGCGGCATGGATGAAGGGCGAATGCGACATGGCGTGTGAAAGCCTGTGACAGGCGGTGGTGCAAAACACCCAATGGTACGCGCTGGCTTTGCCAAACACAAACCCCACGCCCCCAGGACATAGGTATCTACACATCTTTGGACGACCAGCAACCCTCCCGTTTCCGTGCTCGACCCACTGCTGTCCGGAGCGTTTCGGGAGGGCTGCCAATGGTGCTATTGCAACCGCCCTCGACACACAAACCGCCGTCATTCCGGCGCAGGCCGGAATCCAGTAACCCCTTGTTCCATTCAGCAATGTCGGTGTTTATTGCAACGTCGTCACTGGATTCCGGCCTGCGCCGGAATGACGGGAATGACCGACTTGTGTAGATTACCCACGCCCCCAGGACGCGGGAGCGTCCCGTGTGGCGTTACCACGCGGGAGCGTGGTAACGATCAAACGATCAAACGATCAATAAGCGTCAGTCACAAGCGTCCATCACCCCTGCGGCTGGCGTGGCAGTCGGCCCTGGCGTTCCAGTTCGTCCAGGGCGTCGAAGGTGTCGCGGAAGGCGAAGGTGGCGGAGGTGAGCACGGCGGTGCTGTACATCAACATGCCCACCAGATAAACGATGGCCGCGAGCGAAGGGGGCAGGCCCACAATCAGCAGCAGGTAGGTCAGCAGGGTGCCTGCGATTACCAGGGCCACGGCAATGCCGCCCCAGGTCAGGGCATATACGGCCATGGCTCCCAGGTTGCGCCCACAGGCGACGACGCTGTAGAAGATGGCCTGTGCCATGGGCAGGCGCAGCCAGTACACCAGGCCGGGGGCGAACCACAGCAGTGCGCTGGCCAGCAGCCCCGGCAGGGTGACGAGCCAGAAGGCGATCTGCACGCGCCCGTCGCTGAGGATTTCGGGGGTGGGCACTTCCTGCCCGGAGTAGATGCGCCAGAAGCTGCCGCCATCCACGGTCAGCGAGGCGGCCAGCAGCAGCATCAGCCCGGCCGCGCAGACACCGCCCAGTTTCAGCAGTTCCACTCCCTGCGGGGCGTATTTGCCGCGAAACAGCACCCAGGTGATTTCCAGCGGAATGCGCCGCCCGTCGGCCACCAGTCCGGTGCCTGCCATCAGCACGACCATCAGAAACGGTGCCATGGCGACGGACAGGGCCGCTCCCACCACTGGAAATACCGCCAGCAGGCCGCCCACCAGCAGGTACAGGGCCAGCAGAGCGGTCAGGCGCAGGGGTTGCCGGCGGAAAACGGACAGTCCTTCGGCCACCCAGGCCAGGCCGGTGCGGGCGGGTAACAGGCGCAACTTCATGGGGTGGCGAAGCCGTGTTCGGCGGTGATGGCCCCAGGGCGGGCGATGCGTGCGCGCAGTACCCGCTCGAAGTGCGTCGGGTCGTGGGGCTGGAGCATGGAGGCCTGACGCGGCAGGTGGCAGTCCCACAGGCGCGAGATCCAGAAGCGCAGCGCGGCGGCGCGCAGCAGGGCCGGGTAAAGGGCTTGTTCTTCGGCAGTGAGGGGCCGCACCTGCTGGTAGGCCCGCAGCAGTGCGTTCACGCGGGGGGTATCGAGTTCGCCGGTGGCGAGGTCGATGCACCAGTCGTTGATGGCCACGCACAGGTCGAACAGCCAGGTATCGACTCCGGCAAAGTAGAAGTCGAACACGCCGCTGAGCCGCTCGCCCTCGAACATGGCGTTGTCGCGGAACAGGTCGGCATGCACGGCACTGGCGGGCAGTGCCCGGTAGCTGGCCGATGCCGCCAGTTCGTTCTGGAAGGCGAGTTCGCGGCGCAACAGTTCCTGCTGGGGGGCTTGCAGGTAGGGCAGGACGGCGGGCACGGTGTCGTTCCACCAGTCCAGCCCGCGCAGGTTGGGCTGCTGCATGTCGAAGCTGCGGGCGGCCAGGTGCATTTGCGCCAGCACCCGCCCGAGTTGCGCACAGTGGATGGCCTGTGGCGCGAGCTGGCTTTGTCCGGCCAGCTTGACCACGACGGCGGCGGGCTTGCCGTGCAGGCTGTGCAGCAGTTGCCCCTGTGCATCGGCCTGGGGTTCCGGCACGGGAATGCCCGCTGCCGCCAGGTGCTTGACCAGCCGCAGGTAGAACGGCAGTTGTTCGGCGGTGAGCCGCTCGAACAGTGTCAGCACATATTCACCTTGGTCGGTGGTGGCGAAGTAGTTGGTGTTTTCAATGCCGCCCTGAATGCCGCGCAGGCTTTGCAGGGTGCCCAGGTTCAGGTGGTTGAGCAGGGCTTGTGCCGCTTCGGGTGCGACTTCGGTATAGACGGCCATGTTGCCAGGGGTCAAAAAAATCAATCGGACAAACCAGTGGGCCAGCCGGGTGGCACTGGTGCGATGCCGTGCGTCGCACACGGCATGGACAGGGAACGCTGCATGGCAGAAGCGGGCTTCAGAATTCCACCAGGTTCCAGACACGCGGGCCGTTGGTGCCCGAGCCAGCGCGGTGGCCTTCTTCCTGGCGCAGCGAGTGGTTGTTGGACGGCCGCACCTGGTAGGCGGGGGCCGTGCCGCTGGGCTGTACGGTGATGGCTTGCGTTTCGCCGCCAACCTTCAGCTCCTCAATGCGCGAGCCAGCATCTTCCTGGTGGGTGCGCACGGAACGCTGGGGGGCCGCCAGATTGGCATTTTTGTCAGCCTCTGCCGGGGCGGCTTCGGCTGCCACGGCAGCAGGGGCGGGTAGGGTCTGCTGCTCCTGTGCGTGGGCCACTCCGCCAAGAGCCAGCCAGAGCGACAGGGTCGAGAGGGAAAGAAGATTTTTGTTCATGCCTGCATTGTAGGTGGCCGCCTGCTTGCAGGGGGCATTTGGTATGGAATTTTTGCGGGGCTTGTTCAGAACAGATTCTCAGACCCACTGCCGGTGATTTGTTCAAGCCCATTAGCAAATGAAAAATGATTGTTTGACGCTGGGTCTGATGCTTGCGAATAATTCAAAAAATTCATGAATGCCTGTTGCTTCCATGCGGTGTGCGACAGGGTGTTCGTTGCTGTTGGGTGTTTTTGAAGGCAGCTTGCCTGCCCGTTGAGACTGTATGACGCTTTCCCATTCTGCTGGCTCCCTGGTGGGCCTGGACTGTTTTTCTTCTCCGGCTGATTTTCCCGACAGCCCGGTGGCGCAGGCCTTGCGCCAGCCGGTGTTGCTGGGGTTGTTCCTGCCGATTCAGGCGGGGGGCTGGAGTGCCTCGACCTTGCCGCGCAGTACCGACTGGCGGTGGGAGTACAACCGTGATCTGGTGCTCAAGGCCGAGGAGCTGGGCTTTGATCTGGTGTTCGCGCTGTCGCAGTGGCTGCCCAAGGGCGGTTATGGCGGCGTGTTCGATGGCAACGCGCTGGATTCCTTCCAGACCACGGCGGCCCTGACGTCCATCACCCGGCGCATCTTGCTGGTTTCCACCATCCATGTGCTGTACGGCCCGCTGCACCCGCTGCATCTGGCCAAGTGGGGGGCGACGCTGGACCATATTTCCGGGGGGCGTTGGGGCATCAATGTGGTCACGGGGCACCGCAGTGTGGAGCATGAGGCTTTTGGTTGGGATTTGATCGAGCACGACCGCCGCTATGAACTGGCGGCCGAGTTCATTGAGGTGCTGCAACGCCTGTGGACGGACGACGAGCCGTTTTCATTCAGCGGCCAGTCCTCGTGGAAGCTCAAGAATGCCTTTGTCACGCCCAAGCCGCGTTTTGGCAGGCCGCTGCTGGTCAATGCCACCGGGTCGGATGCGGGCATCGACTATGCCGCGCGTTATTCCGATGTGGTGTTCATCACCAGCCCGGGGGCTTCGCATTTCGAGGGGGCGATTCAGGCATTGCCTGCCCATGTGGCGCGGGTCAAGCAGGCCGCGCGGAATGTGGGGCGCGAGGTGCGCACCCTGCTGAACCCGATGGTCATCAGCCGCGAAACCGAGAAGGAAACCCGCGATTACTACGATGCCATCGTCGCGCACCAGGATTTTCGCACTCCCGAGGGCTTCCACAGCCTCAAGAGCGATGCCCATGCCTGGAAGGGGCGCGAAGGTGTGGACCCACCCAGTCGCCGGGCCATTGGCGGCAACATCGAGGTGGTGGGTACGCCCGAGCAGGTGGTGGAGCAGTTCGTGCAACTCAAGCGCGCTGGCATCGACGGCCTGCAACTGAGCTTCTTCGACTTCAAGCCCGATCTGGAATTCTTCGGCGACCGCATCCTGCCCCTGCTCAAGCAGGCCGGACTGCGGCTGTGAGTACGGCACGATCAAGCGACAAAGGAACTGTTTTGAGCATCGAAACCCCCACGGCCGAACGACCTGGCCGCACCACGCCCCCCATCACCGCCCCATTGCTGGACGGGCAGATTCTGCTGGCCCGCGCGCGCAAACTGGCCGCAGAATTTGCCACGCGCGCCGAACACCACGACCAGACCGCCCAGCCCCCCGCTGCGCAGATTCAGGAGCTGTTTCAGGCCGATCTGTTGCGCCTGACGATTGCCCGGCGCGATGGCGGCCACGGCAGTGGCCTGCTGCTGGCGCGGCAGATTGTGCAGACGCTGGCCAAAGGCGATCCTTCCGTCGCGCTGATTGCCTCCATGCACTACAGCCAGCACGCGGGCATTGCCCGTTCGCAGCGGCAGCGTGAGCCATCCCTCGCATTCTGGCCGACCGCCCTGGCACAGCAACTGACGCAGCAGGCACTGCACGCGCCTGCGCTCATCAATGCCGTGCAGGTGGAGCCTGCGCTGGGTTCTCCCTCGCACGGCGGCCTGCCTGCCACCGTGGCGCGCCGGGTCGGCGATGAATGGCACATCAGCGGGCACAAGATTTATTCCACGGGTTCGCACCTGCTGTCCTGGCTGAGCGTGCTGGCGGTGACGGACGAAGAACAGCCACGCATCGGCCAGTTTCTCGTGCCCAAGGACAGCCCCGGCGTGCGCCTGGTGGAGACCTGGGACCCGCTGGGGATGCGTGCCACGGTCAGTCACGATTTCATCTTCGAGGATGTCGCCATTCCCGTGCAGCAGGTGGCCGGACTGTATTCGGCAGAGCACGGCCAGCAGCGCGACGAATACGCCTTCGCCTGGTATCTGAATCTGGTGGGTTCCATCTACACCGGCGTGGCCGAAGCCGCGCTGGACTGGATTGCGGATTTTCTGCTGGAGCGCAAGCCATCGGCCCTCAAGGGCGCGTCGCTGGCCTCCCTGCCGACGGTGCAGGACAGCGTGGGGCGTATCCGTCTGTTGCTCCATACCAGCAACACCCTGCTGGATGCCCATGCCCAGGCGTTCGATGCCCGGCAGCCCTTTGCCGAACTGGGCAGCACCGCCCGCTATGTGGCGATGGAACACGCCGCCAAGGCCACCGCGCTGGCCTTGGAGCTGGCGGGCAACCACGGCATCAGCCGCCACAACGCGCTGGAACGCCATTTCCGCAATGCCCAATGCGGCCAGATTCACGCGCCTTCTGCCGCACTGATTCGCGGCAATGCCGGGCGCGAGTGGTTCAAGGTGCGCCAAAAGGCCACGGCCCTGGCCGCTGACCGGGATTGAGCCTGCCATCCCATTCCCCTCCACTGTCATTGCATTGCACCCATGTCCTGCGTCAATCGTCGCCAATTCCACCTGTTCGCACTGGCAGGTTTCGCCCAGCCTGTGGCTTCCATACTGGGCCTGCCGGGCGCGTCGGCCACGGCGGCCACCGCCATTCCCGACCCTGCGGGCATTCAGCGCGGTGGCACGGTCACGCTGATTTCTGCGCTGGAGCCGCCCACGCTGGTGGGCATCGTCAATCCGGCAGCGGGCACTTTCATCGTCTCGCCCAAGGCCGTGGAAGGGCTGCTGTGGTACGACTTCAATCTTCAGCCCCAGCCGCAACTGGCCACGCGCTGGCAGGTCAGTGACGACGGCCTGCGCTACACATTCCATTTGCGCGAGGGCGTGAAGTGGCACGATGGCAAGCCTTTCACCTCGGCGGATGTGGCGTTTTCGATTCTGGCCGTGCGCGACCACCACCCGCGTGGCCGCGCCACGTTTGCCAGCGTGCGCGAGGTGCAGACTCCCGACGCACTCACCGCCGTGCTGGTGCTGGAGCAACCCGCCCCGTTTCTGCTGACCGCGCTGGCAGCGGCCGAAACGCCCATCGTGCCCAGGCATCTGTATGAGGGCAAGGACTTGGCCAGCAACCCGGTGAACAGCCGCCCGGTGGGCACGGGGCCATTCATCTTCAAGGAATGGGTGAAGGGCAGCCACGTCATCTACGAACGCAACCCCGATTATTGGGATGCGGGCAGGCCGTACATCGACCGGCTGGTGGTGCGCTTTATCAAGGAGCCTTCGGTGGCGGCTGCGGCATTGGAGAGTGGCGCGGCCGATCTGGGCGGGGCCACACCCGTGCCGATTCCCGATCTGGACCGGCTCAAGGCCATCCCGCATCTGGCCATCGACACGCGCGGCAACGAGTATTTCAACCACTCCACCACGCGCATCGAGTTCAATCTCGACAACCCGTATTTCAGGCACCAGAAGGTGCGGCAGGCGGTGGCCCATGCCATCGACCGCGAGGTGATTCTGAGAACTGCGTGGTACGGCTATGGCGAGGCCGCGCCGGGGCCGATCTCGCCCATACTCAAGGCGTTTTATGACCCGGCCGTGGCCTATCCCGCCTACGATCTGCGCCGTGCCGAAGCCCTGCTGGATGAGGCCGGATTCCCCAGAGGCATCGACCGCGTGCGCTTTCGCGTCACGCACGATGTGTTCGATGCGAATGCCAACCGCGTGGCGCAATATCTGCGCCAGACACTGGGGCGCATCGGCATTGAGGTGACGGTGCGCTTGCAGGAGTTTTCCACCTACATCAAGCGGGTCTATACCGACCGCGATTTCGATTTCAACAACCAGGGTATGAGCCAGTTGTTCGACCCTACGGTGGGCATCCAGCGGTTCTACTGGTCGAAAAACTTCCGGCCCGGTGTGCCGTTCTCCAACGGGGCGCATTACCAGAATGCCGAAGTCGATCGCCTGCTGGAGGCCGCTGCCATCGAGAACGACCCCGCGCGGCGCAAACAGCTTTTTGCCGACTTCCAGCGCATCATTGCCGAAGACGTGCCCACCATCGGGCTGGTGGCCGTCAGGCAGGTGACGGTGTTCAACCGCCGCATTGGGGGCCATACCGTCGGCGCGGAAGGCGTTTCCGGTAACTTTGCCCATATCCACCTCAAAGCCTGAAAGGCACAGACTCCATGACCGATACCGCATCCACTGCCAGCGCGTCCCCCGAAACCCTCTGGTACACCCGTTGCCCTGTGCCCTCGCCGCTGGGCATTGCCGCCCAGCAGGGCTGGCTGGCCGAGACCTTTGCCGACATTGGCATTCCGGTGGAATCCATCTTCGACTCCAAGGATCGCAGCATCCGCGAAAGCCATTTCGATCACCATCTGGCGTGGTCATTCCGGCAGGGCGGCAATATTCCGCCCATCTGGGCGCGGGCCAAGGGGCGGGCCACCCGGCTGGTGGGCATTACCTGGACGGACGAGTTTCAGGCCATTGTCACCCTGCCGGGCAGGGGCATCGACTCCGTGGAGCAACTGGCGGGCAAACGCCTGGCCGTGCCGCATCGGGTGAACGACTTGATCGACTTCCACCGCGCCACCGCGCTGAAAGGGCTGGTATCGGGCCTGTCGCTGGCCGGGCTGACGCACCGGGATGCCGTGCTGGTGGACTTGCCCATCGAGGAGTCCGTCATCCTGCAACACGGCACGCCCAGCCTGTTCGGCCTCAAGCGTCGCCATCCCTATTTCCCGGAAGTGCAGGCCCTGGTGCGCGGCGAGGTGGATGCCATTTTCGTCAAGGGTGCGGAAGGCATCATCGTTGCCAACCTGATCGGGGCGCAGACCGTGGTGGAGTTCGGCAGCCACCCCGACCCGAAAATCCGCATCAATAACGGCACGCCGCGCGTGCTGACGGTGGATGCCGCACTGGCCGAACAACGCCCTGACCTGGTGGAACGTCTGCTGGCCGTGATCGACCGTGCCGCCCAATGGGCCGCCAGCCATCCCGACGAAACCCTGCGCTTCATCGCACGCGAGATCAATACCAGCGAAGAAGCCGTGCTGGCCTCCAACGGCCCGGACGTGCACCAGCATCTGGGCATTGGCCTGGACGCGCCGCTGGTGGATGCCATCGGCCACTTCAAGGACTTTTTGCTGGAATGGGGTTTCCTGCCCGCGGACTTCGATGTCCACGCCTGGGCCGATACACGGGGTTTGCAGGCACTGCGCACGAAAACGCCGCTGCAAGAAGCGGCCTGACCGGGATTGTGGTTTGCTGAAGGGGTATTCATGTCGTCTTTTCTGAAACAGGCGGTGCGCCGCATCCAGCGGGGGCTGTGCGCTGGGGCCGTATTGCTGGGCTTGTCGGGCGCAGTGCTGGCGCAAACGGCTGCGTCCGATGCCGGGGCCGTGCGCTTGCTGCTGGAGCCGGAGCCACCCACGGCACTGGTACTCACCACCACGGCCGCCGGTTCGCTCACCCTCAGCCCCAAGACCAACGAGGGCCTGCTGGCGTTCTCGCTGAAACTGGAGCCACAGCCGCAACTGGCCACGCAATGGAGCATCAGCCCGGACGGATTGCAATACACATTCACCCTGCGCCAAGGGGTGAAGTGGCATGACGGCACACCCTTCACTTCGGCGGACGTGGCCTATTCCATTCTCACGCTGAAGGAAGTGCATCCGCGTGGACGCAGCACGTTTGCGAATGTGGAGCGCGTCGCCACGCCCGATGCGCACACCGCCATCATCCACCTCTCCAAGCCCGCCCCTTATCTGCTGTACGCGCTGGCAGCCTCCGAATCTCCCATCGTGGCCCGGCATCTGTTCGACGGAAAGGGCATCCACGCCAATCCGCAACTGACCGCCCCCATCGGCACCGGGCCGTGGATTTTCCGGGAGTGGGTCAAGGGCAGTCACGTCATCTATGACCGCAACCCTGATTACTGGGGTGCGCCCAAACCCGCAGTGCAGCGTCTGGTGATCCGCTTCTTCCCGGATGTGGCGGCCCGTGCCGCAGCCATCGAGACTGGCGAAGTGGACATTGCATCCGGCAGCACCGTGGCCCTGACAGAACTGGAACGCCTTGTCGCCAAGCCGAACCTGGCACTGGAAGAGCAGGGCTGGCAGTACACCAACAACATCACGCGGGTGGAATTCAACCTCGACAACCCCTACCTCCAGCACCACAAGGTGCGGCAGGCGATTGCCCACGCGCTGGACAAGCAGGCCATCCTCAAGGTGGTGCAGTACGGCTATGGCAAGACCGCCAACGGCCCGATCAGCCCCGATCTGGAGCGATTCCACCTCAAGGATTTGCCCGACCATGCGTTTGACCTGAAAAAAGCCAATCAACTGCTGGACGAAGCCGGGTTCCCGCGCGGTGCCAATCGCGTGCGTTTTGCCCTTCATGCCGACTACTGGCCCAACAGCAGCCTGTACCGGCGCACTGCCGAGTTCATCCGCCCGGCACTGGCCCGCGTGGGGATTGCCGTCACCGTGCGTTCGCAGGACGCACCGGCCTACCTCCAGCGCGTCTATACCGACCGCGACTTCGATTTCACCGTCCACCCGATGAGCAACCTGTTCGACCCCACCGTGGGCGTGCAGCGACTGTACTGGTCGAAGAACTTCCGCAAGGGACTGCCCTTCTCCAATGGCTCCGGCTACCAGAACCCGGAAGTGGATCGCCTGTTCGAGGCCGCCGCCATTGAGCCGGATGAGCACAAGCGCAAGGAGTTGTTCAACGAAGTGCAGCGCATCATCGTGCACGACCTGCCGGACATCACCCTGTTCGTGCCCTACAACTTCACCCTTTACAACAAAAAGGTGGGCAACCACACCATCACGGCCGATGGCACCAATGGCAATCTGGCGGACATCACCAAACTGCCATGACAGTTGCCGCCGGGCTTGGCATCAAGCGGTGGGCAGCCAGCCGTGTGTGCGGTACCAGGCGAGGGTGTCGCACAGGGTCTGCTCCACGGGCCTGAATTGCAGACCGAGTTCCCGTTCGCTCTTGCTGTGGTTGAAGCGTGTGCGTTCGGCCTCCCGCAGCATCAGGCGCACCGTGGAGAGGCTCAGCAGAATCGGTTTGCCGCTGATGCGGGCATACCCTTCTTGCAGATAGGCCAGCGCGAACAGCAGCGGGGTGGGCAGCAGGCGGGTGGGGGTTTTCACACCCATGATCTGGCCGAGCAGGGGCACCAGTTCACGCATGGTCATGTGTCGGCCAGCGGCCAGATAGCGTTCGCCCTTGCGTCCCCGCACCGCAGCGGCCATCTGTGCCTGCGCCACATCGCGGGCATCGACCACCGAGAAACTGCCCGGCACCAGACCAGGGAGCCTGCCATGCGCCACATCCATCAGCAACTGCCCGGAAGAAGTCGGGCCGATATCGGCAGGCCCCCACATCCAGCCCGGCAGAACGAAGCAGGCGTGCATGGCCGGATGTTCGTCCAGAAAGGACAGAACCTGCTCATCCGCGAGGATTTTGCTGCGGTAATAGTCGTCTGCATCGTGCAGGGGGCGCGACTGGGTTTCATCGATCAGGGAGCCAGGCTCGCCATTGAGCACCGCAATCGATGAGGTTTGCACAAAGCGTCGCACCCCTGCGGCATAGGCCTGCTCCAACAGGCGACGGGTGCCATCGACATTGATGCGCTGCAACTCGTCCCAGTGCGAACCGCCCTTGTAGTTTTCACGAAAGAAGGCGGCGGTGTGAAACACCACATCACAGCCCCGCAAGGCTGCCGCGAAGGAACCAACATCGCCCAGGTCGCCCTGCACCAGTTCCACGCCGGGCAGGTTCTGGAACTGTTGCAGCCCCTTGGCGTGGCTACGAACCAACGCCTTGACCCGCACCCCCTGTGCCAGCAGCGCGCGCACCAGGTTGTTGCCGAGCAGGCCGGTGGCTCCGGTCACCAAGGCGGTTTCAAAATTCAGGCGCATAAAATCCCAATTCAGATTTCATTTGAATTTTGAAATGTATGAAATGGAGTTTCGGATGTCAAGTGATATTTGAGTTTGCTAGAATCACCATCCATGAATCGCAAGAACCAGCAGCAAGCGTCCCCAACCCGCCTCAGCCGGGAAGAAAGCCAGGCCCGAACGCGCGAAGGATTGATCCAGGCCGCCACACGCCTGTTTGCCGAGAAAGGCTATGGCGGCACATCCATCCGCGACATTGCCGAGCAGTCGGGCCACTCGCAGGGCGCGTTCTATTCCAACTTCCACAGCAAGGAAGAACTGCTGCTGGAGATGCTGCGCCAGCACATGCAGGCAGAGGCCGTGCAGTTGAACACGCTGGTGGAGCAGAAGCAGCGCAGTCCCGCCGAGATACTGGACGATCTGGAAGCATGGGCATCGGCACTGGATCAGGACCCCCACTGGTGCATGCTCTCCATCGAATTGCAACTGCACGCCCAGCGCAGTGCAACCTTCGCCGCCGCCTACCAGGCGGTCTGGCTACAGCACCGCGATGTTCTGGCGCAATGGATGGCACGCCTGTTTGCCGAACGCCAATTGCAGATGCCTGCGGCCCCACAGGACATTGCATCGACCTTCATGGCATTGGCACACGGACTGGCACTGCAACGTGCAGCCACAGGCAGCGGCGCATCAGGCCGCCTGATGGTGGTCTTGTTGCGCGGCCTGATGGCCTTGTCGGCATAGCAAAGGTCTGTCAGGCCCGCTGTGCTGCCCACACATGAGCGACAGAAAGGCTGAGGGCCATTCAGGCTTAACGCGGCGGTATGCCAGATGCAGGCGGACGCGGAGCCTTCAAAGCCTCCAGCTCCTGTGCCCTGGCCAGAGCCAGAATCACCTCCCGCGCAATTTTGCGTTGGGGTGCGGGTAGTTGCAGAAAGGTGTCGAAGGTTTCACGTTCCAGATGTCCCATGCCTTCATCCCAACGCTGTCGGTGCTCCTGTACCGCCTTGCGAATGGATTCGCCAAAGCGCAGGACTTCCGGCTCTATTTTCAGCCATTCGGCCAGAACCTGAACTTTGTCCTGTGATGGGATGGCTTCGCCACGCAGCCAGCGGCGCACGGCTTGCAAGGTCACCGACTTGCCCCAGTAACGCGTGTTGAACTCCCTCTCCAACACCACAGGCCGTAAGGGATAGCCTGCACGTGTCATGGCATCACGCAGACGTTGGGCAAATTCATGAGCTTCATTCATGAACAGAAAAGTAATTTTTTGCCTGCAACAAAAGAAAATTTCTGTTCATTTCAAAGTAAACTACAAGTTCATTTTTATCTGAACACAGCAGTGCCATCCAAGTTGCTAATCAACCAGTGCTTAGACTTCCTCAGAAGCGGACGCAAGAAGGGAGATAGCCTTCGATAAGGTATCAAGTGACATGAAGCCTCCTGACATTGTTACTGGACGATACGCATACATTGGAGCGTACTGCTGTTTATATCAGGTGGTGACACTGGATGGCAGTGGAAGTATCAGCGAGGCGAACCGAGAGCTTGGCTATCAATGGACACTGGTGAAGCAACCTGGAAACTCTTTTTTGAATGGTGAAAAAGAAGTTATAGCCACTTTTGTTCCGATTGTTGTAGGCGAGTATGTCATTGGTTTGACAGTCCATGATGGCTTGGCCAATAGTGATCGGGAGGAAAAAATCATTACTGTAGTAGATGGCAATATAGCTCCTGTGGCCAATGCGGGACCACCCCAGAACGTGGCAACTGGTACCAGGGTGATGCTGGATGGCTCGAGCAGCACAGATGTCAATAATGACACATTGACTTACCGGTGGTCACTGAGCAGACCCACAGGCAGTGCAGCAGAACTGGACAATTCAGCAGCGGTGCGACCTGCTTTTGTGGTGGATAGTGCAGGAGAGTATGTTGCTTCATTGATAGTCAATGATGGAAAGCTCGACAGTGTGGTTGCTATGGTATCGATTACAGCCTATGTCGAGAACGTGCCGCCAGTCGCCAATGCGGGTACGGCACAAAGTGTCACTACTGGAACTCTGGTCAGGTTGGATGGCTCTGGCAGTACAGATGCCAATGGTGATCCACTTACCTATAAATGGTCTCTGGCGAAACCATCCGGAAGTTCAGCTGATTTGAACAATCATCAAGATGCTCGACCGACATTCACACCAGATATACCGGGAAAATATATTGCATCTCTGATTGTCAATGACGGAAAAGTAGAGAGTACTAGCGTATCTGCCGAAGTCACTGTGACCAGATCGAATGCTGCTCCGGTGGCAAGTGCAGGCCGAGCCATAGAACAAGAAATAGATACAGTTGTTATTTTGGATGGCAGTGCCAGCACAGATGCAGATGGAGATTCATTGCAGTTCGCATGGACATTGACCACGCCAGCAGGGAGTCAAGCCAAGCTGTCGGATGCTACTGCTGTCAAGCCAAGCTTCAATGCAGATGCTGTGGGTGATTATGTGGCGCAGTTGCAGGTAACGGATGCTTACGGAGCTTTGAGTGCCAAGGATCAGGTCAATATCCGGATTGTGAAGTTCCCCCCATTGACCGGACACCTTATATTTCTCAAAGAAGGAGTCCATCATGTCTTCAAAACGCCCGCAGTATCCACCTGAGTTTCGCAGTCAAATTGTTGAGCTGGCCAAAGCAGGTCGCACACATGCTGAACTTGCCCGAGAGTTTGGATGCCACGCCACCAGCATTGGCACCTGGGTTCGCCAGAGTCAAATTGATGAAACCGGCGATACGTCTTCAGATGCACCGTTGAGCACCGCTGAGCGCCAAGAATTGACCGCATTACGGCGCGAGCTCAGGCAAGTTAAGCAGGAGCGCGATATCTTGGCAAAGGCTACAGCCTGGTTTGCTCACAAAAGCGAAGCAGACACG
>NZ_FQUZ01000048.1 GCF_900129055.1 Lampropedia hyalina DSM 16112
CGATGGATTTGCGCCAGTTCAAGCGGGTACGTTTGAATTGGCGGCGGCGCGTGACGTATTCCTGCGCAACACATTGCAGCGTATGGCTGTGCAAACCCAGCTCCTTGGCGGCTCCCTTGGTGTACGGGTGAATATCGTATGCAGACAGCCATTGGCCACGCTCACGAATAGAGCGGCTGGAAAGCGCATTGATGAAATTCCACACGAAATTGACCTGCCGCGCCATCTGCAACAGCAGTGGTGCGTGCTTGTCCTTCACGCGGATTTTCAGGGTTTTAACGGCTGTCGGCATGGTGCTGACTTTAACAGAGAGGGTATATTTTCAATGTGTTATCCCATTAGCCAACATGGAACCCGTTGGGTTCCGTGCTCTGCATCCCCGTCGTGAACGACGGGGCTTTCCGGGCAATCAGGTAAAGCGGTAAGATCGGTTCTTTTAGCCCATTCAGCGGCAGTGGCATTGCGTCACTGCCTGCGCTTTGCTCCATGACAAACTCCACCACGTTGCCACCACTTTCTTCTGCGCAGACCGCAGTATCTTTCATCGATTGGCTGACCCAGGCTCGCCCCAGAGCCGTGCTGCTCGATCTGGATGGAACCCTGGTGGATACCGTGGCCGATTTCGACGTGGCCCTCAATCAGATGCTGCAACAGCAGCAGTTGCCGGCCATCACCCAGGCCGAAATACGCCAGATCGTTGGCAAGGGATCGGTGCATCTGATCCAGAGCATTCTGGCCGTCAAACTGTCACAGGCGGGGCTGGAGAGTGGCCCTGAAGCGGTACAACAGCGGTTTTCCGCTGCGTGGGATGCCTATCTGCAAACCTACTTGCGCATCAACGGCCAGTACGCCACCGTGTATCCCGGTGTGACACAGGGCTTGCAGACCCTGCATGATGCTGGGGTGCGGCTGGCGGTGGTCACCAACAAGCCGTTGGCATTGGCCCAGCCGCTGCTGAAGGTCAAGCAACTGGATGCCTTGGTGGAGTTTCTGTACGGCGGCGACAGCTTCGACCGCAAGAAACCCGACCCTTACCCGTTGCTGCAAGCCTGCGAACGCCTGCAAGTGCCACCAGAACACACCCTCATGATTGGCGACTCCAGCAACGACGCTGCCGCTGCGCGCGCTGCCGGTTGCGGCATTGCCCTGCTGCGCTACGGCTACAACCACGGTGAACCCATTGATGCCGTGCCAGCCCATGGCCATTTCGATTCCATCATCCCGATTGCCGAAGCGGTGCAGTCAAGCCTTTTAAGTGTTTAATCACCCAGCCGATGCAGGCCCCCATCCCATGAAGCGCAGCACCTCCTGGGTGCGTGCCAGGGTGTCGTTTTCTCCCAAGGCCATCAGTTCCTGGGTGAAGCTGGATTCAAACAGCAGGTAGCTGGCCAGTGCCGAATGGCCCAGTTCCTCGGCATCCTGTCCCACGCCCAGTGCGGCCAGCAAGGCCCGTATGCTGCCCGGCAGCTGGTGGATGTGCCGGGCGGCAATCGCATCGATGTTCTGTGAAGGGGTGATGGCCAGCAGGGTGATGGGGCGCAGGCCGCTGTGCGCCCGTTCCGCCGGGCTGAGGGCGGTCAGCATGTGGTTGATGCGGGTGAGGCGTTCGATGTCGGTGGAGAGGGTATCTAGAAAGATACTGGAGAGTGCGTGCCCGGCAATATGTCCCAGTGATGGGGCATCGGCTGGAGCTGCCGTGCCTGTTCCTGCTGTTGGGTGAATGTGCAGGTTGCGCCCCACGCCCACCACCAGTACGCGCTGCGCTCCCAGGTGAATGGCCGGGGCAATCGGGGCACTCTGGCGCATCGAGCCATCGCCGTACCAGGCGGCCTCGTCGGTATCCGCATCGTGCAGTTTCTGTGCCGGAAAAATGAACGGCAGAGCCGAAGATGCCAGCAGGTGCGCGTGCGTGATGGGCGTGCGCACGGCAATGCGCAGGCTGCGCACCCAGGGCTGTGCCGTGGTGGCCGAAGCATAGAAGGTGACATGCTGGCCGCTGGTGTAGCTGGAGGCCGACACGGCCAGTGCCTTCAGGTGGCCCTGCTCGATCAACTGTGGAACCCGATCCAGCGCAATTTGCCCTGCAATCAATTCCCTCAGCGGCTGGCTGTCCAGAAACGCACGGGCCTCGCTGCGGCTCCAGCGTGCCAGTGCCCATCCCAGCGACAGCAGACTGAGCCAGCGCGCGCCGGTGCGAATCACATTCCAGGTGTCGGCCAGATAGACCTGCTGGGCATGGAAATTGCGCCAGGTTTCATCCAGACGCTGCACCGCATGGGCAAAGTCATCGGCGTGACTGGCCAGTGCTCCGGCATTGAGGGCACCGGCAGAAGTGCCGGTCAGAATGCCGAAGGGATTGTGGGACTCATCGGGTGCGTGCTGTTGCCGCAGTGCCGCAATGGCCCGCAACACGCCCACCTGATAGGCCGCACGCGCACCGCCGCCGGACAGCACCAGTGCCGTGTGGTCGGCCTGTTGCGTGGCCGACAGCGTGGGGGCTGATGCACTCAGGGTTCGGCTCCGTGTTCTGGCGGCAGGGTTCCCAGCAGAAACAGTGACAGCTCGTCGCCCAGCCAGATGCGGATCTGGTGCTCGCGCGCAAAGCGCAGGGCAGGGGGGCTGACCGTACCGCCTGCCGCAATGTACAGGCCGCGCTCCACGCCTTGCGACTGCATGGCCTGTGCCAGTTGCCGCAATGGCTCCAGACCGTGCACCGAGGCCTTCCAGCGTCGGGCATAGACCAGCGTGGGGTCGCGGCCCTCACGCGCAATGTGCCAATCGACTCCAGTCGCTTCGGGGTCTCGGGCTTCGAAGCCGTGGGCCTGCCATGCCTGTGCCAGTTGCGCAGAGAATGCAGCCCAGGTGCTGTGCTGGCTCTGCCGCAGCACGGCATCGCGCTGCTCCTGGCTGGGGATGCGCCACTGCCGCCAGGCAGCCACCAGACCAATGAGCAGAATCGGCAGCGTGCCGATGAGGGCAATAAACACATACTCCCTGGGGATCAGCGCGGCAAAGATGGCAGCCAGAACCACAGCCAGTATCATGCTGACCCACCAGGGCGAGCGCAACAGCACACCAAAAAGGGAGTTGCGGGGAATACGGAATTTCACGAAAACAAACGCCTGCAAAAAAACAAACCGGAGAGAGTCTTGCCCGCTTTTCAGACTGCACACGAACCATGCCACTGACCGAACAAAACCTGCTGGAAGCATTCTCCAGTGTAAAAGATATTCACACCAACAAGGATTTGGTGGCCTTGCGCGCCATCCAGAACCTGCGCATCGATGGCGGGCAAGTGTCGCTGACCGTGCAGATGCCCTATCCGGCGCAGAGCCTGCATGAGGGTATTGCCACGCAGTTGCGCGCAATTGCCTTGCGGCTTGGCGCAGAACAGGTAGAGATCGATTTCACCTTGCGTGTGCAGGCCCATGCCGTGCAGCGCGGGGTGGCTCTGCTGGCTCAGGTGCGCAACATCGTGGCCGTGGCATCCGGCAAGGGCGGTGTGGGCAAGAGCACCACCACCGCCAACCTCGCGCTGGCATTGGCACAGGAAGGGGCCAGCGTTGGCGTGCTGGATGCCGACATTTACGGCCCCAGCCAGCCGATGATGCTGGGCATCGACGGCCAGCGTCCGCACAGCGACGATGGCAAGACCATGCAGCCGCTGGAGAGCCACGGGGTGCAGGCCATGTCCATTGGCTTTCTGGTCAAGGCCGACGATGCCATGATCTGGCGTGGCCCGATGGCCGTCAGCGCGCTGGAGCAGATGCTGCGCCAGACCCAATGGCGCGATCTCGATTACCTGCTCATCGACATGCCACCGGGCACGGGTGACATCCAGCTCACCCTCAGCCAGCGTGTGCCCCTGACAGGGGCCGTCATCGTCAGCACACCGCAGGACATTGCCCTGCTCGATGCCCGCAAAGGCATCCGTATGTTCGAGAAAGTGAACGTGCCGATTCTGGGTCTGGTGGAAAACATGGCCGTGCATGTGTGCAGCCAGTGCGGCCATGCCGAACACATCTTTGGTGTGGATGGCGGCAAGAAACTGGCAGCCGAACTCGGCATGGAGTGCCTTGGCAGTTTGCCGCTGGATATTCGCATCCGGGAGCAGGCCGATGGTGGCCAGCCCACCGTGGTGGCGCAACCCGACAGCGCAGTGGCACAGAGCTACCGCCAGATTGCCCGCCAGATTGCTGCCAGGATTGCCTTGCAGAGCAAGGATTACTCCAGCAAATTCCCTACCATCACCATCAGCAAGAATTCCTGAAAACCGGTCAGGAGCCACAGGCCGTGCTCCCGATTGTCCCGCTCGGATACAGGTGATGGAACGTACAAAGACGTATTGAGGGATAATTGCCGGTTCCCCATACCACGGCTTGCGTAGCCGTGGGCGTGGGGGTGTGGAGAAGGCATATCGCTGTGCCTTGCTTCTTTTGTAGCGAAAATTTCCTGAGCAACCACGATGCCTGCATACCGTTCCAAAACATCCACCGGCGGCCGCAACATGGCGGGCGCACGCGCACTCTGGCGTGCCACCGGCATGAAAGATGGCGATTTCTCTAAGCCCATCATTGCGGTGGTCAATTCATTCACCCAGTTCGTGCCCGGCCACGTCCACCTCAAAGACCTGGGGCAACTGGTGGCGCGGGAGATTGAAGCGGCAGGCGGTGTGGCCAAGGAATTCAACACCATTGCCGTGGACGACGGCATTGCCATGGGGCACGACGGCATGCTGTATTCCCTGCCCAGCCGCGACATCATCGCCGATTCGGTGGAATACATGGTCAATGCGCACTGTGCCGATGCCATGGTGTGCATCTCCAACTGCGACAAGATCACCCCCGGCATGCTCATGGCCGCCATGCGTCTGAACATCCCGGTCATCTTTGTCTCCGGTGGCCCGATGGAGGCAGGCAAGACCCATCTGGCCAACCCGACCACCAAGACCATCGAATTCAAGAAGCTCGATCTGGTCGATGCCATGGTGATTGCCGCCGACAGTCAGTATTCCGATGCCGATGTGGCCGAAGTGGAGCGTTCTGCATGCCCCACCTGCGGCTCCTGCTCCGGCATGTTCACGGCCAACTCCATGAACTGCCTGACCGAAGCACTGGGCCTGTCGCTGCCGGGCAATGGCACGGTGGTCGCCACCCATGCCGACCGCGAACAACTCTTCAAGCGAGCCGGGCATCGCATCGTGGAACTGGCACGCCAATACTACGAGCAGGAAGATGCTTCCATCCTGCCGCGCTCTGTCGGCTTCAAGGCCTTCGAGAACGCCATGACGCTGGACATCGCCATGGGCGGCTCCACCAACACCATCCTGCACCTGCTGGCCATTGCCCGCGAAGCAGGCATCGACTTCACCATGACCGACATCGACCGCCTCTCGCGCGTCGTGCCGCAACTGTGCAAGGTCGCACCCAACACCAACAAATACCACATTGAAGACGTGCACCGCGCGGGCGGCATCATGGCCATTCTGGGCGAACTGGAACGCGCCGGTCGCCTGCACACCGACGTGCCCACAGTGCATGCCAAAACCCTGGGTGAGGCACTGGAGCAATGGGATGTGATGCGCACCCAGGACGAGGCCGTGAAACACTTCTATCTGGCCGGCCCGGCAGGCATTCCTACCCAGACGGCCTTCAGCCAGAACACCCGCTGGCCCAGCCTCGACCTGGATCGCGCCACGGGCTGCATCCGCTCCTACGAGCACGCCTTTTCAAAAGAGGGCGGCCTTGCGGTGCTGACCGGCAATATCGCGCTGGATGGCTGCGTCGTGAAAACCGCTGGGGTGCATGAAAGCATCCTGGTGTTCGAGGGCACAGCCCACGTCACCGAGTCGCAAGACGAAGCCGTGGCCAACATCCTGGCCGACAAGGTCAAGGCAGGCGATATCGTCATCGTCCGCTACGAAGGCCCCAAGGGCGGCCCCGGTATGCAGGAAATGCTCTATCCCACCAGCTACATCAAGTCCAAGGGACTGGGCAAGGCCTGTGCTCTGCTCACCGATGGCCGCTTCTCCGGCGGCACATCCGGCCTGTCAATCGGTCACTGTTCGCCGGAAGCGGCCGCAGGCGGAGCCATTGGCCTGGTGCGCGATGGCGACAAAGTCCTCATAGACATTCCCCAGCGCACCATCAACGTACTGCTTTCCGATGAAGAACTGGCACGCCGCCGCGAGGAACAGAATGCCAAGGGCTGGAAGCCCGTCAAACCCCGCCCCCGCAAGGTATCGACCGCACTGAAAGCCTACGCCAAGCTGGTGACTTCTGCCGACAAGGGCGCAGTGCGCGACGTGTCGCTGCTCGACGATTGATGGTGGAGGAGGCAGCAAAATAGCTGCAATGGGCTGATCCTTATTTTCCGATGCAGAAGTTAGAAAAATGTCCGCAAGCCTTGCTGGTACTGGCTTCACGGATCGGGACAGCTCCAGAAGGGCACACATAAGGGCACACATTTGAAAGTTACCCTTCTTGGTCGCTGCCCTGTTCCCGCGCTCGCAGTGTACGCGCTGGCTGGGTTTTGTGCTTGTACCTCAGCACCTGCATGACGCCTTCTTGGTCTGGCTGTCCGCCTATGTGAATGACACCGCCCACTTCACCGGTTTCCGCGTCCACCAGCTCGATGCAGGTAATGCGCTGCTGATCGCTAGTGCTGCCTTGCTCCAGTGCCGCCAGCCGTTCCTTGATTCGCTTCATGGCTCCATCACTCCATAGGTCGCCAATAGTCCCGCCAGTGATTTGGTTGGTACCCGCTTCAGATAGTCGCGGCCATCTTCGCCGTTGGCTGGCTCTGGTGCGGGCAATCCCGCCTTGGCAAACACTTCATGCAACCGGGTGGCCGTGCTCGGCTGGCTGCTCTGCAACTGCTCCAGCTCAGTAATGCGCTTCAGGTAGCCCCGCTTCATTGCTTTTCCTCTAGCGCTGTTAGCCGCCTTTCCAGTTCGTCAATCTCCACCACGCGGGCCAGCGCCGCCACTGACTGAACCAACTGCCCCGCCACATCTGGGGCAATCTGGCCTTGTGCCGCGTGCTCGATGATCGCCCGTGCCGTGTCGGCAATGCCGGGGTTCTCTGGAAGTTCGATGGTGACAGGTGCCGTGCTGGGTTTCAGGGGTGGGCACAGCCGTTCCAGAACAATCTTGGCGGCTTGGATGTCACCCTGTAACGCCGCTTCCACCACCACCGCCGCCACCTCTTCGCCATGGGCTGCCAGCTTCTGGCGCAGGATTGTATGTTCAGACTTAGGCCGCCCGGATGGGTTGCCGCTGGTGCCCTTCTTGAAGGTGCCGCGCTTGGTTCGTACTGGTGTGCTCATGGCCTGCTGTCCTCCTGCTTATCAGGTGCTTGCTTAAATGATCGGCACCACCGCCGGTCAGTGTCCCAAAGCCCGGCAGGGGCTTCAGGTTCGCCTTGGGCGCAGTGCCCTAGGTTGGGGTGGTCGATCCGCTGGAAGTGCCTACAGGCTCCACAAGTGGCCGTGTAGTCGGGTTCTGGTGGGGGTGGGATTTGCCTTGCCTGCTCCAGGCAATAGGCCCGCGTTTGTGCATCGTTCTGGCACTGCTCCAGCACGTCCGCAATGGTCGCCGGGTCGGTTTCCTCGATATGCGCCAACCATGCCCGGATGGGCGCTTCTTCTTCGGGGAATAGCTGATTTGCTACGGCTACACTTGCTACATTTGCTACGCTTCCCGATTGCGCTTCAGGTTTAGGGGTGGCCGCTGGCGCTTTTGCTACGGCTACACTTGCTACATTTGCTACAGTTCCGGCCCTTGCCCCCTTATGCGTAGCAGGTGTAGCAAGTGTAGCTGTAGCATTCTCCCGTTTTCGGATCAGTGCGGATAGTGTCATGCGGGCACCTCCAGCAAGGCCGGGTTCACTGCCACGTCAATGCGCCGTCCGTCCTTCCGCAGTCGCAGCCGGTCAAGCTCCGCCAGCTCCATGATGGCGCTATCCAGCCGCGCCCCATCCCGAACCGGCCCATGCTGGCGAAGGTAACGCTTGTTGACGGTTTCCACGCGCTCCCGCTGGCAATACTCGATCAGCCAGCTATCCAGCCGCGCCGCGTCGGCAAGCTCTGGCGGCAAGGCCAGTTCACCGAAGAACCGCCGCGCTTCGCTCAGGTGCCATGCCGTGATTCGGCTGGCGCTCTCGAAACAATCCACACTGACAGCGCCCGTGCCGTGCTCGAACATCTGGAACAGTGCCGCCAGCCGTGCCGAGTTATCCGCGCTCTTTGATGCCACGTCCCGCACATCGTAGAGTTCGCCGCCGCTGGCAAGCTCCCGCTCGATGGCGTCGTGATACTCCACCCATGCCCGTTTGGCTTCGGGGGACAGCGACAGCATGGCCGGGGTCAGTGCGCCGTCATCGTCTATCGGTTCCGGTTGGCTCAGTATCGCCGCCAGCCGCTGATTGAAGGCCGCCAGGGCAGGCCAGTTTTCAGGGGCTTCGGTGAAGGGTCGGAAGCCTTGGGTTGATGCAGGCCACGCCACCAGGAACCTAGCCAGAAAGCCCGTACCACGCGCCAGCGCCCCCGACTTGCTGAAAAACTCCCGCAGGGTGGGTTGCTGTACCTGCAAGGCCACCGTCAGCCGTGCACCCTGTACCGTGAATGATTCGCTGGTGCGCCGGTCAATGGTCAGGCTGGTGCCATCCCACAACTGGTTCAGCGTTGCCAGATTGCGCATGACGCTATCCTTGCCCATGCCATGGGAACCAAACACAATGCCCGCCTCAGCCGATACCACGCCACCAGAAGGCCACTGCTTCGCCAGTCCATGCGCCAGCGCTTCGGGGGTGGCGTCCGCGTACATCAGCCTGGGGACTCTTGGCGGCTCCGGCTTGTCCTGCTCCAGATCACGCAATGTCGATTCCATGCCATCCGTGGGCTTGCTGTCCTTGGCAAGGTGGCGGATTTTATCCTTGATGCCGGATCGCTTGGCTTCCCATGCCTCAATATCGGCCTTGTAACGCTTCAGAACCGGCTTGGCGGCTTCCGCCTGCTCTGCCTCATAGTCTCGAATGGCCTTGGTGAAAAAGCCGTCGCAGGTGCTTTTCCGCTCGCCTGAATCGGCAATGGTCAGCAGGAACAGCCCGGTAGGCCCGTGCAGTTTCTCCGCCCGCTTGATGTCCGCATGGGCTTGGATCGCCAACGACAGCGCCGCCAGTGCCGATGATGCCACCATGGGTAAGGGTGCCTTCACAAAGCCCGCCACCTCTTCCACCGCCGCCCGCACAGTGCTTGGCAATGCGTCCACGGGGTAAGGTTCTGGTGCATGATTGGCGGTCAGGGGCTGGGGTTCGGGCCAAAGGTTGCCCGCAGCGCTGGCGCTCTGGATCGTGCGCTTCACCGCGTCATTGCCGATGGTCACGGCCATATCATTGAAGTCGGTCATGCCGGGGTCACGGTCAGCGCCAAATTCCGGCACCGCCAGTTTCCCGCCTACGGATTGCGCCGCCTCGATGGCATGGGGGTCGGGCTTACCGTCTGCCTTCACCACATCAGCCAGGATCACCAGTTCCGCCGCCGGGTAGTGCTCTCGCATGGCTTTTGCCACCACCAGCATATTGCCCGACGAAAGCGCCGCAATGGCCGGGTGTCCGGTCGCCTCGCTGGCGGATAGAACGGTTGCCACCCCTTCGCCTATCAGCAGGGTCACACCTTGGCCGTTGCCGCCCGGTAGGCGCTCCGTTGCCCAGTAGCCACCGGCCTTGGTGCCACGCCCTGCAAGCGCCGTCTTGCGTCCGTCACCGTCGATCAGTTCCAGAGTTGAAAGACTGCCACCCCGTTTGACGGGCACCACCAGTAAGCGCCCGGTCAGCGGCTCGCCGCCGGACTTCGGTTGATAGCCCAGAAGCGAAGCCGCCGCGCTGGCGTCAATCTCCCGCAGGGTGTCCGCTGGCGCTACCTGCTTGCGTATCAGATAGGGATGATCCGCTTGTGCGGGTGTCGCTGCCTTCAGGATCGCCGCCGCCTTGCTGGCCGCCTCTTGGCGTTCGCGCTGGATGGTTTCCTGCTCGCGGGCTGCCCGCTCCGCTGCCTTGCTCTGGCGCTCTGCAATCTCTTCCGGGGATGGGCGCTGATAGGTGTTATCGTCCTGCCAGCCGTTGGCCTTGGCTTCATGGAACAGGGTGCCGATAGTCACGCCGCCGTCAGGCTTGATGCTTCGCCATACGTCCCGCGCATCGCCGTTCTTGTAGGACTCCGCTTGCTGGCTCCAGCCGTCCCACAGGTCAAAACCTGAATCACCCAGCTCTGACTTGATCGCCATGCCCATGCGCAGCCAGGTTTTCCGGTCATCCGCTGGAACAAAGTTCAGGGCAGTGCCGATACGGTCAAAATCATTCATGCCGCACCCCCTTTGCAGGACAGCAGCACATACAGCGCCTGCTTATGCTCCTTGCCGGTCGCGTCGGCTTCCCACTGCCACTGGGTAGCAATGTCGTTGCCAGCGTCCCGCAATTCCTGAACGCGCCCTGCCGGGTGCATGATGCCCAGCTCATTGCGGGCTTGAAGGGTGGTGATTCGCTGGTGCACTTGCAGCCACTTCAACAGCGCCGCCCGCTGCATGGCTCTGGATTGGTGTTTGCGGGTTGCGGTAGAATTGCAGGTGCCAGCCGTACAATCTTCCCGCCCCGTCACAGGGGCTTTTTCTTTTCTCATAGCGCCCCCTCAAGTCTTGCGGCTATCGTCAATACGGGCTTCCAGCCACGCATTAACTTCCGCCTCGATCCAGCCAACAGACTTGGCACCAAGGCTAATGGGCGCAGGAAAAGTGCCTGCTCGAATGTGTTGATAGATGGTGGATCGGGCAAGGCCCGTGCGGGCTTCCACTTGCTTGCGCCGCAGGATGGTGGGCGCTGTTTGGGCTTGTGCGGTCATGCTCGTTACTCCGTAGCATTCGCCGGAACATACCGGCATGACTGGCACAATATGGGCTTAGGTTTGCGTCATCTTGGGGTGGTATTTCGGGGTTTATTTCCCCCCTTTGCTGAATGTCTTGTAAGCGGTGATAACCACATCCACATTTAGCCGCGCAGCTTCAGCAACAATTCGCGCTGCCGTGGTCTTGTTGGAAAGTTCGTTATTCGTGTATTTGGGCAGTTCAAACTTGCAGGCCACCTCTTCCACCGCCCGCCACAGTGAATAATCACGCTGCCAATTCTTGTACTTGTCAGCGCCCCGCTTGGTGGGACGCTTGCGCTTTCCTTCCAGCACATCCGCAGCAAATGAAGCCAGCCAATCAGGCCGCCTTTCATTTTCCCGCATAAGGCCAGCCGCAAGCATTACCAACACGTCAAAATCATTTGTATCAGGATCACGCGCAGCTTGTTCCAAAGCATCGCCCATGAGCTCCATGTCGGCTTCAGTCGGGTAGCTGGCCCTTACATCCTTAAAAAGGATATTGTTTTCAGTCTCGGCTTGAACCTGCTCGCTCCAAAACGTCTTAGCAAATTGCAGGACTTCATTGTCGTTATCCATCCCATCACCCCGCCTGATACGCTTTGCCAAAGCGCCCGATAATTACCTTGCGCCCTTCGTCTATCTGGCTATCCACAAAGTCAGCCCACCATTGAAGCATTTCCCGCCGCTGGTCAGCGTATTGCGCCCGGTTGTACACGCCTCGAATGCCCTTGGTTTCGTGGGCAAGCGCCTTCTCGATCCAATCGGAATTGAAGCCCGCCTCATGTAGGTGGGTTGATGCCGTGCGCCGGAAGTCGTGGATAACAAAATCCCGCACATCATGTTCCAGCGAACGCACGGCGCTGTTCAAGGTGGTTTTGGATATGGGCTTGCTCAGTGTGTTACGGCTGGGGAAAACCCATTCAGAACCGCTTGAAAGCCCCTTCAATTCCTCCAGCATGGCGACGGCCTGCCGTGACAGCGGAACAAAATGCGGATGATCCATCTTCATGCGCTCGCCGGGGATAAACCATTCCGCCCCGGCAAGGTCTATCTCTTCCCACCGGGCTTCGATCATTTCCGACTTGCGTACCATGCACAGGATCAACAGGTGCAGCGCCAGCTTGTGGGATCGGTTCATGCTGGATTGGTAGATTGCCCGCAACAGCCGCCCGACTTCATCCGGGGTCAAAGCCACATCCCGGCTTTTGGCCGTGGCAATGTACTTGGCTTCGATGGCCGCCGCCGGGTTGCTGGTCATCTTCTCCCGCGCAATGGCATAGGAAAACAGCCGCTTCATAATGTTGCGGGTCTGTAGCGCCATCTGGTCGGAACCGCGATTCTTTATCTTGTCCGTGATTGCCAGCACATCCGTGACGGTCACTTCATCCAGCGCCTTGCCACCGATGGCGGGGATGATGTCCTTATCCAGAACGCGCTTGATGTTGCGGGGGTTGCTGTTCGCAGGCTCTGCAATCTTCTGGAACCATTCCCATGCGAAGGCTTCCACCGTGTTGCTGGCCTTGGCTTCGGCCTCTTGTTGCCGCGCCCTCTCGATGGCGGCCACGCACCAGTGACGGATGAATAGTTCTGCCAGCTCCTTTGCCGCCGGGGTTGCGTCATCCGGTATCGGATCGCCACGCCGCAGCGCCATGGGGGACAGCCCGCGCCCTATCAGCGCCTTGCAGTCATCGCGCCAGGATCGGGCATCAGCCAGGGAATAGGTGGGGTAGTCGCCAAGGGTCACTTTCTCTTGCTTGGCATCGCGCCCGCCCATCCGGTAGCGCAGCTTCCACGACTTCCGCCCGCTGGGTTGCACCAGCAGGAACAGCCCGCCGTCATCCGCCATCTGATACGCCTTGGCATCAGGTTTCAGCTTTCGCAATTTCGCATCTGTTAGCGCCATGTCATGCCCTCATCTGTAGCAAAAGTAGCAACTGTAGCTGTAGCAAACCGCCCGGATGGGTGGGGTAAGGCCGCATCTGGGACACCCCTACCCTTGGCATTTTTTCGAAGGGCACACATCCGCTTAGCCCTTTATTTCCAATAGGTTGTGCGTTATTTGCTGCCTTAATGTGCCCACTTGTGTGCCCTAAATAGGCCCGGATTACCCCGGATAACGCCCTTATCAGTCGATATTGAAGGGCACACATCAGCCGCAAAGGGCACACATTTTCTAGCAAAGGGCACACATCAGGGCACACATATAAACGGCTTCATGCGGAACATGATAGACAGTTACAGACAAAAAAGCAAGCAATGACGCTGGCTTGAAGGGGTTTGGTGGAATATGGCGGAACGCTCAGGAAGGGTTATTATTTTCCGATGCAGAATTTCGAGAAGATCACGCCCAGCAAATCATCGGGTGTGAATTCGCCGGTGATTTGCCCCAGAGCGATTTGTCCCAGGCGCAGTTCTTCGGCCAGCAGGTCAAGGGCAGGTAGGGGGCTTTGCAGGTGGTCATCGGCGTTTTGCAGGTGCTGGGCAACCTCGTGCAAGGCTTGCAGGTGGCGGGTGCGGGCGGCAAATACGCCTTCGGGCATGGCTTGCCAGCCAGCGATTGTCAGCAGTTGCTGGCGCAGGGCATCGAGGCCCTGGTGGGTTTGGGCCGAGATGCACAGCAGCGCGGGTTCTTGTGCAGGGTCTTCTGTACTTATAGCGGGAGCGGCAATCAAGTCCAGTTTGTTCCAGACGTGAATGACCGGGGGGCGGGCATCGGCCTGTTGGTACAGCCGCGCGGCAATGTCGGCATCGGCTTGCTGGTAGCTGCTGTCGTGCTGGCGGCTGAGGTCGTGCAGGAACAGGATGGCATCGGCCTTTGCGATTTCCTGCCAGGCGCGTTCCACGCCGATTTGCTCCACCACGTCGTCGCTGTGGCGCAATCCAGCGGTATCGATGATGTGCAGCGGTATGCCTTCGATCTGAATGGTCTGCTGCACCTTGTCGCGGGTGGTTCCCGCAATGGGGGTGACGATGGCCAGTTCGGCTCCCGCCAGTGCATTGAGCAGAGAGCTTTTGCCTGCATTGGGCTGGCCGGCGATGACGATGTGGATGCCTTCGCGCAACAGCGCACCCTGCCGTGCGCGTTGCAGCACGGTTTGCAATTGCGTTTGCAGGGTATGAATCTGGCCTTGGGCGTTGGCGGCTTCGAGGAAATCCACGTCTTCTTCAGGAAAATCCAGCGTGGCTTCCACGAGCATGCGCAGGTGGATGAGCTGTTCCAGCAAGGTGTGGATTTCTGCCGAGAACGCACCGCTGAGCGAAAGGCTGGCACTGCGGGCGGCAGATTCGGTACTGGCATCGATGAGATCGGCGACGGCTTCGGCCTGGGCCAAGTCCATCTTGTCGTTCAGGAAAGCACGCTGCGTAAACTCGCCCGGTTCAGCCAGTCGCAAACCGGGCAGCCAGGCTTGGCCAGTAGCGGGGTTGCTTTCGCTGGCAGCTTGCAGGCAACGCGCCAGCAACAGTTGCAGCACGACCGGGCCACCGTGGGCCTGCAATTCAAGCACGTCTTCGCCCGTATAGGAGTGCGGGGCTGGGAAGTACAGAGCCAGACCGTGGTCAATGGCCTGCTGCTGCGCGTCGGGAAAAGGCAGGTAGGTGGCCATGCGGGGCTGCAAGGCCTTGCCCAGCAGGTGGTGAGCAAAGCCGTGCAGCCTTGCACCGGAGAGGCGCACGATGCCGACGGCTCCACGACCGGGGGCGGTGGCGATGGCAATGACAGGGTCGATGGAGTGGCTTGGCATGGGAGGAAGAGGGGGAAGAACACAAGCCTGCAAGTGAATGGCCGACTTGTCTGGAGCGCGAATCATAAGGGGAGGCGAGCGTCTATTGCGAAGTCAAGTCACTCCAGGCCTGGATCGACAGAAGCTGATTGTGGACTCGTGTTCTGTCGCCTGATGTATGAAGCAGTATGCTGGAGTGGGATTTTGATCGGAAAGCGCGTCAAACCCCGTCCTTCAGGGCGGGGAAGGATAGCGCGTTACTGTCGGCGGCTCGATGCCGCAGACAGTGACTAATGCGGCGTTTGCTGTTGTTCGATGTACTGGCGAATGACGGATATGGGCACTCCGCCGCAACTGCCCGCAAAGTAAGACGGCGACCACAATGCGCCACCCCATAGCTTTTTGCGGATGCTCGGATAAT
>NZ_FQUZ01000026.1 GCF_900129055.1 Lampropedia hyalina DSM 16112
TGCCGTCAAGGCCAAGCTGCGCGAACTGTATGGCGACCTGGTCTCGTTTCCCTAGGGCGTGTCATTCATCAGATTCACCCCCGCGCCAGTGCGCCCCGGCAGGCCAATCTAGGCGCACGCCGCCGCCCGTATGTCGATACGGGCAAGGTGGGCAACGACGAGTGGCCTGCCGGGGCACACTGGCCCGAAGGGTTGGGCCCAAAAAGGCTGTGCGCGGCGTTGCAAAGCCTCGCAAGGCATAAAGCCTTGCTGCGTTTTGTGCCTTGCTCACAGCCTTTTTGGACTCCAACGCGGGGGCGAATCTGATGAATGACACGCCCTATGCCCAGACGGCCACGAAATAATCCACAATCAAAGGAGACACGCCATCATGCAGCATGGTGAATACAAGGTACACGGCGGCAAGTTCGTGACCGTCGATCTCGACGTACAGAATGAACGGCTGCACAGCGTGCAGGTGGCCGGAGACTTCTTTCTGGAACCCGCCGAAGCCCTGCAAGACATCTGCGCCGCGCTGGAAGGCCTGCCCGCCACGGCCAGCGTGGCCGACATCAGCACCGCCATCCAGCAAGGCCTGCGCCCCGGAGCCGCCCTGATCGGCTTCAGCCCCGAAGCCGTCGCCATTGCCGTGCGCCGCGCCCTGGGCGTACAGAAAACCTGGCGCGATTTTGAATGGCAGATCATCGAAGCCCCGCCACTCGCACCCGCCATGCACCTGGCACTTGACGAAGTGCTGGGGCAGGAGGTCGCTGCGGGTCGGCGCGCACCCACGCTGCGTTTCTGGGAGTGGAGCACCCCGGCCATCATCATCGGCTGCTTCCAGTCGCTGATGAACGAGGTGGACAGCGAAGCCGCCGCCCAACTGGGGGTGGAAGTGGTGCGCCGCATCACCGGTGGCGGAGCCATGTTCGTCGAGCCGGGTTCGGCCGTCACCTACTCACTCTACGCCCCGGCGGAACTGGTGCAGGGCATGGACTTTGCCGAGTCCTACGCGTTTCTGGACGACTGGGTGCTCAAGGCACTGAATTCGCTGGGCATTGCCGCCTTCTACAAACCGCTCAACGACATCACCAGCGCGCAGGGCAAGATCGGCGGCGCGGCGCAGAAACGCTTTGCAGGCGGAGCCGTGCTGCACCATGTGACGATGGCCTACGACATGGATGCCAGCAAAATGCTCCAGGTACTGCGCATCGGCCGCGAAAAACTCAGCGACAAGGGCACCACCAGTGCCGCCAAGCGCGTCGATCCCCTGCGCAGCCAGACCGGACTGCCACGCGAAGCGGTCATCGCCCGCATGAAGGAAACCTTCACCACCCTGCACGGCGGCACCCCCGGCACCATCACCCCGGAAGAATTCGCCGCTGCCGAGCAACGCATTGCCGACAAATTCAGCACCGCACAATGGCTGCGGCATGTGCCGTAATCACCCGGCTGTTCAGTCAAAAGAACCACCCGTCATTCCCGCGAAAGCGGGAATCCAGTAGCAAGGTATCCAATGGAGAACCAAGGTGTTCTTTGGATACGTCGTCACTGGATTCCGGGTCAAGCCCGGAATGACACAGCTTAAGTAAACAGCCTGTGCCGTAATCAGCGGCCACGCAGGAACAGGCCGTCGAGTTCGCGCAAGGTCAGTTGCCGCCAGGTGGGGCGGCCGTGGTTGCATTGGTCGGAGCGCGGGGTGGCTTCCATCTGGCGCAGCAGGGCGTTCATTTCTGCCACGGTGAGCAGCCGGTTGGCACGCACCGAGCCGTGGCAGGCCATCGTGGAGAGCACTTCATCGCGGGCGCGTTGCAGCACGGTGCTTTCGTCGTGTTGCGCCAGTTCTGCCAGCACCGCACGCGCCAGAGCCACCGGGTCGGCCTTGGCCAGCATCTGCGGCAGGGTGCGCACGGCCAGCTTCTGCTCGCTCAGGCGCGTCACCTCCAACCCCAGTTGTTGCAGTACCGAAGCGTTCTTTTCAGCGGTGGCCACTTCCAGCTCGGTAGCGGCAAAGGTGGGCGGAATCAGCAGCGGCTGGCTGGCCATCTGCCGCGCATCCATCTGCTCTTTCAGGCGTTCATAGACGACGCGCTCGTGGGCCGCGTGCATGTCCACGATCACCATGCCCTGCCGGTTCTGCGCCAGGATGAACACCCCGTGCAGTTGCGCAATGGCATGGCCCAGCGGCAACTCCCCGGCCTCGGCGGTGACAGGCAGGGGGTGCGGGGCGATACCGGAAGGCGCGTCGGCCAGAGGCTCCAGCCGCTCCTGCACGCTCCAGGTGTGGCCTGAAGCAGACTGGCTGGCAGCGGCATATGACGCAGGCACGTCATCGGCTGTATCGGTCAGGCGGTCTGGCGCGGGCGGGTTGCTGCCTTCCCACAAGGCCCGCAAGGCTTGCTGGGTCTGCACAATGCCGGCCCCAAAGCTGTCGCGTCGCGGCAACCAGGCCGGTGGCGTGACATTGGCAGGCCATGCCACAGCGTCGCTGGCATCGGCAGAACCGGCCTGATCGGTGGCAGGCGCGCGCGAAGGAGCCAGCGCGTGCTCGATGGCGTGGCGCACGGCACTGTGGACTTCGCGCCCGTCGCGGAAGCGCACTTCGATCTTGGTGGGGTGGACATTCACATCCACCCGCGCCGGGTCAATCTGCACGAACAGCACATACAGGGGCTGGCGTTGCCCGTGCAGCACATCCTCGTAGGCGGAACGCACGGCATGGGCAATGGTCTTGTCGCGCACGAAGCGGCCATTCACATAGCAGAACTGCTGGTCGGCGCGCGCACGCGATGCCGTGGGAATGCCGGTGCGCCCTTCGATGCGAATGCCACCCGCCTGATAGTGCACGGCAATGCTCTGCTCGATGAACTCCGCACCCAGCACGTCGGCCATGCGGCGGTTCATGGCCGTGTGCGCTGCCGACTCCGTATCAGCGGTGTCGGTGCCGTTGGCGAAGGCATCGACTGCGATGGATGCCTGCCGTGCGGCGGGCAGGCCGCGCCATTGCTGCTGGAGCTTGCCGCCGTGCCAGATGGCAAATTCCACTCCCGGATGCGCCAGCGCGTGGCGGCGCACGGCTTCCACGCAGTGCGCGTATTCGGTCACATCGGCCTTGAGGAACTTGCGCCGTGCCGGGGTGGAGAAAAACAACTCCTGCACCTCGACCGTGGTGCCCACTGCGTGCGCCACCGGCTCCAGTTCACCGGTGACGGCATCGAGCAACTGGCCGCTGTCGGCATCGGCCGTGCGCGAGGCAATGCGCAGGTGCGCCACAGAGGCCATCGCCGCCAGTGCCTCGCCGCGAAAGCCCATCGTCTCGACGGTTTCCAGATCGTGCAGGGAGCGAATCTTGCTGGTGGCATGGCGGCGCACAGCCAGCGGCAAATCGTCTGGTGGTATGCCAAAACCGTCATCCTGCACGCTCACCAGCCGCGTGCCACCGGCCATCAGCCGCACCTGAACATGGCTGGCTGCGGCATCGAGGGCGTTGTCCAGCAACTCGCGCACCACCGAGGCGGGGCGTTCCACCACTTCACCCGCCGCAATCTGGCTGATGAGCGCGTCGGGCAGTTCTTCAATGGGCTGGCGGAGCAGAAAGGCGGGAGTGGACATGCGACAGACGGGGGACAGCAAAAAGCCATTATAGAAAGCCAGTGCTGCCGTGCCCGGTGCGGCACAGGCACAAAAAAAGCCGGACGAACCGGCATTTCTTGTTTTTGCGAACAGCGCACCCGTTTCAAACGGCAGCCTGACCTAGCGCGAGGGCGAGTATCAGGCCGTGCGGTGTATGGGAAAAGGGGTGGAAGCGGTGATGGCGGGCATCGGTAGCTTCCGGTGGGCCAATCAGGCGGCTGCCTGGGACAGGGCCTTGACCTTGGCGGACAGGCGGCTCTTGTCGCGGGCGGCCTTGTTCTTGTGGAAGATGCCCTTGTCGGCAATGGTGTCGATGACGCTTTGTGCAGCGGCGAAGGCGGCGGTGGCCTTGTCCTTGTCACCGGCCAGCACGGCCTTCTCGACGTTCTTCACGAAGGTGCGGTACTTGGAACGCAGCGAGGTGTTGGCGGCGTTCAGTTTGATGTTCTGGCGGGCGCGTTTGCGGCCGGATGCCAGACGGGGGTTCTTTTTGACGGGCTTGGTTGCCATGATTCAATCCTTGGAGTTTGTGGATGTTGTTCGCAAAACCCGCCATTGTAAGCAGTTTGCTTGATGCCGCCAAGGGAAGGGCTGCAAAATGCGCGATGGTGCAAGTCACTCACCGCGTCATGCCGGGCTTGACCCGGCATCCAGAAGCATTGTGCGATCCCGGCTATCGGGGCTTTGAAGGCAAACGTTGCCACTGGATGCCGGGTCAAGCCCGGCATGACGGAATGCTGGGGAAGGTCTGCAAAACTTTTCCGGTAAGCCCGCGTCCGCCAGTGGGATGCAGCACAAGGCGGATTTTGCAGAACGTCCCAAGCGTTTATGCGGTCGATTCGGCAGGTGGCTGAGCCGGTGCGGGCAGGGCATCGATCCACTGGCGCAGGTGCAAGGCGGTGTCGGCCACGCCGGTTTTCTTCAGTGCGGAGAACAGTTTGACGGTGCCACCACCGGCGTGCAGGCGGGTGATGGAGAGTGCCTTCTGCTGTTCGCTGCGGTTGAGCTTGTCGGCCTTGGTGAGCAGCACGAGAAATTGCAGGCCCTGTTCCACGCGCGGGCGGATGATTTCCAGCAGGGCTTCGTCCAGTTCGGTCAGTCCGAGACGGGAATCGCACAGCAGGGTCACGCCCGCCAGATTCGGGCGCGAGACCAGGTAGTTGGCCATGACGCGCTGCCAGCGCAGTTTGTCCTGCTGGGGCACGGCGGCGTAGCCATAGCCGGGCAGGTCGGTGAGCACGGCATCGGCCTGTGCCTTGGGGCCGATTTCAAACAGGTTGATGTGCTGGGTGCGGCCAGGGGTTTTGGAGGCAAACGCCAGTTGGCGTTGCTGGGTCAGGGTGTTGATGCAGGTGGACTTGCCTGCGTTGGAGCGGCCCACGAAGGCGATTTCCGGCAGGCTCAGCGCGGGCAACTGGTGGAGCTGCGCGGCGGTGGTGAGGAAGCGGGCAGTGTGCAGCCAGTTCATGGCCTGCTGGGCGGCCTGGGGGTTGCCGGGTGGCGGGGTCGAAGGGGGGGTGCTGGATGGGGGCTGTGTCATGCCGTGCAGTGATCGCGTCAGGGGGAGGCCGTGGGGCCAGGGCCACAGCCGACCGGAGCGGGGGCGTGGCAGAAAGGATGGGCCACCATTGTAGATGGCTGCGGTGTGTCGCTCAGGGCACGGGCGGCAACCAGAATTCCGGCTGCTGGTAGTGGCGGCGCAGAAAGTCGATCCACAGGCGCACGCGCAGGGGCATGTGCTTGCGCTGCGGATAAACGGCGTAGATGCCGTTGGGCGGGGCATCGTAGTCGGCCAGCAGGTGCAGCAGGCGACCGGCGGCAATGTCGGCTTCCACCTCCCAGGTGCTGCGCCAGGCAATGCCCTGCCCGGCCAGACACCATTCATGCAGCACCTGCCCATCGGTGCAGTCCAGCGCGCCACGCGGTTTGATGTGGATGACTTGCGCTCCCTGCCCCGCCGGGGACTCCTGTGCCGCCACCGGGATGGTGAACGCCCAGCCGCGCGTCTGCGAGGCTTCGCTGGAGAGGGCCAGACACGGGTGCTGTGTCAGCTCCTGTGGGGTGGCGGGCTGGCCGTGGCGTTGCACATAGGCGGGCGAGGCGACGCACAGGCGGCGGTTGTCGGCAATGCGGATGCTGATGAGCGAGGAGTCGGGCAGGTCGCCCACGCGCACGGCGCAGTCGTAGCCCTCGCCCTGCAAGTCCACCAGGCGGTCACTGAGGTTGAGCGAGAGGCGAATCTGCGGGTGTTCGGTATGAAACGCGGGAACCAGCGGGGCCACATGCCTGCGCCCGAACCCGGCTGGCGCGGTGATGCGCAGGTGGCCGGTGGCCTTGACGCTGCCAGCGGTGACGTTGGCCTCGGCTTCGGCCAGATCGGTGAGCAGGCGTTGGCAGTCTTCCAGATAGGCCGTGCCTTCGTGGGTGAGGCTGATGCGGCGCGTGGTGCGCAGCAGCAGTTTCACGCCCAGATGGCCTTCCAAGGCATCGAGGCGGCGGCTGATGATGGCGGTGGCCACGCCTTCGGTACGCGCAGCGGCGGTGAGGCTGCCCTTGGCCGCGACGGCGACGAAGGATTCAATGGCTTTGAGTTTGTCCATTGCAGGCTGGGATTGGGCTAGGCACTGGCGGCGGCACGCTGGAGCCGGTCGCGCACGCCGTTCCACGCGGCATCATCGGGTGGGGTTTCGACCCAGACGAGGGCCACGCCACGCGCATCCAGTTCACGCAGGACACGAAACAGCTCATGGGCAGCCTGGGCGGGGTCGTCGGGCATGGGCAAGTGCGCGATGCCCGGTGCGCGGATGGCCAGACGGCTGCGGGCATAGACGGCCATGTGGCGCGCCTGGGGGCCAAGAATGTCCAGCCCGGCCTGGATGCTCCGGGCATCCATGAGGCGCACCTTGGCATTGGGTGCGTAGTGGGCGGCCAGTGTGCCGGGAGCCGCTGGAGCATCGGTATCGTCGCAGACCGCAGGATCATCGGCAGCCGCCGAAGCGAATGGGTCGGCCACCGGGATGCCGGTGGCAGCCTGCATCTGCGCCGCACCGATGCGGCCTGGGCGCAGGATGGTGGGGGTGGCGCGGGTACAGTCGATGATGGTGGATTCGATGCCCACCTCGCAGGCTCCGCCATCGAGCACCAGCAGATCGTCGCCGAATTCGGCCTGCACATGGGCAGCCAGCGTGGGGCTGACCTTGCCGAAGCGGTTGGCACTGGGTGCGGCCAGCCCGTACACCGGCTCGGGCAGGCGCAGGCAGGCGTGCAGCACCTGCTGGGCGACCGGGTGCGAGGGGCAGCGCAGGCCGATGCTGGCGTGCCCTCCGGCAGCTACACTGGCAACTCCGGCGCGGCGCGGCAGGATGAGGGTGAGCGGCCCCGGCCAGAATGCCTGCATCAGGCTGCGGGCGAAGGGCGGAATGTCGCAGGCAAAGTGCTCGGCCTGTGCCGCACTGGCCACATGGACGATGAGCGGATGCTCTGCCGGTCGGCCCTTGCGCTGGAATATCTGTCGCACCGCCGCATCGTTGCCCGCATCGGCGGCCAGCCCATAGACGGTTTCGGTGGGCAGCCCCAGCAGTGCCCCGTGGCGCAGTTGCTGGCAGGCCTGGTCGATGTGGGAGGTCTGGTCGCCGTCGAGAATCATGGCAGGGGCTTCAGAAATCCGCAGGCAGGCCCAGAATCTGCGCCACCTCGCGGGCGGTGTTCAGAACCTGGGTGGCTTCGCGCGCGGTGATGTTGATGTGGCCCATCTTGCGGCCCCGGCGTGCCTGGGTCTTGCCGTACAGGTGCAGATGCACGCCGGGCAGGGCGAGTATCGCCCCCCAGTTCGGGGTGGTGGGGGTCGTGCCTTGGGCATCGTCCGGGGCAAACCAGAGGTCGCCCAGCAGGTTGAGCATGATGGCCGGGCTGTGCTGGCGCGGCGGCACTAGCGGCAGACCGGCGAGGGTGCGCACTTGCAGGTCGAACTGGCTCAGGTCGCAGGCATCCTGGCTGTAGTGGCCGCTGTTGTGCGGGCGCGGGGCCATTTCGTTGGCCACCAGACGGCCATCTTCCAGCACGAAGAATTCCACGCACAGCACGCCCACATATTCGGTGGCACGGGCAATCGTGCAGGCGGCATCGATGGCCTGTTCGGCCACATCGGCCGCAATGCCACCGGGCAGGACTTCGGTGACGGCCAGAATGCCGTTGTGGTGCAGGTTGCGCTGCACCGGCAGGTGCACGATGCTGCCATCGGCACTGCGGGCGACGATGACGGAGCACTCGAAGTCCAGCGGCAGGCGTTGCTCCAGCACGCAATCGACCTGACCGAGTTGCTCCCAGGCGGCGGCCAGATCGTCCTTGCGCGCCACCGACACCTGTCCCTTGCCGTCATAGCCCAGCCGGGAGGTCTTGAGGATGCCGGGGAACAGCGTGGGGCCGACCTTGGCGAGCGCGTCGGCAGAATCGATCACCGCAAACGGTGCGCAGGGCACGCCGTGGTGGCTGAAATGCACTTTCTCGGCAGCGCGGTTCTGCGCAATCGAGACGGCCACGGCAGGCGGGGCCACCGGGCGCACCTTGGCGAGGGCGGCCAGCGAAGTGGCGGGCACGTTCTCGAACTCGGTGGTGATGGCATCGCAGGCCCTGGAGAGCTGCACCAGCGCGCTGGCATCCGTGTAGTCGGCGCGAATGTGCTGGTGGCTCACCAGCCCGGCGGGGCTGCTGGCATCGGGGTCGAGCACCACGGTGCGATAGCCAGCGGCCTGCGCGGCATGGACGAACATCTGCCCCAGTTGTCCGCCGCCCAGCACCCCCAGCGTACCGCCCGGCAGAACCGGCAGGCAGGCCGCAGACGAAACGGCGGGAGAGAGAAACGGGGCATGGGTGCGATCTGTCATGGCAAATCCCTGGCGGGTGGGCATGGGGTAAAACGGAATGCGGTGGGCACGATGGCGGCTGGCATCAGGGCTGCACGGGCGGCAACTGCATGGCGCGGGCGGCCTCGGTCTGCTGCTGGCGGAACTGCTGCAAGCGGGTGCGCAGCGCACCGTCGTGGTTGGCCAGCAGGGCCACCGCGAACAGCGCGGCATTGGCCGCTCCCGCCGCGCCAATTGCAAACGTGGCCACCGGCACGCCCTTGGGCATCTGCACGATGCTGTGCAATGAATCCACGCCTTGCAGGTGGCGGCTGGCCACCGGCACGCCCAGCACCGGCACTTCGGTCTTGGAGGCCAGCATGCCCGGCAGGTGCGCCGCGCCACCGGCTCCGGCAATGATGGCCTGCAAGCCGCGCCCGGCAGCCTGCTCGGCATAGGCAAACATATCGTCGGGCATGCGGTGGGCCGAAACCACGCGGGCTTCGTGCGCAATGCCGAATTGCTGGAGAATGGCGACCGCGTGCTGCATGGTGTCCCAGTCGCTGCTGGAACCCATCACGACTCCCACCTGAATGTCTGCTGTCATAACGCCTTGAAGGTAAAGAAAACCGCCCGCCTGCAATGCCATGCAGCGCGCCCCGCCACGGGGAACATCCGAATGCTGCACAATCGGGCAGAAATGTCCAAAACCCTGATTTTACGTTGTCTGCACCCTCTGCCCGCGCAGCAGGTGCCGCCAACCCTCTCTGGAGCCAACCCATGATCGATGTCACGATTGAAAACTTTGAAACCGAGGTGATTGCCGCCTCGCTGCAAACGCCCGTGCTGGTGGACTTCTGGGCACCCTGGTGTGGCCCTTGCCGCACTCTTGGCCCGATTCTGGAAAAACTCGAAGTCGCCTATGGCGGGCGTTTCAAGCTGGTGAAAATCGACTCCGACCAGGAACAGCAACTGGCGGGCATGTTCGGCATCCGCAGCATTCCCACCTGCGTGCTGATGTCCGGCGGCCAGCCCATCGACGGCTTCACCGGCGCATTGCCCGAAGGCCAGCTTCGCGCCTTCCTCGACAAGCACCTGCCCCCCGCTGAAGACAGTGCCGAAGCCAACGCAGAGCTGCCCGATGCCGAAGAAGCCGCCCCCGAACTGGACTTGCAGGCGCAACTCGAACAACTGCAACAGCAGGTGCAGGACAAGCCCGACGACGAGCAGGCCCGCTTCGACTACATCAAGCTGCTGCTGGAACTGGGGCTGGAAGACGATGCCAAAGTGGCATTCGCGCCGGTGATCGACCAGGCCAAGACCTCGCAACGCTATGCCGCACTCAAGAGCTGGATGGATGCCCTCGATGCCGCCTACGCCGCAGGCGACCTGCCCGACGCGCTGGCCGCACTGGACGCGCAGATTGCCGCCCAACGCCGCGACTTCGAGGCCCGCTTCCGACGCGCCCAATTGCTGCTGGCCGCCCGCCAGTGGACGGCCAGCATGGACGAATTGCTGGAAATCCTCATGCGCGACAAGGAATGGCACGACGGCCTCGCCCGCAAGACCTATGTGGCCATTCTCGACCTGATTGAGCCACCGCGCCCCACCGTCGCCGAAGGCCAGATTCCCCCCGAAGACCCCACCGTGGCCAGCTACCGCCGCCGCCTCTCCAGCGTGGTACTGAGCTGACCCCATCCCCCCTCTGCCCCACCACCGATGACCCTCCGATTCCCCCTTGGGAGCCTTGTGCTGGCGGCCAGTCTGGCCCTGCCCGCCGCCGCGCTGGCACAGGCCACCGACACGCCAGCGGCAGCCACCACAGCAGCACAGGCCACCGCCCCCACCGAAGCCCCGCCCCCGCGCCTGTCCGACACCGCCGCCAAAGTCTATGGGCTGGCGCGCGACCGGCTGGTGCAGGTGCGCACCCTGCTCAAGGGGCAAAGCAGCCAGAACAGCGTAGGCTCGGGCTTCCTGGTCTCGCGCGATGGCCTGCTCATCACCAACTACCACGTCGTCAGCGGCGCGGCCCTGCAACCGAGCCGCTTTGAACTCATCTACACCACGCTGGACGGTGAAGAAGGCGCACTGGAGCTGCTGGGCTTCGATGTCATCCACGACCTCGCCCTGCTGCGCGTGGTCGGCGAAGGTCTGCGCGGCGTGGAGCCGCTGGCCTTGCGCAGCCCCGACCAGCCCTTGCAGCGCGGCGAGCGCATCTTCTCGCTGGGCAACCCGCTGGACGTGGGCTTTGCCGTCATGGAGGGCAACTACAACGGGCTGGTGGAGCGGGCGTTCTACCCCAACATCTTCTTCGGCGGCTCGCTCAGCGGCGGCATGAGCGGCGGCCCCACGCTGGATGAGCAAGGCCGCGTCATCGGCGTGAACGTCGCCGCGCGGCGCGACGGCGAACAGATCAGCTTCCTCGTACCCGCCGAATACGCCCGCCAATTGCAGCAAAGCCACGCAGGCAGCCCTCCGCTGCACGGCGACATCCACCCGGAAATCACCCGCCAGTTGCTGGCCCACCAGCAGCACATGACCGACCGCTTCCTCGCCCTGCCGTGGCAGCCCTTCCAATCGGCGGGCTACCAGGTGCCCGTGCCGCAGGAAGCCTTCATGCGCTGCTGGGGACGCTCCTCGCCCGAAGAAAGCAAGGGACTGCGCCAGCGCAGCACCCAGTGCAGCATGGACACGCAAATCTTCATCAGCAACCGGCTCTACATCCAGGGCATCGAACTCTCGCACCGCTGGATGGACGGCAGCCACCTCGGCCCCTGGCGATTCGCCAGCCGCTACTCCGACCGCTTTGGCGGGCAAATCCACGGCGCGAAAACCGCCGACCCGCACAGCACCCCGGCGCAATGCCACGAACGCTTCGTCACCAACGGCGACCTGCCCATGCGTGCCGTGCTCTGCATGGATGCCTACAAGAAACTGCCGGGCCTGTACGACATGCGCCTGATGCTGGCCTCCGTCGATCAGGCCGACCAGGGCGTGCAAAGCACCTTCTCCGCCTACGGCGTGAGCTTTGCCAACGCCATGCGCCTGTCGGAATACTTCCTGGCAGGCTTTGCCCGCCAGCCCTAAGGAAGGTCTGCAAAACCCGTTGCGCCGCCCGCATCCCGCCACTGGGCGCGTGCTTACCGCAAAGGGTTTTGCAGACCTTCCCTAACCGAATGCCACCGGCCCCCACCTGCCCATGACCACCACCGCCCTGCCCTCCAGCCCGCCCCCGCTCTCTCCCCCACCCCGGCTGGCCCTGATTGACGTACTCGACCGCGACGGCCGTGCCCGCCAGAGCATCTCCGTCACACGCTGGCCGGTGCGCATAGGCCGCGCCCTCGACAACGACCTGGTACTCGACGACCCCGGCGTGGCCGCGCACCACTGCACCCTCACCCCCCATGCAGAAAAACCCGCCATCGCCCTACAGGTAGGCGACACCCGCAACGGCGTACTGCTGGGCCGCACCCGCCTGGCCAGCGGCAGCGAACACCGGCTGGCACACGGGCAGGAATGGCAGGCAGGCCAGACCCGCCTGCGGCTGCGACTGGCCCAAGGCCCCCTCGCCCCCGAACAGGCCGTGGCCCACGCGGGAGTGGGCGGCCTGCTGTCGGGAACCCTGGCCGTGCTGGCCCTGGCGGGACTGACCGGCATCAGCAGCTACCTGGACAGCGTGCCCGGCAAATTCAGCATCTCGCTGACCAGAGAACTGCTCATCGTCGGCCTGCTGGTGGCCCTGTGGTCGCTGCTCTGGTCGCTCAGCAGCAAAATGTTCCGCCACCAGATGCTGTACTGGCAACACCTGCGCATCGCCGCCTGGGGCACCGTTGCCACCCAACTGGGCATGTACGCGCTGGGCGGGCTGTCGTTCGCGCTGTCCATCCCGATCCTCTCGCGCATCCAGCCCGAGTTGCCGTGGCTGGTGCTGATGGTCATGCTCTACGCCCACCTCATGCGGGTCTTGCCACGCCACCGGCGCGTGGTCGCCGGCACCAGCGTGCTGCTGTGCCTGGGCCTGCTGGCCACCCACCTGAGCCTGCGCCAGCAGGAAACTGGCCGCTGGTTTGCCCCCCTCTACGCCAGCTCCCTGGCCCACCCTGCCCTGCGCCTGGCCCCTGCCGAAGACGTATCCACCTTCCTGCAAGGCGCAGCCACACTGGAAGCCCCGCTGCAAACCGCCGCCCGCCAGAACAACCACACCGACGACGAAGACGAGCTGGAACTCGAAGGCATGGAAGACGGGCTGTAGCGCAAACCGGCATGCTGGCGTTGGTGTGCCCAGGTATCGAGCAGGATTTGCACGGCATCCGGGCGGGTGAATACCGGCAACCACTCCAGCACCGTGCATGTCAGAAAATGCGGTTGATCTGGTTCCAGTATGAGGTATCGGCTGCGGCCCATGCTGTGTCTTGCAGAGACGCTGGAGCGTCTCGGTGGGGTTCCCGCGCGGAAGCGTGGGAACCATCAAACCATCCAAGGGGGCTTATAACCCGGCGGCTTCGCGCAGCACCTGGGCCTTGTCGGTGGCTTCCCAGGTGAATTCCGGTTCGTCGCGGCCAAAGTGGCCGTAGGCAGCGGTTTTTTCGTAGATGGGGCGGCGCAGGTCGAGCATTTCGATGATGCCGCGTGGGCGCAGGTCGAAGTGTTCCTGCACGAGTGCGGCGATGCGCTCGTCGGAAATCACGCCCGTGCCTTCGGTATAGACGGTGACGTTGATGGGTTTGGCCACGCCGATGGCGTAAGAGACCTGAATCTGCGCCTGCCGCGCCAGCCCGGCGGCCACGATGTTCTTGGCCACATAGCGGGCGGCATAGGCGGCGGAACGATCCACCTTGGTGGGGTCTTTGCCGCTGAATGCACCGCCACCGTGGGGGCAGGCTCCGCCGTAGCTATCGACGATGATCTTGCGTCCGGTCAGGCCGCAGTCGCCTTGCGGGCCACCGATGACGAAGCGACCGGTGGGATTGACCAGGTAGCGCGTGTTCTGCAACCATTCCTGGGGCAGTACGGGCTTGATGATTTCCTCGATGACGGCCTCGATGAAGCTGGCCTTGAGTTTGGTGGGCGTTTCGCTCTGGTCGGGGCTGTGCTGGGTGGAGAGCACGACGGTGTCGATGCTGTGCGGCTTGCCATCGACGTAGCGCATGGTGATCTGGCTCTTGGCATCGGGGCGCAGGAAGGGCAGGCGGCCATCGCGGCGCAACTGGCTCTGGCGTTCGACCAGGCGGTGTGCGTAGTAGATGGGCGCGGGCATCAGCTCGGGGGTTTCGTCGCAGGCGTAGCCGAACATCAGTCCCTGGTCGCCCGCGCCGATGTTGAGTTCGTCGTCGGCGGCGGCGTTCACGCCCTGGGCGATTTCCTGGCTTTGCTTGTCGTAGGCCACGAGTACGGCGCAGCCCTTGTAATCGATGCCGTATTCGGTGTTGTCGTAGCCGATGCGCTGGATGGTGTCGCGGGCGATCTGGATGTAATCGACGGTGGCGTTGGAGGTGATTTCACCGGCCAGCACGACCAGTCCGGTGTTGGTGAGGGTTTCGGCTGCAACGCGGCTGTACGGGTCCTGGCGCAGAAGCGCATCTAAAATGGCATCCGAGATCTGGTCGGCGACTTTGTCGGGGTGGCCTTCCGAGACCGACTCCGAGGTGAACAAAAAATCATTGGCCATGCAAAAACTCCTTGGCTGGTGGAACAAAAAGGGCGTTGCCCGAAGCCTCAAGGAGTTCTGGCGAACGCTTTAGCAGTATTTTTTTACGTCGCCCTGCAAGTTGCTCTTTTAACTCGGCGACAGCATCCATTTTAGCCCCTGATTGTATGCCCCTGGTTTTCCGAATCTTGTCACTGTTGCCATTGCGGTTGTTGCACGCGATCGGCTGGCTGCTGGGCTGGCTGGTGTTTCTGGCATCGCCCGCCTACCGCCAGCGTTTCCTGGAAAACGCCCGGCAGGCCGGGCTGGATTTTGCCGCCGTGCGCCCGGCCGTCGGCCACACGGGCAAGATGGTGGCGGAAATGCCCAAAATCTGGCACGGCCAGCCGCAGAAAGTGCAGATCGATGCCACCACCCGCGCCCGGCTGGATGCACTGCGCACGCAGCCGCAAGGGGTGCTGTTCTTCACCCCGCACATTGGCTGCTTCGAGCTGTCGGCGCAGGCGGTGTCGCGCTACTGGGAGGGTGCGCGCGGCCCGCTGACGGTGCTGTACCGCCCGTCGCGCAAGCCCTGGCTGGCGGAGTGGATGAAGACCGCACGCGACCGCTTTGGCGTGGAGGCCGTGCCCACCGATCTGGGCGGGGTGCGCGCCATGCTGAAGGCATTGCGCAAGGGCAGTTCGGTGGGGCTGTTGCCCGATCAGGTTCCGCCCTACGGGCTGGGCATCTGGTCGCCTTTTTTCGGCAAGCCAGCCTACACGATGACGATGGCCGCGAAGTTGATTCAGCAAACCCACCCACTGGTGCTGGTGGCGCGTTGCGAACGCCTGCCACGCGGCGCAGGCTATACGCTGCACCTGGAGCCACTGTCGCTGGATGCCGCTGCCGACACCGATACGCTGGTGGCACAGATCAACCGGGCCATGGAGGCGCAGATTCTGCAAACCCCCGGCCAGTACCTGTGGGGCTATGAACGCTACAAAAGGCCGCGCGGGATGCCCGCCGACGAGGCCGCAGAGGGGGCCGCACCCGACGGAGAGCAGACATGATGGCGCGGCTGGTGATCGGGTTGATGTATGGGTTCGCCTGGCTGCCGCTGCCGCTGCTGCGCGCGCTGGGCTGGCTGCTGGGGCAGGTGCTGTTCGTGCTGGTCGCGCCCCGTCGCAAGGTGGTGCTGCGCAATCTGGAGCTGTGCTTTCCCGAGGTGGCCCCGGCGCGGCGCAAACGCTGGGCACGCCAGAGCTTCGTGTATTTCTGCCAGACCTGGATGGATCGCGGCTGGGTCTGGCTGCGCTCGCCCGAGGTGGTGCGCCGCCGCATCCGGCTCGATGGCGCGCTGGAGCATCTGGGGGATGCCGAAGACTGCGGCACCATTCTGTTCACCCCGCATTTCTACGGGCTGGATGCCGCCGGCACCCGGCTGGCACTGGAGACCACGCGCACCGTCACCAGCATCTACACCACGCAACCGAATGCGGGCATCGATGCGTGGATGAAGGCCTCGCGCGCCCGCTTTGGCGACGTGCACATGCTGAACCGGCGCGACGGCATCCGCCCCATCGTGGCCGCGCTGCGCAAGAAGGGCATTCTGTTTTTGCTGCCGGACATGAACTTCGGCCCGGAAGAATCCATCTTCGTGCCCTTCTTCGGCGTGGCCGCCGCCACCGTGCCGTCGCTGTCGCGCTTTGCGCAACTGGGGCGGGCGCGGGTAGTGCCGGTGGTCGCACAGGTCACGCCCACGGGCTACCATGTGCGAATGCTGCCCGCATGGGAAAACTTTCCCAGCGGGGATGCCACCGCCGATACCGCGCGGATGAACGAACAACTGGAGGGCTGGATCCGCGAGATGCCCGCCCAATACTTCTGGGTACACAAGCGTTTCAAGACCCGCCCGCCGGGTGAGCCGCCGGTGTATTGAACCGCCCGCTGAGGAACACACGAGAACACACGATGGATACAGCCCACTCCCTCACCATTGCCGGTGCAGGCATTGGCGGCCTGAGTGCCGCACTCGCCGCCAGTCAGGCTGGCTGGCAAGTGCAGTTGCTGGAGCAGGCCGCGACCCTGGCGGAAGTGGGCGCAGGCATTCAGCTCGGCCCCAATGCCTGGCACTGTCTGCGCCACTGGCATCTGGAAGCGGCCCTGCGCGAGTGGGCGGCCTTCCCCACCGGCATCGAGACCCGCAGTGCCCGCTCGCACCGGCTGCTGGCGCGGCTGCCGCTGGGGCAGGACATGGAACGCCGCTACGGCGCACCCTATGCCAGCATCCACCGGGGCGATCTGCACCGCCTGTTGCTGGAGCAGGTGCAACAGCACAGCGACTGCCGGTTGCGGCTGGGCGTGCGCGCCCATGCCTTTGCCATCGACGGCCATCGCATCGCCGTGCAGGACGAGGCACAGCAGACGCTGGCCGAAGCCGACGCGCTGCTGGTGGCCGATGGAGTCTGGAGCCGCCTGCGCGAACAACTGCTGCACGATGGCCCGGCCCGCCCCACCGGGCACTGCGCCTACCGGGGGCTGATCGCCCAAAGTGCCCTGCCCGCGTCCTTGCGCAGCCAGTGCGTCACCGCCTGGATGGGGCAGGACATGCACGCCGTGCTCTACCCGGTGCGCGGCGGCGAATGGCTGAACATGGTGGTCATCTTCGCCCTGCCGGAAATCCTGCCCCGGCTGCTGACCCAATCGGCCAGCGGAGCCGCCGCACAGTGCTGGGACATGCAGGCCCCCCAGGCCCAACTGGAGCAATTGCTGCACACCGCCTGCACGCCGCTGCAAGACCTGGTGCAGGCCATCAGCGACCACGGCACGGCGCATGGCGGCGCGCCCTGGCGCATGTGGCCGCTGGCGGGCCGCCCGCCCGTGCAGCATGCCGGGCAGATGGCGCAGGGGCGCGTGGCCCTGCTGGGCGATGCCGCCCACCCCATGCTGCCCTATCTGGCGCAGGGTGCGGCCATGGCCATCGAAGATGCGCGGCAGTTGCAGCAATCGCTCACCCAGCCGGGCCTGCCGGACGTGCCCGCACGGCTGCACCACTACGCACAGCACCGCTGGCAGCGCAATGCCCGCGTGCAGCAACAGTCGCGGCGCAATGGCCGCATCTTCCACCTGGGAGGGCCGGTGCGTCTGGGGCGCGATCTGGCCCTGACCCTGGCAGGGCCACGGCTGATGGACTCGCCCTGGCTCTATGGCTATGGGTTTGTGGCCCATGCCGATGCAACACCTGCCTGACCCGCACGGGGTGGAAAAATAGCGTTACCATTCGCCATCCCTTTGCAATACCGGCATCCCATCGGAACCACCGCCATTTCCCCCAGGAGCACACCCATGAGCATGAAGCTGATTACCGCCATCATCAAACCCTTCAAACTGGAAGACGTTCGCGAAGCCCTGGCCGAGTCCGGCATCACCGGCCTCACCGTCACCGAAGTCAAGGGCTTTGGCCGCCAGAAAGGCCATACGGAACTCTACCGGGGCGCGGAATACGTGGTGGACTTTCTGCCCAAGGTGAAGATTGAAGTGGTCGTGGCCGAAGACGCGGTGGAAACCAGCCTGGAAGCGATTGCCAAGGCCGCCCGCACCGGCAAGATTGGCGACGGCAAGATTTTCGTCACCTCGGTGGAACAGGTCATCCGCATCCGCACCGGCGAGTCCGGCGAGTCCGCAGTCTGAGAACCTGTTCAGTCGGGCCGTGCCGCAGCAGCAGGCGCGGCGATCAGACTGAAGCTGGCGTAGTGATCGCTGGTGTAATAGCAGCGATCGGGCACACTCGGCACGGCACCGCCACAGACGATGCGCCGCGCGCCCCGATGGCGCACACGCGGAGTGCGCACCGTGTATTCGCGGTAGTAGCCGCGCTTTTGCTGGGGCAGCAGGCGTTCGCGGTTATGGAAGGTCGTGCCGTCCTTCTCGTACGGAAACGGCCCACCCGCCAGAATCAGCGCGTAGGTGTCTTGCCCCTGGCGTGGCAAATCCCGCAACAGCAGCACCGGCAGGGCCTCGCTGTCGTGGCGGCTGTCGCGGGCATGCAGTGGCGATGCCAGCCCGATCAGCAACAGGGCACAGCAGCACAACCACTGCCATGCCATATATCGGGGAATTGCAAAAGAAAATCTCATGGGCGGCAATCCTTGCGGTTTCGGTCTGGCAGGCGATTCAGGGCTTGAGCAGCCAGTTCTTGACACGGCGTTGCCATTGCTGGGGAATGGCACGGGCCACCGGACGCAACAGGGGCGCGGAACGCCACACGGTCAGCCGCTGCAAGGCCGCCTGGCGGGTGCGCTGCTCCCGCGTAGTTTCGCGCTCGCCTTCGCCCAGATGCCGACGGTGCTGGTGCACCACCTGTTCGCCACCGCGCTCCTCGCCGGTGCGCAGTTCGCCAGCCACCTGCCGCGCCAGCAGCGGGGCCACATAATCGCGTGCGTAGTCCCAGGCAGGCAGCAGAGCTGCATCCGGGGTATGACCGGTGGGCGGCACGGGCGGCTGGCCTTCAACGTAGTGCTGTGAGCGCACCCGCAGGAAGAAATCCAGCCATGCCTGCGTGGATGTGTCCCAGGGCTGCACCCAGGACCAGGGGCGGTGTTGCAGGCGTTCGGCAAAGGCCCCGAGATCGGGAGCCACCACCGGCAGCCCCGCCAGAAGGGCCGCGCTGAGCGTGTAGCTGTAGGTTTCCGGCCACTGCGCCGGGAACCAGACCAGATCGGGGGCGAGTCCGGCCAGGATGGCTGGCAGACGCGCCTCATCGTACTGGCCGTGGACGTGCAGACGGGTCTGCGGAACGGTCTGCAAATGCCGGTAGGCATAGCCCACCAGATGAAATTCCAGCGGCACCCCGTTCTGACTGGCCAGCCGCGCCACGTCTTCCAGCACATCCGCGCCCTTGATGATGCTCATGGCTCCGATGATGGCAATGCGCAGGGGTGCATCGGCGGTCAGGCGACGCGGTGCGGGCAATGGCAATGGGGTGCGGGGATCGATGTCGGTGTGCACGGCCACGCGCACGTTCGCATCGGGGGCGAAGGCGCGGATGCGACGGGCGGTGTCCTGGCTGGGTGTGAGCACATGGCGCGCGCCACGCAACATGCGGCGGTTGCGCTCGCGCCAGGCCGCCGTGTCGGGTTCGACGGCGGGCGATGGCGGCGGATGCACGCCCCCACAGCATTCACCGTGGCCATCCAGCCCCAGGTAGCGGCCTGCCGTGCCGGTGAGGGTGATGTTGGTGCAGAAGCTGTAGAAGTCATGGGCGGTGAAGTCATAGGCCACGCCCAGTTGCTCGGGCAGGCTCCAGATGCAGTCCGGCTGGCCGATGAAGTGCTGATAGTGCACATGCGCCACACCCAGGGAGCGCAGAATGTCCACGAGCTTGCCCAAGTCCTCGGGCAGGTGGAAGTGCATCTGCCAGTTGGGCGATGGCGGGCAGGCGGGTGGCTGGTCGGGGTTGAGCATTTCCAGCACCACGTTCTGGTCGGACGAGGGCTTGAGGGTGAGGAACAGCACGCGCTCACGCAAGTGCTGCGCCAGCTCATGGACGTGCCGGGTCGTGCCGCCGCCCCGGTTGTGCAGCACCGACAGCACCACCAGGCGTTGGTTCTGGCGGCTGTAAAGTACCCAGTCCACGGCAGCGCGGGCGGCGCGGGCCGGATCTTGCGGCAGGAAGGCATGGACATCGGCCTCGTAGCGCGGATGCAGGCGGCGCAGGGTTTCCATGGCGGCCTGTTCGCGCGGGCTTTTGTGCTCCCGGAAGCTCACGCCACCGGTGTGCAGCACAAAGCAGTCCAGCGCGTGCAGGTTGCGCCAGCCCTGACGGATGGCACGCTGGCAGAAGTCGTTTTCCTCGCCATAACCCTTGCCGAAGTTCTCGACATCGAACAGCCCGACCTCACGCAAACAATCGCGCCGGATGTACATGCAGAAGCCCACGCCGGTGGGCACTTCCACGCTCTGCCCGGCATTGACACTGGCAAAGATGGCATCCAGGCTGGCCGTGGTCTGGCCCGGCGGCAGCGGGTTGTCCTGGCAGAACAGCGGGTAGCTGCAAATGGTGGCATTGGTGGAGAAGGGCGTGACGGAGGCCACGTTCGCGCTGCTGTAGGCGGCCGCGCGGATGCGGTCCAGCCAGTCGTTGGCCACCTCGGTGTCGCTGTTGAGCAGCAGCACGTCGTTGCTGCCGCTGTAGGCCATGCCGCGATTGACGGTGCCGACGAAGCCCAGGTTTTCGGCGTTTTCCAGCAGCGTCAGGCGCGGTTCGGCCTTGGCCTTGTCGCGCAGCCACTGGGTGACTTCGGGTTCGGGGCTGGCATCGTTGATGGCAATCAGGCGGCTGGCGGTGCGGTTGGTGCTGGCCAGCACCGATTCGACGCACAGCATGGTGTCGGCCAGCCCCCGGTAGATCGGCACGATGATGTCCACGGTGTCGCTGATGGGGTCGGGCACCGGCACTGCCACCGGGGTGGCCGCAACCATCGCAGTGGCAGCATCCGCCACAGGAGTGGCGGTCGGCAGTGCCGCCGTGGCACCATCGCCACGGCCTGCACTGACGGGGAAATCTTGCGGCAATTGCGGGTAGTGGGCTTTCTGCCCCAGCAGCCACTGCTTGGCGCGGATGAACGGGCGAGAGTAGCGCAGCAGGCGCGAATTCTCCAGGTTGCGCAGATGCTCCAGCCAGCCATGGAGTTGGCCTTGTAGAAAGTCGCGGTGCTGGTTCAGCTCGCGGATGGTCTGGGCCTGCTGCTCCAGTTGCTGGCGCAGCACCTGCACGTCGTGCTGCTGGGTCGTGTGCTGCTGAAGCAGTTCGTGGCCCTGCCGGGATTCGGTGCGCAGTTGCTGCTCAAGCTGGCTTTGGATGCCACGCTGCTGTGCCAGCGTTTGCTGCACCTCGGCCAGGCGCGCCTGCTGGCTTTGTGCCAGGGCACGCACCCGCTCCAGCTCGCGGGCACGCTCCTGAATACGCCGCTCGGCCTGCTGCGTCAGGAACACCTGGTTCTTGAATGCCAGTTCACGCTGGTGCAGCTCGGCATCCAGCGTCTGGATGCGCAGTTGCAGGGCATCAATTTCCTCCTGGTACGCTGTTTCCTGGGACTGCCAGAGTGCCTCGGCCTGTTGCAGAACCTCGACGCGCTCCTGGGCACTGTGCTGCTGGTCACGCCAGTGTGCGATTTCCTGTTCCTGCTGTGTCACTTGGTTTTTCCGGTCGGTCAGTTCGGCTTGCAAATGGGCCATCTGTTCCTCGGCGTGGAGCCATTGTTCACGCCAGCGGGCAATGTCCTGTTCCTGCTGCTGCCCCAGCTCCTGCTGGCGAGCCAGGTCGGCTTGCAGGCTGTCGATGTGTTCCTGGGCATTGCGCTGGTGTGATTGCCAGCCCACAATGTCCTGCTCCTGCTGCTGCCCCCGCTCCTGCTGGCGAGCGAGTTCGGCTTGCAGGCTGTCGATGTGCTCCTGGGCATTGTGCAGGTGTGCCTGCCAGCCCTCCACCTCCTGCCCCTGCTGGGCCAGTGTGTGGTGCAGTTGGTCAAGCTGCTGTTGCAAGGCCTGTTTCTGCTCCCGCAGTGCCTGCCGCTCTTCCTGCAAAGGCCGTGCCATGTGTGCCAGTGCCAGATAATCGGCAGAGAAGGGCCAGCCCATTTCCACTTCCAGCGTGCAGGCGGCCCCTGCCCCCACCTGCCGCAACACGACATCGGGAATCGGCAGGTGCAGCCAGGGATCCTGCCCGGTCAGCAAGGCCACGGGTGGCCCTGCCAGAGCAGGCAATTGCGGGTTCCAGAGCAGATCGTGGTGGGGCTGTGCCTGCAACGGGGCAATGCCATCCTCGAATATGTCCCACCCCCACAGCCGCTGTCCACGGTCGTTGCACAGCCGGATGGCGTACAGGTGCAGAAAGCCCGGTCGGTCTGCCGGGTCCAGACGCAGGGTGCGCAGGTCTGCGGGCAGGCTCGAGAGGTCGAAGCGCAGGGTCTGCCGCCCCTTGCCGACAATGCCATGCCGGGTGAGCTTGTGGTCTTCGCAGCCGCCCTGGGCATCCAGCCAGTACAGCTGTGCCGTGAACAGGGCATCTTCCTGTGCCGCATGGTGCAGTGCGGTGAGCCAGCGGCTGTTGTCGGGTTCGCGGTCGGCAGGGCTGGCCGTGACGATGAACTGGTAGCTCAGGGCATCGGGCATGGCCAGGAAGTAGCGTGCCACGGCCGGTGGCAGGCGATCGAATTCCAGATGAAACTCGGAATCGACCACCTGACGCTCGATCGTCTCCAGATGCTCCACCTGCCAATGCGCATCGGTGAGAAAACGCAGCAGCGAACGGCGCGTGAAGTGCCGCAGGTGGGTGGCATCCAGCAGCCCCTCCTCCCGGTAACGGAATTCGCCCAGCACCAGTTCGGCGGCCAGTCCGGCATAGCCGGTATTGGGAATGGAAATCAGCAGCTTGCCGCCCGGCTTGAGCAGGCGACGGATGGCCTGCAAGCTGTGCTGGGGCGTGCGCAAATGCTCCAACACATCGGCGCAGACGATGGCATCGTACTGGCGCGGGGCAAAGAGCTGCGGCAGATCGGCAGTTTCCAGGTCGGCCACCACAACCTTGCGATAATAGGCGCGGGCCATCTCTGCTTCGCCGTGGTTGAGGGTCAGGCCATCGACACGACACTGCTTGCGCCGCGTCAGGTATTGCCCCAGGGCACCGCTGCCGCACCCCAGGTCGAGCACGTCCGAGTCTGCCGCGATGGTCTGCACCAGCACCAGAAGCGAGGTACGCTCACCTTCTTCGATGCGGCGGAAATAGATATGCTGGTCGCTTTGGGAAGTCATCATTGGGGTCGGAAACCATCACAGAGTCAGCGCGAGGCAAAGCCAGCGCACAGGAAACACAGGTTGTGGAACCAACAACAGTCAATCAACAATCTGTGGCCGTCTCCATTGTCAGCCATGGGCATGGGCCATGGGTGCTGGCATTGCTGCGGCAAATGGCACGGCAACCGGAGCCGTGCGTCAAACGCGTTATTCTGACACTGAATGTACCCGAACCCGGCCTGCAACAGCAGTTGGAGCAGGCTCAGGCCGGGATTGACGGCCTGCACCTGGACATCCGCCACAACCGCGCCCCCCAGGGGTTCGCGCGCAACCACAACCGCGCGCTGCACGGAGCCAGCGAAGACTTCGTCTGCATCCTCAACCCCGACATGGCCCTGTTGCAGTCCCCCACCTTCGGCCCCCTGCTTGCCTGCGCCAGCCAGCCCGGCATGGGGCTGGCCTACCCCGTGCTGTGCGACCCGGCAGGGCAGTGGCAGGACAACGAGCGCGCCCTGCCCTCACTGCGCAACCTGCTGCGCCGGCGGGTGCTGCGGCAGACAGAGCACCGGGTCGATTGGGTCAGTGGCGCGTGCATGGTGCTGCGCACCCGCGACTGGCAGGCACTGGGCGGCTTCGACGAAGGCTTTCACATGTACTGCGAAGACGTGGACTTCTCGCTGCGGGTGCGCCAGCAGATCGGTGCGCTGGTGCGCGCCCCCGTATGGATGCAGCACCAGGCACAGCGCGCCAGCAGCCGCCAGTGGCTGCACCTGTGGTGGCATGTGCGCAGCATGTGGCGGCTGTGGCACCTGCCGTCATTTCGCTGGGCCTTGCAGCACCCCTCCTCCCAGCCACGCCAGCCACCGCCCGCCAGGCCAGGAAACGATTCAACACCATGCTGATTCTCTGTGTTTTTGCCTTCTTCATCACCACCATCATCAGTGGCCTGCTGGTGCGCCGCGCCCGGCGGCACGCCCGCCGCTACCCCGGAGGCATGCCCCAGCGGTTCCACAAGGGCGACGTGCCCCGCATCGGCGGCGTGGCCCTGGCCTGCGGCATGGGCTGCGCAGCGTTCGTGGGCATGTTCAACACCCTGCGCGGAGACGTGGCCAATCTGAACCTGGGCTGGTGGAGCATCGTGTGGGGGCTGTGCATGATTCCTGCCGTGCTCGGCGGCCTGCTCGAAGACTTGAGCCAGCGCATGTCGGTGCGCTGGCGTTTCCTGCTCACCTTCACCAGCGCGGCCCTGGCCGTCTGGCTGCTGGGGGCGAGCGTGCCCCGGCTGGACATTGGCTGGCTGGACGGCACCACATGGCTGTGGCCGTGGCTGGGCATCGGCATCGCGCTGCTGGCGGTGGCCGGACTGCCGCATGCGCTGAACATCATCGACGGCTACAACGGCCTGGCCTGCATGGTGGCCATCATCGTCTCGCTGGCACTGGCGCATGTGAGCCTTCAGGTCAATGACCGTGCCCTGGCCGCCATGTTCGTGGTCACGGCTGCCTCCAGCGGTGGCTTTCTGCTGTGGAACTACCCGCGCGGCCTGATTTTTGCGGGCGACAGCGGGGCGTATCTGTGGGGCAGCATCCTCTCCATCGGCTGCATCCTGCTGGTGCAGCGGCACGAGGAAGTCTCGCCCTGGTTCCCATTGCTGCTGCTGATCTACCCGGTCTGGGAAACGCTGTTTTCCATGTACCGCAAATGGGTGCGTGGCTCCTCTCCCGGCATGGCCGACGCACTGCATTTCCACCAGCTCATCTACCGCCGCATCGTGCAGCGCGTGTTCGACGACGACAACGAGGCGCGCGACATGCTGATGCGCAACAACCGCACCTCCCCGTATCTGTGGGCCTACACCGTGCTCACCGTGCTGCCCGCCGTCATCTTCTGGCACACCAGCTGGGTGCTGATGCTGTTCTGTGTCTTCTTCGCCATCACCTACACCGCCGCCTACGTCGCCATCGTGCGCTTCAAGGTGCCGGACTGGCTGCGCTGGTGAGCAGCTTCCGGCACGGGTACGCTGCGTGCGGCAAGTATGGCCTGTGTGAATGGCCAAGTATGCGCGGTCAATAGTGGCAACTCACGCATCTGAGGCCTGCACATGGTAGATGAAGGCATGGTGGTGCAAGCGGAGCGCGGGCAATACGCATCGCTGTACCGGGGGCTGCTGCACCGGGTGATGTGTCTCGGGTCATGCTGTCGGGGTCTACCATTTGCGCTTGAGACCATACCGTGCAAGTTTTTCTGGCTTCGCTGCATCGATGACAGATACGGTCGGTGTGACCTGGGCAATTGCAGGTTATGCTCACCGCCATCATTCTTCTCAAAAGTCTGCCTCTTCTTCATTCCATAAAGGATCCTACCGATGTCTTTGTCTGGCTTGCTCGTACATGCGCACGATCGTATCCAATCGCAATTTACGCAACAGCAGGCGTTGATGCCATCAGGGGCAAGCTCCATCATCCTGTTTTTCTCCCTGTGTGACGGGCAAAGTCGTGCAGTGGTTCGGCACTATCGGGCCGACACGTTGGAAGCCGCTTGGCAACAAGCCGTTCAGAACACCCAACGCCTGGCCAGCCGGAACAAAAATGCCTTCAAATGGCTGCGTGTGGACTGGGTTCGTGAGATACAGCCAACGACCTGGCAAGACCTCAATGCCCTTTTGAAGCAAACCAAGCGCAACTACTTTCGCCTGGGCCTCGCCCTGGACGCCAAGCTTGACGTGGCATTCCTGGAACAGGAACTCAACGCCAACGCCATGCTTTACCCCGGCTCCAACAAGGTGGAAGCCGGACTGAACCTGAATAATTTCACCGTTTACGCACGACGGCGTTTTGGCAAGGAAGTCGTGCTGGACTTCTCGCCCGAAAACCCAGTTTACCTCTTTGCCCACGATGGCCTGTTCCTGTCCGATGACCCGCAACTGGCAGCCCTGCCTGAAGGCAATGGGCCCATTGCTCTGCCAGGCCCTGGCACCACGCAGGTGCATTGGCGTGACAGCGCATCTTTGAATGCCAGCCGCCGCCAGATCAAGAGCCTGAACCCGGACCAGGTCTACACCCTGATCGACAGCAGTGCCAATTTTCTCGCCAGTCAAGTCCAACAGACTGGGCAATTCATCTACGGCCATTTTCCCTGCTTCGGGCGCGAAATTCCCACCTATAACGCCTTGCGCCACGCCAGCTCGGTGTACTCCATGCTCGAAGGTTGGGAGCTGACACGCAACGATGCGCTGCTGGCTGCCGTGCGCCGTTCACTCATCTACCTGACCGAAACCCTGATCCGCCACTATCCGCAGCCCGATGGCACCACCCTCGCCTACAACGTGGACATCAACGGCGAAATCAAGCTCGGGGCCAATGCCGTGAGCCTGCTGGCCTTGGTCAAGTACGACGAACTGACCGGCGACACCCGCTACCGCCCCCTGATGGAACAACTGGCACTGGGCATTGGGCGCATGCAGAACGCAGAAAACGGCAGCTTCGTGCATGTGCTCCACAGCACAGACCTTTCGCTGAAAGAGACATTCCGCATCGTTTACTACGACGGTGAAGCCGCCTTCGGCCTGATGCGCCTGTACGGCCTGACCCGCGATGCGCGCTGGCTGAGCATCGTAGAACGGGCCTTTGACTATTTCATCCGTGCCGATCACTGGAAACACCACGACCACTGGCTGTCTTATTGCGCCAACGAGCTGACCCTGTACAAGCCGCAAGAAAAATACTTCCGCTTTGGTGTGCAGAACGTCGCAGGTTATCTGGACTTCATCCTCAAGCGCGAGACCACTTACCCCACGCTGCTGGAGCTGTCCATGGCCTTCGAAGCCATGCTCGGCCGCATCGAGACCAATCACCCTGAAATGCGCCATGTGCTCGAAGGCCTGGACATCGACAAGTTCCATCGTGCACTGCACCACCGCGCCCACTACCTGCTCAATGGCTTCTTCTGGCCAGAGTTCGCCATGTACTTTGCCAAGCCAGAAAGCATTCTGGGCAGCTTCTTCATCCGCCACCATACCTTCCGGGTGCGCATCGATGACATCGAACATTACCTTTCGGGGTATGTGGCGTACTGGAAGATGCTGAAAAAAACGGCATCAATCAGCCCACCACCCACCCCAGAGCCTGGGGGAGATCAGGTCACGAATACCTTGCCGGCTGCGAACTCCGTCGCGGTTTCCGCTCCAGCCCCATCCAGACCCGTGGTCGCCTGGGGGGGCGATGTCAATCTGGGTCGCCGTCAGCACTACCGCACCGCCGAACTGGGCCCTGCCAATGTATTGCCCATTCCCGCATTGAAAGACGCAGACCTCAGCATCGTCAATCTGGAATGTGTCGTCGCCACGCAAGGAGAACAAGGCATCAACAAGGGCGAAGGCGGCCCCTACTACTATCGCGCCCGTCCTGAAATGCTTCAGATTCTGCTCGAGTCCCATATCGACGTGGTGACAACGGCCAACAATCACAGCGGCGACTACGGGCCTGATGCGTTGCTGGAACAAGGTGCCTGGCTCGATGCCATCGGTATTGGCCATGCCGGCACAGGAGCACATCGGGAAGCCGCATTGACCCCTGTGCTGCGACGTGCGGGAGAGCTGAACATCGCCATCTTCTCCATCGATGCGACACAGCACCGTTATGCCGCCACCGATCGCAGGCCTGGCTCTGCCTATCTCCCCCTCCATGATGCCGCAGCCTGGCATGCCGAATTCGCACCACGCATTACCGCCATTCGCCAGCGCGCGCACATCGTACTGGTGGCGGTTCACTGGGGGGAAAACCTGGCCACCATGCCGGATGCGGCTGAAATCGCCGTGGGCCACAGCCTGATCGATGCAGGTGCCGATGCCGTGCTGGGTGCCTCGGCCCACGTATTGCAAGGCATCGAAATCTATCGTGATCGGCCCATCATTCATGACGCAGGCGATCTGCTGTTCGATTCGGTACGCAGCACCCTGGGCGACAGCGGCATCTTCCGCCTGGAACTGAGCCATCATGGTGTGGAACGCATCGTTTTCGTACCGATTGGCATCGGCTTCGGATTCTCCGAGCAACTGTCTGGCCAAGCAGCACAAACTGCCGTTCGCAACTATGCCATTCAGTGCGCTGCCACCGCAAGCCAACTGATTCCGACGGCAGATGGCTGCGGCTATATCGAACTGACACCACCTGCCCGCCCATTCCTCAGAAAAATACCTGCACCCCAGGCCACCTGCTCTCCGGAAATACTCTCTGCTCCAATCTACCCCGAACTGGAAACCCATCAAAACTGGACAATAGACACCATTCCAGCCGATGCACGCATGGAACCATGCAAACTGGGGCCACTGACCCTGTTGGGATGCCGAGTCAGCCCCACCACCATCGACCGACGCAGAATGCTGTGGGTGGAAAGCTTCTGGTGTTGCGACGATGCAGTTCAGGAAGACATACGCCTGGATTTCCGCGCCGTACCCCAAAGCCCAACCCGGATGAAACCGTGGGGCATCAGCATGGACCACGATCCATGCGACTGGCTGATGCCCACCTCGCGCTGGAAGCCCGGCACCATTTACCGTGACTACTATGGCCTGCGCCCACCATATCTGAAGGATTGGGAAAACGTTGATCTGCAAGTCAGCGTCAAAATTGTTTCAGCCATATACCCTACCCAACCGGTGTGGCTGCCATGGACTGTGCAACTGGCAGTGCCAGGCAAAAATCAAACCGCATCTTCATCCCTCAACGCTCAAGATGAAAAACCAGCTCGATATTCATTCTCTTCTTCAGAATTGGAAAAATTAACCCACGGACATTGGGAATACCCTCCAGAAAAAGAAATTTATCTGGACTACTTTGTTACAGGGGCAGGCTTCGTCAAAGAACCACGCACTTGCATGGTGTGCATGTTTTATGAAACCTGGCTAAAAGGAACTGGCAACTCTGGCCATTACAAAAATATTTTTTCAGATAGCCACATTTCTTTTCTGAATCAATACAACAAAGCAAATTTAAAAGAAAACGTAAACTGTCTTGTTGTACAACGGCCCATACCAGAACTCTCTCATATTCCACAGCTTGTGGTAAAAGACAGTTATCAGATATTGAAAACATTGGCAACAGCCGCACGCAACAAAATGGCCGATAACGGCACCATTTTTGCCGTAACAGGTGCTGTAGGAAAATCAACAACTTGTGACTTACTGACCCGTGCAATCCGCCCCTTCAGCAATTGCATTGCCATGACCAATGGCCATAACTCAAGGACAGGCGTGGTAATCTGGACTGCAAGTCTTGGCATGTTTGATCCTGCGTTCAATCAAGAAAACAACCTTCCAAATACCTGCATTCTGGAAGTGGCCGGCTCCGCACTCTGGATGAAAAGCGGTTGGGCCATGCAGGCAGTACGCCCCAACATCGCCATCATCACCCACATTGAACTCACCCAATATGGTGCCAGCTCAAAGAGCATAGAGGATGTGGCGTACTTCAAATCCAGAATATGCGAAACCATCTATCCTGATGGCAAAGCCGTCCTGTACCGAGAAATGCCTTTGTACGACAAGGTGCTTGAGTATGTCAAAAACTACGGTGCAACGCCCTGCTCCTATGGCGAAAGCCCAGACGCAGACGCCCGCCTGCTTTCATACCATTTCAACCTGCCGACCATCGACCAGCAACAAACCGATCTGACGATGAGCGTAAAGGCCAACATCCTCGGCGAGGAAGTTTCATACGATGTGGGAGCCATAGGCAAACCCGTTGCGCTCAACTCCCTGGCCGCCCTGACAGCAGCCAAGCTGGCCGGTTTCGACATTCAAGCTTCAGCCAAAGCACTGGAAGACTTCAAAGCCCGAGACAATACACTGGCAATATCCACGCACAACAATGTACTGGTCGTGGACTGTTCCCACAACCTCGAAATACCTTCTATTCTTGCAGCATTCGATGTCTTGAAGCAGAGTGAATTTTCGAAAAATGGCAGACGTATTGTCATCATGAGTCGCATCGTGAACATGGGAAATATTGCCACAGACTTCCACCTGAAGCTCGAGGAGCCTTTCAATAGTTATGGTTTTGACAAATTCTTCATCCACAACCCAAACCACGAATGGGACAAACTGCTTCCAAAATTACCAGAGGGCTTGGTAGGTGGTGTATCAACAGATGCCAAAGGCACTGTCAGCCAATTTATGGAATATGTACAGGAAGGTGATTCAGTTTTACTACTGGGTGCCAGTAGAGGATGTGATTTTGGCGAGGTTCTCCCCAATATTTTAAAAAAACTGAAAGAAAATTTTCAGAAAATTCAGTATAAAAAATCAGCTCCAACTGCGACACTCGTCAGCATCCGAGGCAAGGTGCAGGGAGTCGGTTACAGAAACTGGGCACGTAGGAATGCAAAATTACGCGCTTTAAGCGGTTGGGTCTGCAACCAAAATGACGGCTCAGTGCAGATGCTACTGGCTGGTGATTCTGATGCAATAAGCGATATGCTGGCAGAATGTCGCAAAGGACCGGATGAAAGTAACGTAATTGAAGTAAAAACCGAAAGCTGGTCAGGCCCATTAACAGATGGTTTTGAAATTATCAACAAGAACCCTTCAAATCCAGCAATGGATAAAAATATGAAGCAATCTGATATCACAGCAACATCCTCCGATCTTATTTTTCACGAAATCAAAATACCAGCCTGCCTTAAAGGACAACAAAATGGCAAAGTGGACGCCCGCTTGCTCGAAGAAATTCGTGGAGGTTTTTTATTGGCACCTGCAGCAAAAAAATGGAATGAAATGCGACATTCCGCATTCCTGGATGGTGTGGTCTTGATGCCTGTCAACGCTGACAGCACATACCGTAACTTGACACAACAGGAAAAAATATTTCTAGCATGCCATGATCCTTGTGAGCCATCAAATGCGGCTATTCAATGGAATGACCGTCACTGGTCACTGAAGAAAAACCTTGCCTTAGCCGCCATACCAGGCACCAGCAATCACGGCTGGGGCTTATCCATCGATGTACGGCTTACTTTTTATGGCAGGGAAAAAGATTGGCTACTGGATCACGCGCCAATTTTTGGATTTTGTTGGGAGTATGAATCCGAACCTTGGCACATCACCTATTTTCCTGGAGATAAAGTAACTCGCTTTTGGTCTGCTCATGGCATTGAACAAGCTACCCCTGGAACATGGCTGACAAAACCAAAATCTCACTTTCTGGCAAAACGGATTGTGGCTTTGACTCCAGATTATCAACCAGGTGACGTAGTCGTTCTTGCAAACGGCACTTCGGGCTTAGGAATTCAACCAGATGATCTTGTCAAGCTGCCCGCGCCACCAGCAGCCATCATTACGTCATTGGAACACGACAATATACCCGAACCTCTGACATCAAAGGCAACGCCGATCTATCAAGTCAAAAGCAGCAAAACCGCTTTATACCATCTTGCTCATTTCAGTCGATCTCAATTCAAGGGAAAATTAATTGGAATCACTGGAACATCTGGAAAAACCAGCACGACAAGCATGCTTTTCAAGGCACTTCTGGATCTAGAAAAAGACACCCAGATCAGCAGGGGAGGCAATGTATCTGCTGCCATTGCGAAAAGTTTACGCGGAATGCCATGGGACGCTGACTTCTATGTCGTGGAAATAGAGCAATCCACCATCGATATCAGCAGCCTGGTGGCACGCCCGGATGTGGCCATCATTACAAGTATCGGGCCTGGGCACTTGGAGAAGCATAAAAACACGATTGGCGTTGCCAAAAGAAAAGCGATGATTTTTGATGGCATGGCAGACGGTAGCATAGCGATCATTTGCCATGACACAGAACATTCAGACATTCTGATCAACAAGGCAAAAGACCAAAGGCTTCGTATTTATACCTATGGCCAGCATACAGATGCAACAATTCGCTTATTGAATTGGGATGAGGCAGAGCAACAGGCATTGGTTGCCACTCCAGTCGGTTCATTGCATTTTCACATGCCAGTTGAAGGACTGCATATGGTACAGAATGCAATGGCCTGCATCGCCACGGCACTGGCTCTTGAATTGGATGCGGAAAAACTGGTCAAAAGCTTCAGCACTTTCAAACCTGTCAAAGGCAGAGGCGTCGTGCATGTGTTGCAACGTGACAATGGCGGTTCATTCACCGTCATTGATGAGAGTTATAACGCCAACCCCCTGTCCATGAAAGCCGCGATTGACGCATCCAATGCCCGGTTCAGAAATGGCGAATACCAACGGCATGTCCTGATTCTGGGAGACATGCTGGAATTGGGCGCAGATGAAGTGGCCTACCATGCTGCACTGGCAGATGCGCTGAAGAAACAGCCTGCCGATGTGCTGGTGCTGTGCGGCCCTCTGATGGCCCACCTTGCTGCGAAGCTGCGTGAGTCCGGGTCCTCTTGTGTGATAGAGGCTTTTCAGTCCGTGGAACAAGTCATCGAATGGACTGAAGCGCACCTGCACGATGGGGATTTGGTGCTCGTGAAAAGCTCCAATGGCACCGGGCTGCACCGTCTGGTGGAGGAGTTGGTGCGCAAGGGCAAATGACAACGAAGATTGCACCGATTGGCGCAGCCAAGCTGTGTATGGGCATCGTCAGCCTTGGGCTTGCACTGTGGTGCCTGCCGGCACAGGCTGCCGAGTGCCAGCGCGCGCTGCGGCCACTGGCAGGCGACTGGAGCGAACACCGCAGTGGCGAGTTCATCTTCCAGTACTCGCTGACGGGTGAACATGCCCTGCATTCCTCCGTCGATACACCCGATTCGGGCCTGCCGGATGTGGTCGCGGATGTGGAGCAGCAATTGCTGGCCATGCGGGAGATGCTCAAAAGCCTGCACTTCCAGTTGCCGCTGGAAAGCCCTCGCTACCAAACCCAAGGGGCCAGCCACATTCTGGTGCTTTTCCAGAAACTGAAAAAGACGGGTCTTGCCTTTGATGAGGTCAGCCGTCTGCCCTCAGGGGAATGTGTGTTGATGATTCAGATTGCCAGCCATTACCGCAGCGGCAATCTGACTCCGGCGCATGAACTGTTCCACCAGGTGCAGAACGGCTACACGCCGTTCAAGCGTGCGTGGTTTTACGAGGGCACGGCCCGCTGGTCCGAAACGCTGCTGGGCCAGCGCAAGGCGGTTGCGCAGCCGGTTCCAGCCCATGCACTGGATTTGCGGGCATTCTGGCAACAGTCCTATGCAGCGGTTGCGGTCTGGCATGGCTTGATTAAGCGTTGCAGCAGGACTGCCGCACCGGCAGAGATTCCGGCTGCCGTGCGCAGTCTGCGCTACCGCAACGGCACGCCGGTGTTGCAGGACGACCAGATTCCGGGCCATGATTACATGCGCCGCGTTCTGGAGGCCCTGAAGGTTCTGGGCGACGAGACCACGGTCAAACAAAAGCTGACAACGCACCACTGGCCGGAGAAGGTGCAGCGGGATGCACAGCACGATGCCGCCATGTGGCGTGCGGTCTTGAGTGCCTGCCAGCCCGGTGAAGGAAGCTCTGCACCCTGACGATAAGGCGTATCGGGAAAGGGGCAGCGCAAGGCAAGGATAGCCCCCAGCGAAGCGCAGAAGGGAATGCGCAACACAAACGCTTTTTTCACCATCAAAACGCGCCCTGCGGCTTCAACGGAATGTCCCCATAACCACAAGCCCAGTCCGCAACATGCGCCGAATGCCTTCAGGTGTGCCGTAAACCGTGCAGGCAACGATTTTCTACATCATGCCGCATTCGTGCCAAACAAGGTTTGCCACAGCACCGGGCCGGCCTGCTGCCAGGGCTGCCCGGACTGGGGCACGATGGGTTCGTGTTCATTGAGGCGGGCGTTGTGCTGGATGCGGCGCATTTCGCGGTAGGCGTTGGCGGCTGCGTGGCCGATGCCAGCGGGCAGCAGGCCAGCGTCTTCGGCCATCTGGAGCAGGGCGATGTTGCCGGCATTGCGCACCAGTTGCGGGTATTGGCCTGACCAGGCCAGCACGAGGTACTGGGTGGCGAATTCGATGTCGATCATGCCACCGGGACTGTGTTTGACGTCGAATTCGCCGGCCTTGACCGGGTGGGCCTGGCGCATGCGCTGGCGCATGGTGCAGATTTCCTGCGCCAGCAGGGCGTGGTCGCGGGGGGACTGGATGACGGCCTGGCGCACGGTATCGAACTCGCTGCGCAGATGCGGGTTGCCGAGTACGAAGCGGGCGCGGGTCATGGCCTGATGCTCCCACGTCCACGCGGTGTTGCTGCCGCGCTGCTGCTGGTAGTTGGCATAGGCCGCAAAGCCGGTGACGAGCAGGCCGGAGTTGCCATTGGGGCGCAGTGCAGTGTCGATTTCGTAGAGGTCGCCTTCGGCGGTCTTGGTGGTGAGCCACGAGATGAGCTTGCGCACCAGGTTGCCATAGACCACGGGCGCGTCATCGTCGTCATCGTCGAAGACGAACACGATGTCCAGATCGCTGCCGTAGCCCAGCTCCAGCCCGCCGAGTTTGCCGTAGCCGATGATGGCGAACTGGGGGGTGTCGCGGTGTTTCTTGCGCAGGTGCTGCCAGCACCAGGCGGTGGTGGTTTCCAGCACCGCATCGGCCAGCGCGCTGAGGTCGTCGGCTACCTGTTCCACGCTGATGGAGCCATTGACATCCCGCGCCAGGGTGCGGAAGACTTCGCCGTGGTGGGCACGGCGCAGCAGGTTCATGAGGCTTTCCTCGTCGGCCTCGCCGGTGCTTTGCAGCGCGGTGTGCCGCCGCTCCAGTTCCTGCTGGAAGGTGGCGCGGTCGAAGCGGTCGCTGAAGATGGAGCCGCTGGCCAGTTCGTCGATGACGGCAGGATGCCGCTGCATGTAGCGCAGTGGCCAGCGGGCCGCACCCAGCAGGTGCAGCAGGCGGTCGTGGACGATGGGGCGTTCGAGCAGCAGCGCAAAGTAGGTTTCGCGCCCCAGCATGGTTTCCAGCCAGTCGGCAAAGCGGCAGGCTCCTTCCAGCGTGGCAGTGCCCTGGGCCAGATGCTGGCCGGTGAGCAGCAGGATTTTCAGGACGCGTGCGCTGGCTTCGTCACGCAGCCCCAGAAAGCGCGGCGAGTCCTGCCATGCCCGCAGATGCTGGGCAAAGTCGGGTGGCACCTGCTCCAGCAATTGCGCCAGCGAGGTGGGCATGGCGTGTTTGCGGCTGCATTGTCCGCCGGTGCAGCGGCGTGGCGCATTGCCGCCCAGCAGGCTGTCGAATTCCTGCGCCACCCGTTCGCGGTGCTGGTCAAGTTCGCGCAAAAAATGCGCGGTGTCACCAAAACCCAGCGTGGCGGCAATCCATTGCAGGTCGTCGTCGCGCACGGGCAGGATGTGGGTCTGCTGGTCGTCGAGGTACTGGATGCGGTGTTCCACACGGCGCAGAAACAGGTAGGCATCGGCCAGGCTGGTGGCGGTGGCTTCATCCATCAGCCCGGCGTGGGTCAGGCGGCGCAGGGCTTCGAGCGTGGGGCGGCAGCGCAGTTCGGGGAAGTGCCCGCCGCGCACCACTTGCAGCAGTTGCACGGTGAATTCAATTTCGCGGATACCGCCGCGCGAGAGCTTGACATCGTTGGCGCGCTCAGGGCGGCCCGCGCTGCGGGTGTTGGCATGGTCGCGGATTTGCCGGTGCAGATTGCGCAGGGCATCGAACACGGCATAGTCCAGGTAGCGGCGGAAGACGAAGGGCAACACCACTTCGCGCAGTTTCTGCACGCCGGGGAAGGCGTAGCCCGACCCCGGAGCATCCGCCTCGTCCCTGTGCGGATGAACGGTGCCAGTAGAAGCCACCACCCGGCTCTTGAGCCAGGCAAAGCGTTCCCACTCGCGCCCGTGTGCGACAAAATACTCGGCCAGTGCCTGCAAGGAAACGGCAGGCGGGCCGGAATTGCCGTGCGGGCGCAGGGCCAGGTCCATGCGGAAAACGAAGCCGTGTTCGGTGGTGTCGCCGATCAGCGTCTGGATGCGCCGCACCAGCAGGCCGAAGTATTCGTGGTTGGAGATGCGCCCGCGCCCCTGGGCGTTGCCGCTGGTTTCGCCATCTTTTTCATAGACGTAGATCAGGTCGATGTCGCTGGAGACGTTCAGCTCCCGCGCCCCGAGCTTGCCCATGCCGATGACCCACAGGGCCACGGGCTGGCCGTGTGCATCCTGTGCCCGTCCGTGCCGCTCCAGCAGACTGGCTTGGGCCTCTTGGCAGGCGGCATCGAGTGCCAGTTCGGCCAGCACGGTCATGGGGCCGGTGATGTCGCGCAGGCTGGCCTGGCCTTCGGTGTCCAGCTCCACCAGCCGGTGCAGCACCAGTTGGCGCAGAATGCGCAGGGCCGCGCCCAGCTCGTACTGAGGGCGCAACTGCGCCAGCGTGGCGGCCATGCGGCTGCGGTCGGGCACACCTGCTGGCAGCAAATGCAGCTCTGCCGCATAACGCCGCGCCAGCCGCTGGAAGAAACGCGAATAGGCCGCCGTGGCTGGCACGACCGCAGAAGAAAGCACAACGGAACTGGAAGGCATGGCGGGAACTCCGACGAACTCAATATGCGCCAAGTGTACTGCGCAGAAGGTTCTCGCGTAAAAGGCCACTACAGTCCCTGTGCCCGGCAGAGGTTGCCTTGAGGAAACGCTCGTTCCCTTGAGCGACGGAAGGCGTGCCGGATAATGCAGGCCGCCCGTTCACCTCACCACCCGCTCCGATTCATCCCCCCTCCCGCATGTCTGCTTCTGCCTCTTTCATTCCCCGGTGGCAACGTGTGGCGCGCCGCCTGGTGCGCTGGGCCTTGCTGCTGCTGCTGGTGTTCTGGCTGCTGGTGCTGGCGACACTGGCCCTGCTGCACGGCTGGGTGATGCCGCGCCTGTCGCAATGGAAACCGCAAATCGAGGCCCAGGCCAGCCGCTGGCTGGGTGGCCCATTGCAGATCGGGCAGATCGAAAGCCGCCCCAATGGGCTGATTCCCGCTGTAACGGTGCGCCATGTCTCGCTGCGCAATGCCTCCGGTACAGAGGTGCTGGCGATTCCTGAAGTGGTGGCCGCCGTTTCGCCGCGTTCGCTCTGGCGCAAGGGCTTCGAGCAACTGGTGTTCCAATCGCCCACCATTCATGTGCAGCATGGCAGCGACGGCCAATGGCAAGTGGCGGGGCAAACGCTTGGCACTGGCCCGAATACCCCCGCCGATGCAGCCGCTGCGCCCGCCATGCAGCGCGCCAGCCCGGTGCTGGAATGGCTGCTGACCCAGCCCGAACTGCTGGTGCAGGATGCCCAAATCTGGCTGACCGATGCCAGCACGCCCACCACCTCGCTGAAGCTGCAAGAAGTGCAACTGCTGCTGCGCCACCATCTGCGCAGTCACGAGATTGCACTGAAGCTGCGCCCCGACCTGCCCGGCGTGCCCGCACTGGAATGGCGTGCCCAGTTGCGCCGCCCGCTGGTCTCCACCGGCACAACCTGGTGGCCACGCTGGAGCGGCCAGAGCTGGATGCAATGGCAGGGCGTGAATCTGGCCACGCTGGCCTCTGTGCACCACCTGCCACTGCTGGCGCAGTGGCGCGAGCATCTGCCCCAACAGGGTGCATGGCTGGAGCCGCTGCAAGGGCAGGCCAGCGTGCGCGCCTGGCTGCAATGGCAGCAAGGGCAGGTGCAGCAAGCCAGTCTGGATGTCGCCCTGCAACAGGCACGAGTGCATCTGCCCGGTGCGGCACGCGCGCTGGCCGTGGAACACTTCTCCACCCGTGTGGAGGCCGAACGCCTGCCGCGCGGCTGGTCGCTGCAAACCCGCGATCTGGACTTGCACACCACGGGTGGCCTGCGCTGGAACCAAGGCAATCTGACCTTGCACCACGAACGCGCCACCGCCCGCCAGAATGGCCAGACGCGCGTGCAGGCCAGCCATGCCGATCTGGCAGCCGTGGCGCGGTTGCTGGAGTTCGTCCCCTGGCCCTGGCTGGCGCAAGACACCGCGCAAACCGCCCAGGAGACGACCGCAGCCTCGCCACACTGGGCGCAGACCCTGCCCGCACAACTGGCGCGCTGGCAACCCGCTGGCATGCTGGACGAACTGGTGCTGGACTGGCAGACCGCCCCCCCTTCCACCACCGCCACCCAGCCGCCGCAGTACCGCGTGCAGGCTCGCGTGCAGCAATTGCGGCTGGGCGTGGCCGCCGACGGCTCGGCCCTGCCCCAGGCCCCAGCCGGGCTGCACGGACTGTCGGGCGAAGTCACCCTCACCCAGGATGGCGGCGAGGCGCGCGTCCAAGTTGAGAACGGCGATCTGCACCTGCCGCAAGTCTTCAGCCACCGCATTCCCGTCACCCGGCTCTCTGCCGACCTGCACTGGCAACGCAGTGCCAACGGCCAGATGCGGCTGGAAGTGCGCGAGAGCCAATGGGCCAATCCCCATGCCCAGGGGCAGGCCAGTGCCGTCTGGAGCAACTACACAGATGCGCAGATGCAGGCGCACGCCCGCCAACGCCCCGGCCAGCCGGCCTCGCGCCTGCCGGGTGTACTGACACTCCACGGCCAGCTCCAGAACGTCGATGCCGCCCAGGTACACCGCTACCTGCCGCTGAGCATTCCCGCCGACACGCGCCGTTATGTACAGGAAGCCGTGCTGCAAGGCCGCGCCCCACGCGTGGACTTCACCGTGCGCGGCGATCTGCGGCGGTTCCCGTTCGACCCCCATCCTGCGACGGCTTCCGCCCGCACTGCCGCGCCCGCCGAACAATTCCGCATTGCCGCGCAACTGCAAGACGTTGAATACCGCTATGTACCGCATTACCTGCTGCGCCCGAATCAACAGGCCGTGCGCCCGTGGCCCGATCTGGCCGGACTGCGCGGCGAACTGGTATTCGAGGGCAACCGGATGCAGTTGCAGGTACAGCAAGGCCAGTTGAAGCAGGACAGGGCCGTGCGCATCCACCGCGCCAGTGCGCGCATTGCCGACCTGCGCAAGGCCGTGGTGGAAGTCGATGTACAAGCCAGCGGCCCGCTGCAACAGCAGTTCGATGCCGTGCGCGACACCCCGGTGGCAGGCTACACCCACCACCTGCTGGACGACATGCAGGCCACGGGCGAAGCCGCACTGCATCTGCAACTGGGTATCGGGCTGTCCAGGGGGGACGAACACCGTGTGCAGGGCACCGTCGAGTTTCAGGGCAACCGCCTGGACTGGTGGCCACAGATTCCGGCCCTGCAAGACCTGCGCGGCAACCTGCACTTCAGCGAAAAAGACTTTCGCTTCGAGCAACTCCGCGCCCAGGCCCTGGGCGGCAGCGTGCAACTGGATGGACACATGCGGCCCTTCGTCTCCGGCCAGCCCGTGCAAACCCGGATTCAGGCACAGGGCACGCTGAATGCCGAAGGACTGCGCCGCCACTGGCCGCAAGCCGCCAGCCCGTGGCTGAACGCCCTGCAAGGCCAGACCGACTACCGCGTCACCGTGCAGACGCGCGGCGAAGCCGTGCAACTGGACATCGACAGCAGCCTGCAAGGCATCCAAAGCGACCTGCCCGCACCGCTGGACAAACCCGCCGACCGCCCCATGCCACTGCGCATCCACACCGACTCGGCCACTCAGGGTCTGCGTATCCGTCTGGGTGACACCTTGCGGGCCGATCTGGCGCAGAACAACGGCACGATCTGGATTGGCCAGCCCCCACCCAGACCAGAGGCCGACCGCTCCGGCATTCGCGCCGTGGTGCGCCTGCCGGAACTCGATGTTCACGCCTGGCAGAACCTGCTCGCATCAGCCGACGGCCAGAGCGCGGCGGCTTCCGGCAGCGTGGCAGACACCTCTGCCAGCACACGCTACCTGCCGGGGCAATCGGACTGGCAGATCGACCGCCTGCACTGGCAGGGGCGCACCCTGCACCAGTTCCAGATGCAGCTCAGCCACGCCACGGCACAACGCCCGCACTGGAGTGCCCGCGTGCAATCGCAGGAACTGGTGGGCGACCTGGATTACCGTCTGCCCCGTCGCCAGCCACAAGGCGATGCCGGACAGATCACGGCCCGCCTGGACTATCTGGAACTGCCCGAATCCGCCACGACAGCCGCCACTGCGTCTCCGGCCCCATCCGCCAGCCATCCGGCCCTGCAACAGTTGCCCGCGCTGGACGTACAGATCGACCGCCTGCTGTTCGCCCGCCGCGACTGGGGGCGCGTGGAACTGCAAGCCACCAACCGCCCCCCATCCGCCGGACAAGGCCACGAATGGCGCGTCAGCCACCTCGCCATCCAGACCCCCGAAGCCGAACTCACCGCCCAGGGCAACTGGAAGCAAATCGTGCCGCTGGGCAACGCCCCCCCTTCCCTGCTGGGCGATGGCAAGCGCACCGCGCTGCAATTCCAGTTGAAGGTGCACAACGCCGCGCGACTGCTGGCCCGGCTGGGTATGCCTGGCGTGCTGCAAGGCGGACAAGGCACACTGCAAGGCCACCTCGGCTGGCTGGGGTCGCCTGCGCGGCTGGACTACCCCAGCCTGGACGGCGCATTTCAGCTTCGTGTGGAACAGGGACAGTTCCTGCCGGTGGATGCAGGCATGGCCCGGCTGCTGGGCGTGCTGAACCTGCAAGCCCTGCCGCGCCGCCTGTCGCTGGACTTCCGCGACATCTTCAGCGACGGCTTCGCGTTCGACTTCGTGCAGGGCGACTTCCAGCTCTCACAGGGCATCATCCGCAGCAACAACCTTCAGATGAAAGGCGTGAATGCCGCCGTCATCATGGAAGGCGAAGCCGACATCCTGCGCGAAACGCAAGACCTGCACGTCGTCGTCGTGCCGGAAATCAACGCCCTGACCGCCTCGCTGGTGGCCACCGCCATCAACCCTGCCATAGGCGCAGGCAGCTTCGTGGCACAACTGCTGCTCAGCCGCCCGCTGGCCAGCGCGGCCACTCGAGAATTCCGCCTGCACGGCTCCTGGAAAGAACCCCAGTTCGAGCGGGTGCAGGCAGGTACGCGCACCGGGAACTGAAATGGCGTGCTGGTGAAGCCCACCCACAGCGTCATGCCGAGCATGACGGAGTTATGGGGTTTGTGTTGGGCAAAGCCAGATCAGAACTTCACTTCCAGACTGGTGCCGAAGCTGCGGCCTGGGCGGGTCTGGCGTTGGATGTCTGCGGTGGCGTTGGCGGCCAGCGAGCGCACCGAGGCGTAGTCCCAGTACTTGCGGTCGCTCAGGTTGTAGATGCCGACATTCCAGGTGACGTTGCGGTTCAGGTTCCAGTAAGCAGTCCAATCCAGCACCGTGGCGGAAGGCACGGCGAAGTATTCGGTGGTGCTGGCACTGGCGGCATCGCTGGCCTGTTTGCTGCGGGTGTGGCTGGCGTGCAATGCCGTGCCGAAACGCCTGGACGGGTCATCGTAGGCCAGCCCCGCCACCACCTTGGCCGGCAGTACCGATGGCAACCAGCCGCGATTGCCGGTGCGGGTGTTCTGTGCACTGCCCTGCGACCAGCCACCGGCCAGATTCACACTCAGACCCCGCGCCGACGGTGCCCAGACCCCCAGATCGAAACGGCTGGAGAGTTCGGTTCCCCAGATTTCCGCCTTGCCAATGTTGTGGGCACGGTACACGAACAGCCCGAATTGCGGTAGATTGGGGTCGCGCCCGATGTTTTCATATTCGATGAAGTTCTTGTAGCGACTGTAGAACGCAGAGGCATTCAGGGTGATGCCCTTGGCAGCCTGGCCGCGCACGCCCAGCTCCAGGGTCTGGCTGGTTTCCTTGTCCAGATCAGGATTGCCCAGCACGGCATAGCCCGTACCCGGATTTTCAAAAGAACCGGTCAGCTCGGTGATGCTGGGTCGGCGCACCCCTCGGCTGTAATGGGCATAGGCATCGAATTGGGGAGCCAGTTCCAGACTGACGTTCAGGCTGGGCAGCAAGGCGGTATCGGAACTCTTGCGCACTTCGCCCGCCGAAGCACCGGAACCCTGCGCATAGCGGGCCTGATCGGTGGGTTTGACACGCTGGTGCTGCACGGTCAGCCCCGGTGTGACCTTGACACGCCGCCCCCCCAGACTCAGGGCAATCTCATCGCGGACATACAGGCTCAGCCGCGCGTCCTTGGCGGCACTGGCGCGATCCTTGATGGTTTGGGAGACGAAGACTCCTGACAGGTCGGTGCGTGTTTCTTCCCAGGGACGCTGGCTGTCGATCTGGGTGTAGGACAGGCCATAGTACAGAGTGTGTGCCCCAAGGGACTTGCTGGCATCGGCACTCGCGCCCCAGGTGTCGTATTCACTGTTGGTATAGAGGTGGCGGGCATAGCTGGCACCGGCACGGGGAATGACTTCGGGCACGAAGGTGATGTTTTTGGCTTCGGCACTCTGGTAATAGATGCGGCTTTCGAGGCTGTCGAACACGGCCAGCTCCTGCGCCGGAGTGTAGCGGTGTTCCAGGCTGATGCGGCTGCGGCGGTCGGTGACATCCTGCCGGGGGCCTGCGGCATCGAGGCCGTGACCTCGCTGGCATTGGTGTATTGCGTGCCCCGGTCGAAGTGCTCCACGCTCAGCCCCAGGCGGTTGCCGGTGTGCGCACCCCAGACGAACTTGGTCAGCAGCGCATTGCTGTCCCAGTCTTGCGGGTTGGGGGAAATATCGCCTTCGGATTTCGCCTGTTCGCCATCGCGGCGCACATAAATGCCCAGGGCCTGCACCGCGCCGATCTGTGTTGCGCCGGTCAGGGTATGGGCGCGGCTTTTGTTCGCCGACTGGTAGCCGAATTTGTAGCCCAGGTGCGACTGCTTGCCATCGCGCAGAAAGTCTTCCGGGGACTTGGTGGTGAAGCTGACCCGCCCGCCCAGGTTCGGACTGCCAGCGCGCCCCGCCGCCGTCGCACCGGAGGCGATCTCGACCTGCTGGAACAGATCGGTCTCCAGCGTATCGCGGCCGGTGGAGAAGCTGCTGGTGCTCATGCCATCGGGCTTGATTTCGGCAGGCGGCAACTCGATGCCATCCACCTCCAGAGCCACCCGGTTGCCTTCCAGGCCCCGCACGTTGTAGCCGGGCGTGCCCGCACCGTCCCACAGGTTGCCGGTGCCACTGGCAGTCTCGGGTGCGGACACCAGCGGCTGATAGCGCACCACATCGGCCATGCTGGCCGCGCCCTGTTTTTGCAGGTCTTCGGCTGTGATGGTGGTGGTATGCCCCTGGTTTTTTGCTTCCTCGGCGGAAGCCGTGACCTGCACTTCCGGCAGCGCGGTGGCAGAGACGGTTGAAGGAGCCGCTGCCGTTTGTGCCCTGGCTGCCAGCGGCAGCAGCGCACCTCCCAGCAGACCGGCACATGCCAGCGCGAAGGCCGTACCCGAGAGACGGAACGAGGGAGGCAGGGCAGACGTGTGCCGCCCCGATGCAAAGGACTCAACCATACAGATTCACTTTCACAGCTTGGGTGATGAAACGGGAATATTGGCTGGCTGAGTCGTCCGCAGCATCAAGGCAGGCTCCTGCACACCCGCACGGCCATCACCGCATCCAACGATGCGGCAACCGGTGCGGGGAGACAGGGAGATACCGAGGCGGGCACTGTGGCTGGCTGGAAGGCGCGATTGTAGAATTTATTCGCATTTACCCGCCGAAGAAAGCACGATGCAGGCTCTGCCTGCGCTATTTGAGCCAGCCCTTGCGGCGGAAATACCACATCGGAATGACGGCACTGGCCACCATCAGGGCCAGCACATACGGGTAGCCCAGCTTCCATTCCAGCTCGGGCATGTAGGTGAAGTTCATGCCGTAGATGCTGGCAATCAGCGTCGGCGGCAACAGGCAGACGCTGGCCACCGAGAATATCTTGATGATCTTGTTCTGGTTGATGTTGATGAAACCCACCGTCGCATCCATCAGGAAGTTGATCTTGTCGAACAGGAAGGCGGTGTGGCTGTCCAGCGACTCGATGTCGCGCAGAATCTGGCGGGCGGTCTCGAACTGCTCGGCATTGAGCATCTTGCTGCGCATCATGAAGCTGACGGCACGGCGCGTGTCCATGACGTTGCGGCGAATGCGGCCGTTCAGGTCTTCGTGCCGGGCAATGCTGCCCAGCACGTCGCTGGCTTCGGTGTCGGTGACTTCGCCCGACAGAATGCGCTCACTGGAAGCGTCCAGCTCGTCGTAGATGGTCTCCAGCGTGTCGGCAGAGTATTCGGCATCCGCATCGAACAGGTTCAGCAGCACTTCCTTGGCATCGCTGATGAGTCCGGGGGTGCGACGCGCGCGCAGGCGCAGCAGCCGGAACACCGGCACTTCTTCCTCGCGGATGGAAAACAGCACGTTGTAGCTGCGCAGGTTGGCGTTGCTCTGGTTCAGGATGAAAGCCACCCGCGCCGAGTGCGGCTCGTCATCGTCGATCAGAAAGTCGCTGCGAATGTGCAGCTCGCCATTGTCTTCTTCATAGAAGCGGGCGGATTCCTCGATGTCGTCATCGACGGCATCGTCGGGAATCAGCAGCCCGTAGTGCTGCTTGAGCCAGAATTTCTCCTCTGGCGTGGGGGACTCCATGTCCACCCAGATGGGTTGCAACTGGGTCAGATCGTAGAGGGATTCGACTTCTTCCTGCACAAGCCGACCATTGGCCAAGGTAAAGACGTTGAGCATGGCAACTCACTCCTTCGGGCGTGGGAACACAAGATTTTTTCAAGGGGGACGGGGCGGCAGTGAAACGACGCTTTCAACCCCTAGGGCGAATCTAATGGATGACACGCCCTAGGTTCAGGCTGGCAAAGAGCCTGTCACCGATTGAAAATCCTCGCCATCGCGCCACACAGAATCAGGGCGTGTCGGCAAGTGTTTCCGAAGGGGTTGAAAGCTGCCAACTCGGGGCAACTTCCATGGGATTTCTCCTGCAATGTGGATGAATGGATGCCTGTCAGGGCAGGCACGCAAAAATGGTCGCCATTATCGCACCGGCATCTGCTACGGCAGTGGGCAACGGGGCGGCCTGCCAGGTTTTTTCGTGCGGTTCACCATGGCGTCAAATCCGGCCTGTACGCATTTGCTGGCGCACCTGCACCACGCCTTCGAGCATCAGACAGGCCACGGCAGCGAAAATCAGGCCATAGGTGGGCCATTGCGCAGCCTGCACCCGCTCGCCCAGCAACAGGGCCACCACCACCAGCAGCACCGGCTCCACATACGACAGCAAGCCGAACAGCCCCAGCGGCAGCAGCCGGTGCGCCACCATGTACAAGGCCAGCGAGACGGCACTGAGCAGCCCCAGCAAGGGCAGCAAGGCATAAAGCCGGGGGTGCGCACCGAACAACTCGGCCACGGGCGGCCCCTGCCAGACGAACCAGCACGCCACCGGCACCATCAGCACCACATCCAGCCAGTGCCCGGCCAGATTCGCCGTGCCCAGGCGGCGGCGCAGCACGAAATACACCGGATAGCCCAGCGACACCACCGCCATCTCCCACGAGAAGCTGGCCGTGCGCCCGAACTCCCAGGCCACGCCCAGGGCCGCCAGGGCCGTGGCCCAGCACTGGGCGCGGCTGAGGCGTTCGCCATACACCAGCCTCCCGGTCAGCACCATGGCCAGTGGCAACAGAAAATACCCCAGGGCCACTGGCAAGGCACGGCCATTGAGCGGTGCCCACAGGAACAGCCACAACTGAATGCCCAGCAAGAAGGCACTGAGCAGCAGCAACGGCACCAGCAGCGGCTGGCGACACACCCGCTGCCACAGGGCACGCACGGCAGGCCACTCGTGGCGCAGCCACAGCAGGGCCGTGGTGAGGGGAATGGTCAGCACGATGCGCCAGCCAAACACCTCCTGCCCCTGCAAGGGCGCGAGGGCAGGCGACAGAAAATACATGCAGGCAAAAATGCCCGATGCCGCCACAGAAGCCAGAATTCCTTTTTGCATACCCACCACCTGAGCCGGTTCGTCCATCTCCTGTGTCGATCAGACAGGAGCGAAAGCCGTGGAGTGTGCGCGAATTCAGGCCACTACAGGGCCACGGCGGCCAATGCCCCCGCACCCATCCCCGGCACGCTGGACAAATCGGGCGGCATCCCCCTTACCGCGTGGTGCGGGAAGGCTGTGCCAACCGCAGAGCCTGGCGCAAATCGGCCCAGGCCCCGGCCTTGGCATGGGCGGCATGCAGCAGGTAGCCGGGGCTGTAGGTGGCCAGCACCGGCATGCCGCAGACCTGGTGGGGGGTTTGCCGCAACACCCCCAGCGGCTGCTGGTTCTGCAACAGGGTCTGCGCGGCCACCCGCCCCATCAGCACCACCACCTGCGGGCGCAAGGTCTGCGCCACCTGTTCCAGCGTGAGGGCAGTATCGGCCACCGCATCCGGGACGGCACGCTGCATCCGCGCCTGCCAGACACCGGCCTGCTGGAACAGTCCCATGGCACGCAACATGTTGTGGAAAAGCTGCTGCACCTGCGGCGCATCGACCCCGGCATCGGCAAAATCATCGGTAACGAACAGCCAGCGTGTGCCCTGCTGCGGCGATTGGGCTGCCCTGTCGAACACCGGCACGGGCGGCTGGCACCACCATGCGCCCAGTGCCATTCGCTGCGGCACCGAAGCCACAGATTCAGCGAAAGTGGCCGTCTGGCTACTCGCCGGTTTCGGCTCGGCAGGCAATGGCGATGCCGTGGGCACAGAGGAAGGCACATGCTTCTGTGCCGGAGCTGCAACCGGTGGCGGTTGCGTGCGCAATGCGGGAAGCGGCTTCACGCCCTCACCCGGCTGCTCCTGCACTGCCGATGGCGATGGCAACGGCGGTGCAGGCATCCACCACAGCTCCAGCCCCATGGCCTTGAGCATGGCATGGCGGCGGGCATCCAGTTGCAGCGGGGCGTGCATCAGGCGGCACTCCCCGGCAGCACGCGCTTCATGACCACCGCATCCTCGCGCTGCTGGCCATCCAGCGGGTAATAGCCCTTGCGCACGGCCACGAACTCAAAGCCGTGGCGGGCATACAGGCGTTGCGTGGCCGCATGGCTGGCACGCACCTCCAGCCAGATGCACTGCGCCTGCTGCTGTTGCGCCCACACTGCCAGTGCCTGCAACAGCACCCCGGCCAGCCCCTGTCGGCGAACGTCGGGGCACACGGTGATATTGAGCAGATGCGCCTCCTCCACCCCCGGCATGGCCACCGTGTAGCCCAGCAACTGCGAACCATGCGACAGCAACTGAATGTGGAAGCCTGCCTTCAGTGCATCGGTGAAATTGCCGCGCGTCCACGGATGGCTGTAGCTTTGCGCCTCGATGGCCAACACCGCATCCAGCTCCGCCGGGGTCGTCACGCCATGCCAACGCCACGCCGCACCGGCAGCGGGCAGCAGTGTTTCGTCGGGAACGGAAGCGGTGAAAGGCATGGCGAGGTACGACAATGGAAAAACAGCACGGAAGAACGCTCAGCAGTGTAGCGGATAGCCTTACTGCAAATGCTCCCCGAGCAACCCAGTAATCTCCAACATGCCCACCCTGTCCCTGCCCAGCACCTGCCGCAAGCGCGCATCGGCCACAATCGTGCGCCGATCCTGCGGGTCTTGCAGGTTCTGCGCCCGGATGTACTCCCACACCTTCTTCAGGGCCTGCGGCCGGCTCACCGGCTCCGCCCCGATCACCGCCGCCAGGGCCGCACTCGGGGTCTTGCCCGCAGCAGGCGCGCGCACGGCCTTCTTCGCCGATGACCGGGCCGCTGTCTTGCTGGCCGCCTTCTTCGCCACTGGCCGGGCTGTGGTTTTGGCCGCCGCCCGTCCCTTGCCCCCCTCGCGCACCTCGAACGCAAACCCCACCTTC